>JAZLAC010000028.1:0-102682 GCA_045612965.1 Bacteroidaceae bacterium | reverse complement strand
GTCCAACTCGGTGTTCTGACCCTTCTCGTAACCCTGAAGACACTCCTTGGTCTCCTCGGCGAACAACTGCTCATAAGAGGGGTTGTGTGCAATCACGGTAGAACCGGTGATGCCATACTGTGTCAAATCTAATGTTGCCATTGTCTTTACTTGTGTTTATTAGTTTAAAGTATTCTTATTATTTTCTCGTTGCAAATATAGTAATTTCCGATGACAATGCATCGAAGTTTTTAACAATAAATCCTTCTTTTACGGCTTTTTGTTACCTTAACATGGCAACCATCGCATCTTTTTGCTCCTGATTTGGCTTGTTATGCCTCAGCACGAAGTCCAGCATGCGAGTTGTGTCGCCATCAAAATAATCATCTAATATCTTTTCCATAACTCTCTGGCAATACTCCTCTTTGGTAATCAGGGGGGTATAGTACTGCATGGCACCCACGCGCCTCATGCTGCAAAATCCCTTGCGAACAAGAATCTTCATGAAAGTAGCGGTTGTCGTGTATGCTGGCTTGGGGTCCTCAAAGCCTTCCTGTATGTCACGGGTAAATCCTCCCCTCGTGGGAAGATTCCAAAGGTTCTGCATACACAGGAACTCTGCTCGGGTCATAAATCTATTGTCAACCATTGGTCTTATGTTGTATAGAGGTTTACTTGTTTTCCATGCAAAGGTAACATATTGAAAGCACAAGACCAAGCCGCATTATACGTTCGTATACATTACAGCGCACTATTTAACGATATTTCAATTTCCCGTGTCATGCATTAACGACTATTTTCTTTTTGCCTTCTCCGCATCTCGCTCCTTATTGCGATCCTGCGGAGTCTTCTTCTTGTCGGCCTTTTGCCTTATCAGCTCCTGCGGTTTCTGAGCAAGCACGTGAATTCCGTGTACATCCCAATCCTGCTCCACATCCCAACCGGCTCTGACATGCATGGGCTTGGGGAAATAGTACACAGGTTCTGGCTGGGTTCCTGTTTCGTAACACCCGACGTCCCATGTGTTGTTGCCGTTATTATCGGCAAAGCATCGCATATAATAGGAATCTGGCCTGAGGAAAAAGAACTCTGCCGTTCCGGTTGAAGATACCCTCTGCCATGCTACGGGTTTATCCGAACGGTTCAGCAGCTGGACTATCATGGTGGTATCAGCAGACATCAGATTTATCACAAGTGTGCCATAGTCCTCCTGCCTGTTTACCGTTATTTCCTTACGCTCCTTGCTACATGACGTGCCCATAACACCGGTTATTGCCAGAGAGTCCACCACTACGGCATACTTGTTGCCGGGAATCCATTCCGCATAAAGAGTGTAAGATTTTGAGTTATACGGCGTAGGCTGAACAATGAAGGGCTCTTCATAAAGGTTGGAGTCGCGATGCACGTAAAGATGTATCATCGACGTGTCTAAAGACGTTATCGGTTCTACGGCCTGTATCTGGACGTTCTTGTTCGGAGCCAAGGTGCCAGACGGAGATATCTTCAGGCTCAGGAACTGCTCTTCGTGGGGATTCTTGGCCGGCGGCAGAGGTTTCTTGCTCCTCTTGGCCTTTTTCTCACGATCTTCGTTCCATTTGTCTATTTTCTCCTGTCGCTCTGCCTTGAACTTGGCCCAACTTTTGCGTGGAACCAGAGTCAGAGTGTCCGTTCGCCATCCAAGGTTGCCCAACGTATCTGTGTCCAAGGCACGAAGTTCAAACTGCATGCTGTCTGTGGTGTGGGTAAAAGCCGTATCGGTAATCCAATACGTAAGAGTATCGTTGTTCCTGCTGGCGTCCAGGACAAGGCATGACTCGTCAAAGTTCAAGCCCTTGATGACAGGCAACGTATCCATCGGGGCGGTAAAGTACAGTCGGAACCAATCTGGTTCCAGGCGTTCTGATTTCAGCAAATGCAGGTCCTGCTTTGCCTCAAGGAAAGACCTAAGCACAATATCGTCAGGGGTATAGTGCATGTAGGGCACTACCCTTATAGAATCATAGTAGACAGTATCACGCCAGCAGGTATCCATCCTAAGGTCAGGTCTGCAAGCTGGTACATATATAGTTGTATCAAAGGCTATGGCTTCCGACTTCTGGCTAAAGCGGAAGTCGCCATCACCGTCCAGCAAAGCATAGACCCTATAGTTTCCAGGCGCAACTCCCTTTATGGTAAATTGGCCGCTGCCATTGGTCCTGGAGACACGCAGGAAGGGCTTTGTCTGGAACGTGCTATCAGAAAAGGCACTGTCCACTTTGTGCAGTCCCACCAGAATACCCTTGACAGGTTCAAGATTCTCTGCCGCCAGAACATGCCCAGACACCTGCATCGTGTCGATAACGGGACCGGTACTGAAACTATAGGTGTAAAAGCCCATAGGATTGCCCTCGTTATTGTCCTCTATGGCATCACTGAAGTCTACCGTATAAGTCGTATTCTGAAGCAAGGAGTCGTAAAGCGTAATCTTTACCTGCTTACCCATCGCCCTAATGTTGGCAACCTCCAGCTGAGGCGGAGATACCACCACCTTTTCCGTAGCATTGGCAAGTTTCACGAACTCATTGAATCGGATACTTACGTTCTTTGTATTCACATTCACGGCTCCGTCGGCAGGCCTTGCCCCTATCACCCGAGGAGGCTCCTCATCGTACCTGCCACCATCAGGACTGCCTATACTGGCACATGACACAAAGGTAGACACCACGGCCATGAACAGAAGAAAAAGTATCGTGAATCGACGTATCATATAATATGGTTTCAGTTAAATTGCAACATCTCCTCGATATGCCCCCTATTATTGGAGAGGCGAGGTACTTTGTGCTGTCCGCCCAGCTTGCCCTTGGAGGCAAGCCAATCGTGGAAGAGGCCCTTGCGTGCCACAACCAGTTCCAGGGGCTGAAGCGTGATGTCCTTGTATCGCTTGGCCTCATAGTCCGAGTTCACCTGCTGAAGGGTCTCGTCAAGAATGCGCGCAAACTCGCTCATATCCTCTGGTGCCTTGGCAAATTCCACCAGCCATTGGTGTCGGCACTTGCCATCGCCGTCCATAAACACAGGAGCGGCACTGTATTCAAGAACCTGAGCACCAGTCCTTTTGCACGCTTCGGCCAATCCCACCTCAGCATTGTCCACGATGAGTTCCTCGCCAAAGGCATTAATAAAGAACTTGGTGCGGCCAGTAATGATAAACTTGTAAGGATTGATAGAGGTAAAGCGCACCGTATCGCCTATCATGTAACGCCACAAGCCGCTGGAAGTGCTGATAACCATCGCATAGTTCCTGCCTGCCTCTACTCCCCAAAGGGGCAAGACGTGGGGATTGGGACTTTCCAGCTCGTCCATAGGAATGAACTCGTAAAATACTCCATAGTCAAGCATCAGGCTCATGGAGGGATCCGACGGATCGTCCTGCAAGCCGAAGAAGCCTTCGCTGGCATTGTACGTCTCCATATAGTGCATCTTCTCCGAAGGTACAAGTTTTCTGTACTGCTCACGATATGGAGTAAAGGCTACACCTCCATGGAAGAACACTTCCAGATTCGGCCATACCTCGGCAAGATTGTCCTTGCCCGTTATCTCCAGCACTCGATTCATAACGGAAAGCATCCACGAGGGCACGCCACTGAGGTTAGTAACATTTTCGTGTATGGCCTCACGGGCTATCCTGTCGCGCTTAATCTCAAAGTCCGAGAGCAGGGCCGTCTCCTTCTTGGGCACACGGACCATATTGACTAAGGGATTGATGTTCTCTATGAGTATGGCACTGAGATCACCTACCAGAGAGCCCTTCAGGTTATAGTTGGGAGCATGGCTGCCACCGAGTATCAACGCTCTGCCGTCAAAAATACGGCTGCTGGGATTGTTGCCCAAATACCATGCCACGGCATCCCTGCCACCTGCATAATGGGTGTCTTTCAATCCGTCCTTGCTTACTGGAATAAACTTACTCTTGTCGTTGGTAGTTCCGCTGGACTTCGCATACCAGCGTACACGCCCCGGCCAAAGCACGTCCGCTTCACCCTGACGCATACGATCTATGAAATTCTTTAAATCCTCGTAAGTGTTCACACGAGAAGTGGCAGCAAACTGCTCGTATGTCCTTGCCGAAGCAAAACCATGCTCTCTACCCCACTCCGTTCCCTCTGCCTTATTCAGCAGACGGCCGAGCACCTGCATCTGCAACTGCTCCGCTTGTGTCTGATACCTGTCCAGTGCTTTCCTTCTCAGCGCAAAAACGGGACGTATTATCGGTGTTATTGCCATTTTTTTCTATATTATTAGCCTCCAGGACCTTTGTCCTCAGGGCATTGTTCTTGTTCAGCCTGGCAAGTGCCTCCTTGGCTGCCTGCTGATGACTTTCCTTCTTGCTATAGCCTATGCCTCGACCACACTCCACCCCTGATATGAGAACACAGGAGAGAAAACGTGGCGAAGCCGTTTCTGCGTCCTTTGTCTCCTCCAGGAGTTCAAAGGTGGCATTGACATGGAACTTCTGGCACCACTCCAACAGACGGCTCTTGAAATTAGATTCCTTGTATGCGATTCTGTCCAGATGGATGTATTTTCCCAAAATACGGTTCTTGACAAACCATTTGCAGTAATCATATCCGCGGTCAAGATACACAGCACCCACCAGGGCCTCAAAGGCATTGCCTGCCATGTAACTGTTGTGTGCCTTGCCCATCAGATTGCTTTGTATCAGGTCGGTCAATCCCATCTCGTCTGCAAGATGCCCCAGCGTTTCCCGCTGAACCACCTTGCTTCTAACGCTCGTAAGGAAACCTTCACGCTTGCCTCTAAAATGGTTATACAGGATATCTCCAACAACAGCATCCAGTATCGCATCGCCAAGATACTCCAGACGCTCGTTGTTGGACAGGCGCCCACCGCCTTCTTTTACCGTCAGGCTCTTGTGTGTGAGAGCCTGACGGTAGAGGTCTATCCTTCGGGGATAAAAGCCCAGTATTCCATAAAAAGAACGATAAAGCTGCCTGTCACGTCGGAAAGGCAACCTTATCGCATCTATTATATTTCCTGCTTTCACAGATACAGCACTCTTGAACAGAAAGGAGTTTTCTCCCCAGTTCCTTATTTCCTTATTCCACGTATTTCTTGAAGATCACACAAGCGTTGTGTCCACCGAAACCAAAGGTATTGCTAAGTGCGGCACGCACCTCACGCCTCTGTGGCTGGCCAAATGTGAAATTCAGGCTGTAGTCAATCTCGGGATCTTCGTCACCCTCTTCGTGGTTGATTGTTGGAGGAACTACATCCTCCTTGACGGACATGACGCTGGCCATAGCCTCAATTGCGCCAGCAGCGCCCAGCAGATGACCAGTCATTGACTTGGTGCTGCTGATATTGAGTTTATAGGCATGCTCACCAAAGAGCGCCTTGATAGCCTTCACCTCGCTAATATCGCCAACGGGAGTGCTGGTGCCATGCACGTTGATGTAGTCTATGTCCTCGGGCTGCATGCCGGCATCCTCCAGGGCATTCTGCATCACAAGGATAGCACCCAGGCCCTCGGGATGTGAGGCCGTTATGTGGTGTGCATCTGCACTCATGCCTGCACCTACCATCTCTGCATAAATCTTGGCGCCACGTGCCTTAGCATGCTCCAGTTCCTCCAGAATCAGGCAGGCACTGCCCTCTGCCATCACAAAACCGTCGCGGCTGGCACTGAAGGGGCGACTTGCAGTCTCGGGAGAATCGTTGCGTGTGCTCAGGGCATGCATTGCGTTAAAGCCACCCACACCTGCTGCGGTAATGGCGGCCTCGGCACCACCGCTAACCACTACGTTTGCCTTGCCCAAGCGAATCAGGTTGAAGGCATCAGCCAAAGCATTGGTACTGCTGGCGCAAGCGCTGGAGGTTATGTAGTTGGGACCATGGAAGCCATACTTGATGCTGATATGTCCAGCACAAATGTCGGCAATCATCTTGGGCACAAAGAAAGGATTAAACTTGGGACCGATACTTTCGCCGGTCTTACCATAAGAAAGAACCTCTTCCTCGTAGGTCTTCATGCCACCGATACCTACGCCCATAACAACGCCGACACGGTTCTTGTCCAAAGTCTCCACGTCCATGCCGCTATCCTCCACCGCCATCTGTGCGGCAGCCAAGGCATAGTGGCAATAGGGGTCCATCTTGCGAGCCTCCTTGCGGTCAATATATTTTGAAGAATCAAAGTTCTTGACCTCACAAGCGAACTGTGTCTTGAACTTTTCGGCGTTAAAACGTGTGATAGGAGCAGCCCCGCTCACACCGTCCAGCATGTTCTGCCAGGTCTCCTCGGCCGTGTTACCAATAGGTGTCACTGCACCCAAACCGGTTACAACAACTCTCTTTAGTTCCATATAAAAAGTAAATAGTTGCCCAGTGGTACTCTAAAGAAGGCCACCCGACAACTATTATAGATAAATAGTGTAAAACTTCAGTTTACTTATTGCTCTCAATATAAGCGATAGCATCAGCTACGGTTGAGATCTTCTCGGCCTTGTCATCGGGAATAGTGATGTCAAAAGTCTTCTCGAACTCCATGATCAACTCAACGGTGTCCAAAGAGTCTGCACCAAGATCGTTGGTGAAGCTTGCCTCGGGCACAACATCAGCCTCATCTACACCCAACTTGTCAACAATAATCTCTTTTACTTTTGCTTCAATTTCAGACATATTACTTTCTTTTTAAAGTTAATTGAAATCTTTTATTTCTCTTTTGTGAGTGCAAAGTAAAGACATTTTAAGCACATTCGCAAGAAAACGCCTTAATTTCTTAACGAATTTGCCCAATTTGTCGCTTTTTGTGCATTACCCCGCACTTTTGCGCCTGTTTTCGTCCAAGTTGAGCACCAAAAGGACACAGCAAAGTTCCAAAAGATGTACTGCGAATAAGATTCAGCGTATAAAGGACGGGGAAACAACGGACAATCGGTCCTAATACTGGTCTTAATACTGGTCTGCCGGGACCTAATCACGAGGTTTCGGCAAAAGAAAAGAGATATTATTTGTACAGTCCTGCGTTTTATTGCCATTTTTTGCATAAATTTGCACGCGAAACAACAAAATGCGCAAATAATGATAAAGCGAATCTACACCTTATTTATTATTATTACCACGGGTATTCTGGGTTGCTTGGCCCAGATGGCCGATCCGGTAAAATTCACCACATCACACAAGATCAATGCCAAGGGACAGCTGGAAATCTCCTTCCAGGGCTCCATAGAAAGCGGTTGGCATGTATATGGCTCAAATTTTGAAGACGGAGGTCCACAACGTGCAACCGTTACCCTGGAAAAGCAGGAAGGCGTAAAACCCGTAGGCACACTCCAAACCATCGGCGAAGTGCATCGCGGCATGGATCCCATGTTCATGATGGAGGTAGAGACCGTTGAAGACGAGGTTACCTTTGTACAGACATACGAAGTGACCAGCGACACCTATATGGTTTGCGGATACCTGACATACGGTGCGTGCAACGACCAGAACTGCCTGCCTCCAACCACGGTGGACTTTAGTTTCAATGGGAACAGCACCAATTCGGCAAAAAGTGCGGATGCTGCGGCACAACAGGCTGGGCCAAAGTCCATCCCCATGACCAAACTGACCGAAGCCACACCCATTGCGACAGGGGCACAGGATAACGGGAACGACCTTTGGGCCCCTGTTACCGACCTGATGCAGCAAGAGGATAATATCGGCACGCAAGGCGACTCCTCTCTTATATGGATTTTCTTCATGGGCATAGTGGGAGGACTGCTGGCTCTGCTTACACCTTGTGTATGGCCTATCATCCCCATGACCGTAAGCTTCTTCCTGAAACGCAGCAAGGACAACCGTCGCAAAGGCCTTCAGGATGCTATTACATACGGCATCTCTATCATCGTAATCTATGTTGGTTTGGGCATGCTCGTAACAATGCTCTTTGGTGCCAGCGCACTGAATGCCATGAGCACTAATGCTGTTTTCAACATATTCTTCTTCCTGCTGCTGGTATTGTTCGGATTCAGTTTCCTGGGAGGCTTTGAACTGACGCTTCCCTCATCATGGAGCAACGCCGTAGACTCCAAGGCAGAGAAGACCACAGGTCTGCTCAGCATCTTCCTGATGGCCTTCACCCTGTCACTGGTTAGTTTCTCTTGCACAGGTCCCATCATAGGCTTCCTGCTGGTAGAGGTAAGCACAAGCGGTTCCATTCTGGCCCCCACGATGGGCATGCTTGGTTTTGCCGTTGCACTGGCACTGCCATTTACCCTGTTTGCTCTCTTCCCCACCATGCTGAAGAGCGCTCCCCGTAGCGGCAATTGGATGAACAACATAAAGGTTATGCTCGGTTTCCTGGAACTTGCTTTCTCTCTGAAGTTCCTCTCCGTAGCCGACCTGGCCTATGGCTGGGGCATATTGGATCGCGAAGTGTTCCTGTGCCTTTGGATCGTGATATTTGCCATGATGGGCCTGTATATGCTTAACATCATCCGCCTGCCTCACGACGAAGACGAATACGACGAGGAAGGCAACATCGTTACCCGTCCCCGCACCGGTATCACACGTCTGGTCATCGGCATGATTTCATTGGCTTTTGCCATTTACATGATTCCAGGCCTGTGGGGTGCTCCATGCAAGGCAGTCAGTGCCTTCGCACCTCCCATGAACACCCAGGACTTCAACCTGCACAGCCAGGAGGTAGCCCCCAAGTTCCACGACTATGACATGGCCATGGCATACGCCAAGGAAAAGAACATGCCAGTTATGCTGGACTTTACCGGTTATGGATGCGTAAACTGCCGCAAGATGGAAGCAGCCGTATGGACCGACCCCGAGGTTGCTGAGATTATCAACAACAAGTACGTCCTCGTAACCTTGCACGTGGACGACAAGACTCCTCTGGCAGAACCTGTCGTGGTAACAGAGAACGGTCAGGAACGCAAGCTGCGCACCGTTGGAGACCGCTGGAGCTATCTGCAGAGATACAAGTTCGGCGCCAATGCACAACCGTTCTACGTCCTGCTAAGTCCCGATGGCAAGCCTCTGGCTCCCAGTTATAGTTTCAACGAGGACATATCCTCATACGTTGATTGGCTCAATAGCGGTTTGAAGTAGAAAGCGACTGGACACCAATACAAGCCTTCCCCAATTCCTGGGAACATCCACAATGGAGAATTCCGGAATCGGGGAAGGTTTTTCTTGCCCTCGGGACGACCAAGGCTTGCCCTCGGGACGACCGAGGCCTGACGTCGGGAGGACCGGGGCTTGACGTCGGGAGGACTTAGATTGGCATCTATTTGAAGGGGATTACCCCCTCATCTGTTCCAAGTCCTTGGGAAAGGTTATCTTGATATTAGTAACCTCTCCCTCCACGATACGAACCGGCACTTGGGGCAGATAGGTCCGAACCACAGAACAGTCGTCGGTAGGAGCAAAGGCCGGATCCTGCAATCCCAAAGAGAAGGCCTGGCGCAGGACACTTTGGCGAAACCCCTGCGGTGTCTGCATATTCCGCAAGGACACTCGGGGCAGAGCCTCCACGATACACTCGTTTTCATCCACACGCACAATGGTATCAGTACTTGGCACGGCCACTCCCACGGCATCATACTGGCCAAGAGCCTCCACACAACGGGCTATGATGGCCTCGCTCACCAATGGGCGAACGGCATCATGGATAAGCAAACGGTCAGAACCTTCGGTACATACCTCCAAGGCAGACAAGGTGCTATGATAGCGTTCCTTGCCTCCAGGGCGCACATGCTTCACCTTTGGATAGGCCGAGGCAATATGCCTCACCTCCTCCACAAAATCCTGACGTGTGATGATGACTATCTCGTCCACCAGCGACGAGCGATGAAAGGCACGTATACTATGCTCCAAGACAGTAATGCCATGCACTTCCAGAAATTGCTTGGGGCGATCGGCGCCGAAGCGATTTCCGCTTCCACCGGCCAACAGGACGGCTATGACCTTGGGGTGTTGCATATCTTATCCTTTATGATTGATGACATCGGCTATTTCACGACCGAAGATTTCCATATTGTAGACCTTTTCTGCCAAAAGACGGGCACGATGTCCCATCTGCCTTGCCTCCTCTGGATGCTCGGCAATGAAACTGACCGCCTCGCGCCAACCCTGCACACTGCCGTATGGCACGGTAATGCCTATGCCCTCCTTGTCTATATCCATGGGGAAGTAGGTATTCCGCGAAGTAATCAACGGCAAGCCCAGCGCCAGGGCCTCTACCAATGTGGTCAAGCCCACGGTGTATGGAAAATCCAGACATGGGATGACCACACAGGAGCACTGAGCCACAATCTGAGCCAAGCGATGCGGTATGACACCCTCGGTAAAGTAGACATTGATGTTTTCCGAGGACGGCTGCGATTCTATAACCCGGCGATAGTTGATGGCGCCGCATTCCTCTGCTATGTAAATATCCAGGCGGCGAGGCAGGCCTGCAAAAGCCTGCATCAAAGTCTGTATGTCCCTGTTCTCCTTTCCCGTGGAAATGAATACCGGTTCATTAGGAGAGGATGCCGATTTCATAACGCCTTCGTAAAAAGGCAAATCGGGTCCCCAATGCACAAGATGCAGCTTGTGCGCCGGTGCCTTCACGCTCCTCAGGCTCTCGTCTATGTGTTTCTGGCAGAAGAAGAACATGCCCTGTATGCCACGGTAGAAGAAGCGAGAGAAAAATTCACGCAAAGGACTCTTGGCCGTAGTTACTGCCGTGTGATGCCACGTATATATGGGGCAACGCAACAGGCCAAGGGAATTCAGGAAGATGACCAGTTCCAAGCCACGGAAACTGGTAGCATAGATAGCCTCAAACCTGCGTCTGCGCTTCAGCACGGCACAAAGCACATAAAGCATCAGGCGCAAGCGGCTAGGGAAATGACGGTAAGGATGCATCACGAACTCCAATCCGTACTTCTCCATTTCGGGTTGCCCGTAAAGCAAGTGCCCGGGAAACAATCCCCTCTGCCACTCCAGATAACTCTCCGTCGTAAGGCGCGTGTTATAGAAATATACCTTCATTGCGGTTCAAAGTTACGACTAAGTGAGTGAAAAAACAAAAGATTTCGGATTTTTCCAAACACGAGTAACCATGACGAGAGTCAAAATTGCGCTTTTATTTTGATAATCCGCACTTTCTTCTTACCTTTGACCTGCGGTCTCAGGTACTTGCGCCCGACAAGGTTCAAATCTTCCTGGACATTTATCTCGCCCAACAGTATCTTGATACGCCCTAACCACGAATATACCATGAAAGAAGCATTAGTAGACGTTTCCGTCCTTATTCTGTTCTTCAACCGCCCCAACCAACTTGGCCAGGTCTTCGAGCAAGTAAAGAAAGCACGCCCGTCACGTCTCTTCCTTTACCAGGACGGTCCCCGAAGCGAGAAGGACATGCCTGGCATACTGGCATGTCGCGAGGTGGTAAGCGACATTGATTGGGAATGCGAGGTGCACAAACTGTATCAGGAAAAGAACTATGGCTGCGACCCCTCGGAATTCATATCACAGAAATGGGCCTTCTCCATGAGCGACAAATGCATAGTGCTGGAGGACGACGACATCCCCTCCATCAGTTTCTTCCACTTCTGCAAGGAGATGCTGGACAGGTATGAGCACGACACACGCATAACCATGATATCAGGCTTCAATGTGGAAGAAGAGACAAAGGACGTGCAGGAAGACTACTTTTTCAGTACCAACCTCAGCATCTGGGGATGGGCCTCATGGCGAAGAGTCATTGACCAGTGGGACGAGCATTACACTTGGCTGGACGACGAGCAGACGGTAAGGCAACTGAACAATATCGTCAAGGAGCGCGGCTACAGAGACGACTTCCTGCCCATGTGCCGTAAGCATAAGAGTCAGAACAAGGCCTTTTACGAAACCATACTATGGTCGCACATGCTCATGGCAAACGGACTGAGCATAGTACCTAAAAAGAACCTTATCAATAATCTTGGTGCCACGGCAGACAGCACCCATTTCGGTGGAACTTTGGAGACATTGCCACGAGGCTACCGCCGAATCTTTACCATGAAACGCTTTGAGATGGATGCTTTGCTGCCCGGACATGCATCCGAGGCACAACTCGTGCACCCCAAGCATATCATAGAGCACATTCCATACCGCCAGCGCGTGTACCGCATAATGGGATGGATGAATCCTGGTATCAAGGTGGCACGAAGTTTCGAGGAACTCTTCCTTAACCTTCGTTATGGCAACTTCTCCTACATTGGGCAGGCCATACGCAACAGAATTAAGAAATGGATGGGACAAAAAGAATATAACTAAAGGAGAGATGAGGGTCCTGATAATATCCACAACGGAACGTACCGGTGGCGGTGCCATTGCCGCCAAGCGCCTGCTTACCGCCCTGAACAAGAACGGTGTCAAGGCCAAGATGCTGGTGCGTGACAAACAGACGGACGATGTCAACGTGGCATCGTATGGCAACGTCATACCCAAGGTGACGGAACGTCTGCGCCTTATGTGCCGCCTGCTAAAACCATTCCGGCAGACATGGCAATACGACTTGGCATCGGACGGAATAGATATACTTTCCACACCAGAATACAAGGAGGCTGATGTTATTCATCTGCACTGGGTGAACCAAGGCATGCTATCCTTGAAGCAACTCAAACAGATGTTGCTCTCAGGCAAACGTATCGTGTGGACCATGCACGACGAGTGGCCTTTCCGTGGCATAAGGCACTACACCGAAGAGAGCAATGCCATGGAAGATAAAAAGGTCTCTGCCCTGGAGGAAAGACTTTTCAAGACAAAGCAGGAGATATACCAACTTGGCAATATAAGGTTCGTTGGATGTAGCCAGTGGATTACCGACTTGGCACAGAAAGCAATGCCGAATGCCAACGTGCGCCACATAAACAACTGTATACCACATAGTATCTTCCATCCCCAAGACAGACAGGATGCCAGGAAAGCCTTCTCCCTGCCGCAAGACCAGAAACTGATACTCTTCACATGCCAGAAGGTTACGGACAAGCGCAAGGGTATGGTATATCTGCTCGAGGCACTGAAGTATCTGAACGAGCGTCAGCCTCATCTGGTAGTGGTGGGCGGAAACACGGAGGACTTGCTGAAGTCCAACCTGGGGATAGACAAGGGCAACCTACACTTCATACCATACGTGAACGGGGAAAAGGAAATGGCACGTCTGTACTCGGCGGTGGATTGCTTTGTAACACCTTCCTTGCAGGACAACCTTCCCAATACCATTGCCGAGGCCATGTCGTGCGGCACACCATGTGTAGGATTCAATGCCGGAGGCATACCCGAGATGATTTCACACACGAGAAACGGTTATGTGGCACAATACTGCGATAGCAAAGACCTGGCAAACGGCATAGAGTGCGCCCTGTCCCACCCCAAATGGAAAGAGGCAGCCATGCATAGTGCCGCGCACGATTATAGCGAAGACCGTGTTGCCAAAGAATACGCCAAAGCATATGAAATACATTAGACACCACATATTCAGCCTGCTCACTCTCCTGCTCATTGCCATACTGAGCCTGATGCCGGCACAGGAGTTCCCACAAACCGACATAAAGTTTGCCGACAAGTGGGCACACTGGGTCATGTATGGTTTCCTCACTCTGGTGATGGGCATAGATTATGTGCTTAGAGGCGAGTACCTTAGAGCCAAAGCCTCAGCACACAGGAAAGAAGAGCAAGTACACAAAGAAAAAGGAACCGCCATCTGGCAGTTCCTCGTTATCTTTATTGTTGCCTCCGTCTATGGCGGACTGATGGAATTGGGACAGGCCTACCTTACCACAAGCCGTCATGGCGACTGGCTGGATGTGCTTGCAAATAGTTTCGGTGCGCTATGTGCATTCATTTTATTGCTGATTTTCCTTTTAAGCACATCCCAGCAACACTCTTCCCATAGAAAGTAATACCAATTCCCATCAGTACATAACCCGAAAAACACAATACAGGAGCGATTCTTATCCTTCGTGCAGAGAAGATGTCGGGACAGAAGGCTTCGTTGGTGCTACCCTCACCTACCATGAGCAGGAGGCCCGACAGAATGAGGGATGCAGCAATGGTGCAAAGCATATAGTGCGGATATTTCACAAAGATTCTTTTCATGATTATAAGCATTACTTTAATGTTTGTTCAGGGAAATAGGTGATAAGAAGTTCTTTTCGGTCGTAGTAATACAATAGGGATATGGTCTTTTCCATTATATGTCTCCACTGGTATTCCGTAAAGGCTGAACCACGACGGCGCTCGGGGCACAATGTGTCTATCCATTCCAGCCACTTAAGAGAGCGGGAGAGCATTTCCCGGGCAAGTGTATCGGCTTCCGTATAGTGCTCTGTGTGGTAGAGGCAACGTAGCATGGAAAGTGCGGCAGCATCGTATGGAACAACTTGCGGAGGCATTTCCTGTTGCCATTTGCGCACAACGGCCATGGCACGTTCATTGTCGCCCTGTTCAAGCAAGGCATCTATCAGGGATGCCATCTTGTGCTGATGCCCGTATGCCATCTTCCTCACGTCATAGTCGGCATACACATCACCGGCAGACAAACCACCGTAGGAGAAGTTCTCCATGATGTTCTCGTACAGGCGTTCCACATTTACACGAGTTTCAGTATCAGAAGTGTCAGAAGGAACGACACGATACAGCATACCCTCCAGTACAAGGTGAGGTTTCAGATATGGCCTTTCGTCTATGTTCATGGACGTTGTCAGGTACAAAGGTCTGGTTTCATCGCCATTTACGAGAAGCTGGAGTATCAGCAGGTCGCTCTTCAGGAGCATGTCCATGCCAACAAAGGAAAGAGGCATCTTCTCCCCTGACTTCTGCATGACAAAAGTCGTATCTGTGGGGACACAACGTATGTCCTGCGTTTCCCATTCGTCCTCTCGTCCACAGGCAAGTGCCTTCACATATTGCCTCAAACGTACATCTTCCTCGCTCATACCGTCCGTACGGTTGAATACCCAATGCCTCAGGATGTTTGCCATGTCAAAGGGTTCCTCACCAAGTATCCTCCTCAGGGTATGCGGTTCCCGCTCATACAACGCCAGCACTCTGTCGTGCAGTTCCGGTTCTAAGCGTACAGCATCATTGTTGCCATAACTGTAGTCTTCGGTTTCCCATCCCAATGGCAAGGCAGGGGAATCGTAGGCAGGACGTAGCATCTGGTCAATGTACCAGTCGGCACTGGCATAGGACAAGTTGCACACCCTTGCGTCCGTGCGCTTACCTTCCACTTCCTGCATATACCAAAGGGGGAAGGTGTCGTTATCACCATTACAGAAGATGATGGGCTTGCCCTCTTTCGGTGCGCTCTCTAAGTAGTTTTGGCCAAAGTCGCGACAAGTGTATCGTCCGCTACGGTCGTGGTCGTCCCAAGTTTGACATCCCATCTGTATGGGGACAAGCAGACAGAGAAGCACACCAGCAATCACCGATGACAGTTCTCCAACCTTCAAGCGTCTCAATACCGACACCACCGCACCAGTGCCAAGACCTATCCAGATGCAGAAAGCATAGAAGGAACCTGCATAGGAATAATCTCTTTCCCTGGCCTGCAAGGGCGTTTGGTTCAGGTACAGAACTATGGCCACTCCCGTCATGAAGAAGAGCCAGAAGGTAACAAGGAATTGCTCCCTGCCATGCTCCCCCTTTCTTCTTTGCCACCAGATGCCCAAAATGCCCAGTAGTAATGGTAAAGCGTAATAGACGTTGCGTCCCTTATTTTCTTTCAAGTCGGATGGAAGTTTGTTCATATCACACCCCAAAAGCAAACCGTCTATGATATCTATGCCCGTTATCCAGTTGCCGTGCTCCGTTTCGCCGTTGCCGGGAATATCATTCTGCCTGCCCACGAAGTTCCACAGGAAGTACCTTATATACATATAATATAATTGGTAGGAGACGAAGAAACCGATGTTTTCCTTCATCGTAGGACCTTTCACACCACCCATCCACTGTTCGTAAGCCCGGGCATGGCGCGAAGAGTGCATACGTGGGAAAAGCATATTCTGGTCGTAAACATACTCTATCTTCTTGCCCACATCCATGTAGCGCCCCGTCTTGCCCGACTTGCGATATATTGTCTCACCCTCCTTGCGCTTGGCAACCATAAAGCCACCTTTGTGCTCGTACTCAGGCTTTGCCTTGTAGGTAGGTCCATAGAACAAGGGATTGTCCTCGTATTGCTCTCTATTGAGATAACGTTTTAGGGCGAATACATCTTCCGGAGAATTCTCGTCCATAGGCGGATTGGCAGTGGAACGCACCAGGATGACACCATAGCAACTGAATCCCACAAGTATCATGGCCACACAGGAGAGCACAAGTCTCCTTGTTCCATGCCAACGGTTCAATCCCCAAACAATCAGTATGGAAAGCAACAAGATAAAGCCTGCAAGTCCAGAATTGAATGGAAGTCCCATCAGATTAACGGCCAAAAGTTCTGCCCTGCCTGCCAGCCACAGGACGCCAGGGATAAGGCCATAAAGTATACCGCCAAGCAGAATAAAACTAACCAGCAATGCTTTGCACACTCCCCACATCGTTGTCTTCTTCGTCTTCCTGAAATAGTATACCAGCACCATGGCAGGTATACAAAGGAGATTAAGCAGATGCACACCAATGGAAAGTCCTATAAGATATGAGATAAGCAATATCCAACGGTTGGAATCTGGACTATCTGCCTCGTCCTCCCACTTGAGAATTAACCAGAATACTAGTGCCGTAAGAAAACTGGAATAGGCATAAACCTCTGCTTCCACAGCAGAGTACCAGAAGGAGTCGCTGAACATGCAGGCAAAGGCACCTACCATGGCGGAACCTTCTATCATGAGGAGGTCTTGCACCCGTCCCACCTCGCCATAACCGCACACCAGACGGCGCATCAGATGCGATACCGTCCAGAACAGAAGCATTATGCAAGCGGCACTGAGCAAGGCAGACATGATGTTCACCATATATGCCACTTGAGATGGGTCAGAAGCAAACTGAGAGAACAGGTTGGCCGTAAGCATGAAGAACGGTGCACCTGGTGGATGACCAATCTCCAGCTTATAAGCAGAAATGATAAACTCGGAGCAATCCCACAGACTGGCTGTAGGCTCAACCGTAAGACAATAGACCGTGGCGGCAATGGCAAAGACCAGCCACCCCACGATACGGTCAACAAATTTGAATCGGACTTGTTGCATGATTGCACGGATTAGGTTTCTCCGGCAAAGGTATGAACAAAGGGCACACCTTCATGCAAAATCTACCTTACATTACCCTTACAATTACACTACAACAAAGGTACTGCATTACCTCATCAACACTGCCGACGGACAAAATCTCCCTTTTCATCGGCAAGGAAGTATTCCCGCCCTCTCTTGTTCTCTATCCTGTATGAAGAAGATTGCCTTGCCAACGAAGACTTCATTCTGCTGATAAAGGTATATAGTGTGTCATCGGGATTATCCTTCTTTGGCCAAAGGGCAGAACATATCTCCTCTTTGGTAAGAGTACGGGTGGGACTTTCCAGAAACATGTTCATAAGCTGTTCCTGCATGGGAGTCAGAGCCAGGTTTGCACGCATGGATGAATGAACCGCCACTTTGAAAAGCCTGCGATTGAGAAGCATAAAGACAAGCATCAGCAAACCCGCAAGGAAAGAAAACATTGGCCATTCCATACCGGCATGACAGAACACGCTTGCCATGGATGGATTGGCATAGGCACGTACCGCAAGAACCACCTCATCCCCTTTGGTAGCGCATCCTGCTAACATTATTGTGTCACTGCATATACGTGCATGAGGTATTCCTGTGTCATTACCGTCACCTTGCACCTGAACCATAGAGTAAGAGACATGTGCCGTATCGCGCAGGGAAGGAATACGCAAAAAGTTGGCAAAATCATGGTGATTGCCGTTGAAGGTAAGCATAGGACTCCCCGGCATAGAGGACAAGGAGTCAAGTATGCCTTCCACGCTGGCGTCTGTTATTGCCGTACGTTGAAGTGCCTGATTCAGGTCTTCTGTCATCTCTACCTTGGCCTTGTCATAGCTTCTCCATCCTGTGATAACGGACACCGCAATCATCAGTAACGGAAATATCACCATATAACGTAGGTTCTTCATTCTTGCGTACGTATTGCCGTTTAACTTTCTCTGAGCAACTTGCGTGCTGCCTCTATCAAAGTATCCTTGCCCTTTGCCACATCCTCGGCCTTCAACTCGCATGGAATGGTGGGAGGGATACCGAATTCTATGTGCTGCTTCTGCTTGTCATACTGAGGGCAGGCGCTGAAACGCACCAGCCAGCCATTAGGGAGTTCGCTGGTAAAGGGCATGCCACTGCCGCCACCTGTCCTGTCGCCCAAGGTGCGGACATTAGGACAACATAGCATATCGCGAACGAAGGTATTTGTGGCACTGTAGCATCCTCTGTTGGTCAGCACTATGGCAGGCTTCTGCCAACGGATAGTTGTGCTCGGTTCCAGATACTCGGGACTTAGTTCCGAGAAGTCGGAATGTCCTGTGCCCGTCTTGTAAGAACGGTAACCCGTCAGTATGCGTTCGTTGGTGAAGTGCGATGCCAACCGCTGGGCATAATCCAACTGTCCTCCTCCGTTGCCCCGGACATCTATAATCAGGCCCGAACACAAACGCAGATGATGCAGAACCTCGGCAATGTTGCCCTCTCCAATGCCGGAGGAGAAACTATGGTAGACGATGTACCCCACATTGTCATCCAATATACGGTAATACAAGCCTGCCGCAATACGGTAGTCCTTGCCCAGGTATGCTTCCCTGATTTCTTCGTTCAGGTTGGAGGGATAATCCTCCTTCCATGCCCAATAGCGGCCCACATCAGAAGCGGTATAAAGGTTGACATGCCCGTCCTGCAGTTCGCCAAGCATATTGCAAAGCACCTCCTGCAATTGCGGAGAGGTCATGTTATTGCTCAGCATCCCTCTGTACCTGCCATGCACCTCATTCCAATCAAGTCCAATGGCCTCTGCCTTATAGTCAAGGAAGCAATAGTGCTCGTCGATTATCTTCCACAGGGCTTCCATATTGCCCTCCGGGGTATTCTCGAACTGCACCTCATCTACACATGAGGCAAGCGTCAGTACTGATAATATAATAAGGTATAGCCTTTTCATCCGTCTGTCTCTGTAAACATCACACTACAATATCACCGAAGTCTTCCGCTCCGCCTTTTTTACCTTGCGGAAGTGCTTTACAAAACCTATCATGAATGAATGGGAACGGTCGTGCATCTTGATGCCATGAACATGACTTTGCCTGATGTCGCACAGATAGCCAACCCTCATGACCGTGTACTTGCCAAGGGGAATATCCATGGTAAGTTGCTGCCAAAGGCTGAAGGCATTGCCCGGGTAGGAAAAGCAGGCATTTCCATCGGCATATCCGCTTCCTATCTCGTAGTAACTTTGCCCGAACTGGGGTGAGAACATCACACCTGCCACTGGCATGTTTGCCTGATACCTGACGCCTAAATCAAGTCCCCACAAACGGAACTTGTATATTGCCATCACGGAAGCAGAGAGGTCCACGCATACCCTGCCTTGAGCAGGATTGTTGCCGCCTCGGGAGTTATACAGGATGCCGGCATCTGCCCCAATTGCCCCTCCGGCCATAAGCCTGAGTCCCTTCACGGGCGTCCAGTTGTAGTGCCACAAGGCATCGTACCCTATATGCCCGCCAAAATCGGTGGCCGTACCCGCCACGTTGGTTGTATGCGAGAATGTTCCCTGCCATAGGCTCTGGAAGGATATCTGTCTGTCGGCCAGGCGTGTCATGCGCAATGTTTCGCGTATCAGCGAAATCTGATATCCGTCATAATTGCGTGGCGACAGGTACGTATCCAGCTGGTGCGAGGAGCCTATGCCCAGCATGAAGGCATGCGAGCGTATGGAATCGCCCGCCGATTGTGCTGCCAGGTGAAGGGGAGCGAAAAGTATTGCAAGGATCATAGCAATACTTTTCACGAATCTATGAAATAGGTTGCGCTGGGTCATTCAAACAAATGCATTTGTCCTGTCATCTCGTCGGCAACATCCTGCTGGCTTTTGCCGGAATCGGGATCAAGGTTTTCCTGTACCTCTTCGCCTCCCTCCTCGTCGTTACTCTGTACTTCAGGGATGCGCAAAGGTTCCAGTTCCTCCACTCCGGCCACATTCAATGTGGTTATACGCTTGCCCTTGGCCTTGAAACTCTTCACACCGATGAAATCCTCGGCATCCAGTTCTATTGGCTCTCGGAAATCGTCGACCCCGCCCATGGTCACCTTGATGCGCGGATAGACGGTATCGGTCAGAAGGAGAAGTTCGTTGTCGGGGTTCTCGCCAAGGAAGTTCTGCTTGCGCGATGTCGCCTCCAAGGGGAAGCGCTTCACATAGGCATAGCCGCTCTGGTCCTTGTCGAAGAGGACAGCCGTCCACACCTTGGCAGAATCGTACTTCTCTATGCGCAGTATGTTGTTCTCGTAGTGGTTGTTGGTGTCAAAGTTGGTAACGTAGAAATCGCCGTTGGGCAGAAGAACCAGTATCTGGTCATCGCTATGGAACTCGCCCAGATATTCGCCCTGCTCGTCGTAGTTGATACGGTTCACATCGGGATCCCACCATACCTTGCGTCCGCCCAGGGTGCTGCCTCCGTGGCTCTTCAGTGTGACGCGGGCAATCTCGTTCTTGGACAACAGGTTGCCCATGGAGGCACGTCCCTTGATGGCAAGCATGGAGAAGTCGTAGTCGAAGAACACTTTCTTCAACTTCGGGTTGGGTTTCATCACCACCTTTATCACCTCGGCCTCGCCGTTGGGATTAGATGTGAAGTAAAGCACACGGCTGCCTGGAGTGCCCTTTGTAAGGTCGTACTCGCGGTCGCGTGTCATGCTGGTCACGTTGAAACGCTTCACATAGTAGTTGCCAGCCTTGCCATCGCGGTACACGGCATTGTATATGATGCGGCTGTCGTTCTTCTTGAAGATGGCCACGTGGATAATCTCCACCTTGCGCTTTTCCTTCTTCGAGCGCTCGGTTTCGCCAACAAAAATCTTGTCTGCCACCTTCACCACCTTGTACGTACCGTCCTTGTAGAAGATGATTACATCGTCTATGTCCGAACAGTTGCAGATGTATTCGTCCTTCTTCAGCGATGTGCCGATGAAGCCTTCCTCGCGGTTGATGTACAGTTTCTCGTTGGCCTCCACAACCGTAGCGGCGGATATGGTGTCGAAGTTCTTTATCTCCGTCAGGCGCGGATGGTCCTTGCCATATTTGTCCAGGATAAACTGGAACCACTGGCATGTTACCTCCACCATGTTGGCAAGTTCCTGGTCAATCTGTGCCAGTTCCTCGCGGATGCGTGCCATCAGTTCCTCGGCCTTGTCCTTGTTGAACTTCAGGATGCGTGCCATCTTTATCTCCATCAGGCGCAGGATGTCGTCCTTCGTAACCTCGCGCACCATCTTGGGATACCACGGTGTCAGGCGTTCGTCTATCCATTCGCAAGCCTCGTCCATGGTCTTGGCATTCTCGAACTTCTTGTCCTTATAGATGCGCTCCTCTATGAATATCTGTTCCAGCGAAGCAAAGTGCAACTGTTCCAGGAGTTCGCCCTTGCGGATAAGACGCTCCTGTCGCAGGAGTTCAAGGGTGTTGTCCACGGAACGGCGCAACACGTCGCTAACTGTCAGGAACTGAGGTTTCCTCTCGTCAATGACACAACAGTTGGGGCTTATGCTCACTTCGCAATCCGTACAGGCATACAGGGCATCTATGGTCTTGTCCGACGAAGCACCAGGGGTGAGGTGCACCAGTATCTCCACATTGGCCGAGGTCATGTCCTCCACCTTGCGTACCTTTATCTTGCCCTTCTCGGCGGCCTTCAGTATGGAGTCTATGAAGGTCGAGGGCTTTGATGCCGTACCTGTTGTCTTGCCAAAAGGTATCTCCGTGATGGCCAAGGTCTTGTTGTCGCGCTTCTCTATCTTGGCTCTCACACGCACCGCACCGCCACGCTGGCCGTCGTTGTAACGGCTCACGTCTATGCTGCCTCCCGTGGGGAAGTCGGGATAAAGATGAAACTCCTCGCCACGAAGGTACTTGATGGCAGCCTCGCAAATCTCGCCTACGTTATGTGGCAGAATCTTGCACGACAGACCTACGGCAATACCCTCTGCTCCCTGTGCCAACAACAAAGGGAACTTCACGGGCAAAGCCACCGGCTCCTTGTTGCGGCCGTCATAACTCAGTTTCCATTCCGTAGTCTTGGGATTGAAGACCACATCCAAGGCAAACTTGGACAGACGCGCCTCTATGTAACGTGCCGCGGCGGCATCGTCGCCCGTCAGGATATTGCCCCAGTTTCCCTGACAATCAATGAGCAGTTCCTTCTGTCCCAACTGCACCAAGGCATCCTTGATACTGGCATCGCCATGGGGGTGGAACTGCATGGTATGACCTACGATGTTCGCCACCTTGTTGTAACGCCCATCGTCCATACGCTTCATGGAGTGCAGGATACGACGCTGAACAGGCTTGAAACCGTCGCCTATATGAGGCACGGCACGCTCCAGTATTACATACGAGGCATAATCCAGAAACCAGTTCTGGAACATGCCGCTGAGATGGTGAACTCCGCCACCACTTTGTTGTTTATTGTCTGCCATTTTACGGGAATTTCCGTACAAATATACAAATAAACGAGTGAAAAATACCACGCTCGCTTGAATATTTTCTTACAACGAGTGAAAGTATATTCGAGTTTAAACTCAAACATACGAATTACCGAGCGAAAAGAAACTTCAGGCCTTTCAGGAATACTCCCCCCCATGAGCGAAAGTGTTTCTTCCGCATTCATAAAGCCTTGTCAGTTTTCTCGTGTGAAAACTACAGTTTCCTCAGGAGAGTACTGCAGTTTCCTCGTGAGAAAACTCATCCTCCCTCATGATGAGGTATATACAAAAAAAGAAGGTTGTCATCACGACAACCAATCTTTCGTTAACCTTAAATCTAATACCATGAAAAACACGATGCAAAGGTACGCCTTTTTGGGTCAGTTGCAATAGCATTTGGCAACTTTTCTCCTTTTCGCCGTGTTTTATTGATTTATATCAATTCATGCATTCATTACCCCTCTATCAGCACCGTAGCATAAGCCGAGATACCCTCTTCACGACCGGTAAAGCCCAGTTTCTCGGTGGTGGTGGCCTTTATGCTTACGGCATCCGCATCCACACCCATGCAATCTGCCAGGGTTTGCTGCATGCTGGGGATATGCGCCTTGAGTTTTGGACGTTCGGCACAGATGGTGGCGTCTATATTGCCAACACGATAGCCCTTTTGCGCGATAATCTCCACGGTACGTCTGAGCAAAATCTTGCTGTCTATATTCTTGAACTCGGCACCAGTATCAGGGAAGTGGTATCCTATGTCGCGCATGTTGGCTGCGCCGAGCAAGGCATCACATATGGCATGGATCAGGACGTCGGCATCGCTATGGCCAAGAAGACCTTTCGAGTGCTCCAAGCGGATACCTCCTAACCAGAGGTCACGCCCTTCTACAAGCTGGTGGACATCAAATCCGAAACCTACTCTTATTTTCATCTTTATAGGGATTTTTGTTTGTGAACAATATTTGATTACGGCTTGCTGGAGTGCATACGCTCCAGCAAGCAGGCAAGAGTGTCGTCCTGAAACTCGGCGGCACGGCGGTTCAGGTACTCTATCAAGTCTTCCAGTATAATGAACGGGATATTGAACTGCGTGGCACGCCCTGCATTATAGTATGCCTCCACCTCTCCACATACATCCCGAGGCATGGAGCGTGGCATGAGGATGCTGTCCGTGTCCTCTGCCATTTCCGAATTGGCATAGGCACCAAGAAATCCCAACGCCTGTGCCAGTTCCGGCATCTGCTGCATTATGGAGACATGCACGAAAATCTCACGTCCGTACAGTACCGAGGGCGAATCCAAAAGCAGCGGAGAACGGAAACGCATATTCTTCAGTCCCTCTATCTCCGGTGCCACCCAATACAAATGGCCTGAGGTAAGATGCAGTTCCTTGCAGACTTCCTCTGGCATTTGATATGGTGCGTATTCTCCGGCCTGTATTCGTTGCAGGTCGCTTTCCGCCAGGGTCCTTATGTTGTATCCGTCGTGTACATACAGACGCTGGTATCCCATTACTTCCTGAGAAGGATTTTCTCCGACAATCAGAAAATGCGTATTGCGTTGCAGCTTGTCGTACCGTACCTCTGTGGCTCCAAGGCGCAACAATACGCTTCGCATGGCTTGGCGTCCCTGCGAAAACGTACCAGTTATCGTTATCCTGCGCCCAAGAAAGGGACAGGGCACCTGTGGTGTGGGGTCGAAATCATCAAAAAGGGATAGTTGCTCTACCTGCATGTAATATATTTATATATAATTAGGTGTGTCATTGCAAAAGTACGATTATTTTTGCATATTATCACCATTGTATTGCTTTTTATAGACAATTTAAAAAGAAATATCGTACCTTTGCGCTATAAACAATACAAAGAATATGAGCAACCAACAACAGATACAGATTCAGTTCAAACTGAACGATGTACGTCAGGTACAGTTCGTAACCCTGTGCAACGAGTGGCCCGAGGGCGAAATGCAGGTGGGCAATCAGATAAACTTCAGCAGCGACACCCAAAACCGTCTGGTGCGTTGCCTGCTGAACATTGAGTACAAGAAGAACGATATCACCCAACTGATGCTGGGCGTGGAAACTGTATTCGAGTTCTCACGCGAGTCATGGTCGTCCATGTATGACCTGAACGGCGACCAGTGGATACTGCCTGTAGGACTGGTACACCACCTTACAGACATAACCATAGGTGCCGCACGAGGCATTCTGGCCGTACGTACCGACGATGCCGGTTTCCCCCGTGCCATGCTTCCATTGGTGAACCCCCAGCAGTTCATGCGCGACAACCTGCGCTTCCCACGCAACATCAACGCCCAGACACCCACCGCACCACAGGCAGAAGCATAATGCTACCCACACCCAAACTGGATGTGCATACGCACACCATAGTTTCCGGCCATGCCTACAGCACCATGCAGGAAATGGCACAAGAGGCCGCAAACCGTGGCCTTGAAATACTTGGCATAACGGAGCATGCTCCTGGCATACCAGGCACATGCGACCCCATCTATTTCCGCAACCTGCATGTCGTGCCCAGGGAGATGTATGGTGTGAAACTGCTTTTGGGCGCCGAACTTAACATCTTGGACAAGAACGGCACTTTGGATCTGGACGAGAACTACTATCGCATACTGGATTTGCGCATTGCCGGCATACATGCCTTGTGCTGGGAGAGCGGCACCCGCGAGGAAAACACCATAGGCATGATAAATGCCATACGCAACCCTTGGGTACAAATCATCTCGCATCCGGGCGACGGAACCGCGGAACTGGATTTTGAACCTATAGTCATGGCAGCTGGCGAGAACAAGACTCTGCTGGAGATAAACAACAGCAGCCTCATCCCCTCACGCGGGAAAGTGCAGGCTTGGGGAAACAACCTGGAAATCCTGCGCCTGAGCCGCAAGCATGGCATACCCGTCATTTTGGGCAGCGATGCGCACACGGCTTTTTCCATTGCCGATTACAGATACCTCGGTGCACTTCTGGACGAGGCCAACTTCCCACAGGAACTGATAATGAACGACAAGCCGAATGAGTTTCTGGCATACATTGCTTGACCTGCTGCTGCCCAGGCATTGCGTGGTGTGCAATGCAGAACTGGACAGCAACGAAAGGGACCTTTGCAATGTGTGCCTGTGCCAGTTGGAAACTGTCAAGTGGGATAGCATCACAGACAACCCTCTGTTGCGCTCCGTATGGAACCAGCACGATGTGGAGGCGGCAGGAAGTTCCTTGTATTACAACAAGGCCTCCGACTTTCACAACATCTTCATCAGCATAAAATACTACGGACGCCCACGATTGGGAGAAAGGCTGGCATCACTGACTTTTCCCCTTTGGCGGGAACTTGGATTGGGCAAGGGTGCACATTGCATCATCCCCGTACCGCTTTCTAAACGCAGAAAATGGAAACGTGGCTACAACCAGGCGGAGTGGATAGCCAAGGGGGTGGCACAAGTTACAGGACTTCCAGTATGCACCGACGTGCTGGTACGCATAAAAAGCAACGAATCCCAAACGCACAAGACCGCCGCGGAAAGGCAATCCAACACCACCGGTATTTTCTATGCCAAGGCAGAGAAGTCAAACCTTGAGGGCAAGCGAATCCTGCTCGTGGACGACATTCTTACCACCGGAGCCACCATTTGCGACTGTATCCGTGCCTTGCGTGATACGTTTCCCAACATAAAGATACAGGTCTTCACACTTGGATGGGCAGGGGACAGGTAATAATACCTTGCCGATGCCTCCCCCCCCCGAGGACGAGGCATCGAGGATGCGGAGGAGAAATTGCTGCCTTACAAGAATAGCTGCCTTGGAAATCCAAAACAGCTATTCTTGTGGGTGGTATATAAAGAAGAAGGGGGGGGAAGGACCTTTTCTGCTTACCTTATGAACAGCATTTCGCGATACTTGGGCAAGGGCCAGAGTTCGTCGTCGACGATCATTTCCAGTTTGTCCACGTGGGTGCGTATCTGCTCTATGAGGGGTGCCACGTTGTCGTGGTAGGCAATGGCCTTCTCTCGCTCGGATTCCAGGCGGTTGGCTATCTTGCGTGCGCCTATGAGTGAATATACGTGCTCGGTGATGCTAGCGGTGTTTTCCGCTATCTTCTCTATGAGGGAGAGGTTTGTGGCGTTCATCACCTTGGCTTGCTCGGCGGGGAACACCTGTGCCACCTTCACCACGTTGTCCAGCAGCTGGCTCTGGTAGCGTGTGGCCACTGGAACTATGTGGTTGAGGCAGAGGTCGCCAAAGATGCGTGCCTCTATCTGTATCTTCTTAGTATATGTCTCCAGCTTTATCTCGTTGCGTGCCTCCAGTTCTGCACGTGTGAAGACGTTCATGCGTGAGAACATCTCCACGGTGTCCTGCTTCAGGTACTGGTCAAGGATGAGTGGTATGTTGGTTTCCACATCCAGGCCTCGCTTTTCGGCCTCCAGGCGCCATTCTTCGCTGTATCCGTTGCCGTCGAAGTGTATGGGCTTGCATGTCTTTATATCCTCGCGCACTACGGTGAGTATTGCCTTCATCATGTCCACGCCCGAGGTGATGAGTTTGTCCACGCGCTGCTTGAAGTCGGTAAGCTGCTCTGCCACGGCGGTGTTCAGCACTATCATGGAGGCGGCACAGTTGGCTTGTGCGCCCACGGCACGGAACTCAAAGCGGTTACCCGTGAAGGCAAAGGGCGAGGTGCGGTTGCGGTCGGTATTGTCCACCAGCAGTTCGGGTATCTGGGGTATGTCCAGCATCACGCTCTGTCGGGTGGAGAGGTTGAAGACGTCGTCGTCCTCGCATGTCTCCAGTTTCTCGAGTATTTCTGCCAGCTGGCTTCCCAGGAAGGAACTGATGATGGCAGGAGGTGCCTCGTGTGCGCCAAGGCGGTGTGCATTGGTGGCGCTAACGATGGAGGCTTTCAGCAGGCCGTTGTGTCGGTACACGGCCATGAGTGTCTCCACTATGAAGGTGATGAAGCGCAGATTGTCCACGGGTGTCTTGCCGGGTGCGTGCAACAGTATGCCTGTGTTGGTAGAGAGGCTCCAGTTGTTGTGCTTGCCGCTGCCGTTTATGCCCTTGAAGGGTTTCTCGTGCAGGAGGCAGCGGAAGCCGTGCTTGCGTGCCACCTTCTTCATCAGTGCCATGATGAGCATGTTGTGGTCGATGGCCAGGTTCATTTCCTCGAAGATGGGAGCCAGTTCAAACTGGTTGGGTGCCACCTCGTTGTGGCGTGTCTTGCAGGGTATGCCCAGTTCCAGTGCCTGTATTTCCAGGTCTTTCATGAAGGATACCACGCGCGAGGGTATGGAGCCGAAGTAGTGGTCGTCCATCTGCTGGTTCTTGGCCGAGTCGTGACCCATGAGTGTGCGTCCGGTCATTGCCAGGTCGGGGCGTGCTGAATAGAAACTCTCGTCCACCAGGAAGTACTCCTGCTCCCAGCCAAGGTTGCTCTTCACGCTACTTATCTCGGGGTAGAACATGCGTGCCACGTCCAGTGCTGCCTTGCCTACGGCCTTGATGGATTTCTTCAAGGGTGCCTTGTAGTCGAGCGCCTCGCCCGTGTAGGATATGAACACGGTGGGAATCATCAGCGTGTCGCCCATCACGAAGACGGGGCTTGCGGGGTCCCAGGCGCTATATCCGCGTGCCTCGAAGGTGGAGCGTATGCCACCGCTGGGGAAACTGCTGGCGTCGGGTTCCTGCTGCACCAGCTGCTTGCCGCTGAACTCCTCCAGCATGCCGCCTTTGCCATCGTGCTCTACAAAACCGTCGTGCTTCTCGGCGGTGCCTTCGGTGAGGGGCTGGAACCAGTGTGTGGTGTGTGTTACGCCCAGTTCCATGGCCCATCGCTTCATGCCCTCGGCCACGGCGTCGGCGGTCTTCAGGTCAAGAGTGGTGCCACGGTCGATGACGTCGCACATCTTCTCGTACACATCGGCAGGGAGATACTTGAACATCTTCTGCCTGTTGAAAACGTATTTTGCAAAGAACTCGCTTGGGCGTTCCTTGGGTGTGGGCACGTCTATGGCCTTCTTGCCGAAGGCTTCTTCTACTACCTTGAATCTAAGTGTTGCAGGCATGTTTTTGGAAACGTTTATTTGTTCAGCGACCAGGTGAAGCCGTCCTTGGTGTCCTTTACCTCAAAACCGAGGGCAGAGAGGTTGTCGCGTATCTGGTCGGACAGTGCCCAGTTCTTCTCGGCTTTGGCTTGCTGGCGCTGCTCCAGCACTATGTCCACCACCTTGCCGAAGGCCTCTTCGCGAGCCTTGTTGCTGCCGTCCTTCTCCTCGGAAAGACCCAGTATCTCGAAGGCAAAGGTGTGGAACACTTCTGCCAGTGCGGCAACCACATCTTCCTTGATGCTTGCCTTCTTGTCTATGATGGTGTTCAGCACGCGGCATGCGTCGAACAGGTGGCTTATTACCATGGGCGAAGCCATGTCGTCGTTCATGGCATCGTAGCAGTTCTGTCGCAGAGTGTCCACGTACTGCATCTCCACCCAGGGCTGTCCCTTCACCTTCTGTCCCTCCTTCAGGCGCTTCAGTGCCTTCCATCCGTCCATCAGTCGTGCCAGGCCCTTCTCGGCGCTCTGCAGGGCCTCGTTGCTGAAGTCCACGGTGCTGCGGTAGTGTGCCTGCAGGATGAAGAAGCGTATGGTCATGGGCGAGTATCCGCGCTCCAGTCGCTCGTGCTCGCCGGCAAAGAACTGAGGCAGGGTGATGAAGTTGTTGTACGACTTGCCCATCTTCTTACCGTCGATGGTTATCATGTTGTTGTGCATCCAGTATGTCACCATGGGGTGTCCCTGGCTTGCCTGTGCCTGTGCTATCTCGCACTCGTGGTGGGGGAAGACGAGGTCAAGTCCTCCGCCGTGTATGTCGAAGCGCTCGCCCAGATACTTCTTGCCCATTGCCGTGCACTCGCAGTGCCATCCGGGGAAACCCTCGCTCCAAGGACTTGGCCAGTGCATGATGTGCTCGGGGCTTGCCTTCTTCCACAGGGCAAAGTCTGCCTGGTTGCGCTTCTCGCCCACGCCGGCCAGTGTATCGCGGCTGGCATCCTTGATGTTCTCCAGCGAGCGTCCGCTCAGTATACCGTACTTGTGGTCCTGGTTGTATCGCTCTATGTCGAAGTATATGGAGCCGTTGCTCTCATAGGCATAGCCGTTGTCCATAATCTTCTGCACCAGCTGCTGCTGCTCTATGATATGTCCCGTGGCATGAGGCTCTATGCTTGGCGGCAGGCAGTTCAGTGCCGCCATGGCATCGTGGAAACGGTTGGTATAGTACTGAGCCACCTCCATGGGTTCCAGTTGCTCCAGTCGTGCCTTCTTGGCAATCTTGTCCTCGCCCTCGTCGGCATCATGCTCCAGATGGCCCACATCGGTGATGTTGCGCACATAGCGCACCTTGTAGCCCTGGTGCTTCAGGTATCGGAACAGCAGGTCGAAGGTGATAGCCGGACGAGCATGTCCCAAATGAGCATCGCCATACACCGTAGGTCCGCAAACGTACATTCCCACACGACCCTCCACCAATGGGCGGAACAGTTCCTTCTGTCGGGTCAAAGTATTGTAAATAAGAAATGGTTGCATAGTCTTTTTCTTTTATTTTGAGTGCAAAGGTACGATTAAGTGAGCGAAATGTCAAATTTATTTGGACATTTCCGAACGTGAGTACCTTAGAACGTAGTTCAATGTTACGATTAAGCGAGCGAAAAAGCAAAAGAAATTTGATTTTTCCGAACCGACGCGCGAAACAAGAGTAGAGGATGCTCGCATACTATGCCTTGTAAGGAGGAGGAAGACCAAAGGTCAACGTGAGTAATTTAGAGGCTTTGCCTCAAAGGTACGATTAAGCAAGCGAAAAACAAACGGTGAACGGAACTTATCCACTCACCGTTTTAGTTTCAGGTAAAAAGTTTCAAGTTTCAGAGTTTATTCGCCTGCGCTCATCAAGCTTCGCAAGTCAACGTCAATCCTCCACCACCCAGCGTTCCAGATTGCGTGTCTCGCTGGTGATGTTGGCGCCTATCTTCACCACTTCCCTGCCATCTGTGGCGAATGGCAAGGCGTAGTCCTTGGAGTTAATCTGCGCAAGGGCTTCCTCGGCAGTGCCGTCGTGCTTCAGTTCTATGATGTAGACGTACTTGTCGGTGCCGACGAGCAAATCAATGCGGCCTCGTGAGGTGCGGTATTCTGCCTGCACATAGAGTCCCATCAGCTTGGTAATGATATATATGACATTCTGGTAATGAACCTCCAGGTCTCTGACAAGTTCATAGGGTATGCCTGCCATAAATGCCTGAAGCAGTTCCATAAATCGCTGGGCATTGCCACGCTCCAGGCTTTGAACGAACTGACCTATAATGGATGCATTGTTTACCTGCCGCGAATAGGTGTAGTACGGCAGCAGGAAGTTCACGAATCCCTCCTTTACCTCATCATTCGGGTAATCCAAGGTGTATGTCCTAAAGCGCTTGTTATAGCCCTTTATGGTCAGATAGCCGCTCTGGTAGAGCACGGCAATGGGGTTGTCCACCTTTATCTGCACGCTGTCCAGTTCGCTGGCACTTGCCTCGTAGCCCGACAGTTCCTTGGGGTTAAGATCAAACTCCTTCATCAGCTGCACAAGGTAGGTGGGTGTGCCGGTACTGAACCAGTAGCTGCCGTATTGCTGCTCGCTCAAAGTCCACAGGACGCTGAAGGGGTTATACATGCCTGGAGTGTCTGGGCTGAAATGATATCCGTCGTATCGTTGGCGCAGAGTTTCGTAGGCCTCATCCTTGGTTTGGCCGTTTGCGGAGGCCAATTCCCCTACCTCGTTGTCAAACGTCTCGTGCAACTCACTCTCCGATATGCCACATATATCATAGTAGTGCGGACTCATGGAAATGTCCATCAGATTGTTAAGGTCGCTGAACACGCTGACCTTACTGAACTTGCTCACGCCTGTCAACAGGGCAAATCGTATGTCGGCATCAGCACTCTTCAGTACGCCATAGAAAGCCTTCAAAACGCTGCGGAACTCATCCTGCAGCTGCTCGTTGCCTATGGCCTGAAGCAATGGCTTGTCATACTCGTCCACCAGCACCACCACGTTGCGACCCGTCTTCTCCTTGGCGGCACGGATCAGTTGGCGCAATCGCCCCTCAGGACTTCCATCTACTGCTACACTTCCGTATTGATGTTCGTAGACAGTAATTTGGTCATTCAGCAAGTCATAAAGGTCCTGTAACTTAGTGAAAGGTTTGGCATTCAGGTCAAGATGCAGCACGGGATGCTCCACCCACTCTGTCTCCAAATGCTCCATGGCAAGCCCTTGGAACAGTTCCTTCTGTCCCTTGAAATAAGCCTCCAGTGTAGATATCAGCAGACTCTTGCCAAAACGGCGCGGACGGCTCAGGAAGTAGTACATACCCCTGTTTACCAAACTATGTATCTGGGCGGTTTTATCCACATAAACCCAACCCTCTCTACGCAATTTTTCAAACTGCTGTATACCTATAGGATACTTCATACCTGCCACGTTATTATTCGTTTCACCATGCAAATATACAATAAATCCCCAATACGTCCAAGCGCATTGGGGAAGATTTGTGGCACCGCCGAACTAAAGCGACACAAATCACAGAATGTTTTTGGCTTCTATTGCAGTATCAAAGAAGAGCCTCCCATCATTCTTCAATGGCTCGCTCTTCGTTGAACTCCTGTTTCTTGATTCTGCGAATCAGGTATGCAACAGCTTTTGGCGCTTTCTCGCGACACAACTTCAGCTGAGCAAGGAACTCCTCTTCTGTGGCATCAGAGTTGAAGAGATCCACCAACTCGCAATTATTGTCAGACAACTTGTCGAGCTGCAAACCATGACTCTGCATCAATGTGCGCAAGGCAAGAATGCCAAGGTCATACTTTGGGCGTGCCTCCACCAGTTTACGCATGAGGTCAAGTCCAGGATCACCTATATGCATCTCATTGAGCATGGCAATCATGAAGAGAACCTTTGCATCAGGCGTCGACATTTCAAACACGTTAGCCAATAGGCAGTTGGTTTCATCTGCTTCAGTGTAGCGTTCAAGTTTTGCCAAGGCACGAGATTTGATGTACAGAGCCTCTGCACATTGATGTCCTTCTAGAACCTCACCAATGAGACTCAAGGCATCCTCGTACCTATGAGCGTAAAGACTCAGCAAGGCAGCAATGAACTTAGGAACCCAATGGTTTGCGCGAAGAAGATTGTCTGGAACATCTTTTATCAAGCCATACAGGTGTTCGTCGCATACCAGAATGTCAAGAAAACGCTTTGCTTGCAGCATAGCTTCCTTTAAGTCACCCAACTCCGATTTCTTTGCTACAAGCATCAAGTACTGTTTGGCTACTTCGTCGTAGTCGTTCTGCTGAAGAGCACCATAAACAGCTTTGCCGCTTTCAATTTCGTTGCCAATCTGCTGTTCATTGTTGTACTCGCTTGCATAAGTGAGGACTTCACTGCTCGTATGAGCATACTGAGGAATGACGTTCTTTGAAAGATAAAGACCTTCCAGAGTACGTACACGGCTTAGTGCCACGTAGAGTTGTCCAGCAGCAAACATACCTCGGCTCAAATCGAGCAATAGTTTGTCGAAGGTCATGCCCTGGCTCTTATGTACCGTGATTGCCCATGCCAGCTTCAATGGGTACTGAGTAAAGGTTCCTGTCAGTTCCTTCTTCATCTTACGCTCCTCCTTGTTGTAGTCGTAGCTGTAAGATTCCCATGTGCAGCAAGGCACAACGTATGTCTCATCATTATTGAGCGTAACGCTTATCTCGTCCTTTGTGAGTTTCGTCACCTTTCCTAAAGTTCCGTTTGCCCAACGTTTTTGCTGATCGTTACGAGTGAACATCACCTGGGCGCCAACCTTTAAACGAAGCTTCAGTTCTACAGGGAAACGCTTCTCCTCAAAAGTACCGTCAACAGTACCTTCGTACACGAACTCTTCTGCCTCAATTTCCTCCAACCGCTGAAGATTGATGTTATCTGCTATCCTGTTGATGGAAGTCAAGGTAATGACCGATTCGTTCTTATCGCTTGGAACACGAACGCGAGTATTCAGGTGCATGATATCCTCTGGTGTCACCTTATTCAAGCGCACGTTCTCCAATATGTGCAGGAAGTGCTCATCGTCCTGACGGTACACCTTTTGGAACTCAACCTTCACTAGTCGCATGCGCTTAATGGCATTAGACTTGTAGAAAAAGAAGTCGTCCGTATGGTACAAATCCTTCAGCCAGTTTTTATTCGCTCCGTTATCAACAACAGGAGGCAACTGAAACATGTCACCTACGAAGATCATCTGCTTGCCTCCGAATGGCATGTTGTTTCTGAGCGCCTTACGCATGGTGTAGTCAATGGCGTCCATCACGTCACATCTTACCATTGATACCTCATCGATGATGATAGTATCTGCATGGAGAAGGGTAAGGATTCTTGCCTCGTTCATCTTTCCGCAAGTATCAGGGGTGCACACTTCCATCGGAAGGCCGAAGAAAGAGTGAATGGTATCACCACCGGCAAGGATAGCTGCCACACCTGTTGGAGCAAGTGTGATGAACTGTTTCCCTACCAACTTCTGCACATTGTGTAGGAAGGTTGTCTTACCGGTACCTGCTCGTCCTGTCAGGAAGAAACTTGAGTTGGTATTGGCTATCAACTCGTAAGCGAGCTGCTGCTCATGGTTCTGTGGGTCTATCTGTGTGTTCTGCATGTCCTACTTCTGTTCGATTTGTGGGAGGATTTGGGTGAGACGTGTGTTGAAGTCGCTGTCGAGGAAACTCTTGTAGCAACCCTCGATGATGCTTTTGGCCTGTGCTTCAAGCTGTTCCTTTAGCATGGCCGACCGTTGTGCCTTTAGAACACCTTCAAGGTAGTTGCGTACCATAGTTTCTGACTCCTGGCGGACGAATTCCTCGTTGCGGAACGTCTTGTCGTAGTCACGCTTTTGTACGAGTTCCAGCCTTGTGCCGTTGAAGGCATAGACTTCGATACCATCGATGTAGGTGCAGTTGTGGTATTGTCCTACTTTTTCCATGATGACGATGCGGTCGCAGAATCGTACGCCCTTGTAGTATAGATGTCCACTTGCACTTTCATACTGGTGGCAAAGGAACATCTTCTGACTTTCGTCCCACACTGGAACTTGAACTCTTGGGTTGCCAAACGTTGGCAGGATCTTGTCGAACAAGTCTTTGTTGATCGCTTTTGTAAGTGATGCCATTCTTGTCTGTTTTTCTTGGTTTCTGACTTTGGTTGTTGTTTCTCTCTGCTTCTCTGGTTATCGAAGCAACTTCTGCTGGGTTTCTTCGATCATGCTTCTGGAGAAGGCGAGCAGCTGACTATCAGCGATGACGCTTCCCATAGCCTTTGCCTGCCCTGCAAGGAAGTCCTTCAGCATGATGATGCTCTCCTCTTTGGCTACTCGCTCGTTAAAGCATCTCCAGTTGCAGCCACCCCAGAACTTCTGAGCAATGATGTTTGCTTTTTGGCCGTTCCATGCGAAGAGCGTTATGCCGTTCAGGAAGGTATGAAGGTACCCTTCACCAATGTGATAGAACACGGCCAATCGGTCAGAGAGACGTATTGCCTTGTAGTATGTGTTGCCAGCTGCACTGGTGTAACCAAGGGTGAGGAACACGTTCTTCTCTGGATTGTAGGTGAGAGAACTACCCGAGAGAGCTGGGAGTGCCTTTGCGGCAACGAGTGCGAGTGTTGTGCTCATAGTCGTTCGATTTTGTATGTTTAGCGGAATAGGCCGCCACCTCTGTTGTGATAAATAAAATAATGTATAAACAAAACCAACTCTCTCGGGATTGCGATGCAAAGTTACAGACTTCTTATCGACCTGCCTAAGCTTTTCCCAAGTGTATTGGTTCCTATCAATTTGGAACCAATACGTTGTTCTATATTAGGCTATGCAGCAAACCTCTTCTTACGGATGGTTTCCATACATCGGCTTGTACTTTTTATGGAAACATGTATTGATGTAAGATCCTCTGTTCTTCCATGTTTCTTGTGGTTTGCTTGTGCCTGACGCTTCTCAACGATGCGTCTCAGTATGCGGTTCTGGACACTCGTCGGCTTTAGCTGGCTCTTGATGCTCAGGTTGAAGAATATTCCATCCAGCACTTCTACCTCTATCTTCTTGGTGATTGTGTCACACACCACTTTTGCTGATGCAGAACGGTATCGCTGGGAGTTTTGTACCTTCTCCCAATTTCTGTTAACTCTACTGCGAGCTTTTGCTTCCGCCTTCTTGCTCTTGACATCCAGCTTCTGGCTTGCTTTCCTATCCAATGTGTTCATGCTGTTGCTTATTGTCTGTTTCATAGCACGTAGATTTTGTTGCACCCCACCCAACGATTTGCAGCGTCAACTCCGAGGTGGTGTCGAAGTTTGACGCCGCAAAGATAGTACGTTTTGGGGTGATAAAATAATGGGAATGCAAGTATAATGGTTCCTCTCGTTTTGGAACCATTCCGCTATTCATTTTGAGGGTACAAGCAGGCTAAATCGTGTACTCGCTGAGCTATTGTATCACGAATGTAATTAGGGGAAATAATCTCCAATCCGGCTCCCATTTGAAGTATTCGGCCATAGAACTCGTTGTTCGGTTCTATATCAACAGAGAATTCAGCATACTCTCCATCGTCATATTGCGCATATGGTTTAACCATGGCATAGCTACGATGAAGGGGCTTCGTGTCTATCAGTTTATAAATATATAATGAATGCGCGCGTATTACGATATGCTCTTTTTTGGCATCCTTTACATGACTTACTCCAACTATGTCCTTGAAAAAATCGTCATAGAAATGTTTCGATGCTGGCACATACTCTACCATTGACCTTTCACGAGGTTTTGATTGTATCCTATCAAGAGCTATGTTATAACCGTATTCTGGTTCTCTTTCTTCTGCATGACCAAACAAATGCCACCTGCCATTATATTCTTTCAAGTAGTGCGGATGAAACATAAGGGTGACCTCTTCCTCATCAAAAGGCTTGTAATCAATTTCAAGCACCATCTTATTCGTGATGGCTTCATATAGCGATGGCAGGTACTCTATATTAGTAAGAATGCGATCAAGACTTGCGCTTATCACTTGTTCACCCTTTTGGCGTTTGGCTTTCATGTCCAACAAGTCCTGACAATCCTTAAAGAAGTACTCCAACCATGACTTGGGGAAGAAACCAGCAGAATCCTGGCAGAACTTCCAGTATTGACGAAGGTTATTGATAGCCTTAGCATTTCGCATGTCTGCGAGAGGATCATTATCCTTGCCGATATAACGGAAACGTCTATTCTTATTGTTGCCGTCTTCTTCAAAACAATCATCAACATCTCTATTGCAAACACCCAGTTTGTCGCGGATGGCTTCCTTAACAATACAAACCATCTTCTTCAGTTCGCCATAACCATCACAATTGGATAAGTTCGCAGGTAGTTCCTCTATAGTGCACCCCAACCTATCTGCCATAATATCAGCATTAGTAACCCATCGGCGACTCATCAGCCACCGATAGGTTATTATAGCAAATTCTGCCTTATAGCTCTCGCCATCAAAGAGATTCTTACGTTGCATTACGATTCTTTAATACTAACATTAATAGCATACCAAAAAGATTTTTTAGGATTTTTTCTGTTTGCTTCTTTTTTCGCAGTAAAGAGAACTACATCATTTTCCAAGAAATCGTTTACGAAATCATCTCGTATTTCGAGAGGTTGCGGGTGATTTTCGCATTTGATCCTTTTACGAATTCTACCATATAAATCCTTGACTTCTATTATTTGACCAATATAAGTTTTATCTTCTTCAAGTATTTTTACAGGATTTTTTATATTTGTTTTTCTCTTCTCTTCATTCTCTAAATCCGAATTTACCAATCCCCAAGAATACCAATAAATTGAGGCAAAACGATAATAAGTTCCATCTCTGGTCGGAACTTTTGCCATTATACCATTTGCCATTATCATATCTTTCAAATCCTTAGGAGAACTAATCACTTCACTTTCGTGAATTCGAGAAAATACATCGTTTACCAACTCTTCAAACAAATATTCTGTTAATGATTTGAATTGGTATTTTTTTCCATAATCACTTCCAATTATATCACGCAAGTATCTTAAATCTTTGCTGAATTCATCTTGGGTCAGATCATCAAAGTATCTATTTGTTGTTTTTTCTCTTACAGATTTTGATGCGTAGATTTCTGGACTTATAATTTCTCTAATATACTTTTTCGTTTCAGATAGAGCTTGTTCAACTGCATTGGAATCTAACGTATTGATAAATGGTCTTAAACTTATACCTCCATTAGCATTACGAAGTTCCTTGCTAAAGTATGTCCAAGGATCTCCTAATTTTGCTTCTTTTACGTTAACACTTTTTCCAAAGAACACCTGAATAACCTGAGACATCGAAGGTAAATCAAAAGTCTTAAACTGATTATAAGGGAATTTCTGGAATTGTTTTTTTGTGTTGTTAATATAATCCTCGCTAATTCCGACCTTCTCTGCTATTGTCCAATATGCATGTGCAGACTCGTCGTTTGAGAAAATTAACTTAAAGAAATATCCAAAGACTTCTCCTATTGACCATTCTATATCTATTATATTTGAAAGCAATCTGTCGGTATTTGTTCCTTTAATTTGATCAAATAAATCTGTTCGAACAAAAATTTTGGGAACGATATTAGAATACGCCTCACAGTTGTCTCTCCAATAGTTAATTAATGGTGAGACAGCTTTTTCCCATTTCGTTGGGTTTACACATGTATCAAGTCTGTCATATAAGACATATAGTTTGCAATTATTCTCTTTTAAGTAGTCGTTAATAGCTTTAATGTCATTCTTGATTATGACCAATGCTTTTATGCCAATATTTATAACCTCTTGAAAACGAATATAAGTGTCCAAACCATCAGTTATTGGTTTGATATACTCGGTAAGTTCGCTATTCTCTTTTATACATTGAAATTCAGGTTGTAGTAACAATGAATTCCATGTAAATATTTGCCAGAAGAAATTGAAATAGAATTCTGGTTCTTGAATTTTAGAATATTCAATATATCCAAAAGGAACAGCATATTTATCTCCTGTTGTAGGTAGGATGTTTACAAATAAACTCTTATGATGATCCGTTGAAATTCCTGATAATTGTTGTATCTGAGAAGAAATTTCATTATCGGTTAACGCTTTGTACAAGTATGTTTTTCCAGTTCCCTTGTAGCCCTGTATGAGGAATTTTTTGGGATTGAAAAGCTCAACCATACACTTTCTGTAAAAGAACTGTTTATCTGTAATACTTGTATCCTCTGCAAAATTTGAGACACTAGCAAGGGAGTTTTTGAGATTTTTAAGGACAGTATTTCTTAATGTAATGGCAGGTGTATTTACACTAAAACGTGTTTCAGAATCTCTAAAGTACGTATTATTTATACTTTCAAAGATTAGTTTGTAATCCTCAAAGTTATTACTATGCACAAGCTTGACAAACTCTTCATCAGATTTGCCATCCCCTGTTCCTATTGTTTCTAATATGCTATTTCTATGCAGATAGAAAAATGAAGGATAATCAACGCCTTCTGAACCTGTATAGTTTATATAATCAAGAATTTGCTGTTTATGTGATTCTAACCAATCTGGAGTTGCATTAGATGGAATAATAGAGAAAACGATACTTAATTTAAAGTTGTTATCAGGCTTGTAGTACTCATTTAACAAAGTCATTAAGCCTGGCTGAGTTTGCCGACTAAAGCCAAAGAATCCCACCACCCATGATGAAAGATATAATGCCGCAGTACCAAATACGTCATTAAATCCTGTTCGAGAATCTAATAAGATAATGTCTGGTTGTATTGTTTCATTAATTTTATCAAGAAGGCAATTGAAATGATTAACAACAGAATTAACACTTGACAAATTTACTTTTGCTAAGCCTTCAAGATAATTGTTTCGATCTCTATGTAATTCCACATCCAAATAACCTTCATTTAAGTTTCCTGCAGGAATTAACCAAACGTTATCAAGATTGTTGTAAGAAAAATCATCTTTATTGTCCAAACCAACATTAACAATGTAATCATTAAGATCTAAATCTTCCGGTTTTGACGTCAATTGTGCATCGCTTAAGAATTCAACCAAACCATTTTTTTTACCACTTCGTAATCCGTTGTGTTCTGACAAATTAAAGAAATTAAGGTATCCAGGAGCCTCTAAATCACAATCAATAATGACAACACGCTTTCTCTTGGCAGGATTGTCATTTACGGCAAGACTCATTGCGTATGCAATCATAGTCGTGGTTCTGCCCATTCCGCCTTTATAACTATAAAAGGTCACAATAGGCGCTTTGCTTTTTCCTTTAGCAGAAAAGGCACTTTTCGGTTTTAAAAGAGAATCAAAACGATAACGAGGTCCCCAATCGATGTCCTCTTTTTCATTGGCAAACATGTTTGCATAGTAAGGATCGTCTTCTGCATTTTCTCTATTTACGAGATTAAAAGTGATTTTAAGGTTATCCTTATGTCTATTATAGAAATCACCATCTTCATCAGTTAATGAACATAGCTCTGTGTAGAACTCACTCTCGTACTGGCTTGCTATTGGCAGATTGGAAGTAAGTATATATACATCAATACTACAATTAACTCTAATGAAAATTTTGAATTTATCCTCGCCTTTTTGAATGAGGAAGTTCTTCAATCTATTTGCGATGTCAGATATTCGTATCATAATTATATGTGATTAGCGTATATGGTAGAACAAGTGTCTATTAGTCTTTTTATTACGTCTTGATTTAATACAGGAAGAGGGTTGAGCTGTCCAACATAATAATATCTTACTTCGGGAAGCCATCTGTCAATTAGCATTTCCACATCTGAATCTATTTCTCCATTCCCAATATAAGGTAGGTCATTAAATGATGGATTCATCCTAAGTGTATTTTTTATTATGTCTTGAAAATGATGTCCCTGTACGCTAAGCGAATTCGTGGTCCTTCCTGGAAAAATTTCATTACCCGATACCTTCCTTATATAGTAGAAGTCAATTCCTGTATTTTGTGTGAATTGTCTATTATATCTCCATTGAATATCTTCGTTTGGTGGCCAATTGTATAGTTTGTATGCAGAATATACAGTTAGACCTTCTAAAATATAGCCGGACATATAATACAATTCGAGCCATACATGGTAATCGGCAGTTTGTCCAGGTTGATATGATGCCATTAGCGATCTACATCCTTTTAGATGTTTTCCTGCACATAATAGATATTCATTATATTTCATTTATGATATTAACTTTACGTTTCACTAGAAGTTCTCTGATGTCTATATTAGCAGTTCCGAATTCTTTGCCATTGTCTGCAAATTGGATTGTGTAGCGATGGTGCACTACTTGGAAAGCATTACGGGATCCTTACTTAATTGACCAGCATGTCAAACGTTAGTTTTGACTGCATCAGGTAATGCGTTTTTTAGGCAGATTTTCCTTGCAAATATCTTAATACTAATCGCAAAGATATAAAAAATTCGGTAAGAATTAGGATTGTGCAACAAATTTGTTTTAAATGCCTTATAGTAGCATGGGGCACGGTATCATCAATTTTCTCAAACAGACGCTGCCTCGAACACCTATTACTCATGCCCTACATAGCACCCCTAAATGCTATACTATACTTACAGAGCAAGACTATTAGACTTTTTGCAACGGTATATTATAGCGTTTTTCCATGGCATACCATTGGGCAACTTGCTCCTACAATAGTATTGGACAGGTAATACGTCAGTTCGGGATAAGAAAGTAGTCTAAAAAGTTGGTAACCTGAGATATATTTTGTATCTTTATATGTGATTTCCAGTTACTTATAAAGTTTTACGCAAGGATACACTCATGATTACCAACGACAAAATTATAGAAATTTTCTGTGCTACGGATGAATTTAGCAAGAAATATGAAGAAGAAATGGAAAATATGCCTCTTCTGAGTTCCGAGGGCAAGGTCCGCTGGAGGCGTGCAGCGAGTATGTCCGATAGCGAGATTATGACGATTATCATCATGTTCCATTTTGGAACTTTTGACAATTTCAAGCATTACTACCTGCATTTCATCAAGCTTCATCTAAAGAGTGATTTCCCAGATGCGGTGTCATACAATCTCGGAGAGAAGTTAAAGGATAAACGGGATTTTTTAGTAAAATTGACCTGATAGCCTTAGTAACTGCTGTTGGGTATAAAAGTAATTTTTTCTACTATCTCTTAATCGTTTCTTTGGCAAATCACACACTTATTCGTGCCCTCGGTTTGGTATTTTCCTAAACTGCACTATGCAAAGGCAATAAGAACGGTAGGCATAAGCATGAAGAGCGCCTTCTAAAAAGTAAACCCAATGTTGGAGAGTATTGTACCAAACGTTCAGGAGCATTGTACTAAACATTGCGTACAATTGTCCCCAACGTTCAGTACAATTTTATGAAAGCGTATTTCAACTGTTTATTTCGCGGCCTTAATGCTTTTGGTAACCGTGACCGATACTTTTGTTCTGCAAATGGTATAACAGGTGTTACGTAATGATACTTTCAACATTGCTGGGTGGTTTATTGAACGGAAAGGTGAAAAACGGACTTGCGGAGCTTGATGAGCGAAGGCGAATAAAGGTGAAAACTATCCACCCCCTCCGTCGCTACGCTCCTCGTCCCACCTGTCTCAGGGGGACAGTTAGCTGGCGCGGTGATATTCTGTAGTAACTGATTCTCCCCCTGAGACAGGGCGAATAAGGCCTTTAGAAAAATGACTCAATGTCATTTTGTGCCTTATGAGGGTTAAACTCCCCAGTTTAACGTCGGGCTCGGAGAGAGTACCCCGCAGGGGGGAGGGGGTGGATAAACTCTCTGCGCACTCTTGTCGTAACGAAGTTTACGACCACTCCAGCGCAAGCGTGAGACACGAAAGAGAATAAATCTCTGCGCTCTTTGCACACTCTGCGTGAAAAAAACAAAACGCTATTATCTTTATCTCACGCAAAGACCGCAGAGGACGCAGAACTTCCAAAGCAAACTACGCTGTCGCTGGAGTAGTCGCTGGCTACGCGCGATAGAGAACGCAAAGGCATCCCAAACGGCAAACTACCTCTGATACACCCTCACGTAGTCAATCTCGTAACGCATGGGCATGGCAGAGAGGTCCACCTTGCCACCTGTGCTGCCCATGGCAAGGTTTAGGAGCAGGTACATGGGGGCATGGAAGGGGTTGTCACCATTGCCATGCTTACCATTTATAGTTTTGCTCAGGTCTATTTCGTTGAGCAATTCATCGTCAAGATATATGCGTATGAAGTCTTTGTCCCAATCCATGCGCCAGATATGGAACTGTGTTGCCCAAAGCTGATCCTTGTCGGTGAAGTGTGTGAAGGGTTTCACGCTCTCATCCCATACGCTACCGCCCTTGTCATTACCCCAACAGGCATTAGCAAGAATGCTGGGTGTACCATTTTTGGGATAGTATTCCATGATGTCCACCTCTCCACATGAGGGCCAACCGTATTTGTCCTTGCGTCCCAACATCCATATTGCCGGCCACGAACCACGACTGGCAGGGATACGGGCACGGATGATGAAGCGTCCGTACAGGAATTCGTGCAGTCCTCGTGTTATGACGCTGGCCGAGGTGCATTCTATACGCTTGCGGTTGTGCTTCCAGTCCTTGCTTCCTTCCTTGTACCACGGACAAGGTCTGTCTTCCTTTCGTGCGGTGATGAGAAGAATGCCATCCTCTGTAATTGTAGCATTTTCTCCCTGATACCATTGCCATTCGTGGTTGCGCACGAAGCCATGCTCGTACGTCCAGTTGGCGGGGTTGGGCCGTCCGGGAGTATCAAACTCGTCGTGCCACACCAGTTTGTAGCCATCGTCCAAAGTTTGCGGTACCTGTGCACCAGCGCCAAGAACCATGCCCACGAGCATGAGGGCAGAAAGGAGTGTCTTCTTCATAGTGGTACTATTATATATAAGGTATTATCAGTGTTATTCCCCAGACAAGGGTTTAATAGGTAGTATTCTCTTCTCTATTCTCCTCTTCAAACGAGCATTGGAAGTTTATCTTTTGGAGTGAATCAGGAGAGATTCTTACAAAAAGACGGTCTTTAATATGTGGGAAATTGGATTTGTCTTTGTGAAGTACAAAATTTCCCTTTTGGAAGGTTCCACAATATCTTACGCTGTCTTGAAAGAATTTATCGTTCTGTCTCCAAAGATGATTGCCATGCTTTAACGCTTCGTCAGAGGAATGATGCCTTATATTTACAGGTCCGCTAAGGTATTGTGTTTTTCTTGAATCAAGAGTAAACACGATACTATCCTTCTTGTTAGAGATTTGTTCTAAACGCAAAACAAAGAATCCAGGATAGAAACCCTCTCGAGCGTCTCTGAACTCATCGCTTGTTCCCCAGAAATAACCATCTACAACCTCACCGTTCTTGTAAGAAAACTCTATTATGTTGTCTTCACAATCATGTAAAGGATAGTTGGAATAATAATAGTAATAAGAAGTGGAATCTATCTCTGAAATGAGGGAGATAGATTTTAGACTTTTGAGTGTTTTTGTTATCTGATTGTTTTTTGTGGTTTCGTCCGCTATTGAATCATCTTGCCAATGATAGATGTTCTTCGCACCTTTGAAAGTCCCATCCTTGTGGAACTCCAATATCATGTAGTCCGCATATGGCAAGACACCTACCTTTGGTGTACAGCAATCTTTGATAATAAAAAATGTAATAAGGTTTTTCTGCTCAATGTATTGGCATGGTATCCAGCGTATGTCGCGAGGCCAAGAGTTATGGTCGAGCGTGTCTGGTATTATGAAAAGGCATGACTCGAATGGCAATTCCCTGTCCTCTCCTGCACTGGTGAACAGCGTGTGGTTTATGGCAGGATTGACTTGTTTGTGAAAATAACCCTTGAACTGCTCGAAGGAAAATTGCTTTACCGAGGAAAGGACATCCACAGTCTCTTTGTGCGGGGCAACAACAATGCTTTCTTTAATCTTCCCGCTTGATTTAAGGGTGTATTTGCGCGTACACGATGTGTATACCAGATTCTTGTATTGAACCAACAGGCTGCAATCATCCAATGTTTTTTGTTCTACGACTAGACTTCGCCCATCGTCCGATGCTTTTATGCCTATAGCGTAGGCGGCGGTGCCGGAATGGCAGAGTGTCTTACAATCAATCATCTTGCCATCGCGTGAATATGTAATGAGCATGTAGTCAAACCCATCGTTCTCCATGAACCATTTGCTATTGCCATCTTGATAGTCTCTGCAATAGCGTTGCAGGGCAACCGCTATGAAATTCTCGAACTCTATGTAACTTCCCTTTTGCCAACTTATGTCTTTCTGTTTGCAGTGGTAGTCGTCATTTGCAGAGGGAAGGAATTCGGAATACAGGCTTTCACTCTCGATAAACTCGTATGGGCTGCCGAAAGATGCACTATCCAACTTCTCCGCCTTATTGTGCTCGGAAAGGAAGGCCTGGAAAGAAACATGCTGTGCATGAACGTACGAGCACACTAATATCTTTAATGCTAAAATCGTTAGGCGTAGCTTCATATAGATATATTACATGGAGTACCTGACCATCAATGAATATCCTTCGGAGAATAATCAGATAAATAAGCTATTCTCATGTTATATTTAATTACAACAGTCCCTGCCCTTTGAGTTCCTCCACCATCTTGCTGAGTTCGTCGTACCATTGTTGGCCGAAGCGGCGGATGAGGGGGGCTCGAAGGAAGGTATATAGTGGCATGTTCATCTCCTTGCCTTTGATAACGGCATCCTTGCAGATGTCCCAACGATGATAGTTAATACCGGTGAGACCACTACCGAACTCCTTCACACGGATGGGGTAGAGGTCGCAACTGATGGGTTTGTTGCTCAAAAGGCATCCTTTGCATCCACGGAATGCACAATCTCTGCCTCCTACTATGGTTGTTACCATTTCTCCCTCTGGGTCGGGATATGCCACACCTTGCTTGTCAATCATAGCCTGTGCACCAGCACTAAGTTGTGGCCAAATGGTATCAAGGTCGTTCTCTATGCCGGCTATTTCCTCCATGGTTACGGGTGCACCGGCATCGCCTTCTTCGCAACAAAGGCCATGGCATTTGCTTATGTCGCAACAGAAATGTTCCGTCACAATGTCTATGTGTACTATCACATCGCCCACCATGAGCATTGGGGGCAGTTCGTTCTTCTCTACCATTGTATGGGTGTTTTGCCTGTGCTGATGAGATAATTGTTTGCTTGGTTGAAATGTCCGCATCCGAAGAAGCCTCGGTATGCCGACAAGGGACTGGGGTGGGCACACTGTAGTATGAGGTGCTTGGAGGCATCTATTAGTTTAGCCTTGCGCCCTGCCGGTGAGCCCCAAAGGAGAAAGACAAGTCCTTCCCTACCCTTGGAGAGTGTTTCTATGACGGCATCGGTGAATGTTTCCCATCCTTGACCCGAATGGCTGAATGCCTGATGTGCTCTGACACTGAGACAGGTGTTCAGGAGGAAGACGCCCTGACGTGCCCAGCGTGTGAGGTCGCCACTTTGTGGTATGGGCGCACCTGTTTCGGCCTGTATCTCCTGAAAGATATTTTTGAGTGATGGAGGGAAGGGTATACCATCGTTTACGGAAAAGCACAAGCCATGTGCCTGTCCGTCGCCATGATAGGGATCCTGACCAAGTATCACCACCTTCACATCGTTGAAGGGTGTTTGGTCAAAGGCATTGAAGATGAGCCGTCCAGGAGGGAAGCATTGTGTGCTTTGGTATTCCTGACGTACGAAATCTGTCAATTGCTGGAAGTATGGCTTCTGAAACTCGGAGGAGAGTTGGGCTTTCCAACTCTCCTCCATGCGGATGTTCTGCATAATATCGGTAACAGACCCTCCCCCTTACCCCTCCACAAGGGAGGGGAGTATATAGTATTGAAGGATGTGGGGGAAGAATTAGTCTTTTTGAATCTGTTTTGATAGTTTGTAGTAACCACTCCCCTCCCTTGTGGAGGGGTTGGGGGAGGGTCCTCTATTTTAATCCTTTATCAGGCACTTGCCGGTCATCTCCTCGGGTTGCTCGAGGCCCATGATGTGGAGGATGCTGGGAGCCACGTCGGCCAGTACACCGTTCTCCACCTTGGCGTCCTTGTTGGCGGTAACGTAGATGAAGGGCACGGGGTTCAGAGAGTGAGCGGTGTTGACGCTGCCGTCGGGGTTCTGTGCATTATCGGCATTACCGTGGTCGGCAATGATGATAACCTCGTAGTCGGTAGCCTTGGCTGCCTCTACCACCTCGCTGACACACTGGTCAACGGCCTTAACTGCCTGCTCAATAGCCTCGTAGATACCGGTATGACCCACCATGTCGCCATTTGCAAAGTTCACCACGATGAAGTCGTACTTGTCCTCCTTGATAGCCTCCACCAGCTTGTCCTTAACCTCGAAGGCGCTCATCTCGGGCTTCAGGTCGTAGGTCTGTACCTTGGGACTTGCCACCAGGATGCGCTCCTCGCCCTCGTAGGGAGTTTCGCGTCCACCGTTGAAGAAGAAGGTAACGTGAGCATACTTCTCTGTCTCGGCGGTGTGCAGCTGCTTCAGGCCCTTGCTGGCAATGTACTCGCCCAGGGTGTTAGTAACGTTCTCCTTGGGGAATAGGATGTGCACGCCCTGGAAAGAAGCGTCGTAGGGAGTCATGCAATAGAACTGAAGGCCGGGAATGGTGGTCATGCCCTGATCTTCCATATCCTGCTGGGTCAATACCACGGTCAGCTCCTTGGCACGGTCGTTGCGGTAGTTGAAGAAGATAACCACGTCGCCCTCCTTGATGGTGCCGTCCACAGTGCTGTTGTGTATGGGCTTAACGAACTCGTCGGTAACGCCGTCGTCATAGCTCTCCTGCATGGCGGCAACCATGTCTGAAGCCTGCTTGCCCTCGCCAGCTACGATGAGGTCGTAGGCAACCTTGACGCGCTCCCAACGCTTGTCGCGGTCCATAGCATAGAAGCGACCTACGATGCTTGCAATGTCGGCATTGCCTGTCTCCGCACACTTGGCAGTGAGCTGCTCGATGAAGCCCTTACCGCTCTGAGGATCGGTATCGCGACCGTCCATGAAACAATGTACGTAGGTATGACCGATACCATACTCCTTGCCAATCTCCACCAACTTGAACAGGTGGTCGAGGCTTGAGTGTACGCCACCATTAGAGGTCAGACCCATCAGGTGAACGTTCTTACCGTTCTTCACGGCATATTCGTATGCACTGACGATTTCCTTGTTCTTCAGGATAGAACCGTCGGCACATGCACGGTTGATCTTCACTAGGTCCTGATATACGATACGACCTGCACCGATGTTGAGGTGACCCACCTCGGAGTTACCCATCTGACCGTCGGGCAAACCAACGTTCTCACCGCTTGCCAGCAGCTGGCTGCAGGGATACTCCTTCCAAAGGCTGTCCATATAAGGTGTGGGGGTGTTGAAAATCACGTCACCCTTACCCTGATTACCGATTCCCCATCCGTCGAGAATCATCAAAAGTGCTTTCTTTGCCATAATCTTCTCTTTTTTTATCTTGTTTTATTGTTATCCATAATAAGCGCATGCGCCCGTCATGTGCGCACACATCGCTTTGCGTAGCAAAGTTAATGATTTTATTTTAATTTCCTCGTGCCAATGTTCAGTTTTTCGTACATATATGGCATGGTTGACATTTCCGCATGACACAAGCACACTTTTCTTCCCATATTCTTGCACGCAATGCTTGGCATATGGAAAAATATTCGTACTTTTGCCGAAGTAAAAGCACTTTGCACCGAGAAGCGTGAAACACATACTGAGGTTTCTCTTTACCATTGTAATGGCAATTGCTTTTATCAATGGTGCAAGCGGTTCTGATTCCACCCGTCAGGAGAGTCAGGACTTTGAGGAATGCATAGATATGGCATACCTCTCGGTGGACACCACGGACTTTGTAGCCGAACTTTATGGCTTGAGGCAGACACCCGCCTCGAACAACGGGATACGCTCGCAAAGACCTGGCAAGAAGAAAAGCAGCACATACAGTTACCGCACATTTTTCATTTCAGGCGATGGGTTCCATACGCCCCGCGTGCGATATTTCGTTCATAATTCCAACACCATCCTACCGCCCCCTGTCGGCTGGCCATCGGACATGCTGATACGGTTGGGCAGACTCATCATTTAGCAGATTTTGTCTTAGAGGTTCATGCGTCGTATTGTGAGCCTCAACTCGTCGTATTCCATGGCTCAATGCATCGTATTGTCCGAGCCTTGATAATACGACGTGTTTATTGCCGTTGTCCGACGTGGTGTCTGACAACATATTGCAATGTATGAACAAGCATTGCATCACACCATCATATCATATTCACAACCAAACACATAACAATTATGGGAATTCTACAAATCTTTACCCTACTGGGAGCATTGGGCATGTTCCTCTACGGCATGAACCTGATGAGTTCGGGCTTGCAGAAAGCCTCGGGCGACAAACTGAGAGGTTTTCTTTCCGCCATGACCTCCAACCCCTTCAAGGGCGTGCTCACGGGCCTTGGCATAACATCCGTTATACAATCCTCTTCGGCCACCACGGTAATGGTGGTTAGTTTCGTAAACGCAGGACTTCTGAGCCTCTACCAGGCAATCGGCGTAATTATGGGAGCCAACATTGGTACTACCGTTACAGCCTGGCTCGTTTCATGGCTTGGCTTCAAGGCGGACATATCTGTTCTTGCTGTACCTTTGATGTTGTTCGGTTTCCTCTTCTCCAACCCCAAGAAGAACCAGCGCCAGAACATAGGTGAACTCATCGTGGGTTTCTGCCTTCTGTTCCTCGGTCTTTCATTTATGAAGGAATCCGTACCAGACCTTAATGAGACACCGGAAGTGCTTGATTTCGTCAAGACATGGTCCAGTTACGGCTTTAGTTCCGTACTGCTATTTCTGGTTTTTGGTACGGTTCTTACTTTGGTGCTTCAGTCATCCTCTGCCACCATGGCCATCACCCTCATCATGCTCAGCATGGGATGGATACCCTTCGAGATGGCATGTGCCATGGTGCTGGGCGAGAACATAGGTACCACCATCACCGCCAACATAGCCGCATCGGTGGGTAACACCCAGGCAAAGCGTGCCGCCATGTCGCACACCATATTCAACGTGTTCGGCGTACTTTGGGCACTGGCTCTCTACAAGCCTTTCCTTGGCTTGGTAGGCACCGTCACCGCCACCGTATTCGGTTTGCCCGACCCCTCTGCCGAGGGCTTTGCCGTTAGCGGACCTAACACCGCCGAGGGCGTGGCAGCACTCTATGGTCTTTCCATGCTCCACACCTTGTTCAACACCATCAACACCTTCATTCTGGTATGGTTCATCAAGTACATTGAGAAGGCCGTTGTCCTCATCATCAAGGCTCCCAAGGATCAGGAAGCCGAGGTGTTCCGCCTGAAGTATATCTCTGCAGGTCCTCTGGCAACACCCGAACTCTGCATGGAGCAGGCCTTCAACGAAATCATACACTTTGCACAGATCTCCAAGAAAGGCCTCGGCTATGCCCGTGTAGCCATAGGAGAGACGAAGGAAGACAAGTTCAACGAGTACAGCAACAAGCTCGTCAAGTACGAGGAAATCTCCGACCGCATAGAGTACGAGATTGCCACCTTCCTGAACGGTGTCTCTGCCGCCGACATCAGCGAGGACACCTCCAGGCAGATAAAGGCAATGTACAAGATTATCAAGGAACTGGAATCGCTTGGCGACTCTGGCGAGGTTATCAGCCGCATCCTCTCCAGAAGAAACGTGCACAACAAGACCTTCGACGAGGATACCGTCAAGAAAATCCAAAGCATGGTGGATGCCGTGGACAATGCCTACGATGCCATGATAGACAACCTGCTGGCCGCCCACAAGGGCACACTGTCCGAGGTGTCCAACGCCTATAATGCCGAGGACCGCATTAACAATCTGCGCAACGACCTCCGCGATGCCGAGATAGAGGACATCGAAAACAACACGAAGAACTACCAGACAAGTGTCTACTACATAGACATACTGAACTGCCTGGAGCGCATGGGCGACTTCATCATCAACATCTCACAGGACCTGGAGAAGACCTTCGCAACAAAGCATTAATATGCCGTCGGGAGGACTTGACCGGGTCCTCCCGACGACAAAGGCTTGACGTCCCGACGACCGACCTTTGACGTCCCGAGGACCGGCTCTTGACGTCCCGAGGACCCGACAAGGCCCTCGGGATGATGTTTTATGACACCCCAGAAAGAAGGAGGGCCTGCAAGCATAGGCAATGCTTTAGCGGCAAGTCCCGATACAAAGAAAGGAGGCTGCCCCGGGGCAACCTCCTTGTGTCAGTTACTTCTTTTTTGCAGAAGACCTGTGCTTGGCTTACTTACGCAGACCCAGAGCCTTAACGATAGCACGGTAGCGAGTAATGTCGCGCTTCTTCAAATAGTTCAGGAGGGCACGACGCTTACCTACGAGGCCAGTCAGAGCGCGCTCGGTGCTGTGGTCCTTGCGGTTCTGCTTCATGTGCTCGGTGAGGTTCTTGATGCGGAAAGTGAACAATGCGATCTGGCTCTCTGCGCTACCTGTGTCAGCAGCACCCTTGCCATAAGTGGTGAAGAGCTCGGTCTTCTTCTCTGAATTCAAATACATAGTTTTGTGAATTTTGAATTGTGTAACTTGTTTGCCGTGCAGCTTCCATACATTCGGGCACTGCCTCCGGTCAAATGCGGGTGCAAAGGTATGAAAAAGTGCGGAATAAGTGCAATGAACAAGGGAGTTTTTTCCTTTATACGCCGTATTTTGTGTATTTAGAAGGCCGAAAGACACTCATTTGGCTAATTTTCTGTATCTTTGTGCGCCTTAGGATATAAAGGCAGAACACATACATTTGAAGAAAACATGCAGAACATCCGTAACATTGCGATTATAGCACACGTAGACCACGGCAAGACCACACTGGTGGACAAGATGCTGCTGGCAGGCAACCTGTTTCGTGAAAACCAGCAGTCAGGCGAACTGATGCTGGACAACAACGAACTGGAGCGCGAGCGTGGCATAACCATTCTGTCAAAAAACGTGTCCATCATGTACCGCGACACGAAGATAAATATCATTGACACCCCGGGACACTCCGACTTTGGCGGAGAGGTTGAGCGAGTGCTCAACATGGCCGATGGCTGTATCCTGCTGGTAGACGCTTTCGAAGGCCCCATGCCACAGACACGCTTCGTGCTGCAGAAGGCTCTGGAAATTGGATTGAAGCCCCTGGTTGTGGTAAACAAGGTGGACAAGCCCAACTGCCGCCCCGAGGAAGTGTACGAAATGGTCTTTGACCTGATGTGCGACCTCAATGCTACAGAGGAGCAGCTGGACTTCCCCGTAATCTACGGTTCTGCCAAGAACAACTGGATGGGAGAAGACTGGAGCACACCCACCGAGGACATCACATACCTGCTTGACCAGATTCTGGAACATGTACCCGCCCCCCAGCAACTGGAGGGTACTCCGCAGATGCTCATCACCAGCCTTGACTATTCCAACTACACAGGACGCATAGCCGTAGGCCGTATCCACAGAGGCACTCTCCGCGAAGGCATGAACATAAGCATAGTGCACCGTGACGGAAGCAAGGAGCGCACCAAGATCAAGGAAGTACACACCTTTACCGGCATGGGACGCAAGAAGACGGCAGAGGCAAGCAGCGGCGATATCTGTGCACTGGTGGGACTGGAGCACTTTGAGATAGGCGACACCATTTGCGACTATGAGAATCCAGAGGCCCTGCCCAGTATCAGCATAGACGAGCCCACAATGTCCATGCTCTTCACCATCAACGATTCCCCCTTCTTCGGCAAGGAAGGCAAGTTCTGCACCAGCCGCCACATACAGGAACGCCTGGACAAGGAACTGGAGAAGAATCTGGCTCTGCGCGTCTCCACCGTGGAGGGATATACCGACCGTTGGATTGTAAGCGGACGCGGCGTGCTACACCTTTCGGTGCTTGTAGAAACCATGCGCCGTGAGGGTTACGAACTGCAGGTGGGCCAGCCCCAGGTAATCTACAAGGACATAGACGGAGTGCGTTGCGAGCCAATAGAGGAACTGACCATCAACGTACCTGAGGAGTTCAGCAGCAGAATGATAGATATGGTAACACGCCGCAAGGGTGAAATGACCAGCATGGAGAGCCAGGGCGAACGTGTAAACATTGAGTTCAACATCCCATCACGTGGCATCATCGGCCTGCGCACCAATGTGCTTACCGCCTCGCAAGGAGAGGCCATTATGGCACACCGCTTCAAGGAGTACCAGCCCTTCAAGGGCGATATAAACCGCCGTATCAACGGTTCACTGATATCACTGGAAAGCGGCAATGCCTATGCCTATGCCATAGACCACCTGCAGGACCGAGGCAAGTTCTTCATAGAGCCTCAGGACCAGGTATATGCCGGACAGGTAATTGGCGAGCACGTGCACGACATTGACCTTGTCATCAACGTGTGCAAGGCCAAGCAGCTGACCAACGTACGCGCCAGCGGTACGGACGACAAGGCCCGCATCATCCCTGCCACCATATTCTCTCTGGAGGAAGCGCTGGAGTATATCAAGGAGGACGAGTATGTCGAAGTTACTCCACATTCAATGCGAATGCGAAAGGTAATACTGGACCATCTGGAAAGAAAGCGCGCGGGAAGGTAAAAAGAAACATACAAGCCTGTACGCTTTGTACATAGCCCGGCAAACGAGCAACGCAAGGGCAGGAGAAAACGTACACTAACCATAAAGCGATGAAAAACTCCAAGAAATATCTAATTGAAATAGGCGTGGTGGCACTGTTCGCCATCATCAGCGTTGCCTATTTCTGGGAACCCATCATGGATGGCAAGGTTCTTTCCGGACACGACCACACCGGTGCCGTGGGGTCAGGCGTGGAAATGAACGAGTACCGCGAAAAGCACAACGGCGAGCGTACCCGCTGGACCAATACCCTCTTCTCCGGCATGCCCACCTACCAGATGGCACCGGCATACGACAGCACCGACTCTCTGGCGGAACTGAAGCAGTGGTACAGCCTGTATCTTCCCACGGTGGCATCATACGTGTTCATCATGCTGCTGGGCTTCTACATCATGCTCAGATGCTTCAACTTCAAGGTATGGATGTCTGCCCTTGGTGCCATTTTATGGGCATTCTCCAGCTACTACTTCATAATCATAGCAGCAGGACACATCTGGAAACTCTATACCCTGGCCTTCATACCCCCCACCATCGGCGGCATGGCACTGTGCTATAGAGGCAAGTATGGGTGGGGCTTCGCCGTAAGTGGACTGTTCATGGCCCTGCAGATAGTTTCCAACCATGTGCAGATGACATATTACTTCCTGTTGCCCATTTTCGCCATCTCCATTGGCTGGCTGCTTTCAAACCTGAACCGCGAGGGATTCACACGCTGGCTGAAGGGAAGCCTTGCCTTTGCCGCAGGCTGCCTGCTTGGTGTTGCCATAAACCTGTCCAACCTTTACCACACATGGGAATACAGCAAGGAAAGCATGCGTGGCAAGAGCGAACTGACACACAAGACCAAGAATCCTGCCGACCAGACATCAAGCGGCCTGGAACGCAGCTACATAACAGCATGGAGCTATGGCATAGGCGAAACATGGACCCTGCTCGTGCCAAACACCAAGGGTGGCGCAAGCATGCCATTGTCCCAGGACAAGACGGCCATGTCCAAGGCCAAGAGCCAATACCGTTCACTATACCAGCAGCTGGGACAATATTGGGGCGAACAGCCCGGCACCAGCGGCCCTGTGTATGTGGGAGCCTTCGTGTGCATGCTATTCGTGCTCTGCCTGCTCACAGTACGCGGCCCTATGTGCTGGACCCTATTGCTGGCCACCATGTTGTCCATAGCGCTCTCCTGGGGCAAGAACTTCATGTGGCTGACCGACCTATTCCTGGACTATGTGCCCATGTACGACAAGTTCCGTACCGTGGCATCCATCCTGGTGATTGCGGAATTCACGATTCCGCTTATGGCCATGATGGCACTTAAGAAGTTTGTGGAAGAACCCTCATGCGTGCACGTGCGCGTGCCTATAATAAATAAGAAGGTAAATGCCCTGTGGCTCAGCTTTGCCATAACAGGAGGAATCTGCTTCCTGTTCTGGCTTATGCCTGACGCCTTCTTCGGAAACTACATTTCCACAAGCGAGGCTCAAGGCATACAGTCATTGGCAAATGCCGGATATGTAGACCAGCAGTTCGTGAATGGATTGATGGAGAACCTATGCGATATGCGACGTCATGTGTTCGCCACTGATGCCATTCGCTCATTTTGGGTAATTGCCATTGGCACAGCATTGATGGTGCTGCACTACTATGGAAAGCTAAAGGCAGTGCCCATGACATTGCTTGTCATCGTACTGTGCCTGACAGATATGTGGATGGTAAATAAACGTTACCTGAACGACGGGATGTTCGTATATCCACGCCCTGTCGAGCAGAATTTCCAGCGCACACAAGCCGACGATATAATTCTGCTTGACCCAGAAATGTATCATCGTACGCTGGACATGACGGTAAGCACCTTCAACAGCAACGATGCCTCCTACTGGCACAAGAGCATAGGCGGCTACCATGCGGCTAAACTGCGCCGTTACCAGGAAGTGATAGAGGCACACATCAGTCCCGAGATGACACGTCTGCAGAAAGCCGTAATGGACAAGGGCGGAGACCTGGACAAAGTAAACGGCGACAGCCTGTTCCCTGTACTGGATATGCTGAACATGCGCTACGTCATCATGAAGACAAGCGATGGACAGAAAGTGCCCATCTTCAACCCCCATGCCATGGGCAACGCCTGGTTCGTGGATGAAATCCACTGGGTGAACAATGCCGACGACGAACTGGCAGCCCTCTCAAAAGAGAATCTTCGCCGTGTGGCCATAGTGGACGAGAAATTCCGCGACGCTTTGGGTGGAGGCGATATTACACCAGACTCCAGCCTTGCCAAGGTGAAATTAGTGCAATACGAAGCCAACAGCCTACGCTATGAAGTAGAATCCGACAGGGGCGGCATCATCGTTCTTTCCGACATATACTATCCAGGATGGACGGCAACTGTGGACGGGCAGGATGTTGCCGTGGCACGTGCCAACTATATCCTGCGTGCTATCCGTGTGCCTGCTGGCAAACACGAGGTGGTAATGGCATTTGACCCACAATCATTGCACACCACCGAGACCATTGCCAATGTAGCCCTGGCCATATTGGCAATGATAATACTTTACAAGATAATAACACTAATCTATAATAAGAACAAGAAATGCCTGAAGTAGACCCTGCCACGCCTGTGCCTCCGTCGAGCACGAAGACACAGGCCTTGAGTGACTCTCACCTGCCAAAATTTACCGTCATTACGGTAACCTACAATGCAGAACAAACCTTGGGGCGTACACTGCAGAGCGTTGCATCCCAGACCTATCCGCACATAGAACACCTGATCGTGGACGGTTTGAGCAATGATGGGACGCTGACACTGATTCAGGAGTATGCCGAAGACAACTCCATTTGCGCACATCCGCACGACATCCTGTTTATACGTGAACCGGACAACGGATTGTACGACGCCATGAACAAGGGCATAGACAGTGCCCAGGGGGACTACCTCGTCTTCCTTAATGCTGGAGACAAGTTCCACAGTGCAGACACATTAGAAAAAGTGGCACAGGATGTTCTGGCTATGCACGGAAATGACACTGAGCCGGAAATGTGGCCTGCCGTAATATATGGCGAGACAGACCTGGTAGACAACGACGGAAACTTCATAAGACACCGACGCCTACAAGCCCCCAAACGCCTGCACTGGCGCAAATTCCTTAACGGAATGCTGGTATGCCACCAAAGCTTCTACGTGAGAACGGATTTGGCACAGGAGCAAAACTATGACCTCAGTTATCGTTACAGTGCCGATTTCGACTGGTGTATTCGAATCATGAAGAAGGCACAGGAACGAGGCTTTGCTTTCCATAACACGCGGATGATTCTTACAGACTACCTCTCAGAGGGCATGACAACGAGAAACCATCGCAAATCACTTTTGGAGCGTCTTCGCATAATGTGTCTGCATTATGGCTTTGTGACCGCCTTGCGTCAACACCTGTGGTTTGTACTCAGAGCCTTCATAAAGAGGTAGGGATTCAATTCTATACTTTATTTAATACTCATAAATTTACCATAACGGACCGTTTCCAATGGTTAGGAAACGGTCCGTTAAACATGTTGCCACGATACAGTGCCCGGATACACCTATATTGGTCCTCGGGAGGACCATATTCCTGACTTGTGGTTATGGCATCATTGCCATGACAGCATTCTGATTAGGGAAAGGGATTGCAGAAAACAATGAAGGAACTCCACACGGAACTCCTTCATTGAATCATGTACGCCTGATAAGACTCGAACTTACACGCATCACTGCACCAGATCCTAAGTCTGGCGTGTCTACCAATTCCACCACAGGCGCAACTTAGGTTTTGCAAAGGTACATCTTTTTTTTGAATTTATGCACCAACAGCCGTAAAATGTAGACAATAAGACCGAAACTTTACAAGCACAGGGATGACTGGCAGGAGAAACTAAGGGTTAATTGTGCACTAGGGTACCGATGTCCTCTCCATCAATTACCTTTTTGAGATTGCCTACGATGTCCATGTTGAACACATAGATGGGCAAATCGTTCTGCATACACATGGCTGTGGCTGTGATGTCCATTACCTTCAAGCCCTTTGCTATCACATCCTGATAGGTGATGTCCTGGAATTTTGTAGCCGTTGGATCCTTCTCGGGGTCGGCTGTATATATGCCATCTACACGGGTACCCTTCAGCATAACGTCGGCCTCTATCTCTATACCACGCAAGGAAGAACCTGTATCTGTAGTAAAGTATGGCGAGCCGGTGCCAGCGCTCATAATGACAACTTCTCCGCGTTCCATAGCCTCAATAGCCTTCCATTTAGTATAGAACTCGCCTATAGGCTCCATGCGGATGGCAGTAAGGACGCGGTTCTTCTGTCCGATAGCTCCCAAGGCACTGCTGAGAGCCAGGGAGTTTATCACCGTGGCGCACATGCCCATTTGGTCGCCTTTCACTCGGTCAAAGCCTTTTCCTGCACCAGTTAGGCCACGGAATATATTACCGCCTCCAATGACAATACCTATCTGCACCCCCATGTCGGCAATTTCCTTGATTTGACGAGCGTAATCGTTCAAACGCTCAGTGTTGATGCCCTGCTTCTGCTCACCGGCCAGACTTTCTCCGGAGAGTTTCAGTAAAATACGATTGAATTTCATAATCAAAAATATTTAAGGTTGTTAATCTTTGTCTTCTCTAATGAATTGCACCTGCTTGAATGCATAGCGACGAGATTGCGACTGCTCGTCAATGATAACAAGATGCCCGTCGGTCTCCACGTGGGAAATAATGCCAGTGAATATGCCCTCGTTGTCCCGAAACAGGGATTTCTTTCCCCTGAGATACATATTCTCGTGATACAGGGTTCGTATGCGCTCATAGGAACCGTCCATTATTTCCCTATAGTACAGCGCAAAACGTTCAACCACATGGCGTATGACCTCATGCGTAGAGCATTCTTTTCCAGACTGAATACACATGGAAGTGGGCGGAGCTGCCAGTCCATCCGGAAAATCGGTCTGGTTCACGTTGATACCATTTCCTATTACCGAACGCCCTATGAACTTCCCCATAAGAGTGTTCTCTATGAGTGTTCCACAGATCTTCTTGCCATGGCAATATATGTCATTGGGCCATTTAACCCACACATCGTCAACGCATTCCTCCAGCGTTTCCTTTACAGAGAGTGCCATGGCCTGACTGAGTACAAACCCGTCACTTGCCTTCAGACCCTTTGGACATACAAGTACACTGAACAGCGCATTCTGGCCATCATTACTGATCCAGGTATTTCCCATCTGGCCACGCCCCTTTGTCTGGAACGAAGCCGAAACGATGGAAATATCGGCAGAAGGAGTGTAGTTCCTGAGAAAATCGTTTGTGGAACTTGTCTCATCCAAATGGCTATATTCCAATACCAGGCCTGAATGCTCGTTCATAATGTCTAATGAATGGTTTGTCCACAGTACCCGTGATAGTAATCACATCGAAGCGCACCTCCATGTCTATGGCATTATAGCGCAGATATGCATCGGCGGCAAGAACCAAAAGGTGCATTTTACGGCGTGTAACAGCATCTTCGGGGTTGCCATAGAACGCATTGGCACGAGCCTTAACTTCCACAAACACCACAGTATCATCATGACGTGCCACGATGTCTATCTCCTTGTGTCCGCTACGCCAGTTCCTGTCCAGAATTGAATATCCTTTGCGGCGAAGATAGTCTGTAGCGATGTCCTCGCCATGGGCGCCGAAGTCGTTGTGCTGAGCCATGCGAACTATCGTTTCTTTTGAAAAAATGATTTCATTAAAGTGGCACACTCTTCTTCCAGTACGCCCGAAAGCACCTCGCACTTTGGATGCAGTGCCTGTGGAGCGAAACGTCGGAAACCACGCTTCTCGTCGCCGGCACCATATACCACGCGAGAAATCTGACTCCATCCAAGAGCTCCGGCACACATGATGCAAGGTTCCACGGTAACATAGATGGTACAATCGGACAAGTACTTTCCACCCAAGTATTCTGTTGCCGACGTGATAGCCTGCATTTCTGCATGAGCAGTAACATCATGCAAGCGCTCTGTAAGATTGTAGCCACGGGCAATTATCTGCCCACGACACACGATCACGGCACCTATGGGCACCTCTCCTGCAGAAAGCGCCTTATGCGCTTCCTGCAGGGCTTGCCTCATGTATTGTTCGTCTGTCATTCCTGTGATTCCCAGAACTCCAATTGGCCGTCCACGACCCAACGGACATCCTCGGCATCAAACTTGCCTATCTTCTCTTTTTGGGCCTGACGTGCCATGAACTCGGCTGCCTCCTCAATGTCAATCTCTGCCTCCTCATCCTCGTTGTCCATGAGACCAGAAGTCTCGCAGTACTCGGCAAAAGCATCCAGGAAATAATACAGATCATCCTCCGTAAACTTTTCCTTTATCTCCTGAGGCAGATAACCTTGAATAAAGGCCACTGTCTGACGATCCTCTTCTGCAAAGAGCAATTCTTCACTGATTTCACTCATCGTATGTATACGTTTAAGGTTAAATCTGACAAAATATCGATTACAGTATAGACTTGAGCTTGTCTTCCAATACAGCCTTGGTACAGGCTCCTACCTGCTTGTCCACAACCTCACCATTCTTGATAAACAGGATGGTTGGAATGTTACGCACGCCAAAACGCATGGGCAGTTCCTCATCGTCCTCGATGTCGCACTTGCCGATAATTGCCTGACCCGCATACTCCTCGGCCAATTGCTCTACAAGCGGAGCCACACGCTTGCAGGGACCACACCATGTAGCCCAGAAATCCAACACCACGGGCTTGCCAGAGGCAATCAACTCTTCAAAGTTAACGCTGTTAATAACTTGTGCCATAATGAATAACTTTTTAGTTATAAGTAAAATCTTGGTTCGTTTAATCGTTTATCGTGTACTCCATCCCATCTTGGCTCTGCAGGAAATCCATGAGGGAACGAGTTACCTTTATCTTCAAATCGGAAGGTTTCATGGACAGAGTATGGCCTTCGCCATCGGTAAAGACGAACTCCAATGCCACTTGTCCAGATTCGCGCTTCAATATTTCGCTAAGCAACATTACCGATTCATCCGTAAGCAAATCTGCATTTAGGTGGATAGTCAGTTTCTGTATCAGCGTATCCTTTATGTCGCCCAGATACTGTATTTCACCTATGGATAACTGCATGCGAGTCGGATCGTACCTTCCTGGCTGAACACGCCCTGTTATATACAAGGTACTTCCTACCATCATATAGCCTCCCCATTTTGGCCAGTCCTGGCCGAAGAGTGCTATCTCGCCCTGACCACTATAGTCTTCTATCGTGACTATGCCGTAACCCGAGCCACGCTTGCTTATACCGGTCTTCACGTTGGTAACAATACCTCCAATAGAGAAGTCGCAATCCGCAAATTCCGACGGATCTTCCAAGTCCACGGCGTGCATAGTACAGATGTCACGCAGTATCACGGCATATTCGTCCAAAGGGTGCCCGGAAAGATAAATGCCTACCAGTTCGCGTTCCCTATTCAGGCGCTCAAGCATACTCCACGGTTCTGCATGTGGAATAGGCGGCGTACTCACCTCTACCATATCCGTACCAAAGAGCGAGAACTGAGCCTCCATCATGCTTTGCTGATAACTGTTACCATATCTGGTCAAAGTATCAAGGAAAACCTCGCCCTTAGGATTGAAACCGAAAAATTGCTCGCGTCGTATCTGGTCCTTGAATGCGTCAAAAGCGCCACTCAGAGCAAGACATTCCATACCGCTTCGCTTGACTGAAGCCATTGGGACACGCTGTACGAAGTCAAAAAGGTCTTTATACGAACCATTCTTTTCCCTTTCGTTAACTATTGCCTCGGCGGCAGCCTCTCCCAGGCCCTTTATAGCCATCAGGCCAAATCGTATCTGCGACTTTGAATTTACACCGAAATTTGGATGCGATTCGTTTACGTCAGGACCAAGCACCTCAATTTTCAGGGCACGGCATTCATCCAGAAGTTTGGTTATTTCCTTGATATCGTCCTTACGGCGAGTAAGAAGAGCAGCCATAAACTCGGCTGGATAATGCGCCTTGAGATAAGCCGTCTGGTATGCTACCCACGAATAGCAAGCCGCATGTGATTTATTAAAGGCATAGGACGCAAACTTCTCCCAATCGCCCCATATTTTCTCAAGAACTTTGGGATCATGGCCATTGCGAACACCACCTTCAATAAATTTCGGCTTCATGGCGTCTACGATGTCCTTCTTCTTCTTACCCATTGCCTTACGGAGAGCATCGCTCTCACCTCGTGTAAAGTCGGCAAGCAGACGGCTAAGCAACATCACCTGCTCCTGATATACTGTAATGCCATAGGTGTCCTTAAGGTACTTTTCCATAATGGGGATATCATACTTGATTTCCTCCAACCCATTCTTTCGGGCAATGAAAGACGGTATGTAATCCATCGGACCGGGACGATAGAGTGCATTCATGGCAATGAGATCCTCGAACACAGTGGGGCGCAGTTCCTTTAGGTACTTTTGCATACCAGCAGACTCGAACTGGAAGGTTCCTATTGTTCGTCCCTCCTGATACAATTTATAGGTCAGTTCATCGTCTATAGGGAGATTATCCGGATCTATGTCTATACCATGCGCTTCCTTGATAACACGGCACGCCTCCTTCATCTCCGAGAGAGTCTTCAAGCCAAGGAAGTCCATCTTGATGAGGCCGGTGGATTCAATAACGTGGCCATCATACTGTGTGACAGCCGTTTTCTCACCGGGGAAGTCTGGATCGTCAGCAGTACTAACGGGAACGTGCTCCGAAATCGGGTCGCGGCAGATGATGAAGCCACAGGCATGTATACCTGTTCCGCGAATATTGCCCTCCAGCATTCGAGCATACTTTATGGTATTGGACAAGGCAGGATCAGAACTTGCTTCTGCCTGTTGCAGTTCAGGAGTACACTTGATGGCATTGTTCAGGTTCATCTTCAGGTCCTTGCCGTCCAGACTAAGCCTTTCGGGAATGGCCTTGCACAATGCATTGGCCTTGTCCAAAGGAACTTTCTCTATTCGCGCCACATCCTTCAAACTATTCTTTGTGGCCATGGTGGAGTACGTGATAATGTGTGCACAGTTCTCCTTGCCATACTTGTCCATAACCCATTGCAGGACGCGACCACGACCGTCATCGTCAAAGTCGGTATCAATATCAGGAAGGGAGATACGGTCAGGATTGAGGAAACGCTCAAAAAGCAAATCGTACTTCATGGGATCCAATCGGGTGATTCCAAGGCAGTACGCCACCACACTTCCAGCAGCAGAACCACGTCCTGGACCAACCCAGACACCCAATTCATTGCGAGCAGAGTTAATAAAATCTTGCACGATAAGGAAGTAGCCCGGGAAGCCCATCGTCTTCATGATATGCAACTCAAAACGGATACGGTCGTCCACGTCCTTTGACAAATCCTCGCCATACAACTTGCGTGCACCTTCATAGGCAAGGTATCCCAAATAGTCGGCCTCGAACTTTATGCGATACAATTTGTCCAGACCACCCAACTTAGCAATTTTCTTTTCTCCCTCCTCACGTGGCATAGAATTCTCACCGTTCTCATCGGATGTAAATTCACGAAACAAATCTTCTGTAGTAAAACGTTGGCGCCACTGCTCCTCAGTACCAAATTCCTCAGGGATAGGGAAAAAGGGCATGATGGGGTTGGAGTCCAGGTTGTAAGTCTCCACCTTATCCAGAATCTCAGCGGTGTTAGACAAGACCTCGGGCAAATCGGCAAACACATCGCACATTTCCTCACGCGTCTTGAACCACTCCTGCTTGGTATAAAGCATACGGGTGGGGTCGTTCAGGTCCTTATTAGTGGAAAGACACAACAAATGGTCATGCGCCTCAGCATTATCCTCATCTACAAAATGCACGTCGTTCGTAGCAATCACTTTCACACCGTGCTTCTTGGCAAGTTCCAGAATTACAGCATTCACCTTTTGCTGCAGTTCATATACCTCGCGATTAGCCCTTTGGCGAGGGTCACGCACCTGATGACGCTGGACCTCCAGATAGTAATCCTCGCCCCAAATGCCCCGAAACCACTCTATGGCCTCCTCTGCGGCTGCAATGTCGCCAGACATGATTTTCTTGGGTATCTCTCCACCAAGACAAGCCGAAGCGACAATAAGTCCCTCATGATACTGAGCAAGGTCCTTATGGTCTGTACGTGGACGCATATAGTATCCATCAACCCACGAACGACTAACCAGCTTGACAAGGTTTCTGTAACCCACCTCATTCTTCGCCAAGACTATCAGATGCCAACCGCTTTGGTCCTGTTTTACTTCGCGGAGCGCCTTGTCTCCGCGGCGAGCCACATACATTTCGCAACCGAATATGGGCTTAAACGGTTCCAGCCCCTCCTTCTTGCGCTTTCCGTTAATCTTGCAACAATAATCAAAATACTCCTTAATGCCGAACATGTTTCCATGATCAGTCACAGCCATGCCACGCATGCCATCGGCCACGGCCTTGTCCACAAGACGGGCAATGCTTGCCTGTCCATCAAGCAGTGAATATTGGGTATGAACATGGAGATGAACGAAATCCTGCATTTTAGATGATATGGTTCTTTTGTTTTAGAGCATAAAGGTATAGCAATTTCCTTTAGCGCACACATCTGCACGATGTTTTTTACTATTGAATTGCAAAAAAAAGATGTGACAATACTCATTATTCATTTTAATTTGTATCTTTGTCCGTAAAATTATTAGAATAATGGGCAAAAGACTTCGTAAACTCAAGAAAATTAGACTGCATAGGGAAGGTACAAGTACCCTCATACTAGGTTTTATAGCATTTGCTTCACTGAATGCTTTGGCATATCTTTTGTTCTTCCAGACTTGTCCACTTGCATTCTATACGCTTGCTGGAATAACATCTGTAATCTATCTCATTGTGGTAAATTTCTTCCGTTGTCCCATTAGACATTATGAGGAAGATGACACCGATGGACTGATCATTGCCCCCGCTGATGGAAAGGTTGTTGTCATTGAGGAGGTAGAGGAGAACGAATACTTCCACGACCGCCGCTTAATGGTTAGTATATTCATGAGTCTGTTCAATGTACACGCCAACTGGGTTCCATGCGACGGCACCGTAAAAATGGTACGTCATCACGACGGACGCTTCAAAGCCGCCTGGCTGCCCAAAGCAAGCACCGAGAACGAACGTAGCACCGTAGTAATCAACACATCTAACGGACACGATATCCTTGTACGCCAAGTTGCCGGTGCCATGGCACGACGTATAGTAACATATTTGCAGGAAGGTGATTACTGCGAGATTGACGAGCACATGGGGTTCATCAAATTTGGAAGTCGTGTGGACCTATATCTTCCCATTGGAACCAAAGTCAACGTAGAACTCGGTCAGCGCACCACTGGCAACGAAACCATAATTGCCAAACTGCCATGAGAAAGCATATCCCTAACATAATAACTTGCTGCAACCTCATTTGCGGTTGCATTGCCACAGGAGCGGCTTTCCAGAATCCCATTCCCGCTAATTATTTTTGGGCTATAGTATTTATCCTGCTTGGCGCCATATTTGATTTTTTTGACGGCATGGCAGCCCGTGCCCTGGGAGTATCGTCGCCCATAGGCAAGGAACTTGATTCTTTGGCGGACGTTGTAACCTTCGGTGTAGCTCCCAGCGCAATGCTGTTCAGCCTGTTCCAAGAGGTGCAGTACCCCGAATTCATGGAGCCCCTGCGCACATTCATGCCCTATACGGCATTCATATTGGCAGCCTTCTCGGCACTACGCTTATCGAAGTTCAACATTGACACACGACAAACGACATCATTCATTGGTTTACCCACTCCTGCAAACGCCCTTTTCTGGGGAAGTCTCATCGTGGGACAGCATGCTTTCTTGGTAAGCGGCAGATTCAATGCCCTGTTCCTTTTCTTATTCATGTTAATGTTCTGCTTCTTGCTGGTTGCCGAACTGCCATTGTTTGCACTCAAGTTCAAGAACCTGTCATGGAAAGACAACAAGGTAAAGTACATCTTCATACTGGGCTGTATACCATGCTTCATGCTTGCCGAGAGTTGCTTTGCCGGTATAATATTATGGTATATCGTATTATCCATTCTGGCACCTCTGAATTCATCATCCAAGGAAAATGATTGAAATTGCTATCCCCTCACTCAACACCATTGCTAGTGCCGCACGTGAATTTGTGGCACACATTGGCACGAATCGTGTCTTTGCTTTCTATGGTCGTATGGGAGCTGGCAAAACCACCTTCATCAAAGCCATTTGCGAGGTACTGGGAGTACAAGACGATGTTAGCAGTCCCACATTTGCCATTGTTAACGAATATGCGTCGGATATGGGACCGGTTTATCATTTCGACTTCTATCGTATCAAGAATACTTCAGAAGCCGTTGACCTCGGTTTTGAAGACTATGCCTATAGTGGCAATATCTGCCTGATGGAATGGCCGGAACTAATAGAGGAAATTTTGCCCGAAGAAACCGTCAGCGTACATATTGAGGAAATGGAAAATGGTTCACGCATCGTTCGTATTGATAGCTGAAACGCTTTTCCAGATTTACCCACACACCAACCTCACTTATTTAGACATGCTGTCCGGACAAAAGTATTATTCCGGCAATATAGCTTTACCCGCATATACCAGGCTTATATTTTCTCCGAATACCTAATGCATAATATACTTAATATATAATATGTAAGGCTATTCTCTGAGTTATGCAAGTTTTCATACTCTGCGCCGGCATACGAATTGGAATTAACTTCTAAAACAACAGAATCCAGCACACAACAATAGGGGATGCAAACCAGTTGCATCCCCTTATCATTAAAATATCTTTATATCCTTTGTGATTACAGGGCCAGGTCAGCACCTGCCTTAAACTTCACAACCTTCTTTGCAGGGATTTCAATTACCTCACCGGTACGAGGATTCTTACCTGTACGTGCGGGACGCTCTGCGGGAGCAAATGTACCGAAACCTACGAGAGCAACCTTGTCACCAGCCTTTACTGCCTCTGCAATAGCAGCAGTTGTTGCATTCAATGCCTTTGCAGCATCAGCCTTTGTCAAACCTGCACCAGCAGCGATAGCGTTAATCAATTCTGTCTTGTTCATAATATCAGTTAATTATTGGTTAATTATTATGTCATTCATATTGTTATACTGCATTTTGCCTTACAAATATAGGTATTCCATATATTTCAAGCAACTTTTAGCAATAAAAAATACTTGATTTAACAAAAAAAAGCAGAATAGACGAGCAAAAGACCTTGTTGAGTGCACAAAAAAGCGTAACTTCGCAACCTAAATGAATGATATATAGTCATCCAGCCTATGAATATGATGCCTCCCGTAACAAAGAATCTGCTTATCATCAACGTACTCTGCTTTTTAGGCATGTTAGCCCTTGAAGCACATGGTGTAGACCTTAACAATCTATTGGGTCTTCACTTCTTCATGGCTGACAGTTTCATGCCTTACCAACTGCTGACCTACATGTTCATGCACGGAAATCTCGAGCATATATTTTTCAATATGTTTGCCGTATGGATGTTCGGACGTATTATAGAGCAGGTGATGGGCAGCAAGCGTTTCCTTTTCTACTATTTGGCATGCGGTATAGGCGCAGGACTTATTCAAGAACTAGTACAGTGGTTCCATTACATAAGCCTGGAGCACACGGACGTAGCACGCTCCGGTCATGAACTTGTCTACGGACAATACGTAATACAACATGGCATGGCTGTGAGCATCAATATGTGGAACACCGTGGGAGCATCCGGAGCGGTGTATGGCATACTTTTGGCCTTCGGCATGATTTTTCCTAACGAAAAAATGTTTATTTTCCCCATACCCGTACCTATTAAGGCTAAACTTTTCGTCATAGGCTATGCACTAATTGAATTGTTCATGGCGCGAAGCAATGACGGTGTAGCACACTATGCCCATCTAGGTGGCATGCTTGTAGGATTACTGATTCTACTGATGTGGAAAGACGGAGGACACGGAGGTCCTTTAGACAAAATACGAAACATGTTCAAGCGTGGGGCTAAGGGCAACATTCACATATACAGGAAAAACTAACCACCATGCCCCAAAATACCGTAAATTCAAAACTTAGGCACGGAGTGTACATAATGCTAGTCAGCATACTGATTGGAGCAAATCTGGCTACCATAGCACTAATGTGGGCCTCCTGCCTATCCACACTCCTTGACCCCGCTATACATCCAAGGTTATCCCAGGCAGGTCTGCTTTTCCCCGTTTTTCTTGGTATAGATCTGCTATTCCTGCTTGTTTGGGTCATAGTTTCGTGGAGATGGATACTTCTGCCAGTTGTAGGAATACTTGGATGCTGGAATTACACAAAGGATTTTTGCCCAACCAACTGGTTTAAGGAAACTCCAGAAACAAATTACTATAAGGTGCTGTCGTTCAATGTAGCTGGATTTGCAAACGACGAAGAGAACGACTTTGACGGATGGAAAACCCTTGACTACATCACAAACAGTGATGCAGACATAATCTTTCTACAAGAATGTCCTGGCAGCGGAACCATATACTCAAGAATGAAGCACAAGATGGACTCACTTGGCTACGATGTCAGGTCTGACGGAGGAATACGTATTTTCTCGAAATGGCCTTTGATAGGAGAAACCATACATACCAACGTATCTTACCATGGTAACGGTTCGTATGCTTGCCTGGCAAAAATAGAAGGAGACACTATCCTACTGATAAACAATCACCTACAAAGCAATGCCATCAGCCAGCAGGAAAAAAACGATTACGGCAATGCCATTGAGCAGTACGACAAGGACAAAATGACAGCAAGCAGCCGTATCCTGTTTTCCCGTCTGACCGAAGCCGCAGCAAAAAGAGCCGAGCAGACAAACATGTTGTGCAAACTGATAAAGGAGTATGACAAATACAGCATGATTGTTGGAGGAGATTTTAATGACACACCTATTTCATATACATTTCAACAAATATCCAATTTATTGAACAACGCATTTACGGAAAGTGGCAACGGAATGGGAATATCCTTCAACAGGAAAGGTTTTCCTGTCAGAATAGACCATATATTTACAAGTAGAGACTTGAAGACACACGACACATTTATAGACAACGAAATAAAATCCTCCGACCACCGCCCCATACTTTCACGGGTGTATAAATCAGCAAAATAGGACTGGAAAGCACTTTTTTACTGACATTACCTTGGAGTATCAGAAAAAAAGTTATACATTTGCATGCTTTTATAGCCTAAAACAACCCCAAGCAATCTAAATAATTACACATAACAAACATCTAAAACAAAAATGCAAAACAAAGGATTTGTAAAGGCTTTTGCCATTCTGCTTACCTTGGTTTGTGCCTTTTACCTGAGCTTCTCTTTCGTAACAAATCATTACGACAACAAGTATCAGGAAATGATACAGACAGAGGGCAAGGAGGCTGCAGACCGTTACATGGACTCACTCAACACCCATGACGTATATCTTTGGTCATGGAATTTGAAGGAATGCCGCGAAATGGGTATCGGCCTGGGGCTTGACTTGAAGGGCGGTATGAATGTAATCCTGGAAGTCAGCGTTCCTGATGTAATCAAGGCCTTGGCTGACCACAAGGAAGAAACCGACCAGACTTTCCGCAATGCCGTTGAAAAGTCTGCCAAGGAAGCAACCGAAAGCCAGAGTGACTTTATTACCCTGTTCGTCAAAAACTTCAAGGAGATGGCTCCTGAGCGCCCCCTTGCCGAACTTTTCGCTACCCAGCAGTTACGCGACAAGGTTTCTCCCAAGAGCACAGACAAGGAAGTTGAAAACGTTCTGCGTGCCGAGTTGAAGAGCGCAATTGACAACAGCTACAATGTATTGCGTACCCGTATCGACCGCTTCGGTGTGGTTCAGCCCAACATCCAGGCTCTGGAGGGTCAGGAAGGTCGCATCATGGTGGAAATGCCAGGTGTTAAGGAACCTGAGCGTGTCCGCAAGCTGTTGCAGGGTTCTGCAAATCTGGAGTTCTGGGAGACCTATAACTCACAAGAGATAACTCCCTTCCTTGCACAGCTCGACTCTAAGTTGGCTACTTCTCTGGGTGCAGAGGAAACCGAGGCAGAAGTTGAAGCAAGCGCAACAGAAAATACCGATTCCACCGCAAAAAAGGCAGATTTGGCATCTGCTATAGCTAACAATGCCAGCAATGACTCACAGGCTACTCAGGCAGAGATAGAGCGCTTCAAGAAGCAGCACCCATTGCTTAGCAAACTGCAGTTGACACAGGGTGCTTATGGTTGCGTTGTAGGTTTTGCCCACAAACGCGACATGGAGGCTATAAACGAGCTGCTCGCAACACCTGAGGCCAAGGACATTCTTCCTTCTGACGTACAGCTCAAGTGGGGCGTAAAGGGAATGGGCGAGGGTGAAGGTTCCGATTGGTATGAGCTTTATGCTATCCGTGTGACAGAGCGCAATGGCCGTGCTCCTCTGGAAGGTGACGTTATCACTGATGCCAAGGATGAGTTTGACCAGCATGGCCGTCCCTGCGTAAGCATGCAGATGAATGTGGATGGTGCTCGTCGCTGGGCTGCATTGACCAAGGCCAACCTGCACCGCAGCGTTGCAATTGTTCTTGACAATAATGTATATAGCGCTCCCACAGTACAGAGTGAGATTACAGGTGGCAACAGCCAGATTACTGGTAACTTTACCGCTGAGGATACACGCGACCTTGCAAACGTGCTGAAGTCTGGTAAGATGCCAGCTCCTGCAAAGATTGTGAGCGAGGAGATCGTTGGTCCTACTCTCGGTGCCGAGTCTATCCGCCTGGGTGTATGGAGCTGCGCTATCGCATTCGTACTGCTGATGGTGTACATGATCGCCATGTACGGTCCCGTACCTGGTATGGTTGCAAACGGTGCCCTGTTGCTGAACTTGTTCTTCACCGCAGGTATCCTGACCAGTTTCCAGGCTTCTCTCACTATGAGCGGTATTGCCGGTATGGTTTTGACCTTGGGTATGGCTGTTGATGCCAACGTGCTTATCTACGAGCGTACCAAGGAGGAGCTGAAGGCTGGCAAGAAGTTGACCGAGGCTCTCAATGCCGGTTACAGCAATGCATTCAGCGCTATCTTTGACTCTAACCTGACAAGTATCATCACAGGTATCATCCTGTACAACTTCGGTACAGGTCCCATCAAGGGTTTTGCTACCACACTGATTATCGGTATCGTTGTAAGCTTCTTCACCGCTGTGTTCATGACTCGTGTGGTTTATTCTAACATGATGGAGCGTGGCAAGTGGCAGAACCTCAAGTTCAAGACTCCCATCGGCAACTGGATCAGTTTCAAGAATCCCAGCTTCCAGTTCATGGGTGCATACAAGAAGAGCTTCACCATCTTTGGTATCGCTGCTCTTGTAGCAATCTGTGGCATGGCATTCCGTGGTTTCAGCAAGAGCATTGACTTCACCGGTGGCCGCAACTTCGTGGTAATGTTCGAGAAGAAGGTATCTGCAGAACAGGCAAATGCTCTGTTAGCAAACGCTTTTGAGGGTAGCAACATCAATGCTATTGCCATTGGTTCTGACGGCAACACCTTGCGTATCAGCACCAACTATCGCATCAACGAAGAGGGAACTGAAGTGGATAGCGAGATTGAGGCTAAGCTGTACGAGGTTCTCAAAGGCGGAGACCTGCTTGCTCAGGATCTGTCACTTGAGACCTTCATCAACCGCGACGTACGTACCGGCGGTTCTATCATCAGCAGCCAGAAGGTTGGACCCTCTATCGCCGAGGATATTACTTACGGTGCTATCTGGAGTGTAATCCTGGCTATCATCGCCATCTTCATCTACATCCTGGTACGTTTCCGCAATGTTGCCTTCTCTATCGGTTCTATTGTGGCTCTGACAATTGACGTTGTACTGATTCTGGGTGCATACGCTCTGTTCTGGGGTATCCTGCCCTTCAGCATGGAGATTGACCAGACCTTCATCGGTGCTATCCTTACCGCTATCGGTTACTCTATCAACGATAAGGTGGTTGTCTTCGACCGTATCCGCGAGGAACTGGGTCTGCACCCCACACAGAACCGTTTTGACTTGTTCAACCGTTCAGTAAACAACACTTTGAACCGTACAGTAAACACTTCTGTATCTACCTTCCTAGTATTGTTCGTGATCTTCCTGATCGGCATTTTCGGAGGTGGTGCAGGCAGCATTATCAGCTTCAGCTTCGCTATGATGCTTGGTGTTGTATTTGGTACATTAAGCTCTATCTACGTTGCTGCTCCCACAGCATACCTGTTCTTGAACAAGACCAGCAAGAAGAAGTAAGACACAGCAGGTACACCTTATTAATATATATAATAGGGTGTGCCGCTACAATACCAACTATCACCCCAATGGGTGTGTGCCCTTAGGGTGATAGTGATGCCCCTGTAGTTAAATGGATAGAACGAAGGTTTCCTAAACCTTTGATCCGGGTTCGATTCCCGGCGGGGGTACAACTTTATTATTTTTAAGCTATGAACATAACTGAAAGAGAATCAGTGGTTGTTCGCTTTTCTGGCGACTCCGGTGACGGCATGCAGCTTGCAGGCAATATATTTTCCACCGTATCCGCAACAGTGGGAAACAGTATAAGCACTTTCCCAGATTACCCCGCAGACATTCGCGCTCCGCAAGGTTCACTGACCGGCGTCAGTGGTTTCCAGGTACACATTGGTGCATCGCAGGTATATACTCCCGGTGACCAGTGCGATGTGCTCGTGGCAATGAATGCCGCAGCGCTGAAGACCCAGTATCGCTATGCGAAACCCGATGCAACTATCATCATTGATACCGACAGTTTCGGTCCCAAGGACCTTGAAAAGGCTCAGTTCCAGAGCGAGGACTATCTGGGCGAAATGGGCATTGACCCCGACCGCGTGATAGCATGCCCACTCAGCAGCATGGTAAAGACTTGCCTGGCAGATACCGGTATGGACATCAAGAGCATCAACAAGTGCCGCAACATGTTTGCTCTGGGCCTTGTCTGCTGGCTCTTCGACCGCGACCTTGAGGTTGCATTCAATTTCCTCAAGGAGAAGTTCGCCAAGAAACCTGCCATTGCAGAAGCAAACATCAAGGTAATACAGGCTGGCTATGATTATGGTCACAACACACATTCCAATGCAACCAACGTATATCGCATAGAAACCAAGAACAAGGTGCCTGGCCGTTACATGGATATCACTGGTAACAAGGCTACTGCATACGGTTTCATTGCGGCTGCCGAGAAGGCTGGCTTGAAACTCTATCTTGGTTCATATCCCATTACTCCTGCTACCGACGTTCTGCACGAACTGTCAAAGCACAAGAGCCTTGGCGTAACAACCGTACAGTGCGAAGACGAAATCGCAGGCTGTGCCTCAAGTATCGGTGCTTCTTTTGCCGGAGCTTTGGCGGTAACCAGCACATCAGGTCCTGGTATGTGCCTGAAGAGCGAGGCCATGAACCTTGCCGTAATCATGGAACTACCCCTGGTAATTCTGGACGTTCAGCGCGGCGGTCCCGCAACCGGACTTCCCACCAAGAGCGAGCAGACCGACCTGTTGCAGGCCCTCTTCGGACGTAACGGCGAAAGTCCCATGCCCGTAATAGCGGCAACAAGTCCTACTGACTGTTTTGAGGCTGCCTACGAGGCATCAAAGGTTGCCCTGGAGCACATGACACCAGTTATCCTGCTCACAGACGCATATGTGGCCAATGGTTCTGGCGCATTCCGTCTGCCAGACCTGAACGAATACCCTGCCATCAATCCTCCCTATGTACCCGAGGAGATGAAGGGCACATGGACACCATACATGCGCAAGGAAGACGGCACACGCTACTGGGCAGTTCCCGGCCGTGAGGGTTTTGCACACATACTGGGAGGTTTGGAGAAGGACGACAAGACTGGTGCCATAAGCACTAATCCCGAGAACCACGACCTGATGACACGCAAGCGTGCACAGAAAATAGCAAACATACCCGTTCCCGACCTAGAGGTATTGGGCGACAAGGACGATGCCGAACTTTTGATCGTCGGTTTCGGTGGCACATACGGACATCTGCGTGCTGCTATGGACGAGATGAGAGCTGCAGGCAAGAAGGTGGCCATGACACACTTCCGTTATATCAATCCTCTGCCCAAGAATACCGATGAGGTGCTGAAGAAGTACCCCAAGGTTGTTGTTGCAGAGCAGAACATGGGTCAGTTGGCAGGTTGGCTGCGCATGAAGGTGGACGGTTTCTGCCCAGAGCAGTACAACGAGGTAAAGGGACAACCCTTCAAGGTTGCTGAACTCGTAGAGGCTTTCAATATCATTATCAACAAATAATCAGGACATTATCATGGCAACATACACAGCACAAGATTTCAAGAAAGGACAGCCAAGATGGTGTCCCGGATGTGGCGACCACTTCTTCCTGGCATCCCTGCACAAGGCTATGGCAGAGATAGGTGTTGCACCTGAAGACATTGCTGTTATTTCAGGTATCGGTTGTTCTAGCCGACTGCCTCACTATATGGCAACCTATGGCATGAATACAATCCATGGCCGTGCAGCTGCAATAGCGACAGGTTGCAAGGTGGCTAACCCACGCCTTGCTGTATGGCAGGTAAGTGGTGATGGTGACGGCTTGGCTATTGGAGGCAATCACTTCATACATGCCAACCGCAGAAACATCGACCTGAATATGATTCTACTGAACAATCGTATTTATGGTCTCACCAAGGGCCAGTACTCACCCACCAGTCCCCGCGGTTTTGTCAGCAAGAGCAGTCCTTATGGTACAGTAGAGGACCCCTTCCGTCCTGCAGAACTCTGCTTTGGTGCACGCGGACACTTCTTTGCTCGAGCCGTAGCCACCGATGCTCCCGGAACCATAGAAATTCTGAAGGCAGCCTATAACCACAAGGGTGCTTCCGTGTGTGAGATCATGCAGGACTGCGTAATCTTCAACCATGGTACCCACGATAGTATCTACGACAAGGCCGGTCGCGCTAAAAACACCATCTACGTTAAGCACGGACAACCCTTAGTATTCGGCGAGAACAATGAATATGGCCTTGTACAGGAAGGGTTTGGCTTGAAGATCGTGGAAATAGGCAAGGATGGCATTACCTTGGACAACATTCTCGTTCATGATGCAAAGTGCGAGGACAACACCCTCCAATTGAAACTTGCCCTAATGGGAAACGACGATGGTTTCCCTGTGGCATTGGGCGTAATCCGCGATGTTGACGCACCTACATACAACGATGCAGTAGAAGCACAAATAGAAGAAGTGAAGGCGCAAAAGAAGTATCACACCTTTGCAGAACTGCTTGAAACAAACGACATTTGGGAAGTTAAATAAAGTCCCCTTAAACCCATAAAGACTTAAGGACCCTAAAGACCCTAAGGACATTAAAGACCCTAAAGAACAATTAAATGAATTTTGTTGAAGAACTGAAATGGAGAGGAATGCTCCATCAGATGATGCCTGGTACAGAAGAAATGCTTGCATCAGGACAGCAAACAGCATATTTAGGCATTGACCCTACTGCCGATTCACTGCACATCGGACACCTTTGCGGTGTAATGATGCTACGCCACTTTCAGCGTTGTGGCCACAAGCCTTTGGCACTCGTTGGCGGTGCTACCGGCATGATTGGCGATCCCAGCGGCAAGAGCCAGGAGCGCAACCTGCTCAACGAGGAGACTCTGCTCCATAACGTAGCCTGCATCAAGGACCAGTTGGCTCGCTTCCTTGATTTTGAGAGCGATGCTCCCAACAAGGCAGAACTGGTGAACAACTACGACTGGATGAAGAACTATACTTTCCTGGATTTCGCCCGCGAAATAGGCAAGTGCATCACAGTAAACTACATGATGGCTAAGGACAGCGTAAAGCGTCGCCTGAATGGTGAGTTTCAGGATGGCATGTCCTTTACCGAATTTACCTACCAGTTGCTCCAGGGTTACGACTTCCTGCACCTCTATCAGGAGAAGAACTGCCGTCTGCAGATGGGTGGTTCCGACCAGTGGGGCAACATTACCACCGGTACAGAACTTATCCGCCGCAAACTGGGTAGTGAAAATAGCGCCTTTGCACTGACCTGCCCCCTTATCACCAAGGCTGACGGCAAGAAGTTCGGCAAGACAGAGAAAGGTAACATCTGGCTGGACCGCAACCGCACTACTCCATATGCCTTCTACCAGTTCTGGCTAAACGTTGGCGACGAGGATGCAGAGCGTTACATCAAGATCTTCACCTCTCTGGACAAGGAAACTATAGATTCTCTCGTTGCAGAACATAGCCAAGATCCTGGTATGCGTGTACTGCAAAAGCGTTTGGCAGAGGAAGTAACCTGTATGGTACACTCACGCGAAGATTATGAGGCAGCTGTTGAAGCAAGTAACATTCTCTTCGGCAAGGCAACAAAGGAGGGTCTTTCCAAGTTGGACGAGGCTACTTTGTTGGACGTCTTCGCCGGTGTTCCTCAGTACGAGATAAACCGTGACCTGCTGAAAGGCGAAGGCATCAAGGCAGTTGACCTGCTGGCTGGCGAGACTGCATGCTTCCCCTCTAAGGGCGAGATGCGCAAACTCACTCAGGGCGGCGGTGTTTCCCTGAACAAGGAAAAACTAACAGCCTTTGACCAAATAGTAACGGAAGCAGACCTGCTGAACGACAAATATATCCTCGCACAGCAAGGTAAGAAGAAATATTTCCTGCTCATCGTCAAATAAGGTTCACGCCTCTCCTCCCATAGGGGAACCTATAGAACGCAATACATGGTACGAAAAATAAAATAAGGTGTCAAGAACAAAATAATCAAGCACCAAGGCACGATACTGAATATTTTTTTGTACCTTTGCAACCGCAAATGTAAGCCATTAGGCTATGATTTGTATAGGATTGGGCTATGGTGTAATGGTAGCACAAGACATTTTGGTCGTCTTTGTTCTGGTTCGAAACCGGATAGCCCAACCATCATCAAGGGAGGTCGCCCCAAGGCGCACCTCCCTTTTATGCAAAAAAAGACATGAAGAAACTCCTTATAGAGACATACGGTTGCCAAATGAACGTGGCCGACAGCGAAGTCGTGGCCTCAATCATGGACATGGCTGGTTATGAAGTGTGCGATGACCTGGAAAAGGCAGATGCAGTGTTCCTGAACACATGCAGTGTCAGGGACAATGCCGAACAGAAAATTCTATCACGTCTTGAATTCCTGCACAGTCAACAGAAGAAGCGCGAGAGCAACCACCGACTAATAATAGGAGTTATCGGTTGCATGGCCGAGCGTGTCAAGGAGAAACTTATTCAGGAATATGGAGTGGACCTTGTGGCTGGCCCCGACAGCTATATGGCACTGCCCGACCTTATTGCGCAAGTCGAATGCGGACAGAAAGCCATGGACGTGGAACTCTCCCTGACAGAAACATACAGCGACATTATACCACAGCGCCTACACTCTGGACATATAGGCGGTTTTGTCAGCATCATGCGTGGATGCAACAACTTCTGCCATTACTGCATCGTTCCTTACACCAGAGGACGCGAACGTAGCCGAGATGTGGAAAGCATACTTAAGGAGTGCCGCGACCTGCAAGAAAAAAACTTCAAGGAAGTTACACTGCTTGGGCAGAATGTAAATAGTTATTCCTACGGTGAAACCGACTTTCCCAAACTCCTGCGCCTTGTGGCTAAAGCCGTGCCTAACATGCGCGTAAGGTTCACAACCTCACATCCCAAGGACATGAGCGACGAAACCCTGCATGTCATTGCCGAGGAACCAAACGTATGCAAGCACATCCATCTGCCTGTACAAAGCGGCAGTAACCGTATACTGAAACTGATGAACCGCAAATACACACGAGAATGGTATCTGGATCGTGTTGCTGCCATACGTCGTATCATACCCGATTGCGCCATTTCCACAGATATCTTTGCCGGATATTGCAGCGAGACCGAGGAAGAACACCAAGAAAGCCTCAGCCTTATGCGCCTGTGCCAGTATGACTCGTCCTTCATGTTCAAATACAGTGAACGTCCCGGTACATACGCAAGCAAGCACTTCCCCGACGATATTCCCGAGGAGGTGAAGATACGCCGCCTGAACGAACTTATAAGCCTGCAAAATGAATTGTCCGCCGAATGCAATCGTCTATGCATCGGTAAGGAATACGACGTCCTGCTTGAAGGTACGAGCAAGCGTAGCCGAGAGCAGCTGTTCGGCAGAACCGAGCAAAATAAGGTCGTTATCATAGACCGAGGCAACCACCGCATAGGCGAAACCGTAAGAGTAAGGATTACAGAAAGTTCCAGCGCCACGTTGAAGGGAGTAGAAATATGAAAAGACAAACCGCACTACACTGGCAATTCCTGACCAGTACCATCAGTACCACCATGGTATTGCTGCTCTTGGGTGTGCTGGTAATCTTCATGCTCACGGCCAGGGAAATACGCGACTATGTGCATCAGGACCTTAGCGTAACTGTGGTCATGGCAGACGGAACCACTCCGGTAGAGGCACATGCCATAGAAAACGAGATTTCGGGAAAGCCATACATACACCACATAAACTACATCAGCAGCGAGCAGACTCTGGAAGAACAAGTCGAAGCCATGGGCATCGACCCAAGGGAATTGCTGGACAAGAACCCCTTCAGCATTTCCATGGAACTAAGGCTGAAAGCAAACTATGTATGCAGCGACAGCCTGAAGTGGATTGTTGATGAACTAAAGGAGAAAGAGGAGATCATTGACGTAATCTACCAAAAGGAACTTGTAGAAACCCTCAATCGCAACCTCAACACTATCACTATAGTCCTGCTGGTCATAACGGCCATGCTTTCCATAATAAGCATTAGTCTGATAAACAATACGGTACACCTCAGTGTCTATAGTCACCGCTTCCTTATCAACAACATGAAGTTAGTAGGCGCCAGATGGGGATTTATCCGCCGCCCCTTCCTGATGCGCAGTTTGGGCATGGGACTCATAGCCACAATCATTGCCGACGGCATACTCGTGTCCATGATTCACTGGATGATAAGGTATGACCACGGATTGGCACAGTTCATCCCCGAACGCAATATCATCATCATGGCAGTCAGCGTACTTGCCTTTGCCATCGTTATCACATTGGCCTGCACCTACATAAGCGTGACACGATTCCTGAGGATGAGCGAAAAGAACCTCTATAAATAACTACCAAGCAATACACAATAGACAAAAATGAACAATCTGGCCTTCACCAAAAAGAACTACATCCTGCTTGCCATAGGCATGATAATAATCATTGCCGGCTTTATACTGATGAGCGGCAGCGGAAGCACCGAGGAAACCTTCAACCCCGAAATCTTCAGCGTGCGACGCATCAAGGTGGCTCCCGCCGTATGCTTCGCTGGCTTCATCTTTATCATGTTCGGCATTATGTTCAGATCTAAGAAGCAGGACATCGGGAACAATCATAACATACAGGAATCTCGAAAAAACTAAATGCTTGCACCATGAGTATTCTCGAAACCATAATTATAGCGATAGTAGAAGGACTTACCGAATTCCTCCCCGTATCCTCCACAGGACACATGATAATCGCCCAGAACCTGCTCGGAGTTGAAAGCACAGAGTTCGTCAAGGCATTTACATTCATCATCCAGTTCGGTGCAATCCTGTCTGTGGTTGTGCTCTACTGGAAACGTTTCTTCCAGTTAAACAACACTCCTGCACCAGAAGGAGCGGGATGCCTGAAGCGTTTCCTGCACAAGTTCGACTTCTACTGGAAACTTTTCGTCGCATTTGTCCCTGCCGCAGTTTTGGGCCTTCTCTTCAGCGATGCCATAGACGCCATGCTTGAGAGCGTTGCAGTTGTTGCCGTAATGCTTGTGCTTGGAGGTGTCTTCATGCTCTTCTGCGACAAAATATTTAACAAAGGCAGCGAGGAAACACCCTTTACGGAGAAGCGTGCCTTTATGGTAGGCCTGTTCCAATGCATATCCATGATACCAGGCGTTTCACGCTCCATGGCAACCATAGTGGGAGGCATGTCACAAGGGCTTACCCGCAAGGCTGCCGCCGAAATATCCTTCTTCCTGGCCGTGCCAACCATGTTCGGTGCCACCGTATACAAGGTTTTCAAGATTTTCAAGGCAGGAGGTACAGAGATGATTATGGACAATATGACCACCCTCGTTGTTGGTAATCTTGTTGCATTTATCGTAGCAATGCTTGCCATCAAGGGATTTATCAAGTATGTTCAGAAATATGGTTTCAAGGCCTTTGGCTGGTATAGAATAATTGTTGGCGGTACCATTCTCATAATGATGCTGGCTGGCTTTGACCTTACAATAATCTAAGCATATCCCGCATGGATTTCAAGACAGGAACCATACTATCCTTTGACAAGCCACTTACCTGGACTTCCTTTGGCCTGGTGAACAAGGTGCGCTATCTTCTGTGCAAGCACATAGGGGAGAAGAAATTGAAAGTTGGACATGCCGGAACTCTTGACCCCCTGGCAACCGGTGTCCTGATAGTCTGTACCGGCAAAGCGACAAAGCAGATAGATACACTGCAAGCCAAGACCAAGGAATATGTCGCTACCTTACAACTGGGAGCAACAACACCCAGTTTTGACCTTGAAACAGAAGTGGATGCCACCTACCCCACCACCCATATCAACAAGGAAAAGATAGAAGAGGCCCTGAAAAAGTTCATCGGCCGTATAGAACAAGTCCCCCCCTCGTTCTCTGCCTGCAAGGTGGATGGAAAACGTGCCTACGACCTGGCCAGACAGGGCAAGGAAGTGGAACTCAAGGCCAAGGTGCTTGTCATCGACGAGATAGAACTGCAGGACTTCAACCCCACCGCCATGCAAGCCACCATACGTGTGGTATGCAGCAAGGGCACGTACATCCGCGCCTTGGCACGAGACATCGGCCTGGCCCTGGAATCCGGAGCACACCTTACCGCACTGCGCCGTACACGCATAGGCAACTATAAGGTAGAGGACTGCTACACATTGGAAACCTTCCAACAATGGCTGGAGACATTACCCAAAGAAACAGAACAATAACACCATAGCATAAGATATGAAGCTTTCACAGTTCAAGTATCGACTCCCCGAGGAACGTATAGCGCAATACCCATGCGAGTTCGGTCCTGAAGAGGAACGCCCCTATTTCCATCGCGACGATTGCCGTCTGATGGTAGTACACGCCAAGAGTGGTGTCATAGAGCACCGCGAGTCTTTCCGCGACATCCTCAACTTCTTTGACGAGAAGGATGTCTTTGTATTCAACGACACCAAGGTATTCCCTGCCCGACTCTATGGCAACAAGGAAAAGACCGGTGCCAAGATTGAAGTGTTCCTGCTCAGGGAACTAAATGCTGAGATGCGCCTGTGGGATGTGCTCGTAGACCCTGCCCGCAAAATCAGAATCGGCAACAAGCTCTATTTTGGCGAGGATGACAGCATGGTGGCCGAAGTAATAGACAATACTACCAGTCGCGGACGTACCCTGCGCTTCCTCTACGATGGTCCTCACGACGAGTTCAAGCATGCTCTTTTCTCTTTGGGCGAGGCTCCGCTTCCAAGGGAAATCATCAGCAGGCCTTCCGAACCCGAAGACCTGGAGGATTTCCAAACCGTCTTTGCCAAGAATGAAGGTGCTGTAACTGCTCCCACGGCAGCACTGCACTTCTCTCCGCAGTTGCTGAAGATGATGGAAATCAAAGGCATTGAGCAGGCTTTCGTTACACTGCATTGCGGTTTGGGATGTTTCCGCAGCATTGACGTGGAGGATCTTACCAAGCACAAGACAGATAGCGAAGAAATGCACGTTACACAGGAGGCTTGCGACATTATCAACAATGCAAAAAAGAACGGACGCCGTATCGTGGCTGTAGGAACTACCGTGCAGAGGGTACTGGAAACCGCCGTCAGCGCCGACAATAACCTGAAGCCCTTTGACGGATGGACCAACAAGTTCATAATCCCCCCATACGACTTCCATCTTGCCGATGCTATGGTGGCCAATTTTTACACGCCGCTCAGCACCATGCTCATGCTCACCGCTGCATATGGCGGATACGACCTGGTCATGAAGGCATACAAAGAGGCTATGCGATACAACGAGAGCGACCCCAAACGCCGCTATCGCTTCGGTACCTTCGGCGATGCAATGCTGATACTGAACGACTGATTTGATTGAGCACAGACGATAAAGAATGACACATGAACTGTTCCTCGGCCTTGGCTCAAACCTAGGCAATAGGGAAGAAAACATACGGCAGGCCCTTGCACTCATTGACGAGCGCATGGGCTCTGTTTATAGGGTCTCCTCCTTCGTAGAGAGCGAGCCTGTGGGGTTTGTTAGCGAAAACAGGTTTATAAATGCCGTGTGTTGCGTGCACACTATGATGTCGCCACTTTCCTGCCTGCGCGAAACCCAATGCATAGAGCAGGAACTGGGACGAACAAGGAAAAGCACATGCGCCGACGGCACCATGCAGTACCACGACCGCTGTATAGACATTGACCTGCTTACCTATGACGACATCATCATGAACACTCCGGAACTGACGCTCCCGCATCCTCGCATGAAAGAACGTGATTTCGTAATGATCCCGTTGAAGGAAATTTCCTGATTACGCATAAGTCCATCCCCCGGCTATCGCAGAACCAACTTCTGTTGACGGGACAACAGAAGTTGCCGACCGTGAAAACCCGCCCCTAAGAACAGGAGCGCCAAAATCCGGACAAACGAGCAAATGGGGAGACTATCCCGCCTGTTTGCATGGGCGATTACTTGAATTGGAGGGAAACATAAGACATCCACATCCCCGATAACGAAGATGTGGATGTCTTATTCTTGCTGTTTCACTATCTGCCGTACAGCAATATTTCTTACCATGTGGGCAGAGACATATTGTGGCCTCATCAGTTCTCGGCCTTCAAGAACTCTGCCAGTTTTGCCACTGCACGGGCACGATGGGAAACGGCATTCTTTCCTTCGGGACCCATTTCAGCAAAGGTAAGCCCTGTTTTCTCCACCTCGAAGACAGGGTCATAGCCAAAACCGTTCTCGCCACGGAGGGCAGCAACGACCTTGCCCTCAACGATACCTTCGAACAGATATTCCTCGAGTATGCCTTCCGCCTTGTGGCAAACCAGTGCTATGACGGTACGGAAACGGCATCGGCGGTCTTCCTTGCCCTCCATTTTGGCAAGGAGGCAACGAATATTTGCCGTTGAATCGTGACTGTCTCCGAAACCGTTCATGGTGCCAAAACGGGCGGTATACACGCCAGGAGCACCGTCAAGGGCATCCACATGCAGGCCTGTATCGTCTGCAAAGCAATCCACGCCATACTTCTCGGCAACATAGCGTGCCTTCTGCAAGGCATTGCCCTCCAGGGTGTCGCTATCCTCGGGGATTTCCTCGGTACATCCTATCTCTGCCAATGACTGTATCTCTATCCTGTTGCCGAGAATCTGTCGTATCTCGCGCAACTTATGCTCGTTATTTGTTGCGAAAACCATGGGTGTCTGTATGTTCTGTTATTTCTTTATTGGGTCAAAGCCCTCGCCGAATACACCTTCCACGTTGGACATGGATACGAATGCCTTGGGGTCTACCCTATGGATAAGGTCGAAGATATCCTTGCGCTCGAATTTCTTTGCCATAACCAGCAGAACGGGGCGCTTCTGCTTGCTGTACCATCCATGTCCCTCCAGAATGGTACAGCCTCTCTGCAAATCTTGGTTGATGCGTGTTGCTATCTCCTCGTACTTCTCGGAAACAATAATGAACTGTACGCTCTGGCGGGCACCATTGATGACATAATCCACCATGTTTATGGCGATGAACATCATACAGTAACTCATTACCAAAGTCTCTACGTCGCGAATGACAAACCAGTTCAGGCCTACGATGAAGATGTCCACCATGAGCAGGGCACGGCCAAGACTGATAGGCTTATACTTGTTTATAATAGAAGCAACTATATCAGAGCCGCCAGTGCTGCCACCTGACTGGAATACAAGGCCAAGACCTACACCCTCTGTGAGACCGCCCAAGACGCAAGCCATGAACTTCTGTTCGCCGACCAGCTTGTACATGTTTCCCATTTCGTCCACCGGCACAAGACTTTGTCCCAGGTCAATGAACAGAGAAACCATTGCCGTGGCTATCAGCGTCTTGACTGTGTACTTCAGGCCTAAGATCTTCAATGCAAACAATAGCAATGCCAAATTGACAATGAAATAGGTGTATGAAGGCGGGAACTTGGTAACGTAGAATATCAGTGCACCAACACCTGACACGCCTCCGCTGGTCATCTCATAGGGCAGGATAAAGAATGAATATCCGACGGCAAATATCAGCAAGCCCGATGTCATCAGGAACAAATCCTTGCCAGAAGGAACAATGTCACGTAACGTTAATTTCTCCATATCCATGGTCATTTAAGGTAGATTCTTTAATTTGGTTTCTGCGCTGTGCTAAGGTTGATGCCACAGGGGCCTTGAGTGATGTCTATGCCTTACTCAAGCCTTTATGACATTGAATCCCTTTCCGAAGGCACCCTCCACACGATGGAAAGTAACGAAGGCATCGGGATCGGTATCGCGTATGAGGCGTAGCATTTCCACTTGTTCGCTCTTATGTACAATGGTTACCACCACCTTCAGCTGGTCGTGCGTAAAGCCTCCCTCGGCAAATAGCAGCGTAGCAGTATGGCCTGTCTGGGTGCGTATTGACTCAACCAGCAGGTCGTAGTGCTTGGTATAGATGGTAAACTGGATATCCTGCTTGGAAGAGTTTATCATGGTATCCACGGCAAAGGTGTATATCACCAAAGTAACATAGCCAAATACCACCATCTGCCAACTATGGAAGAGGAAGTAGCAGCTGCCTATAACGAAGAGGTCCAGATAAAGGAGCACACGTCCTATGCTGACATTCTTGTACTTGTTGATGACCGAGGCTATGATATCCCATCCGCCGGTGCTGCCGCCGCTCATGAACACCATGCCTATGCCTATGCCATTGAGTATGGCGCCAAGGATACATGCCATGCCTTCCTGATTCTCACCAAGCACACGCCATAGGCCGTATGCCTCGTTCTGCACTATTTCCTGGCCGACCTCAAGATAGAATGTCAGCGACAGTACGGCATACAGCGTCTTTACGGCAAACTTAAAACCCAGTTGCCACCATGCCAACAGCAATAGTGCTGCATTTACGATGAGCAGGCTGTATTGCATGGGAAAGTCTGTGGCATACTGTATGATAGCGCACATACCTGCTCCTCCGCCCGTGGTGATCTTGTATGGAAGAAGGAACAATGCCCATCCCACATCATAGATGGCCATACCAAGGTTAATGAAAATCAAGTCCTTTATTAAATCCCAGATATGGTATCTGCGTAGGCGGCTCTGCAACTTCTCCTTCTGCTCGGCCAGGGTGACTTTTGGTTTCATAGGACTGAGTCTTTAAGTCTGTCGGATATTATTTTACTACAATGTTAACGATGCGCTTGGGCACAGCTATGGTCTTCACTACCTGCTTGCCCTCCAGGTGCTTCTGTGCCTCGGGTGCAGAGAGTGCCATTTGCACCATCTCCTCGGGAGTAGCATCGGCTGGGAAGGACATGGCGAAGCGCACCTTGCCGTTGAACTGTACTCCCAACTGTACACTGCTCTCCACGAGATACTTCTCTTCAAACTCTGGCCAACGTGCATCACACACGCTTCCCTGACCGCCCATGGCCTCCCAGAGTTCTTCTGCAATATGTGGGGCGAACGGAGCCAGCAATACCGCCATCTTCTCCAGCACTGCCTGGCTGCGGCACTTCTGTGCGGTCAGTTCGTTTGTAGCCACCATGAATGCAGAGATAGACGTGTTGTACGAGAATTCCTCTATGTCGGCAGTAACCTTCTTTATGAGCTTGTGCAGAGACTTCATGTTGTCGGCCGTAGGCTCGCTTGCATCAACCTGCAGGTTGCCCTCCTTGTCCCAGAAGAGCTGCCAGAACTTTTTCAGGAAGCGATGGCATCCGTCTATGCCGTTGGTGTCCCATGGCTTGCTTTGCTCCACGGGGCCGAGGAACATTTCATACAGGCGCAAGGTATCGGCACCATAGCGCTCTACTATCATGTCGGGGTTCACCACGTTGAACATGCTCTTGGACATTTTCTCCACGGCCCAGCCGCAGATGTACTTGTCGTCCTCCAGAATGAACTCTGCTGTCTCGTATTCGGGGCGCCATGCCTTGAAGGCATCTACATCCAGGACATCGTTCTTCACAATGTTCACGTCAACGTGAATGGGTGTCGTCTCGTACTGCTCCTTAAGTCCCAGGCTCACGAAGGTGTTGGTGTCCTTGATACGGTATACGAAGTTGCTTCGTCCCTGGATCATTCCCTGGTTTATGAGTTTCTGGAAGGGTTCTTCCTTCTTGCTCACGCCAAGATCAAAGAGGAACTTGTTCCAGAAACGCGAGTAAATGAGGTGGCCTGTGGCATGTTCGCTACCGCCAACGTAAAGGTCCACATTCTGCCAGTATGCAGCAACCTTCTCGTCTACCAATGCCTCGGTGTTATTGGGATCCATGTATCGCAGATAGTAGGCGCTGGAACCTGCAAAACCTGGCATGGTGAAAAGTTCTATCGGGAAGATGGTCTTCTCGTCTATGAGGGCCTTGTCCACGATCTTGCGGTTTGCCTCATCCCAAGCCCAGAGCTGAGCATTGCCCAGAGGTGGCTCTCCGCTTTCTGTGGGCAGGAAGTTCTCCACCTGAGGCAGTTCCACTGGCAGGCATTCTTCAGGAATCATACAGGGTATGCCCTGCTTGTAGTACACGGGGAAGGGTTCGCCCCAATATCTCTGACGTGAAAATATGGCATCGCGGAGACGGAAATTCACCTTCACACGGCCAAGTCCGTTCTCGCTGACAAACTTCTTTGTTACCTCGATGGCCTCCTTTACGGTCAATCCGTTCAAGCTAAAGCCCTTGAACGAGGTCTTGCCCTCCATGGGAGAATTCATTACAACACCCTCCTTGGCATCGTAACTCTCCTCGCTCACGTCGGCACCCTCCACCAAAGGAATGATTGGCAGGTTGAAGTGACGGGCAAAAGCATAGTCTCGGGAGTCATGGGCAGGCACAGCCATGATAGCACCGGTGCCGTAGCCTGAGAGCACGTACTCGGCAATGTATATGGGGCACTTGTCGCCAGTGATGGGGTTGATGCCGTAAGAACCGGAGAACACGCCTGTTACGGTGCGGTCAATCTGGCGCTCACGCTCGGTACGGCTCTTCACATAGGTCAGGTACTTGTCCACTTCGGCTTTCTGCTCATCGGTGGTCAGTTGTGCCACCAGATCGCTCTCGGGGGCGAGAACAAAGAAGGTTACACCGAACATAGTGTCGGCACGAGTGGTGAAGATTGTAAACTCTGCATCGCTATCCGCCACCTTTATCTGCACCTCAGCACCTTCGCTACGGCCAATCCAGTTCTTTTGTGTTTCCTTGATGCTATCGCTCCAATCTATCGTCTGCAATCCATCCAAAAGACGCTGGGCATATGCACTGACACGCAAACACCACTGGCGCATCTTCTTCTGCTCCACGGGGTATCCGCCACGCTCGCTCACACCGTCGATAACCTCATCATTGGCAAGCACAGTACCCAACTTTGGACACCAGTTCACCATCGTTTCGCCAAGGAAGGCAATGCGGTAGTTCATCAGTGCCTGGCTCTTCTCCTGCTCGCTCATGGCCTTCCATTCCTTGGCCGTAAAGCAGAGTTCCTCGCTACCTGCCGCGGTTATGCCCTCAGTGCCATTTGCCTCGAACTGGGCAATCAGGTTTTCTATGGGCATAGCCTTGCCTACAGCGTTGTCGAAATAGGAGTTGAACATCTTCTGGAAAGCCCATTGTGTCCAGTGATAGTATCCAGGGGCACAAGTACGCACCTCGCGGTCCCAATCAAAGCAGAAACCTATCTTGTCCAACTGCTCACGGTAGCGGTCGATATTCTGGAAGGTTGTCTTCTCGGGGTGCTGGCCGGTTTGGATAGCATACTGCTCGGCAGGCAGGCCATAGGAGTCGTAACCCATAGGATTAAGAACGTTATAACCCTGCTGGCGCTTGAAACGCGCATATATGTCGCTGGCAATATAGCCAAGCGGATGTCCCACATGCAAGCCTGCACCGCTGGGATAGGGGAACATGTTCAGGACGTAGAATTTCTCCTTCTTTTCGTCCTCCACAACATGGTATGTCTTGTCGGCCACCCATCTGGCGCGCCATTTCTCTTCAATCCTTCTAAAATCGTAGTCTTTCATCTTTGTATTTATATTATTTTGGACACAAAGTTACGATTAAGCGAGAGAAATACAAAATAAAGCCGTCTTAATTTTGCGATTACGGGTGAAAGTAACCGAGACAATAATCAAAATGCTCCGTGTTGTCAATATCGGGGCATTCTCTATCCTGTTTCTTTGACCTCAGTCAATAGGTTTTGACATAAATCAAGAAATAAGTGTTTTTATTACATTTAATATTATTGTTCCTTGCGGTTCCCTGAAATAGCCTTACCTTTGCACTGTCTTCCGAGAGGAACACGCAAAAAAGAAGAAATTGTTTTAGGTTTTTCATGATATTAGATTAGGTTAAGTTTGTTTAGGTTAACACCACTCTGACTGATACTTGTTTAAGGTAAAGGAAACCAAGATTGATTTCAGGAATCTAAAAGTAAAAGTTTGAGAGATTAATTATAACATTAGTCATGGTGTGAAGGGCGCTTGGTTCGTGAGAATCGGCGCTCTTTTTTTGTGTATGCACCAGCAGATGCTTGGTATCCTAAACTTTTTTCCATATCTTTGCGCCAATATTAACACGCAAAAGTATACCCCAAGAGAATGGCAAAGGAAGCACTCACACCGATGATGAAGCAGTTTTACGACCTGAAGGCCAAGCACCCGGATTGTGTGCTTCTGTTCAGGTGTGGTGATTTTTACGAGACATACGGCGAGGATGCCGTGGTGGCTTCGGGCATACTGGGTATCACGCTGACCAAAAGGAACAATGGTGCCGGTGGTTCCGGACAGCTGGAGATGTCGGGCTTTCCGTATCATGCCTTGGACACCTACCTGCCCCGTTTGGTCAAAGCCGGCAGACGTGTAGCCATCTGCGACCAGCTGGAAGACCCGAAACTGGCCAAGAAACTGGTAAAGCGCGGCATCACGGAACTTGTTACCCCAGGTGTGGCCATGCAGGACAATGTGCTATCGTGCAAGGAGAACAACTTCCTTTCTGCCGTACACTTTGGCAAGGGAATGTGTGGTGTGGCATTCCTGGACATTTCCACTGGCGAATTCATGACCAGCGAGGGAAGCATAGCGCATGTGGGCGCACTGCTCTCCAATTTTGCTCCCAAGGAAGTGCTGTACGAGCGCGGCAAGGGAGAACTGTTCCGCTCCTCCTTCCAGGAAAAGTATGTTACCTTCGAGATGGAGGATTGGGTATTCGGCGAACAGACAGCAAGGGGCAAGCTGCTGAAGCACTTCGGGGTGAAGAACCTGAAGGGATACGGCATAGAGCACCTGAAGGCAGGAACCATTGCCTGTGGCGTGATAATGCAGTACCTCGAGAACACGCAACACACGCAACTGGGACACATCCGTAACGTAGCACGCATAGAGGAGGACCGATATGTGCACATGGACAACTTTACCATGCGCTCCCTGGAACTCCTGCGTCCGATGAGTCACGACGGAAAGTCCCTTCTGGACGTAATGGGGCGTACCACCACACCGATGGGAGCACGCATGCTGAGCCGTTGGATGGTGTTCCCCCTAAAAGACCCCAGGACAATAAACAGCCGTCTGGACGTGGTTGAGTATTTCTTCCGCGACCTACATACAAGGGACGTTGTGTGCGAGCAACTTCACTACATCGGCGACATGGAGCGCATCATCTCGCGCATAAGCACCGGCCGTGTGTCGCCACGCGACCTGCTCACCCTGACCACCGCCCTGCAAGCCCTGCAGCCCATACACGAGGCGCTGACAGGCACGGATTCGCCCGTGCTTCAGGAGATAGGCGGAAACATTGACTTGTGCGAGGAAATGCGCGAGCGCCTGCACCGTACCCTTGACCCCTCGGCACCCCTGCTTGTGGCCAAGGGTGGCGTGATAGCCAGCGGCGTGGATGCAGAACTGGACGAACTCCGCTCACTCGCCACCGGAGGCAAGGACTATCTGCTCCGGCTCCAGCAACGCGAGGCAGAGAAGACTGGCATACAGAGCCTGAAGATTGGCTACAACAACGTATTCGGATACTATCTGGAGGTGCGCAATACCTACAAGAACCAGGTGCCTGCCGAATGGATAAGGAAACAGACACTTGTCTCTGCCGAACGCTACATAACCCAGGAACTGAAAGAATACGAGGAGAAGATTGTGAGTGCCGAAGAGCGTATCCTGGCACTGGAAACACGACTTTTCAACGAACTTGTAGTATGGTGCACACGCTTCATACCTGCCATCCAGGCGGATGCCATGCTGGTGGCACGTCTGGATTGCCTGATGAGTTTTGCCATACTGGCCAGGGAAAACCGCTACATACGTCCCGTAGTGGACGATTCCATGGAACTGGACATTCGCCAGGGACGACATCCCGTCATAGAGACGCAGATGACCGCGGGCGAGCACTATGTGCCCAACGATGTGCGTCTGGACACGGAGAACCAGCAGATAATAATCATCACAGGTCCCAACATGGCCGGTAAGAGTGCACTGCTCCGCCAGACGGCCCTCATCACGCTGATGGCACAGATGGGCAGTTTCGTACCGGCAGAGAGCGCACGCATAGGCATCGTAGACAAGATTTTCACCCGCGTGGGAGCCAGCGACAACATCTCTCTGGGCGAATCCACATTCATGGTGGAGATGAACGAGGCGGCCTCCATACTGAACAACCTTTCCGAACGCTCGCTGGTGCTTTTCGACGAACTTGGCCGCGGTACCAGCACCTACGACGGCATAAGCATAGCATGGAGCATAGTGGAGTACATCCATGAGAATCCCCGTAGCAAGGCACGCACGCTCTTTGCTACGCACTATCACGAACTGAACGAAATGGAAAAGTCCTTCCCCCGCATACACAACTACAACGTGAGCGTCCTGGAAAAGGACGGAGGCATCATCTTCCTGCGCAAACTGGAACGTGGCGGTTCGGCGCATTCATTCGGCATACACGTGGCACGCCTGGCAGGTATGCCACATAGCATCGTGAAGCGTGCCGAAGTAATCCTGAAGCAACTGGAAACCGAGAAGAACCATGACGACGTGGGTACCGGCATTACCGCCGGAAGCAAGAGGGATAGCGACACAGGCACCCAATTGAACTTCTTCCAGCTGGACGACCCCATCCTGGAGGACATACGCCTGCAACTGCTTGACCTTGACATAAACAACCTCACTCCCCTTGATGCCCTGAACAAACTGAACGACATCAAGCGCTTGGTGAAACCTTGAGTTTCTGGCTCTCAGGAGAGAACGTGTAAAGACGGAATAACTCCTGACAATACTGGGATACACAAAGCAAACACATAAAAAACATAGCATACATCATGAAGAAGAACATGTTTATTGCGTTTCTGCTGGTAATAATCTCACTGGGCATGGCTACTGCCTATGCACAAGATACCAAGAGCATACACATCATACCTCAGCCCCGACAGGTGGAGCAGACAAAGGGTGTGTTCACCCTGCCCGATAAGATTGTTGTCAGTTACGACGCTTCCCTGAAGGAGCAAGCCCTGTACCTGCAGGAAGTTCTTGCAAACTCTACCGGACGCCTTGCCACACTGAAGGAGGGCAAGGCAAAGGGCAGCATCGTCCTGGCCAAGAGCACGGATGCCGCCATGAAGGCAGAAGCCTACACCCTCTCCGTTACCCCCAAGGGTGCAAGGATTGTTGCCGCCGATGCCAACGGTGCCTTCTATGGCATACAGAGCCTGTTGCAACTCTTCCCTGCCCAGATATACAGTGCCAAGTGGCAGAGGGACATCGTATGGGAGGCTCCCTGTGTGGAGATTTCCGACGCTCCCGAGCGCCCCTGGCGAGGCCTCATGATGGACGTGGCACGCTATTTCTACGACAAGGAGTTCATCAAGAAGACCATTGACATGATGGGCATGTACAAGCTGAACAAACTCCAGTTCCACCTGATCGACGACTCCGGATGGCGCCTGGAGATAAAGAAGTATCCACGCCTTACGGAAGTGGGTGCATGGGCAGGTTCCGACGAAAGGCGCCTGGGAGGATACTATACCCAGGACGACATACGCGAGATGATAGCATATGCCCAGGTTCGCGGTGTGGCACTGGTACCCGAGATAGAGTTTCCTGCACATATCCTTTCTGCCGTGGTGGCATATCCATGGCTCAGCTGTACCGGACTTCAGCACGAATTGCCAACACAGCACTTCATCAGCCGCGACCTGCTTTGTGCCGGCAAGGAGACAAGCATCGAATTCATACGCAACGTGCTGGAGGAGACCTGCGACCTCTTCCCCTCGGCCTATATAAACATTGGAGGCGACGAGGCCGTCTACACCCATTGGGAGAAATGCCCCGATTGCCTGGCGCTGATGAAGCGCGAGGGACTTGGAAAGGTATCCGAACTTCAGGGCTACCTGACCAACCTGGTGGCCGGGATGATGAAAAAGAAAGGACGCACCATCATCGGTTGGGACGAGATTATCCAGCGCGGCAAGGTTAACGAGCAAGTTGTAGCACTCTCATGGCACAATCCCAACGACACTCTGGTGGCCACAAAGACCGGTCATAAGGCCATTCTCACACCTGCCAGCCACATGTATCTGGACTTCCCCGAGCATCGCATCCCCGGCGAAATACAGGCTGCCACATGGTGCCCCCCAATCTCGTTGGAAAAGTGCTACTCCATGCCCATCAACGACTATTCCGAGGCCTCCACCACCATCGGTGTGCAGGCATGCTACTGGAGCGACCAGTTCATACACGGAACGGCATTGCAGGAGTTTGCACCACTCAACGAAAACCGTTCGGAAAACTATGCCGAGTATCTGCTCTTCCCCCGTCTCATTGCCGTGAGCGAGGTAGGATGGCTCAAGCAAAGCGAACGCAACTGGGATGACTTCCGCATACGTCTTGGATCCCACTATGCACGTCTGGACAACAAGGGGTGCCACTACCGTCTTCCACAACCTCGTATCCTGAAGGAGGAGAATACTGGCCAGGGCGTGCGCTTTACCCTGACCTGCGATGTGCCGGGTGCAGACATACGCTATACTGACAACGGCAGATACCCCACCGTGCACTCGCCCAAGTATACGGAACCCGTTACCGTGGCCAGACGCAACGACCTGCGTGCCATAACCGTGGTTTCCAGCACGCAATACTCCCTGCCACTCTACTTTGCCCCCGACTACTCTGCCTACAAGGCCTATGGCGAATACGTCTATGCCTGGGAACCTCTGCGCATACAGCCAAAACCTGCCAACTGGCGCTTCGAGGTAACCGGCAAGGTTTCCGGCAACGGAACCTACGAACTCACCGTAATACCCACCCGTGGCGACAACCCCGCACGCCTGGGAACCATGAAACTATGGAAGCGCAACGAACTTATGGCCGAGGTCAATGCCGACAATACCGTAAAGGCTGGCCAGCAACCCTTCACCTACCGCTTCACCCTGGATGCCTTCGAGGCAGGAACACCATTCCATATCGAACTCAATGGATATGCACCCGAGGGCAACGATACCTCCGGCATGATGTTCCTCCGCAAAGTGGATTGATCAATCCCTAAGGCAAAGCCTGGCCAGATAGTCGTAGTGCTCGCCGTCTATGCACTTCTCGCAACGGAAACCGTATTGCCCGGCATACGTGGAAAGGGTTTCAAAATCGATATAGAGCCAGTCAAAGAGCTCTCCCTTGATGCCACGGTACTGCATGCGGTAGTCAATCTCGCCGTAATAACCGGAATCCGGGTCAATGTCCAAGGAACCGTCCTCGTTCTCGAAGACATAGCGTATGTCGGAGGAATCGAGCAGCACCTGTCCGCCAGGTGCAAGGATTTGCTTCAGACGCATGAAGTATTCGGGCAAACGCTCTATCTTTCCCACTATGCCTATGCCGTTCATGGCCATGAGGATGGTATCGAACTTCTCGTCAAAGGTCTTGTCGAAGAAGTCCGCCACCCTGGCATCTATGCCCCTTTGCCTCATCACGTCCACGGAAAGCGTGGAGATGTCTATTGCCACCACTTCCATGCCTCTGCCCTGGAGTTCCAGGGAATGGCATCCCGAACCTGCACCCACATCCAGCACACGGCCGCGGCACAGGCGCAACGCCTCCTGTTCCTGTGGAGGCATGTCCTCAAGGGTTCTGAAAAGGGTGTCCACGGGTATCTCGTCCTCGTAGAACTGGCTGGAAAACACTCTCAGCTTTGCTGCCCTGCCCTTTGCATAATACTCGGCAATGGCCGTGCCCATGGGGTCTTTTCTTGTATCTAATGTAATGCTCATTTGTGGTTATGTTTTCTTTTGCGCAAATTTACAAATTTTATCACCAACTGCCAAAGAAACTAACATAGCGCATAACATTCAATAATCTATGTATAGGTTACCCTTGGCATTACGCAATACGCCAGACGCTCCTTATTTGCTAAACAATTGTAAAAAGTACATCATCTGCTTAAGGACAAGGGGAATTTGGTGCATTCAAGACACAAATCCGTCAACAATTTCCTGATAAGCCTCATTGCTGCTATCAGTGCATATTGCTTCTTTGAAAACAAACCTTAGGCAATCAAAGGATATTGTGTTGAGGACAACAAACAACTAACATTGTTCTAATATTATTATTGGTGTCCGATAATTTTTTTTTGCTAGAATAAAAATTAGGGCTGTTTCCATTTGCAGGATTCAGCCCTTTTTCGTTATTTAGCGGTTACCACACCAAATCCAAATAACCATGGGCAAAAGTACACATTTTATCGGACACCAATATTTCTAAATTTCGCATTTGACTACCCACTTGCCATTGCGCTTGCCGTTCTCTCGTTCGAGGAGTCCGCGCTCAATCAGCGCAGGTGTCATACGCTTCACTGTTCTTTCCGACTTGCCTATGTGCTTTGCAATCTCTATCTGTGTTGCATCTGGATTATCTTTCACAAATCGCAAAAGAGCCAATTCATCAAGATTACAATTCAAAGTGCCATTCAAAGTGTCATTTTGGCTCTTTGAAATTTCAGAAGTGGCACTTTGGAGCTCTCCTGCTAACATTGTACGATTGCTCAATTTGTTTTGCTCGCCGAATAAAAGGTTGCGTAAAAACAGTTCGAGGAACTCTGATGTTGCAAAGATTCGTTTCGGGATATTGTTGTAGTTCGCCCTTACAAGCGCATTCCTGAAATACCACGAATTATCTTTGAATACATCGTTGTCGACACTAAACCCGAATGTTTGCAACCACTTCATCGTAAACACGGCGGTTGTGCGAGTGTTACCCTCGCGGAAAGGGTGTATCTGCCAAATGCCCGACACGAACTTGCAAATCTGCTTAACAGCCATATCTGCATTCAGCACTGAATAGTCGGTCTTTTTCTCCTGCTCAAAGTCGTATTCGAGTGTTTCACGCAGCATATCGTAGTTCGAATAGAGCACCGTGTCGCCATTCAACACCCACTCCTTCTTTGTGATATTGACATCGCGCAACTGACCGGCATGCTTATAGATACCCTCGAACAGTCTGCGGTGTATCCTCAGCAGATAGTCGGGCGTGAACGAGAACGACTGCTCGGACAAAATCTCGGTAATGCGTGCCGAAACTTTGTCTGCCTCCTCTGTGCGCTCATTGTCAAGGTGCTCACGAACATCTTTGGTCTCGTAGTAGGTGTCGAGCATATCCTTGACTTGGTCGATCGTAATATCGCCCTCGATATGCTGCACCGCAGTCTTGATAAGATATTCCGACGGCTTCAGCCCATCGACATCTTGAAGACCAATAGCCGTCTGCCACGCATTAGCTTTCGCTTTCTTGTCCGGCTCCCCTTGAACTATATATTTATCAAATTCGCTCATATTGCAAAGTTTGTAGATTATCTTATAAGCTCATCCTATGTCTGTTGACATCCATGATTATTATCATCATTTTATATTACATAAGTGCACTTTGCAGGCTCATTAATCCCGGCATTAAACTTGTAGTATTCGTACTTAGTTGAATAATGTCATATTGTATCGAACTAAATCTAACTCTATCTTTTATGGCATATTTGATTTCGTTATTTTTATAATATTCGTTGATAAAACCAGATATAGTTTGGATTAAATGGTCATCCAATATCACCATTGCCATATTATTGGTGGTAATACTATTTTTTAATGCACTAAGTGCATTTATTATGGCTGTATAAATATTATCAGCTATATCAGAGATTATCTCTTTTCTTGAACTTTCTATTCTTTGCTCTTCAAAAGTCTTAGATATGATATCTACATTTATTCCTCTGGCATTTTTTAGCTTGAGAATAAAAATCTCTGTCTGTACTGCAGATAATTTTCTATCAAGTGATATTAGCTTAACCTTCTTTTCACGAGCTGTATTTAAGGAAGATATCGCATTGTTGCTAAAGTATAATCTATTCATCATTCGATTCTTTAATAGCCGTTATAATATTACGATATTCTTTTACCAATGATTCGAACTCATCTTTATATGGTTGTACTGTTTTATCAAGATTTTCTAATCGTGATGTTGAGTCCTTAATAATGTCTGATGCATTTGTTATAATGGCATTAATATCAGCCTCACCTTGTCGTTTAAGGTCCTCTATTTCTTTCCTAGATTGCTCTATTTTAAATAGAGAAAAGAAGCTAAAAACAAGAAAAACAATCGTAAGAACAGCTGCCCAAATTGTAATGTTGGTGTATTCATGTTCTATCTTATCTAAATGCAACTCTAGCATTTTCTCAGCAGTTACGGTTGATGCCAGTTCTCTATATTGTAATGATAAAGAATCTGCTACAAGTTTTGTTATATACTCATTTTGGCCTCTCATATACTCTACATCTGCATAGAGTTTTATGAATATATCTTCACCTCGTAAAGAGTCTTTTGAACTCAACATCTTGCTTAAGCAATTAATCTGCCTATCTACGCATGACTGTAAACTATTTCTATGTTCCGCAGACTGATTAATATAAGAAACAATACTATTTGTTGTTTGTTTCTGTATATCATCATACACCTTTACGATTTCTTGTTGTGCAGTCTTTAGATTTCTATTAGACTGATATAAGTAGAACCCGAAGAGTGTGATTATTGCAAAAATAACTATGCAAAAGCATAGTGAGTGGTTTGATTTGATAAAAGCATAAAAAGACTTATGTTCTTGATCAGTAGATGCTGTGATGGTGGGTTGAAAATGTTGTTGTTTATCACTTTCAACTGCACTCATTTTTGCCTTGGCCTTATTTTTTTTATTTGCCATAATATTATATTGACTTTATTTGTAGACTCAAAAATAACCTTATTAGGAGCCAAACTCTATATATTATATGGATAAATTGTTAACTCATCGTAAATTTATTGTATTCACCTTGATTTTTAATCCTCTTGAAAATACTAAATATCAACATCCTAGCAAATCTCCTGGCGAAAGCTTTGATAAAACTATACCGAAAAATCCATAAAGAACTGTTCGTCGTCTATTTTGTAGAATGTTACATCAGTACGACCGTATCGTTCTAAATCTTCTTTTGTGACAAATGCGCCATTTGCAACTCCTATTCTATTACGGAGATACTCACCCAATAAAGAATTATTTAGAGGAGTTGTTAGAGCTTTGTCGTTGGCCTGTTCTATTCTGAGGATGAGTTGCTTTTGATCGTCCGTGATGGCCGAAAAGTGTGTTTTATCCAATGGGAAAAATCCACTTCTTGCAATTTCAACTGGGACAGAGATATAGGCTTGATTAGGCTCTCGTTTTGTTCCATTTCTTCGAATGCCCCAATTAATTCCAGAGCCGTGACCAACATCTCCGCGACTCGTCAATAATGACAAAGTGACCTTCTCTAGCGTAGAATGCTTAATATCGTGTTCAACCTGAGAAATCTTTTGATTCTTATAGAACTTGATATATTCTTCAACTTCACTATGATTGCAAACAATAGAATCAGATTCAATGTCTTGATAAAAAGCATAAGCCTCAATTGGATCGCACTTTACTACATATTCTCTTTGTAGTTTACCAAATCCATTTCTTGTGTAGTTTGCAGAGCCCGCAAAAGCAATAAATGGTTCATCATCTTTCATCCACAAATATACCTTAGAGTGTACAGGGGCTCCTTGATATATGTATTTGCATTCAAAGGACGAGTAACGATCATCTCTAAAGTTTACCAAATCTTTTAGGCCTTCATGGAGATCGACATTAACACCTTCTATAGGATACATTCCTGCAATAAGAGATATCTTGACAGGAGGTAGCGATTCCTCATTTATTCTCTTCATATGCCATGATGCCATATTGTGGCTGACATATCCAGATATGATGATGAGTTTATTCGCACCTCTACGAATAGGATCTAATAAAACTTTACATATTAGCTCCTCGTTAATCTGATATCTATCAAAATTACTCATATATGTTGGGCTCTATGCTATCATATTCGATACCCGCAAATGTTTTTAGTATTGCTTCAAATATGATTTGTGCACCTTTGCATGGAACAGCCATTCCAATTTGCTTTCTAACACTCTCTTTACTTCCGACAAATTCAAATGAGTCTGGGAATGTTTGTAAACGAGCACGTTCTCTATTAGTCAAAGCGCGAGGCTCAGCCCAATGGTAAATGTGCGTTCCACCTCCGCCACTTCCAGTTACGGTATATGCCGGTTTATTGGGGTCCAGTCGTTTGTATATCTGGCTTATTTTGGCTCCCTTTACATTCAATTGAAGCTCTTTGGGGAGATTCGCGGTAAATGCATTTTCTCCCGGCTTAATGTACTTCAATCTCTCAACAACAATTGCCGACTGTTTTGTTAGTTCATTGTTTGTAGCATCCTTGGGGATTGCTGGACTCTCAATAGCTGTTCTACAAGAGTTGTCAATGGCTTTGTATGGTGCAGTAGAAGGAACACGGAACTCTACTTGCAGATCATTTCTTATACCAACGATTATAATACGATGTCTAGCTTGAGGTACACCATACTCCTCAAACTTGTATAGATGCGGTGTTATTCTATAACCAGCACTTCGTAATTCTGCAAGAATCTTTGTGAAAGCCTTACCGTCGTTAGCATTTTTCAATCCACCTACATTCTCAGCAAGGAACCACATCGGCTTGAACTTTTTTAATGCTTTTACGCCATATGAATATAATGGACCATAAACGCCATCCATGCCTTTCTGTTCTCCAATAACACTATAATCGTTGCAAGGGAAACCAAAAGCCAAAGCGTCAATTGGCGCAAGTTTACTCATGTCAAACTTACGCACATCTTCGTGATAGACTGTGCCGGGAGCCGAAGGACAAATATTTTTACGATATGTTGCACAAGTGTTAGCATCATAATCGTTAGCCCACTGATGGACTATACCATATTCGTCATATTCAATTCTTGCATTTGTAGCACCTACGGCAATACCTCCGGGTCCACAAAACAGCTCTCCAAGTTTAAAAATCATAGTGCGTTCCTTCATAGTTAATGTGCAAATATACGACAAAATCCCTGATTTTGGAATGTCGTCCGATATAAATTATTAAAATAATGTGTATTTACAAAAAAATAGACTATCTTTGTTAGACTTCGTAAGATATTTTAATTATGGACAATATTAATGTTGCTACTACTGATCCCAATGAGATAAACGATATAGTTAATCTCGTATGTATGTACTATGCCCAATTACATAGCAAGGATCCACGCTATAAATCATCTTGTGCTACAGACCTTGAACTAGTTGCAAGTTTTTATGGCAAAAACTACGGTAACCTAAAGAATCGAAAGGATGCATTCGATGCTAAGTATGATAATGGTAGAATGGGATGGCACAAGGAAGGACATACATTGGAGCATCGCCCGATTTGTTACATAACATATGAGAAGTACAAAGATGTATCGAGAGAGGATTTGGAAAAGATTGTCAATGATATTATAAAGCAAATTAAAGCAATGAGTGTTTCATTTTTTAGTATCAAGACAAAAGATGCCGAAACAGTATCTAAGATTCTACAAAAGCAATCTGGCATAGAAATGAGTGGCATCAATGTGTTACAAGACAAATTACAGGTAGGACAACCCGTTTTCATCGTACTTGGTGGAGATAAGCCAGCTTGGGAAACTGGCTTGATTGGTATGGCTACTATTAGTCGAGCACCTTATGACATCGGTTATGAGGGACGTAATTTCAAGATCGCAGTTGATATGAAGCTTCTTTTGCGTAAGAGTATCAAAAGGGGTGATCTGGTTTCGTATTCTGACACATTTGACATTATCGGCATAGGCCCTATTACGAAGTGGGAGCCTAACCAGGCCCTTTCTCAAATTGAAGAGCGCAAGGCTGTCGCTTTAATGAGAGCGATGTTGGAGTTAGATCCTAATATAGAAGTTGATTTAACCAATCTGGTTGGACCTATTGTTATGCAGAGAATTAAAGGTGCCACCAAGAGGTATGTAGAAATCAATGTTGAATATGGTCAGGCAATCAATAGCCCCAAAACAATCTCATACGAAACACCTGCTGAGGGAGATAATGGAGGCGGAATAGTGTCAGATTTATTTTCTACTTATAACGCTACCTCTACAGAATCAAAAGAATATCCAGAATATACAAAGAAAAGTTTTCTGGAGGAGGTATTCATAAAAGAAGAACAATATGATGCTATCGTTGAGTTGCTTGAACGAAAGAAAAATATCATACTCCAAGGTGCGCCAGGTGTTGGTAAAACATTTGCAGCAAAGAGATTAGCATACTCAATTCTTGGTTGTGAAGATGAATCTAAGGTGGAGTTTATTCAGTTCCATCAAAGTTATGCATACGAGGATTTTGTGCTTGGTTACAAACCCACTGAGACAGGGTTTACCATTGAAGAGGGACCTTTCTATAAGTTCTGTAAGAAGGCAGAAGCTAACGGAGGTAAACACTTCTTCATTATAGATGAGATTAATCGTGGTAATTTGAGCAGAATCTTTGGCGAGTTATTAGTGCTAACAGAAGCGACAAAACGCAACGAGTCAGCAACGCTATTATACACCAAGGAGTCTTTTAAGGTGCCTGATAATGTATACATTATTGGAATGATGAATACTGCGGATCGTAGCCTTGCAATGATTGACTATGCTCTCCGTAGAAGATTTAGTTTCTTCCCTATGGAACCAGCATTTGGTCTGGAATCTTTTAACTCATATCTCGATAAGATTGCTACACCAAAAGCAAAAGTATTGGTGGCAAAAATCATTGAGTTAAATAACGAGATTGAGAGTGACGATAATCTTGGCAGAGGTTTCAAGATAGGACATAGTTATTTGTGTGCAGAGGACTTGTCAGACGAATCATTGAAGGCTATTGTGCAATACGAGATTATACCATTGCTGGAGGAGTATTGGTATGATGAGCCATCAAAGGTTGAGAAGTGGTCACAGGAACTTTTGTCTGCATTGAAGTAGCAAATGATATTTATTAAGAACATATACCATATGCTCGCTTACGCATTTAGAGTGCTAAGCGAGAAGGGGTATGTGAATGTCTCAACCGAGCAATTTGAGAATACAGCGAATCTTCTATCTGCCATCCTTGACAAAGGTGTGACTCAGTTGATTAAGCGAGGCATCAGAAATGACTATATCCCAACAATAGAGTTAACGGGAGCTCCAGTGGGAAAAATCAACATCGCTGATTCTATTAAAAGTCAATATGCGGTTACACATCGCCTTGTCTGTGAGCACGAGGAATTTGTATCTGACAGTCTCCTCAATCAGATAATTAAAGCAGCGATAAAGGTTGCGATTAGTTCTGAAGAGGTTGATTCTGCTATTAAGAAGAATTTGCGTAGAAACTTATTCCATTTCCATAGCATCTCAGATATTAATCCCAAATCCATCAAATGGTCACAAATTCGATATGATAGAAACAATGCGTCTTATAAGATGCTTGTAAATATCTGTTATCTCCTTATTACGGGCTTGTTGCAATCAGAAGACAAGGGATCGATGAGATTAGCAAACATCATTGACGACCAGAAGATGCACCGCTTGTATGAGCGATTCATTCTCAAATATTACAAGCGACACTACCCAATGTTCCATGTGTCAGCTGCACATATTCCTTGGGACTCTGATGATGGAATGATTGATTTCTTGCCAACGATGAAAACGGATGTTACTATCAAGTACAAGGAGAAGACGCTGGTCATTGATGCTAAATACTATACTCACTCGATGCAGTCTGGACAATATGACAAGAGGACGATGCACTCTAATAATATGTACCAGATATACGCTTATGTAAAGAATTTGGATCAATCTCAAAATGGAAGTGTATCTGGATTATTGCTATATGCTAAAACAGATGAAGATATAACTCCAAATAACGAATACAAGCTAAATGGTAACTCGTTTAAAGTTATGACATTAGATTTGAATCTTCCGTTTGAGGCTATTGCTAAACAATTGGATGATATAATTACTGAATGGACAAGTGACTCAGCTAACAATATCCAAAAGAAAAAGGCGGACTAAATCCGCCTTTCCAATCTTTGTCTACTTCATCAACACACTTTACTAGCGTCGATTTCTATATCGCCAAGGGTCGGGAGTCATCATCTTCTCAATCTCATCCATACGAGTAATGGCATCCAAATGATGCTTTTTGTCAAGCCATTTCTTGATGGTTGCTCGGTCGAAGTATAGTCTATGGCCTTGTCGGATATATGGTATATCCTGACACCTCACCGTTCGGTACACCGCAGATTTGGACTTGCTAAGCAGTTTGCAAACATCTTCCAC
>JAZLAC010000027.1:0-19629 GCA_045612965.1 Bacteroidaceae bacterium | reverse complement strand
CTCCTTGATGTCTATTGCTATGCCGAGAAGGTGCCTTCTACAGAGAGCGACGCATTTGATGGTTCATACCCAGAATATGCCACCCTGCATGTTCCAGATGCTTCCATTGACAGTTATAAGACAACTGCGCCTTGGAGCAGTTTTGGCAAGATTGTAGGTCTTTCTGGTGAGGAACCCGAACAGCCCGAAGCGGAGAAGTGCGCTACACCTGTGGTGGCTTATGCTGAAGGTAAGTTGTCCTTCTCTTGCGAGACAGAGGGGGCGGAGTTTGTTACCAATGTAGTGGCTGAGGATGCAAAGAAATACTACGATGCCGAAATAGAACTCAGCGCCACATACAACATTGAGGTCTATGCCGTGAAGGCCAATTACGATAACTCCGACACTGTGAGCGTGGTGCTCGTATGGGTGGAGAATGGCGATACGGACGTGGAAACAGGCGTTATCAGCGTCCCAGCTGCTCCGGTGCTCATCCAGGGCAATGGCGGTGTGCTCAGCGTGAGCGGTGTGGCAAAGGGCACTGACGTGGTGGTTTACACCATCAGTGGCACAGAGGTTGCCCGTGCAACTGCTACCGACGGCACAGCAACCATCAGCACTGGTCTGCAGAGCGGCACCATAGTGGTAGTGAAGTTCGGGAACAAGAGCGTGAAGGTGAGGATTTAAGGTCCTAAGGCATACATAAACAATCCGCAGGCACTCCAGTGATGGCAAGTGTCTGCGGATTGGCGTTTTGTGTGGGATAGTTTTCTGTTTTGACTTTTCCGTTTGTACTATCCACCCCCTCCCCCCTGCGGGGTACTCGCCCCTGTCTCAGGGGGAGAAAGGAGAGGTGAGAGGGTAAAGATTAGCGATTATCCCTTGCCGTGTGTGTACTAAAGCAGGTCGGGCAGTTGGAACAGTCTGGTGCCGTTGCTACCCTTTATCAGTATGGTGCGGGACGATACTGGGGATGAGGTGAGGTGTTCTTTTGCCTCCTCCACGTTGGCAAATATGGTGTGGGCGGTATGGAGTGCCGAGCAATCTGCAGCCATGAACTCCTGTCCCACGAGCCATATCTCGTGGAGTTCCATTGTGGCAAGACGGTCCACGACCTTCTGGTGCTCGGTGGCGCTGTCCGCACCCAGTTCGCGCATCTCGCCCAGGATAGCCATCTTGTTCTCTGCCTGCATCTGGCGGAAGTTTTCCAGGGCTGCCGCCATGCTGGTGGGGTTGGCATTGTAGGCATCTATGATGAGGCTGTTGTGCTCCGTCTTGCGGAACTCGCTACGGTTGTTCGTGGGTACGTATTCCTCCAGGGCCTTGTCTATGAGGGCAGGCTCCACGCCGAAATGCAGTCCTGCGGTAATGGCAGACAGAACGTTGGCAAGGTTGTAGGAGCCGATGAGGTTTGTCTGCACCGTGTGCCACTGCCCCTCTGCCGTGCAATACCATCGCACGCAGAGCATGGGGTTGCACTCCGCCACCTCGCCCTGCACGTAGGACACGGTTTCCATGCCGCGTTCCGATGCCATGGCGCTCAGGTCGGCATCCTCGGTATTGAGAAAGGCAAAGCATCCGCGCCTGTGCAGGTCGTCGTAAAGTTCGCCCTTTGTGCGCTTCACGCCCTCGAAGGAGCCGAAGCCCTCCAGGTGTGCACGGCCCACGTTGGTTATCAGGCCGCAATCAGCCTGCACCATCTGGCACAGGAAGGCTATCTCGCCGGGATGGTTGGCACCGGTCTCGACAACGGCTATCTCGTGCTCGGGGCGAAGGCGCAGCAAGGTGCGAGGTACACCGATGTGGTTGTTCAGGTTGCCCTGGGTGAATAGCGTGCTGTACTTTGCGGAAAGCACGGCAGAGAGCAGTTCCTTGGTGGTGGTCTTGCCGTTGGTGCCTGTTATCTGCACCACGGGTATTCCCGATTGCCGGCGATGGTGAGCCGCCAGGGCCTGCAGGGTGGCAAGGACATCGTCCACCAGGATGAAACGTGTGTCGCCCTCGGGCACAACATCCTTGCGGTCTACCACCGCCACGGCGCTGCCCTTCTCCAAGGCAGAGGCGGCATAGAGGTTGCCGTCGAAGTTGTCTCCCTTCAGTGCGAAAAACATGCTCCCCTCGGGGCAGTTGCGGCTGTCTGTAGTAACATCGGGATGTTGCAGAAAGACCTCGTATAGTTGTTCTATGCTTGTCATTGGTTTTGATAAATGGACATTACAAATGCAAAGTTACGAAAATTCCCCAAATAAAAGTCCTCTTTATTTTGTAATTCGCTCACTTATTCGTAACTCTGACCTATGGTCTTAGTTACTTTCGTTCGGATTTCCAAAATTAAAGTCCGCTTTATTTTGTAAATCGCTCACTTATTCGTAACTTTGACCTGCATAAGGAGTACACGTGTAAATACCAATGAGAAGAAGTAGCATTTCTGCAACCATAAATGTCGGAGGTCGTCTTGTTTCGCTCGACGAACCTCAGGTCATGGGCATACTGAATGTTACCCCCGACTCCTTCTTTGCCACGAGCCGTTGCCGTAGCGAGGAGGAGATCCGTCAGCGTGTGTGCCAGATCCGTCAGGAGGGTGCCACGATGGTGGACATTGGCGCGTACAGCAGCCGCCCGGGTGCAGAGGACGTTGCCCAAGGCGAGGAACTGCGCCGCCTGCTGCCCGCCATAGACATTGTGCGCGAGGAGTGGCCCGAGGCCATCATCAGCGTGGACACGTTCCGTGCCGAGGTGGCACGCCGTGCCGTGGAGGCAGGTGCAGACATTGTCAATGACATTTCAGGCGGCGAGATGGACCCCGAGATGTTCTCGGCGGTGGCAGACATGCATGTGCCATACATACTGATGCACATGCAGGGCACGCCACGGGACATGCAGAAGGCACCGCACTACGACAACCTAATGTGCGAGGTGTTCCGCTCCCTGGGCGAGCGTGTGGAACTGCTGCACGAGATGGGCGTGGCCGACGTGATACTGGACCCCGGCTTCGGGTTTGGCAAGACCATGGAGCAGAACTACGAGATGATGGCACGCCTGGGCGAGTTCCGCCTGCTGGAATGCCCCATCCTGGCGGGAGTAAGCCGCAAGAGCATGGTGTACCGCCTGCTGGGCACTACCCCCGAGGAATCACTGAACGGAACCACGGCACTGAACACCATAGCCCTGATGAACGGAGCCTCCATACTGCGTGTGCATGACGTCAGAGAAGCCGTAGAGGCAGTAAAGATATATCAGCAATGTTTGATTTCGGATTAAAGGATCTTATAGACATTTTCCTTGTGGCCATAGTGCTGTTCTTCGGCTACAAGTTGATGAAGAAGTCACGTTCGGTGAACATCTTCTATGGCGTGCTCGTCTTCATCAGTATCTGGATTCTGGTCAGCAAGGTCTTGGAGATGAAGTTGCTGGGCAGCATACTGAACCAGTTGGTCAGTGTGGGTGCCATAGCCATCATAGTGCTGTTCCAGGAAGAGATACGCCATTTCTTCTACGCCATAGGTACGCATGAAAGGGTGGGCAGGTTTCTGAAGTTCTTCAAGCCAAAGACGAACAGTACATTGGAAGAGGACTCGCGCTACGACCGCGATACCATAATGCCCATACTGATGGCATGCCTGAACATGAGCAAGCAGAAGACAGGAGCGCTCATCGTTATGCAGAACGACCTGCCTCTGGGCGACTTCATCCGAACGGGCGAGCGCATAGATGCCAAGATTTCCCAGCGCCTCATAGAGAACATCTTCTTCAAGAACTCTCCCCTGCACGACGGCGCCATGATAATTTCCGGCGGACAGATAACGGCAGCATCCTGCATCCTGCCCATCAGCCACGACCTGGATATCCCCAAGGAGTTCGGTCTCAGGCATCGTGCCGCCAGGGGAATAAGCAAGGAAACCGATGCCCTGGCCATCGTGGTGAGCGAGGAGACGGGCGGCATCACCGCCTCGTACAACAACGAATACCTGCCCCACATGGATGCCGAGCGCCTGGAGCGTGTGCTCATGAAGGGAAGGTTCTGAGAGAAACGGAAACACTAAATATTAAACAATATACGATTATGTCACAGTTAATGCAACAAATCATTGCTCGTGCCCAGCAGAACAAGCAGCGCATCGTGCTGCCTGAGAGCCTGGAAGAGCGTACACTGACCGCAGCCGACATGTCTCTGCGCGACGGTCTGGCAGAAATCATCCTTATCGGCAACCCCGACGAGATCTTCGCCCTGGGCGAGAAACTCGGCTTGAAGAACTTGGACAAGGCCATCATCATAGACCCTGCCACCAGCGAGAAGACCGAGGAATACGCACAACTCTTGTTTGAGTTGCGCCAGAAGAAGGGCATGACCATAGAGAAGGCACGTGAGTTGGTTTTGAACGACCCCCTATATTTCGGTTGCCTTATCATCAAGAGCGGCGATGCCGACGGCCAGATCTCTGGCGCCCTGAGCACAACAGGCGACACCCTGCGCCCCGCCCTGCAGATCATCAAGTGCTCTCCCGGTATCTCTTGCGTGAGCGGTGCCATGCTCATGATTACCGACAAGCCCGAGTACGGTGAGAACGGTGTGCTGGTAATCGGCGACGTTGCCGTTACTCCCGTTCCCGACGCCAACCAGTTGGCACAGATTGCCGTATGCACCGCCCAGACCGCCAAGAGCGTTGCCGGCTTTGCCGATCCCCGCGTGGCCATGCTCAGTTTCAGCACCAAGGGCAGCGCCAAGCACGAGGTGGTGGACAAGGTAATTGAGGCTACACGCATAGCACACGAGATGGACCCCGAACTGAAACTCGACGGCGAGTTGCAGGCTGATGCCGCCCTGGTTGCTTCCGTAGGCGAGAAGAAGTGTCCCGGCAGCCCCATCGCAGGACATGCCAACGTGCTTATCGCACCCTCTCTGGAGGTAGGCAACATCGGTTACAAACTGGTTCAGCGCCTGGCAGGTGCCGATGCCATTGGCCCCATCCTGCAGGGTATTGCACGTCCTGTGAACGACCTGTCACGTGGATGCTCCGTGGACGACATCTACAAGATGGTGGCCATCACCGCTTGCCAGGCAATGGATGCCAAGTAAGGGAAAAGAGAACACAATCAGAATAACTTAGATAAAAGAAGGAAATGAAGATTCTTGTATTGAACTGTGGTAGTTCATCAATCAAGTATGCGCTCTACAACATGACCGACCAGAGCGTGATAACAAGTGGCGGCATTGAGAAGATTGGTTTGCCCGATAGTTGCATCATCGTGAAACTGAACGGCGAGAAGCACAAGATGGAGCGCCCCATCGAGGAGCACACCGCTGGTGTACAGTGGATTTTCGAGGTACTCACTACTGGCGAGTATGCCGTGCTGAAGAGCCTGGACGAACTGGATGCCGTAGGTCACCGCATGGTGCATGGCGGCGAGAAGTTCAACAAGTCCGTTGTCCTCACCCCCGAGGTTATGGAGGCCTTCACCGCCTGCAACGACCTGGCTCCCCTGCACAACCCTGCCAACATCAAGGGCGTGAACGCCGTCAGCGCACTCCTGCCCAACATCACCCAGGTGGGTGTGTTCGATACCGCTTTCCATCAGACAATGCCCGACTATGCCTATATGTACGCTCTTCCCTACGAACTGTACGAGAAGTATGGCGTGCGCCGCTATGGTTTCCACGGAACCAGCCACCGTTACGTATCTCAGCGCGTATGCGAGTTCCTGGGATGCAGCCCCGAGGGCAAGAAGATCATCACCTGCCACATTGGCAACGGTGCCTCTATAGCCGCCGTAAAGGATGGCAAGTGTGTGGACACCAGCATGGGCCTCACTCCCCTGGAGGGCCTTATGATGGGTACACGTAGCGGTGACGTTGATGCCGGTGCCGTTACCTTCATCATGGACAAGTTGGGTCTGGACACCAAGGGTGTTTCCGACCTGCTGAACAAGAAGTCGGGCCTGGCCGGTGTCAGTTGCCTCTCCAGCGACTATCGCGATGTGGTAGGCGCCATTGCCGAGGGTAACGACAAGTGCCGCCTGGCCAAGGAGATGTACATGTACCGCATCAAGAAGTACATCGGCCAGTATGCTGCCGCTATGGGCGGTGTGGACATCATCCTGTTCACCGGCGGTGCAGGCGAGAACCAGAGCGATGTTCGCGAACTCACCACTTCTGGCCTGGAGTTCATGGGCGTGAAGATGGACGATGCCAAGAACAAGGCCTGCCGTGCCACCGAGGCTATCCTCTCAACGGACGACTCAAAGGTTACCGTCTGCTGTATCCCCACCGACGAGGAACTGATGATTGCCCTGGACACTCAGGCTCTCTGCAAATAATACACTAATACAAAGACCGGGCAAAGAATCCGACAATGGTCAGGTATCCTTGCTCGGTCTTTCTTTTTTATTGCTGGCGGGTTGAACCTGTCCTATACCTTATATATAATATAATAAAGGAAGATCCATGAACTACATTTTAGAGAACGATTATCTGCGCGTTACCGTAAGGTCTTTGGGTGCCGAGGTTATCAGCGTTGTCAATAAGGAAACAGGCAAGGAACTCTGGTGGAATGCCGACCCTGCATTCTGGGCAGGCTATTCGCCCATACTGTTCCCTGCATGCGGAGGCCTGTGGAACGGCGAGTACAAGTACAAGGGTAATACATACAAGATGGTAAAGCACGGCTTTGTGCGCACAATGGAATTTACTCCCGTTGCCGAACCCGAATACGGACGCATCAGCCTGAGCGTTCAGGAAACGGAGGAAACGAAGGAGCAATATCCCTTTGCCTTCACCCTGACCATCACCTATGCCCTCGAGGGCAAGACACTGACATGCAATGCCAGCGTTGCCAACCCATCGGACTCCGAGGTGCTGCACTACCAGATAGGCGGTCATCCAGCCGTCATGCTTCCCGACTATGATAAGGATGCCGAGGTTATCGGATACATGCGCCCCGAACCCAACGAAGGACTCAGCGTGGTGCGTGCCAGCGAGCAGGGATGCTTTGGCGGCGAACGTTATGCCGTGCCTCAGACCCAGGAGGGACTTATCCCCATCAGTGTGGATACATTCAGCAACGAGGCACTAATCTTCGACAAGTGGCAGGTAAATGCCATGACTCTGCTACGTGCTGACAAGCAGACCGAGATTTGCCGCCTTTCGCATGGCGCACCTGTATTGCTCGTATGGCAGATGACAGGTCTGCTCTGCCCCTATGTGTGCGTGGAGCCATGGTACGGAATGCCAGACCGAATCGGCTATAGCGTAGATCTGGACATACGTCCATACGCCCAGCATGCCATGCCAGGAGAGGTGTCTATGCACAACCTGTGGGACATAGAGTTCTGCCTGTAAAACTATAAATCCGTATGATAACATTCCTGATATGCCTGACGGCTCTTGTCGTTGCATACTTTACCTATGGCAGGTATCTGGAGAAGGTCTGCGAGATAAATCCAGCCAACCCGGTACCCTCCAAGACTCATTACGACGGGGTGGACTACCTGCCCTTGCCCCGCTGGAGGATATTCCTCATCCAGTTGCTCAATATAGCCGGGCTTGGACCTATCTTCGGTGCCCTGCTTGGCGCCGCCTATGGTCCTGTGGCCTTCTTGTGGATAACCCTTGGCGGCATATTCATCGGTGCCATGCACGACTTCGTGGCTGGTGTCATTTCTCTGAAGAATGCCGGGTTGAGCCTGCCCGAGATTATAGGCAAGTATATGGGCGAGGGGACCAGGAAGTTCATGCGCATAGCCGCATTGCTTCTAATGGTGCTTGTAGGGGCCGTCTTCATGTCGCAACCGGCAGAACTGATAGCGGCCAACATTTCCATGCCCGCCCTGGAGACGGCCATGTCTACAACCATGTCGTGGGAGGTGTTTGTGGTGATAATCCTGATACTCCTGTACTATATCCTTGCCACCATAATGCCCATTGACAAGATTATAGGACGCATATATCCGGTCTTCGGCCTGGCGGTACTGGTAATGGCATTGGGCATTTTAGGTGTCCTGTTTTTCAATTCGGACAAGTACGTCATTCCCGAACTTACCTCTCTGCAGAACTGCATTGCCAATGCCAAGGACTTCCCCATCGTGCCCATGCTGTTCACCACCATAGCATGTGGTGCCATATCCGGATTCCATGCTACTCAGTCCCCCATGATGGCGCGTTGCATGACCAACGAGAAGCAGAGCCGTTCCGTGTTCTATGGTGCCATGATAGCCGAGAGTATCATTGCTCTCATCTGGGCGGCCATAGCAATGGCATTCTGGGGTGGGGCTGAAGGACTGAACGATGCCATTGCCCAGTACGGAGGCAGTGCCGCCAGGATGGTGAATACCATTTCGGTGGAGACTCTGGGCACTGTTGTTGCTCCCTTCGTGGTTGTGGGAGTGGTGGCATGTGCCATCACTTCGGGCGATACGGCATTCCGTTCGGCACGACTCATTGCTGCTGATATGCTGAACATCTCCCAGACGGGGCTGGCCAAGCGTGTCCTGGTATCCCTGCCCTTGTTCCTGTTGGGATTGTTCATAATATTTGCTCTGCCTTTCCAGACCATCTGGAGTTACTTTGCATGGATGAACCAGACGCTGGCGGCCATCACCCTATGGTGCATCACATTGTATCTGGCAAAGCACAGGAAACCTGTTGTCATAGGTTTGTTGCCGGCACTGTTCATGACCTATATCTGTTCGTCCTACATCTTTGTTTCACCCATGATGGCAGGTCTTGAGAACAGGGTGCTGGCGTATGTGCTGGCTGGTGCGCTTACCGTGGCAATAGGCATGGCAATCCTGCTTCAGTTCAAGAAGGGGAACAGATAGTCATATCTGCGAGAATAACAATATCGTATATAAACCATAAAGTTATATCATGAGAAAATCAGTCATTTCAATGGTTCTTGCCACTATGCTGGCGGCTTGTGGTTCTCTGCCCAAGCAGGAACTTTACGAGAAGCATGTGGCATTTCCCGCCGATGCAACACCCGAGCAGAAGATAGACATGGTGTCACGTCTCGTGCCCACTCCCCAGCAGTTGGAGTGGCAACAGATGGAGTTTACCGCCTTCCTGCATTTCGGCATGAACACCTTCACCGGAAACGAGTGGGGAAATGGCAAGGACAGTCCCGAACTGTTCAATCCCACCGAGTTGGATTGTGAGCAGTGGGTGAAGGCGCTGAAGGAGGGCGGTTTCAAGATGGCGCTTCTTACAGCCAAGCACCACGATGGCTTCTGCCTGTGGCCAACCGCAACTACGGAGTATTCGGTAAAGAACTCTCCCTGGAAGGACGGTAAGGGCGACGTGGTGCGCGAACTCCGTAATGCCTGCGAGAAATACGGCATGAAGTTCGGTGTCTACCTGTCTCCATGGGACAGAAATGCAGAGTCGTATGGCGATTCTCCTGCCTACAACAAGTTCTTCATAGCACAGCTTACCGAACTGCTCAGCAACTATGGCGAGGTGCACGAGGTGTGGTTTGACGGTGCTTGCGCCGAGGGTCCCAACGGCAAGAAGCAGGAGTATGACTGGACCGCCATTCTTGCAACCATTCGCGAACTCCAGCCAAAGGCCGTAACTGCCATCATGGGCGATGACGTGCGTTGGGTAGGTAATGAAGGCGGTCTGGGCAGAGAAACAGAGTGGAGCGCTTCGGTATTTGCCCCCGGTTCCTACACACACAAGAAGGCTGCCAACGATTCCCTGGGATTGAACGAAATGTCAAAGGACTTGGGTAGCCGTGAACTCGTTGCCAGAGCACAGGAAGCCTACTGGTATCCTTCCGAGGTGGATGTGTCCATCCGTCCGGGTTGGTTCTACCACGACTATCAGGACAGTCAGGTGCGTTCTCTGGCCAATCTTGTCAACATCTACTATCGTTCTGTAGGTTGCAACTCAGTGCTCCTGCTTAATATTCCTCCCGACAGACGCGGCTTGCTCCACGAGGTGGATGTACAGCGCATAAAGGAACTGTCTGACTATATCTCCAAGACCTTTGCTGAGAACCAGGTTGTAAACGGCAACTCTCTGTGGAAGGCCGAGGCTGGTGCTACAATGGAGTATGCCCTCAAGCCTGGTGCTATGGTAAATACTTTCCTGATTCAGGAGGATATAGCACAGGGTCAGCGCGTGGAGGATTTCCTTGTGGAGACCTATAGCAATGGCACATGGCAGTATGCGGCTGAGGGTACAACCATAGGCTACAAGCGTCTGCTTCGTTTTTCTGACTGCCAGCCCGAGAAGATCCGTGTCACCATACGCGGTACACGTGCCGTGGCCAACATTTCCAATGTGGGCATGTACTATGCAGAACCTCTTGCAGAGCAGAATGCGAGGGTGTTGCTTAGTCATGTCAATACTGCTGAGTGGAAGGCAGTTGGTGCCGATGCGGCAATGGCTTTCGACGGCAAGCGCGAGACGGCCTGGACATCTGAAGGTCTCTCTGCTTTGGTAGTGGATATGGGCAAGGAAGAGGCTGTAAAGGGTTTCTGCTATGCTCCTGTTGCCGGTGAAGACCTGAGCGGTACTATCTACAAATACAACTTCTATGTCAGCAACGACGGTGAGAACTGGACAAAGTGCGATGCAAGCGGTGAGTTCAGCAACATCATGCACAACCCTGTTCCCTACTATGTCCGCTTCGGCAAGGTCTACAATGCACGTTATTTCAAGTTGGAACCTGTAAGCGAAATCAACTCTGCACAGAAGACCTCTATCGGTGACGTGGGTGTTCTGTTGAAGTAATACTGTTCAGTTAAACCGATACAAACTAATAATCCGAGGATGTGCCAAATGGCGTATCCTCGGATTAGTTTTGTATGTACAGAGGCGACGGATGAACCTGCCTTATGCCAAAAGTTCTTTGGCTCTGTTCAGCGCTTCGTCTATGTTGTTGCAGAAGTTCTTGCTGCCCAGTACCTTGTGGAAGTTGGCCTTCAGCAACTGCTTCTGCACCTTGGGGGTGATGCCGGAGAGGATGACCTCGGTACCCTTCTCGTGATTCATCTCCACCAGGGTGGTGAGGTTGTGGATACCGGTGGAGTCAATGAAGGGCACACGGCGCATGCGGATAATCTGCACCTTGGGACGGTTGCCGGCCTTGAGCACGGATTCCAGTTCCTCGAACTTGTTGGCAATGCCGAAGAAGTAGGGACCGTTTATCTCATATACGGCGCAGCCCTCGGGAATGCTGAGGCGCTCGTCGGTGTCCTCGCTGGGATGTATCTCGTTCTCGATAACGGAGATTTCGGTGGTTTCCATCACACGCTTGATAAACAGCACACAGGCAATAACCAAGCCAATCTCGATGGCAATGGTGAGGTCGAAGATGACGGTGAGGAAGAAGGTGACGAGCAGTACGGTGACATCGCTCTTGGGGTCCTTCATCAGTCTCTTGATAGTGCGCCATTCGCTCATGTTGTAACTGACAATCAGCAATACAGCAGCCAGAGTAGCCATGGGGATGAACTTGGCATAGGGCATCAGCACCAACAGGATGAGCACCAGCACTATGGCATGGATGATGCCGGCAATGGGGGTGCGGCCGCCGTTGTTGATATTGGTCATCGTGCGGGCTATGGCGCCAGTGGCAGGGATACCGCCGAAGAGAGGTGTAACCACGTTTGCCACACCCTGAGCCACCAGTTCGGTGTTGGAGTCGTGGCGGTCGCCAATGGCACCATCGGCAACGGCAGCGCTGAGCAGACTCTCGATAGCGCCCAAAATGGCTATGGTAAAGGCCACGGGCAGAAGGTTCTGCAGGGTGTCGAAGGTGAAACTGGGCACTACCATGTCGGGCAACTGTGCCTGGATGTCAAAGCGGTCGCCGATGGTGTCTATGCCTTCCATGCCAAACTGGCTCTTGAGCACGAGTACAGCCAGTGTGCCAACTAAAATACCATACAGCGAACCAGGAATCTTGTTCAGCACAGGTACACGCTTCAATGCCATGGGAGAGAAGATGATAACGAGCAACGAACCTATGGCAACAATGAAGTTCCAGAGATTGAAGGCGCTGATATTCTTGGCATAGCATATCCACTTGCCAATAAAGTCGCCAGGGGTCTTCAGGGGAACGGTTATTGCCTCACCGCTTTCTGATATAGCCTGCTGTGTCAAGCCCAGGACATCACCAACCTGTGTGGTGAAGATGGTTACGGCAATACCGGCGGTAAAACCGATGATGATGGGATAGGGGATGAACTTGATGACGGCACCCAACTTGAATACACCCAATGCTATGAGTATCACACCTGCCATCATGGTGGCTATGAGCAGACCTTGCAAACCATAGGCAGGGTTGCTGACAATATCGTAGATGATAACGATAAACGCACCGGTGGGACCACCTATCTGCACCTTGCTGCCGCCCAGGGCGGAGATGATGAAACCAGCCACGATGGCGGTAATGATGCCCTTTTCGGGTGTTACGCCGCTGGCAATACCGAATGCAATGGCCAGGGGCAGGGCCACGATGCCTACGATGATACCGGCCATCAGGTCCTTCATGAAACTTTCCTTGTTGTAGCCTTTCAACGAGTCAAGCAGACGTGGCTTCAAGACGAAACTCTTCATAATCTTTGTGTCTTTTCGAGTCGGGGTTGTATGGAGACTCTTCGTAAATCGTAATAATTGTTATAAATCGCCTGCAAAGTTACGAATAATTAACGTACTGGTTTTATCTTTGGTTTATTTTTGTTAACTTTGCCCCGCTAATTATTAACATAAATCAATTCATAAAGGCAAAAACAAGTATAAATAATAATAAACAACTAAAAACTTTTATCTATGTTCGAAGGACAACCTAAAGGTCTTTGGGCGCTTGCTTTGGCCAACACAGGCGAGCGTTTCGGTTACTACACGATGTTGGCGGTGTTTACCCTGTTCTTGCAGGCTAATTTCGGCTTTGACGAGAAGATGACCAGTACCATTTTCTCTATCTTCCTGGGCTTGGTTTATTTCCTGCCATTGCTTGGCGGTATCTTGGCAGACAAGTACGGTTATCACAAGATGGTTACCATCGGAATCTTCATCATGTTTGCTGGTTATGTCCTGCTCTCTCTCCCCTTGGGCAAGGATTCTGTTGCCCTGATAGCCATGGCTGGCGCATTGCTTGCAATCAGTTTGGGTACAGGTCTTTTCAAGGGTAATCTGCAGGTAATGGTTGGTGACCTCTACAACGAGCCCAAGTATGCACAGAAGCGCGACTCTGGTTTCCAGTTGTTCTATATGGCCATCAACATTGGCGCTATGTTTGCCCCCACCGCGGCTATCAGCCTGATGGATTATGCACAGAACACCCTTGGTGTGTCTGAGGCTGATTCCTATCACTATGCCTTTGCCGTGGCATGTGCTTCTCTCATCTTCTCCATTGCCGTGTACTATGCAGGTATGTTCACCTTCCGTCACGTAATTGGCGGCAAGAAGAAGGATGATGCAAAGGATAGCGTCAAGGAAGTTGCCGTGGCAGATGAACTGACTCCTGCCGAGACAAAGGAGCGCATCGTATGTCTTTGCCTGGTTATGGCCGTGGTAGTATTCTTCTGGATGGCTTTCCACCAGAATGGCCTCACACTGACATTCTTTGCACGTGACTATACCGCTACATCTTCTTCTGGCATTGAGTCCATGATGTTCAACGTATGGAATCTGGTTGCTGCTATCTTCATCGTATTCGGTGGTTTCTCTCTCTTCCAGAGCAAGACTGGCAAGGGTAAGGGCATTGGCTTTGGCCTTATTGCCGCAGCTGCTGCTTTCCTTTACTGGCAGTACACCCAGTTGCCCGAGTCTATTTCTATCAGCGCACCCATCTTCCAGCAGTTCAACGCTTGCTTCGTGGTAATGCTCACTCCCGTCAGCATTGCTTTCTTCGGATGGTTGGCCAAGTTGGGCAAGGAGCCCAAGGCTCCCGTGAAGATTGGTTTGGGTATGCTTGTAGCGGCTGCTGCTTACGTGCTGATGATTGTGGGATGTCTCGGTTTGCCTGCTCCGGCCTACAATGCAGATGGCTCTAACATGCACATGGCCGATGTTACCCCCAACTTGCTTGTTGGTACATACCTCGTGCTCACCTTTGCCGAGTTGCTGCTTTCTCCCATCGGTATCTCTTTCGTGAGCAAGGTGGCTCCTCCAAAGTACAAGGGTATGATGATGGGCGCATGGTTCGTGTCTACCGCTTTGGGTAACACCCTCGTTGCTATCCCCGGCTTCCTGTGGGGTATGGACCTGACCATCGTTTGGGGTACCCTGATGGTTATCTGTATCGTTGCTGCTCTGTTCATCTTCTCTATCATCAAGAAGCTGAACAAGGTTAGCTAATACTCATAACAATGAGCATCTTGGTGGTTCGTAGAAACCTCCGAGTGTTAAAATAATGTTAAACGGGCACGTTCCTTTGGGAATGTGCCCGTATTGCTTTACTTTTGTGGTGTACTATTTAACTATGACACTATGATAACAATTAAGAACCTTACCTTTGCCTATGGGAAGAAGACTCCTGTGCTGCAGGACTTTTCGCTTGATTTCCAGCAAGGTAATATCTATGGATTGCTTGGCAAGAACGGTACCGGCAAGAGTACCTTGCTTTACCTGATTATGGGATTGTTGCATGCCCAAAAGGGCGAGGTGCTGGTGGATGGCATGTCTGGCAAGGACAGAAACCCTGAGTTGATGAGGGAGATGTTCCTCCTGCCCGAGGAGTATGACCTGCCTGCCGTACACCTTTCTGCCTACGTAGGTGCCATTGCACCATTTTACCCCAATTTTAGCATGGAATTGATGGAGAAGTGCCTTGCATGTTTTGAAATGTCGTCCGACGTGAACCTTGGTGCGCTTTCCATGGGACAGAAGAAGAAGGTGTACATGTGCATTGCCTTGGCGTCAAATACACCTTATTTATTTATGGACGAACCCACCAATGGTCTTGACATACTTTCCAAGAGCCAGTTCCGCAAGGCTATCGTAACGGCCATGTCGCCCGAGAAGACAATAATAGTGAGCACGCACCAGGTGCACGATGTGGAGCGTGTGCTGGATCATGTGGTCATCATCGACCGCAACAGGGTATTGCTCAACCAGTCCCTTGTGGAGAATGAAGAACCCGTAGATTTGGAGAAACTGTTCGTTGATACATTAACCCATAACTCTTTGCAACAATGAAAAACTTCGACATAAGACGTTTCTGTGCCGTGGCACGCTGGGATCTCACCATCAACCGTGCCTTTTACAACAAGATGGCTATGGCAATAGCGGCATGCTCCATTCTGCCGGTGCTGTTTTATCATGCAATAGAGATGCTGGACAAGGTTACGGATTCCGATGGGGTGGGCAAATCCTATTCTTCGTTCATGGGCGATTTGGAGATCATATCTGTATTCATATCTGTCTTTTCCGGCATTGCTCTAACGGTGGTCCTCGGTTTTATGTTTCATAATCTCAGGAACCGTCAGGGCAGGATTGCAGAACTCACTCTGCCAGCCTCCAATATCGAGCGTTTCCTGTGGCATGCCTTCGTGGTGCTGGCGGGTGCGCATGTGTGGTTCCTGATGTCGGTGGGGCTGGCCGAGATATTGAATGCCTTACTTGTGGCGGTAACATTCAATTTTGGCGATTATGAATACGTGTCCCTGACGGCAATGGTGTGTGATAACTTTTACAAGACCTTGCCAACGGCCATGGTCTTTGACGAGAGTTTCCATCTTGGGGCTTATGTGGCAATAATACTATCTTCGCTATTGAGCATATCCGTATACCCGCTTATCAATGCGTGGAAGTACCGACATAACATTGCCTATACCATATTGTTCTACATCTTGGCATGGCTGATGCTGATAATGCTCATTACGGCATGTGCCGCCTTTGCTGCTATCTGCTCATGGGACGTGGCATGGTTCTTCGGTTTCCTTGAGAATGTTCCCTCCTGGTGCCTCGTTATTATCCTTAATGTGTTCCTTGCCGGTCTTTTGTTCCTCATGTGGCGTTGTACCTATCGCATGTATTGCAAGGCACAGATTACCACCCGTCGCAACCCCTAAAACCCGTGCTTATGGAATTCAAGAATCAGAAACCGATATATCTGCAGATTGCCGACCATATCTGCAACAGGATACTCCTTGGGGAGTATAGTGAGGACGAGCGTCTTCCCTCGGTTCGCGAGTTTGCGGCAGAGGTGGAGGTAAACGTGAATACGGTCACCCGCACCTTTGAATACCTGCAACTGAACGAGGTGGTGGCTTCTCGTCGAGGGTTGGGCGTATTTGTCATGCCAGGGGCACGCGAAAGGGTTTATGCCATGCGCCGTACAGAATTCTTCAATGTGCAGTTGCCCGAAGTCTTTGCCCTAATGGACACTCTGGGCATCTCCATAGAGGAGGTCGCAAAACAATACGACGAATCGAGCCACACAACGTGAGGCGAGGCGCATCGCATCACGAGGCATTGTCCATCGCAACGTGAGGCGTTGCCCATAGGAATATATTTCATTTTCAAACACTCTAAGCAATATGATTATCACAACAACACCCAGCATTGAGGGTAAGCAAGTTACACGCTATCTTGGCGTAGTAACAGGAGAAACAATTTTCGGCATGAACATGGTTCGCGATTTCTTTGCATCCATCCGCGACATAGTGGGCGGACGTGCCAAGTCCTATGAGGAAGTGCTCAGCCGTGCCAAGAACGAGGCTCTGGCCGAAATGGAGGAACGTGCCAAGGCTCTTGGCGCCAATGCCGTGCTCAGCGTGTCGCTGGATTACGAAGCCATAGGCGGAAGCGGTTCCATGCTCATGGTCACCTGTAGCGGTACTGCCGTGTGGGTGGAGTAAAATTTGTTGGAATGATAAAGAGACTAGTATAGTCAGTCCTTTTCGTCTTTCCAAAATAATTGTTACCTTTGCATAGAAGTACTTAATAACAAACACATAACAATACATCATTATGATTAAACCAGCATCAGAAATCCGTTCGGCCGCTCGTGCTACTCTGAGCGGTCATTGGGCAGAGGCAGCCATGCTAACCTTTGTTTACTGTATCGTAGCATGGGCATTCTCTGCACTCGTGGGAGGACTTGAGTATGTTCAGCAAGGCTCAGGCACAGTTGTGTCTCTGCTTCTTCTTCCATTAGGTTGGGGATATACCGTCACTTTCCTGTCAAATGCACGTGGAGAGGAGGACCCCTTCAACGTCTCACGCATGTTCGATGGATATAAGGACTTTGGCCGTATTTTCACCACTGTTCTGCTAACTCAGATATACATATTGCTTTGGCTTCTGTTGTTCGTCATCCCCGGCATTATCAAGAGTTTGTCTTATGCTATGATCCCCTTTGTCCTGCGTGACAACCCAGAAATGAAGAACAATGCGGCCATCGAACTCAGCATGAAGATGATGGATGGCCATAAGGGAGAACTCTTTTGGCTATATCTCACCTTCATCGGTTGGGGCATACTGTGTGTCCTCACCTTTGGCATAGGCTACTTTTGGTTCGCACCTTACGTCCAGGCTTCCATGGTACAGTTCTATGAGGAGGTAAAAGCCGACTACGAGCAGCGCTTTGCCAATGCCTGACCCCTTGTCGGAAAACCTCATAAGGCAAACCGCAAGATACAAAGAATGGGACGGAGTTTCGTTCCATTCTTTTGGTATTCTCCACCGATTACTCCGGGTTTCCCGACTGCTCCGATGCCTAAAGCTGTGTACGTCTTGCCTATGTAACTTATAGAATTCTTTGGTAAACTGCCAAGCAAAGGCTTTCCTCAAAAACAGATGATACCATAAAAAACATGTAAGAAAACTTGTTGGATTTGCTTAAATCCTTTACCTTTGGTGAATAAAAATGTATGCTGTCAAACTCTCAAACGCTATGTAGCGGGTGATGTCTGCCCAAGAGAGGCTCAGTGCGAGAAGATATTGCAGGTCTTGAATAAGATTGCCGCATATTTGGAGGAACTGACAGATAATATGAAATAGAAACTTATGAAAAGTTTTGGACAGAAGGCGTGGCTGCTGCCCCAACCGGTGCTGATTCTTGGCACCTACAATGCCGATGGTACACCGAATGCCATGAATGCGGCGTGGGGCGGACAATGGGACGCCAAGGAGATAATGATCAGTATGGGGGTGCATGCCACAACGGAGAACCTGGCACGATGCCCGGAGTTTACCGTGGCTTTTGCTACCAGGGAAACGATGGTGGCGGCTGACTTCGTGGGTATAGTCAGCGCGAAGAACGAACCCGAGAAGATGCAGAAAACAGGGTGGAGGGCACAGAAGGCGGAGAACGTGGAGGCTCCAGTCTTTGCCGACTTTCCCATGACTCTGGAATGCCGCATACTTCGCAAGATAGACGAGTCGGAGGAGGGATACTACATAGTGGCGGAGATAGTGAACGTGCTGGTGGACGAGGACTTCCTTGCCGAGGATGGCAAACCGGATGTGGAGAAGATGCACCTCATCGTCTACGACCCCATCCATCATGGTTACATGGAACTGGGCAGTAGGGTGGGGAATGCCTTCTCCGACGGCAAAAAGCTGAGGTGATGCTATGCTGAAATCCATTCTAATAGTTGGGGCAGGAAGTTTCCTGGGCGGTGCGCTGAGGTTCCTGATTTCCACGCTGATGAAGGGGGCATGCACCTTGTCCTTTCCCTGGGCCACGCTGACGGTAAACCTGCTGGGGTGCCTGCTCATCGGAGTGATATACGGACTTTTTGCCCGACATAGTAGCGTTTCGCATGCCATGTCCTTGTTGCTCACCACGGGTTTCTGCGGTGGATTCACCACCTTCTCTACCTTTGCCAACGAAGGGGTGCAGATGCTTCAGAGCGGAAATATCGGAGGCTTTGCCGCCTATGCCTCACTGAGCCTTGTCCTGGGCATGATCCTCGTCGTGCTCGGTTATATCCTTGCCAGATGAACATAAACCACATAGTCATATATTACCTTTTAATTATCAATGCCTTGGCATTCATTGTATATGCTATAGACAAGTTCAAGGCCAGGAAGGGCAAGTGGCGCATATCGGAATCCACTTTGCTCCTGCTTGCCTTCATTGGCGGAAGTATAGGCTCATGGCTCGGCATGAAGGTATGGCACCACAAGACCATGCACCGTAAATTCAAGTACGGACTCCCCGCCATTTTCCTTCTCCATCTCCTCTTTCTTGCTTCCATTATCTTTCATCCTTCCGTTTTCATATTTCACCTTTAATCCCACCTGACTTAACGTCAACCTTTGCTTCGTTGTCTTTCCCTTCTTATTGCTCGGCATAATCAAACAAAACACTTAGCTATTGTTTTCTGTTCCCCCCGCTCCCCGCTTTTGAAAATGGAAAACTCTATCTTTCCTAGTCCCTATAGGCTTTCCTATGTTTTCCTATGCCTTCCTGGGTTTTCCTATGTTTCGCACCTTTCCGTTTTGACTTCGTCGAGCCTGCTTCCACTCGGCAATTCAAACAAGTTTGATTGCTCTCGCTTATTCGCAGCCTTCCCTTTTCCGCTCCCTATATATATAATAAATAAGGTGTTCCCTTCCTTTATCCCCCTCTCTCTCCCCCTTTTGCGTGTCTTTTTTACATTTTTTTGAAAAAAAGTGCTTGAATCCTTTGCCGGTTTCAGGAAAAGCGATACCTTTGCACTCGCAAAACGGGAACAACTCCTACTAACCGG
>JAZLAC010000026.1:0-83045 GCA_045612965.1 Bacteroidaceae bacterium | reverse complement strand
CCTCCAGTGCTATGCGGTAATACTCGTCAAAGCGGGCACCCTGCACGGGAGCGTCATAGTTCTGCCACAAGTGCAGAGGCTTGTTGAAACTCTGCACAGACATGCGCTTCAGTTCGCTTGCCACAGGCAGATGCTCGTGGTTCAGCCCCGCATCCTTCAGCCATTGGAATATTTCTTTTTCGTATTCGTTCATGGTAGGGGGGTGGTTCTAATGGTTTGTCTCAACAAAGATAACGAAAATACCTGTATTCCACCAAACTTTCCAAGCAAAAAAATGCCCCATTCCGGGGCAAATTTTAGGGGTGTTTGATAATGAGGGAGATAGGGTCAGTAGCGGATGATCTGGACGTTGGGGCAATCATAGAAGGCATCTTTATGCACATTGCACCCTTTAGGGATGCGTACTTCGGTGAGGCTGGAGCAACCAGAGAAAGCCCTTTCCCCAATCTCCTCCACCCATTCAGGCAGAGTGATTTCCGTGAGGTTGGAGCATTCGCTGAAAGCCTCTTTTCCAATCTTCTTTATCCACTGAGGAAATTCCACGCTCGTGAGTTCCTTGCAATCCTCGAACGCCCTCTCCTTTATCTCTGTCTCCCACTCGGGTATGATGGCCTTGCCATCCTGGATGTCGTAACCGTATTCTTTGTATTTTGCCATAGTAGTGTTTTCGTGTGGTTTATTCAGGGCAAAGATACAAATAAATGAGTGAAATAATATCAAGCTTGCTTGAATATTTTTTGCAACGAGTGAAAGTATCTTCGAGTTGACTCACTTTTTCGTCAAAAAGTCAACGAAACATGGGCAGGGAGTCAACCCGTTCGGTATGGATTGGGGGATGTAGCAGATGGTGCTGATAGTGTATGTTGTTTAATTCAGCGTCTTAGGTTCAGGGAGGGGTAAACGGTAAACAGTAAACAGTTAGAATTTGTCCCAGTGTATTCTTGCATCCGAAAAGGTAAAGAAAAATTTTATTATAATAATAAAGTATATTTAGAAGTATATCACCTGGCAGATGGTGAGCGGGTGGTCAAGGGGCAGGGGTGAGTAGGCGTAAAACTAAACTGTTTACTGTTTACCGTTTACCCTTACCCCTTACATCTACGAACGGAATATGACTGCTTTAGATTGATGAACCAAAGGTGAATAATAAATCGGAAAACGAAAAACTGCGGACGCTAGCGACACTACTGTTCACCGCTCACCCCCTCTTCCCTCAGGACACATCGCCCCCTGCATCATGTTTCCTTCCGCCCTCGCCTCACGATGTCGCCTCAATCCCCCTAAAGGGGGGGGAAAGAGCGGTGAGCGGTGAGCGGTGAGCGGTGAGCGTTTAACGAGGAGGAGAGAGGCGGGCAAAAACGCTATTTCTCGCTAATTCTCGTACCGCAAAAGGGATGTTGTATCTTTGCAACATCAAAAAGAACAGCCCCCCAGCCCTCCCACAAGGGGAGGGAGTAGTTACAACCGTAGCACCGCGCCAGCAAACTGTCCCCCTGAGACAGGGTGGACGAGGAGTGAAGCGACGGAGGGGGTGGAGATAACGCTCTGGCAATTCACCTCTCACCTTTAACCTCTCACCGCTCACCTCTAACCTATTTACCACTATGGGAACATTCAACAACAACACCACCTGGGGCAAGATCCTCAACATCGTAATCACAGTGCTAACGGCAATCCTGACTACCTTTGGCACGGCGTATTGCATGTAAAAGACCCCCTCTGCCCTTTGGGCATCCCCCCCCTCTATGGGGGGAACTATCCACCCCTCCCCCCTGCGGGGTACTCGCCCCTGTCTCAGGGGGAGAGTCAGTTACTACCGACTAAGTGGCCACATCGGCAGTACATTATACTCCCCGCCCTTGGGAGGGGCAAGGGGGAGGGTCTTGAGGTGAGCGATGACTTGCGTAGCTTGATGAGCTTGCGACTGCTTTAGCTTGATGAGCGCAGGCGGATAATAACGTTTAACGATTAACGATGACTGGCAAAGTAGGGCGAACGAGGTCCTTGGAAGATTGACTGGGATGTCAATCTGTGCCTCGTGAGGGTCGCAATCCCCATTGCGACGTTGGGGGACTGCGTGCAGCGTCCGCTTTGTTTATCGCTCTCGTCCGCTGCAGCAGCGTCCCATTATCGAGCGTGTGCAACGAAGACGAAAGTCAAGACTGCGAAAGGGGAGTAAAACGGAAAACTGAACTATCCCCCCAACAAAAAACATACTCGTTATTAAAAGCGGATAATGTTGTTATCCACCAGGGCAAAGGTACAATAAAAAAGTTAAATATGCCTGAGATTTGTGCGGAATTGAAAAAAGTGTTATTTTTGCATAGCGAAAACAATACACACACAAGCTATGAACAACAAGGTATCGGAAAACCCTTTAAAAAACCGAACTTATTTTGACTCGCCACTGATGATTGTAACGGGATTGTTCGTTACACTGTATCTCGTCTCCAACGTGATGGCCGTCAAGATTGTCAGCATTTTCGGTTTGTTTTATTTCGACGCAGGTACTATCACCTTTCCTTTTGCCTACATGCTGGGCGACGTGCTCACGGAGATTTGGGGCTACCGTATCTCCAGGAAGGTTATCTACCTGAGTCTCCTGTGCAACATAATCCTGGTGATATGCACCAACATAGGCATATGGATGCCATCGCCCGACTATCTGGACGAGACGGCACGGGCCTATGACCATATCTTTGCCTATGTGCCGCGCATAGTGATAGGCTCGCTCACGGGCTTCCTCCTTGGCGAACTGTCCAATGCCTACATCATGGAGCGCATGAAGATGTGGACACGGGGCAAGTACATGTGGGTTAGGACAATAGGCAGTTCCATGGTAGGCTATCTGTTTGACTCCGTGCCCTTTGTGGTGATTGCGTTCTACGGCACGGTGTCTGCCGAGGATCTACTGAAGATGATAGTCCTGCAGTATGTGCTAAAACTTGCCATTGAGGCACTGGCAGGCACTCCATTGGCCTACATTGTGGTGAACCGCCTGGAGCAATATTACCGCAAGCACAGATGAACAGGTACGCAGTAATCGGGGGCAACTTCCCCAGGGAATTTCTCCTGCTGCAGGGCACGGGATGCCGATGGAGGCAGTGCACCTTCTGCGACTATCACGAGGATGCCTCTGCCACGCCCTTTGAGACTAACAGGCATGTGCTTGAACAGGTGAGCGGAAAATTTGGCGTGCTGGATATCATCAACTCTGGCTCTGCCATGGAACTGGACCCGGCAACAATAGGGGCCATCAGGGACATCGTGCGGGACAAGGGAATACATACCCTGTGGTTCGAGGCGCACTATATGTACCGCCACAGGTTGGAGGACTTTGCCGCTCAGTTTCATCCAGCAAGGGTAAAGTTCCGTTGCGGCGTGGAAACCTTTGATGCATCATTGCGCGAGCGGTGGAGAAAGGGTATTGCACGCGAAGTGTCAGCCCAGGATATTGCCCGGTATTTCCAAGGTGTGTGCCTGTTGTGCTGCACTGATTCACAAGAGGATACAATGGAAAGGCTGATGCAAGACATTAACCTGGCGGAGCAGTACTTTGAATACTACAGCGTGAACCTGTTTTGTGCCAACGGAACGGATGTGGGAAGAAACCAAAAGATGGCAGAGAGGTTCATGGCAGAGGTGATGCCACAATTGCAGGCTTCTTCCAAGGCTGAGGTTCTTGTAAACAACAACGACCTTGGCGTAGGATGAGAAAAGCGGAGAGAGCTGAAACTAACGAATAGAACCTGCCAAAAATAAAATATAAATCCCCCCCCTATGGAACAGGAAATCAATTTTCAGGCAATTGCAGATTACGTCAGCAGCAATTGGGAGTTGGGCGAGGTCCACGGCATAGAACATTGGAAGAGGGTAGAGCGCAATGGCCTGATTCTTGCCACCGAGGGCGTGAACACCACCGTGGTGCGCCTGTTTGCATATTTCCACGACCACAAAAGGCTAAGCGACGGATATGATTGGAAGCATGGTCCCAGAGCAGCGGAAAACCTGCTTCTCCTGAGGGACACTCTCTTGTCCGCCCTGACCGATGAGGAGTTTGACATGCTTGCACGTGCATGCAGGGAGCACACCGTGACCCATCGCACCGGCATACCCACCATAGACGCATGCTTTGATGCCGACCGTATGGATTTGCCGCGCGTGGGCTACACACCCGACCCGGAAAGGATGGCATCGCCTTTGGGAATTGCCTTTGCCCGCTACAGAGTTGTCAATGATGACTGCACCCTGGCAATGGATGTGGTGGAGAGGCTGCGTGCTGAATTTCAATAGCCTTTTTAGCCACCTGCCTTAGGAGGACACAGGTCATGGCACGGCCATCACTCCTCAGTACTGTCTTGCTCCGAAGATGCTGCTGCCTATGCGCACGAGGGTGCTGCCCTGCTGGATGGCCAGAGGGTAGTCGTCGCTCATGCCCCAGGAGCGTATGGTCATGCTCTCGGCCAGGTCGGGGAACTCGGCTCTGCACTGGTGGAAAAGGTCGTTGGCCAGGGAAAAGTCCTGGAGGATGCGCTCCTCGCTGTCCGTGTTGGTGGCCATGCACATGATACCGGTTATGCGAATGCCCGTTAGCGTGCGGTACTCGCCAGTGCGCAGGTATTCCAGGCACTCCTGCGGGGTGAAGCCAAACTTGGTATCCTCCTGTGCCACGTGGAGCTGTAGCAGGCAGGGGATTACACGTCCTGCACGCAGAGCCTGGCGGTTGATTTCCTGTAGCAGGCGAGGGCTGTCCACGGAATGTATCAGGCTAATGTAGGGGGCGATGTACTTTACCTTGTTCGTTTGCAGGTGGCCAATGAAGTGCCACTCTATGTCCTGAGGCAGCGCGGGCTGCTTCTGGCGGAGTTCCTGAACGTGGCTTTCCCCGAAGATGCGCTGTCCGGCATCGTAGGCTTCCTGTATCGCCTCCACGGGATGATATTTGCTCACGGCGCAAAGGCTTACGCCCTGGGGCAGAGTGGAAAGGAACGTCCTGATTCTGTCGCCTATCATCATTCCTCAACCTTATGGCGGAACACGTCTATGAGAGAGGTCTCTGCCACGCTGATTATCTTGTAGTCGCCCAGTGTGCCCTGCATGCCCTTCTCCAGGGTCTCAATGGCGTTCTTCAGGTCGGTGGCCTGGACAAGATCCGTTTGCGTGATGATCTTTTCCTTTTCGCTTTTTTCGTCGAAGGTAATGAAACCAACCTTCACGCGATACCAGCGGTCGGCATTCAGGTCCTCGTTCTCGAAGAGTTCTGCTATGCGTGCACGCTTGATGTCGCTAACCACGAACTCGCCGCTCATGTAGGGTTCCATCTCCTTGGTTATTGTTTCCTCTGCCTCGGTAAAACTGAGGGCATCCACGAGATATGCCTCCTTGGTAGACTTGATAAGTCCGTTTTCCTGAGTCTTGTCGTATTGTACTTTGCATTCAAACCATTCCATAGTAATGTATTGTATTTTAAGTTATTGTCTGTATTGCTAAATCAAGTTGCTGCGCATCGTTACCTTCCCTTTCTGGGGTGCTGCGCATTGTTCCTGCCCTGTGGCGCATTGCCCCTGGGTTTCGGGGCGGATGTCCTGCCTTTGGTGCAGGGAGGAGCGGAGAGCGGCTGCCTTTCAAAGAAGAAGGACTTCTGTCTTTTCTTTTCCTCGGGATCGTGCTCGCAGAAGACCTGCTCCATGGTGTATGGGTGGTAGCCTGTGGCAAATATCGTGGTGGCCACGGTGAGAGGTGTGGGTGTGAAGTCCTGCACCTGGTCCGTTTCAAGTCCGAGGCTGCGTGTCTCGCGTGAAAGGCTTTCCATATCGTGTATGGTACATCCCGGGTGCGAGGAGATGAAGTATGGTATTATCTGCTGGCGAAGGCCTGCCTCTCGGTTTACACGTTCAAAGATGCTCTTGAAACGGTGGAAGAGGGCAAAGGACGGCTTGCGCATAATGTCCAGCACATGGTCCTCGGTGTGCTCTGGAGCCACCTTCAGGCGTCCGGAGACGTGTCGTGTGATGAGTTCGCGCGTGTACTCCTGGGCAGCACGGTTCAGGGCATCGTCATTCCAGTCGTGCAGGAGCATGTCGTAGCGCACGCCGCTGCCTATGTAGGAGTGCCTGATGCCCGGCATTGCATCCACGGCGCGGTAAATGTCCAGCAGGGGACGGTGGTCTCCGTGCATGTTGGGGCACACCTTGGGATGAATGCACGAAGGGCGCACACATGCCTGGCATGCCTTGGGGTTCTTGCCCTGCATCATGTACATATTGGCCGAAGGACCTCCAAGGTCGCTCAGGTTGCCACGGAAGTCCGGCATGCGTGTTACTTGTTCCACCTCGCGCAGGATACTCTCCTTGGAGCGGCTCATGATGAACTTGCCCTGATGGGCAGAAATGGTGCAGAAGGCACAGCCTCCGAAGCATCCGCGATGCATGTTGATGGAGAACTTTATCATGTCGAAGGCCGGTATGCGCTTGCCGTTGTACTTGGGATGCGGCAGACGCGTGTAGGGCAGGTCGAAACTATGGTCAAGTTCCTCCGTGGTAAGGGGAGGGTAGGGAGGATTCACCACTACCAGGCGGGTGCCTGTTTTCTGTATCAGGCGCGAAGCATGTATCTTGTTGCTCTCTTCTTCCACATGCCGGAAGTTCTCGGCATGAAGCCGTGGGGTGCGTAGGCAATCCTCGTAGGAGTGAAGCATGATGTCGCCCTCCAGAGGCTCTGCCTCGTCGGCAAGCACTACGGTTTGTGGCAAGGCAACCTGTTCTATGACGGCACGGCGGAAGGCCTTGCGAGTCATCAGTGCCTCGCCCGTTTCAGGGTCGTAATCCAAAGAGTCGTCGTAGGTCTCCATGAATGCTTCCAGGTGGCGCACAAGTTCCAGATTCACCTTGTCGCCCATGCCGTAGGTAATCATGTCGGCACCGGAATCCACCAATATTGAGGGGCGTATGCGCTCCTGCCAATAGTCGTAATGTGCCACACGGCGCAGGGAGGCCTCTATGCCGCCAAGCACCACGGGTACGTCGGGAAAGATGCTGCGGAGGCACTCGGTGTAGACGATGGTCGGATACTCCGGACGCATGTTGTGCCTGCCGTCCGGGGAATATGCATCCTCGCTACGCAGACGGCGTGCTGCCGTATACTTGTTCACCATGGAGTCCATGCACCCGGGACTTATGCCGAAGAACAGGCGTGGGCGCCCCAGACGCTTAAAGTCGCGAAGGTCGCCATGCCAATCCGGCTGTGGCACTATGCACACACGCAATCCGGCTGCCTCCAGCAAACGACCCACTACGGCAACGCCGAACGAAGGGTGGTCTACATAGGCATCGCCCGAGAATAATATAACATCGGCACGGTCCCATCCGCGAAGGTCCATTTCCTTGCGCGTGGTGGGCAACCAATCACTCAACTGGTACATTAGCGGCTATCTTGTCCTTTTGCCAATCCAGATACAGAAGAATCAACTGGTGCAGGCCCAGTGCCTTCATGTTCTCATGAAATATTACGTCGTGCGCCAGGTTTACAAGTTCCGGTGCTCCGTTTGTGCGCTCCAGCAGGGCACGGACATTCAGTTGGAGTTTCTCCAGAATCATTTCGTCCACAATACCGTTACTGTCCAGCAGATTGCTGAAGAGATAATACTTGTCTATTGTTTCAAGGTGTTCTTCGGAGATAGCCATGCTGCGGCTACCCTTCATGTTGCATATGATTCTGAACATACTCTTTTCTTTACCTGGATTATATATGATAATATTCCTGTTGTGCATGTCGGTGGAATACGTTGTCCCACTATTTTGATGCGAAGATATGGAAAAATATCCAATATATGTGCGTAAGCGTAATGTTTCTTCCCAAAAATACCATGTTTTGCCTTCTTTTCATGAGGAAAAACATAATCCCAAATCGGTCATTTGACTGTTATACGCTATTTAAACCCTCTTTTTGTCTTCTGTTCCGTCGCTTCTCGGTATCAATGGAACCTTTTCGTTAAGCCAGAAGAGCAAGGATATGTTTACATAGTCATTGCCAAGGGTGACTTCAAACGAGTTTAACTATTGTTTTCCTCCTTGTCGCTCGGCATAATTCAAGTGAACTTGATTCTGCACTCACTCCTGCGTCGGTTGAGTCCGCTCAATTGGCTTAACGAAAAGGTTCAAAAATAAAGGCTATTATCATCATAACGCTAAATGACCGATTTAGGATAAAAAAGCCCTCCCGAGGTCAAATGCCAGTCGTCGGGAGGACCGAGGCGAGAGAACCGGGAACTCTCGGTCCGGTCGTCGGGAGGACCAAAAATAGAGGCGAGCAGTGCCATGACGTATGGCACTGCTCGCAGAATAGGTTCCGGACTCTGACTGGAGGGTCCTGATATGTAGCTACGATAAGATTATCTGGCTATAAGTTTCTTGCCATTGCTGATGTATATGCCCTTGTGCATGGTGCCGGAAACCTTGGTGCCGTCCAGTCGGTAGATGGGACCTACGCTTTCCTCCATGGTTGTGGCCTCTATGGTCTCCACTGGGGTTTCGCCTGTCACGAACCATTCCATATCATTAAGAGTCATGACACCATCACTGTTGTGAACAGGGTAGTAATAAAGGCGGATACCACACTGGGTGTAGCTATTTGCTCCATGGAACTTGGCATAGAAACGTTGTGTCTGTCCGGGTTCGATGGTAGCAGGGAGGAGGAGCTGTTCTGTTGAATAGACTTTTCCATCATTATAGAGATTCTCGTAAAGCATGGCAACAATGCCTCTGTAGTATGGTTCGGAACCGTTGTTCTTTACCTTGATGACAGCGCTGACCTCGTTGATGTCAGGAGTGATGCTGACCAGGGTAAGGTTGGCCTCCTTGGTGGGAGCCTTCTTGATTTCAACAGAAGTGGTGGCAATGACACTGCTTCCGGCCTCGTCGGTTGCCAGCCATAGGTTCCACTTGCCATAGGTTTCGGGGGTGAAGGTCAGGATGAAGTCAAGTGTCTCGTTCTTCTTCAGAAGGATGGGTGTACGGCTCTTAGCAGCCCCCTTGGTGTTGGAGGGACTGGCAAACAGATAGAACATGGTGTTGAGGTCGTCGCCCAGGTTCTGGACGGTAAGCTTGACCTCCTGAGGCATCTGAGCAACAAGGTTGCCTGTACATTCCCATGCAAATTGGGCTTTGACGATGGGAGACTGAGCCAGGCTGACAATATTGCCAGCGTTGTCTATCTGAACCTCAAAGTACTTTTGACGGGAACCGATACGTGTCCATGAATAGGAGGCATCGGGACGGGCGATAGTTGCTATACGGTGAGTACCGGCACCAAGTTCATCTGTAAAACCTGCAAGATTCAATGTTAATGCAATACCATAATATTGTTGTACGGGTGGTGTTTCTCCATAGTATAAAGGGGAAAGGATGTTGTTGTCCGCGTCTATCTTGGCAAAACCGACCTGATTTTCGATCACTTCAGGATGCATATTGAAGAAAGCGCTGTAAATAGTTGTTGCGTTTGTAATCTCTTCTCTGTCAGGTGTCAGAAGCTTGGGCTTGGCAGGGAGGCCTGTTGGAGGCTGTATGCCGATGATAATCCGCTGGTCAGCACTATAGCCGTCGGACGAACCGCTACCGATACCACCGGTGGAAGGATTCATTAGGGCAAGCTTGTAGTAGCCATCGCAGTAACCGCCCCAGCCCCAGTTGAAGTGGAACATGCCCTTGCCATCGTATCCATCGCACACAAAGGCATGTCCGCCTTCCATGGAAGAGCCTGCATGCAGTATAGGGCGCTTGGCACGGAGTTCCTCGTAGATAATCTCTTCCCATTCGCTGATGCTGTAGTTGGAGAGCTGTTTCAGTTCAATATTCTGGTCATAACCAAAATAATATGGCAATATACTGACTGCATCGTTGGAATAGGCACCAGTGCCCAGACGGGTGTAGTCGCTCTGCAGGGCCTGGCCTACATAAAGCATCAACTTGGCAACCTCGTCCGCCTCATCCTCACTGGAATAGATATCGTCCATATCGTCCCACTTGAAAGTGGTGGAGGGGAGGCTATTGAGTTTTAGTCTGGCAGTTTCGGTGGTATAGCCAGGTATAGATTTGGTAGCACCCTGTGGCCATTCGTTATACTTCATCAACTGAGCTATGGCTGTGGCAGTACAACCTGTGACACTTCTGTCCTCGTAGTGGATGGGGCACATGTTGTTGTATGGTGCACTCTGGTCCCACTTTGTAGTAGTCAGTGGAGCTACGGCTGTCCACGATGCAGAGTAAGCCGAGGGATGCTGCTGGGGGATGTAGTTGTCCATTTGGGCAATCTGTTCGGCATAGCTCTGCAGCCAGGCCTTCACGTTAGAGGGAAGGTTTTCCACATCGAAGGAACCATTTGTAGAGTAACCGAGAATGTCATCCGTAGAATCGTCGCCAGAGACAATGACATAGCCATTATTGTCGGCGGTGTTGAATACATAATAGGCAGGAGTCTGCTCGGCAGTCCTGACACCCTTGATAGTACGTGCAGGAGCATACTCGGGTGATTGGTCATGAGAAATTACACTGCCGTTGAGTTCCAGCATGAACTTGGCTGCCTTGCCCTTGGCTTTCTCCAAGTCGACAGGTCCAGCAAATGCCATGGCGCTGAACAGAGCCATAAGCAGAAAGGAAGTAAATCTGTGTTTCATAAGCTGATTGTGCTTGATATGTTAGTAATAATTGTTTCGGATGGATGCAAATATACTTAATTTACTTTATATGTGGTATCTAAAGGGGTGATTATTTTACAAAACTTACACAAATTGAGGCCTTAAATTATTTGTAACACACTCATGCCTTTGCTCATTGCCCCCAATAGCGCACTATGAATTAGCGTTAGAATCCTGTCCGAGCAATCGAGTATCAACGATAATAATGATGTAAATGCCTTGATACGTAAAGTTGAGAAAACCTCTCTATATAAACCGATGTTTACATTACTTTGTAGGGGTAGGAGAGTGTATCGAACCGAAGTTGGAACGATTTGGGTTAAATAGAAATAAGTAAAGCGAGGTGCAACCTGATTGGGCTGCACCTCGCTTATTATAGATATTCTATATTCTAATTGATGTGAAATTAGAACCAGGTTACGTAGCAGAAGTCCTGACGGTGAGGCAGGTTCTCGTTCTTGGGGAACATACGCAGGGCAGACTTGTAGCTGCCGGCGTTGTCCAGAACGTGAGTACCCTCGAAAGTGAACTCATTGCCGTTCTTGCCAGTCATCTTCATGGGCTCAACGCTGTAGATTGTCTCTACGCCATCCTTGTCGGTGTGTACGGTAACGATCTCGATACCAACTGCATCGTTCAGTCCAGCCTCGTCCAGAACAACCTTCACGTTGTACTCCTTACCAGCCTCTACCTGGCCGTTCATCAGAGCGTCGCAAGCATCAACCTTGAGAACCTTGATGTCGTTCCACTTGGTAGCAACCTCTTCCTTCCAGGCAGCAATCTCCTTGGCCAGCTTGTTGTCGTTAGCACGCAGAGCGTTGCCACGGTCGCGAAGCTTGTTGTAGAACTTGCTATAGTAGTCGTCCAACTGGCGCTTCATGGTGTAGTGAGGAGCGATGGTAGCGATAGAGTTCTTGATAACCTTCACCCAACCAGTGCTGTAACCCTTAGAGTTGCGAGCATAGTAGAGAGGCATGATCTCGTTCTCCAGCAGGCTGTAGATGGTAGCAGCATCGAGCTGGTCCTGATGAGCCTGGTTCTGGTAGGTGCGCTTCTCGGTAAGAGCCCAACCTGCACCCTCGCGGTAGCCCTCAAGCCACCAGCCGTCAAGTACAGACAGGTTTACGACACCGTTCATCAGAGCCTTCTCGCCAGATGTACCACTTGCCTCGAGAGGACGTGTGGGAGTGTTCATCCAGATATCAACACCAGAAATCAGGCGGCGAGCCAACTGCATGTCGTAGTTCTCCAGGAAGATGATCTTGCCCAGGAACTGAGGCATCTGGCTGATCTCGTAGATGCGCTTAATCAAGCCCTGGCCAGCACCGTCGGCGGGGTGAGCCTTACCGGTGTACAGGAACTGTACGGGGTAGTTGGGGTTGTTAACGATCTTTTCCAGACGCTCCAGGTCGGTGAACAACAGGTGGGCACGCTTGTAGGTAGCGAAACGACGGCCGAAACCAATCAGCAGGGCGTTGGGGTTGATCTTGTCCATCAGGCTTACTACACGAGAGGGATCACCCTGGTTCTTCAGCCAGCTGTCGCGGAACTGCTCACGGATGTAGTTAACCAGCTTGGTCTTCAGCTCCATGCGGGTCTTCCATACCTCGTCGTCGCTAACGTTGTAGATGCCGTGCCAGATTTCCTCGTTGCTCTGGTCTGCCAAGTGGTTGGCATCGAAGTGCTTAGCATAGAGCTTGCGCCACTCGTTTGCACACCATGTGGGGAAGTGAACACCGTTGGTAACATAGCCAACGTGGCTCTCCTCGGGATAATAGCCGTTCCAGATACCGGCAAACATCTTCTTGCTGACCTCGCCGTGCAACCAGCTAACGCCGTTAACCTCCTGACAGGTGTTGCAAGCGAAGGTAGACATACAGAAGCGCTCGCCCTTGTCCTCGGGATTCATGCGGCCCATGCCGATGAACTCGTCCCAAGAAATACCCAGAAGCTGGGGATAACCGCTCATGTACTTAGAGAACAGCTGCTCGTCGAAGTAGTCGTGACCTGCGGGCACGGGAGTGTGAACAGTGTAGAGAGAGCTTACGCGAACCAGCTCGAGAGCCTCGGTGAAGCTGAAGCCTTCCTTAACGTAGTCAACCAGACGCTGAACGTTGCACAGGGCAGCGTGACCCTCGTTGCAATGGTAAACGTCCTTCTTGATACCGAGCTGCTTCAGCAACAGAACGCCACCGATACCGAGCAGAATCTCCTGCTTCAGACGGTTCTCCCAGTTACCGCCATAAAGAGCGTGAGTGATGGGACGGTCGAACTCGCTGTTCATGTCGTTGTCGGTATCAAGCAGATACAGCTTTACACGACCAACGTTTACACGCCATACGTAAGCGTGAACAAAGTAATCCATGTAGGGAACATCCACTACCATGGGAGTGCCATCAGCATTGAGCTGCTGCTCGATGGGCAGAGAACCGAAGTTCTGTGCCTCGTAGTTGGCAACCTGCTGACCATCCATGCTCAGGGTCTGAGTGAAGTAGCCGTAACGATACAGGAAACCAACAGCGCACATGTCTACGTTGCTGTCAGAAGCCTCCTTGATGTAGTCACCTGCCAAGATACCAAGACCACCAGAGTAGATCTTCAGCACCTGGTTCAAACCGTACTCCATGCAAAGGTATGCAACAGAGGCACGATTCTTGTCGGGCTCTACGTCCATGTACTGACGGAACTGAGCGTACACGTCATTCATCTTCTTCACGATAGCCTTGTCCTGAGCCAGCTCTTCCATCTTCTCGTGAGAGAGACGCTCCAGCAGGAGAACAGGGTTCTGACCGCATTCTGCATACAGCTTGGGATCCAGGCTGGTGAACAGGCTGCGAGCATCGTGGTTCCAAGCCCACCACATGTTGTGTGCGAGCTCATTCAACTTCTCCAACTCGGCAGGGATGTTGCTCTTTGCAGAGACGGTTCTCCATGCAGCCGCATTGGCGTTGCTTGCTTTGATTCTCATAATTTTTATTATTAATTTATTTATCTTGTATTTTTCTATTGGTAAAGTAAGGTGGTTCACTTTATTTAGAAGCGACTCTCAGGTCGCGGTTCTTCAGCGCTATGCCGTAAGCCTCGTAGTAGTACTTGATGAAGTTCTTCCACAAAGCCTTGTCAGAAAGTTTCTTGGCCTTCTTGCGAATTTCCTCAACCTCCTTTTCTGTAAGGTTGGAGAAAGCGGAAACTGTCTCCTTGATACGGTCGGCAACCTCGCTATAGTTATAGTCGGTGCGACGTATAACCTCTACGCCATCCATGATGGTAGAATAGTCACCCTTCACGCTATTTGCCCACATACCAAAACCAGAGAGGCTGGTGGTAACGCAGGGAACGTGGAAAGCAACACTCTCCAGGGGAGTATAGCCCCAGGGTTCGTAGTAAGAGGGGTATACGCTGAGGTCCTTGCCGATGATAGCGTCGTAATATGGTATGTTGATGATGCCATCCTTGCCATCAAGATAGCATGGGATGAAAATCAATTTTACCTTGTCCTCGGGGCGATTCCACATGTCGTTATATTTCATCATGCCGGTCACGTTGTCATGTGTCATGTCGTGCAACCAGTGTGTGATAACGGGACACTCGAGGGGAGTAGTGAATTTCTCTCCACTCTTGATACGCTCTACCAAATCCTCGCGAGGCTCGCCCACCCATGCAGGCACCTCGACCATGGCAAGTACTGGCTTATTCAACTCCTTGTCGCGACCAAGACGGTTCATTGCCTCAATGAAGACATCAATACCCTTGTTGCGGAACTCATAACGACCGCTGGTACCAACGATAAGAGTATCCTCGGGGAATTCGCAACCTGTAAGACAATTTGCAACCTGCAGGAGCTTCTCGCGAGCAATCTTGCGCTTGCGCTTGAACTCAGCAGCCTTGGGGACGAAATCCGCCTCGAAACCGTTGGGGAGGATGGTGTGGCACTTCTTGTCCATCAATTCCTCACACTCACTACCAGTCACCTCACTAACGGTGGTGAAGCAGTCAACACGATGCGCTGTCTCACGCTCCAGGCTGTGCTTGGCCTCAACGTTCAGTTCTTTTGACATCTGGATGCCGTTATATGCCCACAGATAGTCGTAAAGGGGTTTGTTGTTGCCGGCAATGCTACGGCCGATAGTTGTAGCGTGGGTAGTGAAGATGGTTGCTATCTCGGGTACATTCTCCTGGATGTACATTGCACCAAGGCAGGTCATCCATTCGTGAGCCTGATAAACTACGTTCTTGCAGGTCTTTGCAAGAGAATGACGATAGAAACTCTCTACAACAAGACCTGCGGCGTACGAGAACATGTTTGCCTCGTCGTAGTCGCCATAGCCGTTCATGCTATCAACCTTGGCATATTCCCAGAGGTTGCCGTACAACTGGTCGCGCATGGGGAAGTATTTCTGGAAGGCAACCAGAACTACACATGGCTGGCCGGGGATGTTCCAACGGCCTACACGTACTTCCAAACCTTCCTTGCGGGCCTTGGTTGTCCAAGACTTCCACATCTTCTTGTCTTCAATAAACAGGGGATTCTCTTTTCCTTGCCAAAAATCAGGACCAACAAAAACGACCTTGTCGGTCATGGCATCCTGAAGGGTCTTGGCGCGGGTTGAAAGGACGGTGTATATGCCTCCAACCTTGTTGCAGACTTCCCAACTTGACTCGAAAATGAAGTCGGGAGAGAGCGTTTTGTTTGCCATTATGATAGTTTAGTTCTTAAAAATGCGTTATTTTGCGTGCAAAGGTACAATTATTTATTTAAAAAACGTCAATAAAGTTGTCAAAATATCACTAATTTCGTTTTTTTGTTTAACTTTGCGTCTGTGCCATCTATATAAAATTGCCTATGAAGAGCCGTTTTGTTCTTTTTCTGCTGACAATTTCATCTGCGCTTTATGCCGGCCGTCCATGGAAAATGGGTTTGGTGGATCCGAAAGAAAAGATCACACTGGACATTGATTTGTACGAAGAGAGTGTGGAGGTTCCCGGTATGGAAATGTTCGGTCCCATGAACGGTTATCTTGGTGGCGACATATATGGAGTGTGGTCAGTTACATCGTTCCGCATAGAAGACACAAGGGCAATAATTCGCCTTTCCAACGATTTGGGAAGCGAGACTCAGGAGGCGGAACTGGTGCAGACGTCGGATAGCGCCTATACGCTGGAACTCAAAGGTTCTGTAGTGGTGAAAAGGGCAGTTGGGCGCAAACTGGTCAAGATTGCGCCCACACTGAAAATGGTTAGAAGGGCCAGGTGATTTGCCATCCCATGACCAGGGCTGTCATGTACAGGAGATAGAACAGTATCATCACCGTGCCTTCTGCCTTGGTGATTTTGTGTTCGGTGCCTCCGAAGATGAACAGCACGATGGCGCTTCCTATCAGCACTACCCAGTCAAGCAATCCTATGCCATTTATGCTCAATGGGCAGATGAAGGAGCTGGTGCCCAAAATGAACAGGATGTTGAAGAGGTTGCTGCCTATTGCATTGCCCAAAGCAATGCCCTTGCTTCCCTTTCGTGCGGCAACGATGCTGGTGGCCAATTCCGGCAAACTTGTTCCCGCGGCCAGGATGGTAAGTCCAACAACCCTTTCGCTCATGCCGCATGCAATAGCCAGCTTGGTTGCGCTGTCCACGAGCAACTGGCCTCCGCCTATCAAGCATCCAAGTCCAAGCACTACGTATAGCAGGGTCTTGCTCCATCCGTAAACGTTTCCTCCTGCTTCTGTCTCGGAAGGCTCGTTCTTAGCCACATAGAAGGAGTAAATCATATACATGCCAAAGCACAGGAGCAAGATGAATCCGTCGGCCCTGGTGATGTTCCCGTCGTAAGACAGGGATGCGAGGATCAGGGAGGAAAGTATCACAAAAAGAATATCCCTTGTGAGTAGTTTCTTGGTGAGCGACATGGAGATCATCAGTGCACTCATGCCGACAATGATCAGGGTGTTGAATATGTTGCTTCCGACAACATTGCCCACACTCATGTCTGCCTTGCCGTTAAGGGCGCTGAAGAAACTTACCACAAACTCGGGCATACTTGTGCCCATGGACACTATGGTAAGGCCGATTACCATCTCGCTTACCTTCCATCTGCGGGCAACGCTCGAGGCGCCCTCGGTAAACTTGTCGGCGCCCCACATAACTATTGCCATTCCGACTATAAGCAATAGGGCATCAAGAATCATCGTCATAATACTTATTTTATATATATATATATGTTCTCGTGTGTGTGTTAGCGTTGTTCAAACGGTTGGCAAAGATACGTTATTTTTTGTGAAAAACCTCTCTCTTGCATATATATCTTTTTTCGCTAACGAGTGCAAGACCATTAAGTATACAAGCAAGTTTCCGAGGGTATTGTAATACTTTTTCGCCATGAGCATTTATGTCCTTGGTTCTGGCGTGCAACAGAAGTGAAATCATTGCAAGGCAATTCGTGTTGATGCTATGCAGGGTAGGATAGTGTGTGCTGTAATTGCTTACTAAGCAGATATTTAAGTACGTTTATTAAAACTAATACTTCTGCACTACAGAGAATACCGCTCTTGCCCTCGGGAGAACGAGGGTCTGGCCTCCCGAGGACAAGGCGCGGTCGTCTCGAGGTCAAAGGTCGGTCCTCGGGACGACCGGCTCGGGTTTTCCCGAGATGTGTCCGGGTATTATTGGACGGGCACTTTATTTTGTTTGGGCAAGTCTGTTTTTTGTCAAATAAATTGTGTAACTTTGCGGACGAATGTAATATATATATTAAATAGGTATAATGATACAAGATACCCGACATCAAGGATTGACTTCGCACGAGGTAGAGGAAAATAGGCGCAAATTCGGAGCAAACATTCTCACTCCACCCAAGAAGACTTCGCTATGGATCCAATTCCTGGAGAAGTTCGAAGATCCCATCATACGCATCCTGCTCTTTGCATGGGTGCTGGCCATGATCATATCGGCAATACATTGCTGGGGACCTGACCAAAAGGGCTGGGAGGCATTCATAGAACCCGTTGGCATTTTCTTTGCCATAATGCTGGCAAGCACCATAGGTTTCTTCTTTGAAGTAAAGGCGGCAAAGGCATTCGAGGTGCTTAATCAGGTAAACGACGACATCCCCGTGACGGTAATCCGCAACGGTCATGTCACGGAGACCACCAGGGCAGACATCGTGGTGGGCGACATAGTGATGCTGGGCACTGGAGACGAGATTCCTGCCGACGGAACCTTGCTTGAGGCCGTTTCGCTCCAGGTGAACGAATCCACACTGACCGGCGAGCCGAACATTTCAAAAACCACCAAGGAAGAGGATTTCGACACCGATGCCACATATCCCTCAAATAACGTGATGCGCGGAACCACGGTGGTGGACGGACATGGCGTGATGCTGGTACATGCCGTAGGCGATGCCACCGAATACGGCAAGGTGAACCAGGGCGCACAGATGGACAACAACATAGACACGCCCCTGCAGCTCCAGTTGAAACGCCTTGCCGACCTGATAAGCAAGATTGGATATACCGTAGCCACACTGACCTTTCTGGTGCTCACGGCCAAGGTGTTCCTCCAGGGCGGAGAGGCAGGGAACTTCTACTACATAGAGCACATCCTGAACAACTTCATGATAGCCGTCACCCTGGTGGTGGTGTCCGTACCCGAAGGCCTGCCCATGAGCGTTACCCTGAGCCTGGCACTGAGCATGAGCCGTATGCTCAAGGCCCACAACCTTGTGCGCAAGATGCATGCCTGTGAAACGATGGGTGCAACCACGGTAATATGCACCGACAAGACGGGCACACTGACACAGAACCAGATGCGTGTGAACTGCACCTCGTTCTTCCCATTGAAGAACCAGCATCTGGCCGAGGACAAGGCAAGCATGCTCATATCCGAGGGCATAGCGATAAACTCCACGGCCAACCTGAACCGTCAGGACGGCACCGTGAAGACCCTGGGCAATCCCACCGAGGCCGCCATGCTGCTTTGGCTGGATGCACAGGGGCATGACTATGAGAAATTGCGTTCGAGCACAAAGGTGCTGAGCCAGCTGACCTTCTCCACCGAGCGCAAGTACATGGCCACCGTGGTGCATTCTCCCCTTCTGGGAAGCAAGGTGCTATACATGAAGGGAGCACCGGAAATAGTTCTTGGCCATTGCAAGGATGTGGCCACGGAGAACGGCATCACACCAGCCTCCGACATGCATGCCGGCATAGAGGCACTTCTGCTCTCGTACCAGAACCAGGCAATGCGCACACTGGGCTTTGCCTACAAGATACTCACCGACAAGGAGGCCGAGGCACCATACGAGGACGGAAGGCTCTTGGTCAAGGACCTCACCTATCTGGGCGTTGTTGCCATATCCGACCCCGTCCGAGAGGATGTGCCGCGTGCCGTGGATGCGTGCCGTAAGGCCGGTATTGACATCAAGATAGTTACAGGCGACACTCCGGCCACCGCACGTGAGATAGCCAGACAGATAGGCATATGGACGGAACAGGACACCGATGCCAACATCATTACTGGACCTGCTTTTGAAGCCCTCGACGACGAGGAAGCCGCAAAACGCGTGCAGAGCCTGAAGATAATGTGCCGTGCACGCCCCACCGACAAGCAACGCTTGGTACAATTGCTTCAAAGCCAGGATGCCGTGGTGGCGGTAACTGGCGACGGTACCAACGATGCACCTGCGCTGAAAGCCGCACAGGTGGGACTCTCCATGGGCGACGGCACATCCGTGGCCAAGGAGGCCAGCGACATAACCATCCTGGACAACTCCTTCTCCAGCATAGTGCAAGCCGTCATGTGGGGACGCTCGTTGTATCGCAACATTCAGCGCTTCCTGCTCTTCCAGCTTACCATCAATGTCGTTGCCTGCGCCATAGTACTCATAGGTTCGCTTATCGGTACGGGCTCTCCGCTAACCATCACGCAGATGTTGTGGGTGAACCTCATCATGGACACCTTTGCCGCCGGAGCACTGGCGTCCCTGCCTCCCAGTTGGAGCGTGATGAACGACCGTCCCCGCCGTAGCGGAGAACATGGCGACTTCATCATCAGCAAGTCCATGGCTGGCAACATCTTCGGCACAGGCCTCTTCTTTACCGTAGTGCTCATTGCCGCCCTCCTGATACTTCAGGACAACGGATACATGTCGCCACATGCCCTCAGTTGGTTCTTCACCTTCTTTGTCATGCTTCAGGTATGGAACATGTTCAATGCCAAGGCCTTCATGACAGGCCGTTCGGCCTTTGTGGGATTGTGGCAGAGCAAGAGTTTCCTGTGGGTGATAGTGCTCATCATAGTTGGTCAGTACCTTATCGTTAACTTTGGTGGCAAGATGTTCAACGTGGTTCCCCTCAGCCTGGACGAATGGCTTGCCATCTCGGCAATGACCATGCCGGTACTGCTATTCGGTGAAATCGTCCGCCTGATTCAATCACGAAAAAGTTAAGGCAAGATGTTTGACAAACGTTCGGAGGGCAATTACAACAAGCAGGAAAACAATTCCAGGCCCAAAGGCAAGGAACCTGGGTTGTGGGAGAACCTCAAGGCAATGATTGCCGAAAACAACAGATCGAAAGAAAGGGAGTATCTGCACGATAGCAAAACTTCCCCGCTTCCTCTGACTCCAGAACCTCAAACGGATAATACGGCTGAGGTATACGAGGCATTGGTCTTTAACACCCAAAATGAAGTTGAGGAGGCAGAACAAGCAGAGCAGGCAAATGATGCAGGGCAATCAGCATTGCATCATACCGATGATGCAGATAGTGATGCAGATAGCGTTATCTCTATCCCCCCAACCTTCACGAAATCAGATTTCGACTATATCGACTACTATTCAGAGACATCCGAAACAGACATATATTCCAGGACCTTCCGCCATTCCGACTCTACCGATAGCATAGATAGTAGCGAAGCAGGATTCTACGTTGAGACATCGGACTTGCACTTCTACATTCCAGCAATAGAAGAGACAACAGTCGAGTACCGCCCAACCATGCCCTATGGGGACACATCCACCACCCAGGACGGTCCCAAAGCCACTAATAGGCTAAGCGTTTTCCTTATAAGTTTGGTGGCATGCATAATAGGTCCTTATATAGGTATTTTCATACTTTTTACGTTATCCCAAATAGACAATCCAGGAAGAAAGTATGACACAGTTGAGACATACAGGCAAGAGCAGGTGCAGGAAAAGTACAGGAGATTCTACAACAAGGACACAAGAACCCTGACACTTCCGCAATCGGAGTTCGCAGGAAATGAATATGAATTTGCCGCACAGGATGCCAAGACAATACGCTCGGCCGGTGTCGTTTCTACCATCGGAGACAATGCCTTTTGCTCTTATCAGCAACTGGAAACTGTGAACATAAAATGCAAGGTTGTCGGAAAGGAAAGTTTCAAAGGTTGCGCATCGCTTCGCACAGCAATAATAACACGCAATCTCAACTGGCTACGTCAGGAAGCATTTGCCAACTGCCCCCAATTGGAAACGGTACTTCTTGGTACAACACTGTCCCAAATAGATGAGAACGTCTTCCTGAATTCCAACAACATACGCGAAGTATCCATACCCAACAACGTAAAGACGCATTTCTTCCTGCACCTGTCGCATTGCAGGAACATCAATACCATATACCTTCTCAGCCTTGACTACTTCAAGATGCCAAAGAGCATAAAGGATGCGCCTATCCAGTTCTCCGAGTGCAAACTGTACGTCCCAGACTCAAAACTGGAGCAGTTCCGCAACAATGCCGACTGGGCACGTTTCGGACAGATACTGCCCCTGAGCCAATCCCGCTGGTTTGACGAAAAGGGCTGGGGGAAGGAATAGTAACACATCTAACAACATAGCCATGGACACAACGGACAGATACGGCATCGTCATAGAGCGTCAGGAGCAGATAGAAAGACTTATCCGCGAATGGGGATTCCTGCCTTTCTTCAAGAATGGCATCCCTGGATTCTCCATAGAGGAGATGACACCGCCCGAACTGCTCTTCGGCGATGACTTCCCCAATGGTCCCTGGGGATGGAAGGGTCCCATCATTGCCAACTGGGAATCCGCCTATGGCAAGTTCTTCAAGGGCAAGGCCGGGTTCGTGAGCCTGGAATGGTTGCCCGACTTCATGAACTGGCGACGTTCTCGCCATCCTATGAAGAAGCTGCACAAGAATGCATGCCACATCTACGAGGTGCTGGTGGAGAACGAATCCATGCTTTCGCGCCAACTGAAGAAGGCAAGCGGATTTACTCTCAGCCGCAAGCGCAGGACCTTCAACCCCGACGATCCAACAAGTCCTGTGGAGAACCCAAGAAACGGCATGGCATTCGATTCACTGATAGCAGGGTTGGAAATGGGCACACACGTCTGCATTGCCGACTTTGAATACCTCATCTCCAAGAAGGGCGAGCCCTACGGTTGGGGTCTGGCACGCTATTGCACGCCAGAAGCCATGTACCCCGAACTCTTCCCCATAAAGGATATGGTGCAAGGGCGTACGCCACGACAATCCCGCAAGCGCATCCTTGACCATCTGTGCCAGGTATTGCCCGATGTAGAAGCAAGCAAGATAGAGAAACTCTTAGACTGATGAATACTGACATTGATTTGACCATAACACGAGGCGAGACCTCCGACATTGATGACATCGTGCGCTTCCAGGCAGACATGGCAATGGAATCGGAGGGCATCATGCTTGATATGTGCAGACTCGCCAGTGGTGTAACTTCTGCCATGAAGGATGAGTCGAAAGGTACATACCTTGTTGCCCGTGCAAACGGTACGCCAATAGGAAGCCTGATGCTGACGCGCGAATGGAACGACTGGAACAACCAGTGGTACTGGTGGGTACAGAGCGTCTACGTGATGCCGGAGTACAGGAAGAATGGGGTCTACAAGGCTATGTATGCCACACTGAAGGACATGGCCCGGAAAAGCGGAGTTTCACAAATACGCCTGTATGCAGACAGGACCAACCTTAACGCACAACAGGTCTATAATAAGCTTGGCATGCATGAAAGCCACTATCTTATGTTTGAAGAAACGATAGGAGCATAAGCATAACAATACATAACAAATACATATTTCAACACATACAAGAATCATGAAGGTTTTATTGATAAACGGAAGTCCACGCAAGAATGGCAATACGGCCACAGCCTTGGCAGAGGTCCAAGGTCAACTGAAAGAAGAAGGCATAGAGAGTGAAATCGTATGGATAGGCAACAAACCTATACGAGGCTGTTGTGCATGTGGCCAATGCAAGGCCAAGGGATTAGGGCAATGCGTTTTCGATGATGATATCTGCAACCAGATCTCTGCCAAGTTTGCCGAATCCGATGCTCTGATAGTAGGTTCTCCCGTCTACTATGGTCAGCCTAACGGTGCCCTGCTTTCCATCATCCAGCGTGCTTTCTACTCCAACGGAGCAAGCATCTCTGGCAAACCTGCCGCATCCATTGCCGTTTGTAGAAGGGGTGGGGCAACCGCCGTTTTTGAAAGTCTGAACATGCCCTTCCAGATGATGAATATGCCCATTGTCACCTCGCAATACTGGAATATCGTCTATGGCCGCACCGAAGGCGAATCGGCCCTTGACGCCGAAGGTATGCAGACCATGCGCACCCTTGCACGCAACATGGCATGGCTGCTCAAGTCCACAGGCGGCAGACCAGCACCTGGTCGCCCATCCGACGAACCTTGGGCAATGACTAATGTTATCAGGTAGAAATCTGTAAATTAAATATATAACACGTAAACTTTGAATATATACTATAAATATGAAGAAAACCATTATTGCAACTACTATGGCATTGGGCATGGGACTCAGCACCATGGCACAAAGCACAAATCCGTTGCTGGAACGTCGTTTTAACACTCCCTACGAGATTGCTCCATTTGAAAAGATTACAACCGAGAATTACCGCGAGGCATTCCTCCGTGGTATGGAGGAGCAGAAGAAAGAGATTGATGCCATTGTGAGCAATTCCGAGGCACCATCTTTCCAGAACACTATTGTGGCTCTTGACGAATCCGGCCAGTTGCTAAGCCGTACCTCCGGCGTATTCTACGGGCTAAGCCGTTCATGCTCCACCCCTGAGTATCAGCAATTGGAAAGCGAACTTTCACCCTTGCTTTCTGCTCATAGCGACTATATAAATATGAACGAGGCTCTGTTCCAACGTGTCAAGACTGTGTTTGAAAAAATGGAGACTTTGAACCTCAATACCGAGCAGAAACGCCTCTTGGACAAGACCTACAAAGGTTTTGTGCGTGGCGGTGCTCTCCTGGGCGAGGATGCCAAGAAGAAGATTTCCGAAATCAACCTCCAGTTGGCAAAGCTGCAGTTGCGATTCACACAGAACCTCCTTCACGACACCAACAATACCTATGTTACCGTATCTGACGTCAACGACCTTGAAGGCTTGTCGGAAGGTGACATACAGAAGGCAGCGGCATTGGCCGAGCGTACCGGTGCCAAGGGGCAGTATCGTTTCAACATGCAGCGTCCCAGTTGCAATCCCGTACTCCAATATGCCAAGAACCGCGACCTTCGCCGTCAGGTTTACGAGATGTACAACAACCGTTGCAACCATGGCGACAAGTACGACAACAAGGCCATCTCGGCACAAATTGTAGAGTTGCGTCTGGAATTAGCGAAGATAAAGGGTTTCAACACTTTTGCCGATATGCAATTGGAGACACGCATGGCCAAGAAGCCCGAGAATGTGTACAACCTGCTTGACCAGATATGGACACCTGCCGTGGAGGCCGCAGAGCGCGAACTGGACGACATACGCCAGATGATGCGCAAGGACGGTATCAAGGGCGAGCCCAAGCCTTGGGATTACATGTACTACCTGGACAAGGCAAAGCAGGAGAAGTTCAGCATCAGCGAAGCAGAAGTAAGCGAGTACCTTGAGATAAACAACGTGATGCAGGGCATCTTCTGGACGGCTACAAAACTTTATGGCATCACCTTCCGCGAGCGTACTGAGGACTATCCCCAATACCATAAGCAACAACAGAGTTGGGATGTTATAGACGAAAATGGCAACCTCATTGCTATCTTCTATAGCGATATGTTTCCACGCGATGGTAAGGGTGCTGGTGCATGGTGCGGACGCTTCCGTGCCCAGTCATATGATGGCACTATGCGCGTTCAACCCATCGTTACTAACGTGTGCAACATGACTCTGCCTGCTAAGGAAGGCGGACCTGCCCTGCAGACCGTAGACAATGTTCTGACCATGTTCCACGAGTTCGGCCATGCTCTTCATTCCTTCTTCCGCGACGTCCAGTACCAAGGTGTTGGCGGTGTAGAGCGTGACTTCGTGGAGTTGCCTTCACAGATCAACGAGCACTGGGCCTTTGAACCCGAGGTTCTGCAACAGTATGCACGCCATTACAATACAGGCGAGATAATCCCCGAGCAGCTTGTTCAGAAAATTGATGCCAGCAGCAAGTATGGCCAGGGCTTTGCCACGGTGGAATACCTTGCCGCATCGTATGTCGACCTCGACTTGCACGTGCTTACCGAGATGCCCAAGAAACTGGACGTTATGAAGTTCCAGGCAGATAAGATGAAGAAGCGTGGCATGCCATCGCAGATCCTGCCACGTTATAGCGTAACAAACTTCTCCCATACCATGGGCGGAGGTTATAGCGCCGGTTACTACAGTTACATCTGGGCAGAGGTACTGGATGCCGATGCCTTCGAAGCATTCAAGGAAACGGGTGACATCTTCAACCAGGAAGTAGCCGCCAAGTTCCGCAAGGAGGTGCTTACACCTGGTGGCATTCTGCCCGGTGACGAGATGTACCGTCGCTTCCGTGGTCGCGACCCAAAAATTGATGGCCTGCTGAAGAACCGTGGTTTCCTTAATGCTCAACCCGGCCAGAAAGTTTCCACAGACAACAAGGCAGGAAAGTAAAAGAAACGGAAAGGTAAAAGCGGAAAACGGGAAACTCATTCAGCTGTAGAATGAACACGGCTGTGTCCCACACAAGTTTCTAAAACATAAATATATACGCAGCACGCATCGTTCCTAAAACAAATACTTTTCCGTTTTCCGTTCCTTACCCCCTCGCCATGCGTACATACATCGCCATAGACCTGAAGTCGTTCTACGCCTCTGTGGAGTGTGTAGAACGCGGTCTTGATCCGCTTGCCTCCCTTCTGGTGGTGGCGGACGAGAGCAGAACGGACAAGACCATCTGTCTGGCCGTTACTCCGGCACTGAAGGCCTATGGTATATCCGGGCGTGCCAGATTATGGGAGGTGAGGCAGAAAGCCGCGCATCTTGAATATATTGTCACGCCACCCCGAATGGGCCTTTATATGGAATACAGCAACAGGGTTATGGATGTATATCTCAAGTACGTTGCCCCCGAGGATATACACCGCTATTCTGTGGACGAGGTGTTCATGGACATTACTGATTACATGCCACTTTATAAGGTTTCAGCCCATGAACTTACCATTCGCATAATACGTGATGTTCTGCAGACTACTGGCATAACCGCTACTGCTGGTATAGGCGAAAACATGTATCTTGCCAAAGTGGCCATGGATATCGTCGCAAAGCATATTCCTGCCGACAAGGATGGAGTGCGTATTGCGGAACTGACGGAACAGACCTACCGTCACAAGTTGTGGGACCATCGTCCACTTACTGATTTTTGGCGTGTGGGTTGTCATACTGCCGAGAAACTGGCCAAGTACGGCATACACACCATGGGACAACTGGCACGTATGTCTCTTTCCAGCGAGCAACTTCTGTTCAAATTGTTTGGAATTAATGCGGAATTGCTCATTGATCACGCCTGGGGATGGGAACCTTGCCGCATCAGCGATGTTAAATCATACCGTCCGAAATCCTCATCAACATCCAGCGGTCAGGTCCTCAATTGTCCATATACCTCAGACAAGACTCGTGTCGTTGTCCGTGAAATGGCCGAGGCCTTGGCTTTGGATCTGCTTTCCAAGCATCTGCTTACCAACCAGATAGTATTGACCTTAAATTATGATATGGAGAGTCTGCTAAATCCGGAAATACGTACTCTCTACAAGGGTCCAGTAACCAAAGACTATTATGGAAGGGAGGTTCCTGTACATGCTCATGGTAGTCAGAATCTTGCAAAACACACCTGTTCTGCCCGCCTTATTACTGATGCTACAATGAATCTTTTCAACCGTATCATCAATACAAATTTGCTAGTACGTAGAATAAACATAACTGCGGCAAACGTCATGACGGAGGCCGATGTAAGGCATGGCTTGAGGGGGCAAGCCGTGCAACTGGACCTGTTCCAGGACCTTCCTATGGATGAGTCTTTGGTTGAGGATAAACAGACTCAGAAGGAAAGGCGCCTTATGGAAACTTCGCTTGCCATACGTAAGCGTTATGGCAAGAATGCACTGCTCAAGGGTGTTAACTTTGGCAATGGGGCTACAGGTCGTGAGCGTAACAGTCAGATAGGAGGGCACCGCAAATGAATGACTACCAAGATATCATAAATCTACCTCATTGGGAACCAAAAGGGCGCAAGCGTATGAGCATAGAGGCTCGTGCTTCCCAATTTGCACCCTTTGCCGCATTGAAGGAGGGTGAGGTCGATGACTTCCACAATGCCGCTCCTGAATTACACAATAACTCTTTCTGACAATGATACCGACCATATTGTTCTCCATATTGCTTCTTTATTTATTAGCGGATATATATCTGTGGTACAGGATTGTGCGTTTTTGCTCAACGTCTTGGAAATACTTCCATTGGCTTCCCCTTGCCATCATAACTGTGCTTATCTGTATGATATTGCTAGGACATGTTTCCACATGGATGTTCAGCGCGGTCATATTTCTTTTTCTTCTTGTCATCATACCACGATGCTTTCATGCTATTTTTGCATTATTGTGCCTACCACGATTGGGTGGTGTGGTTCGCATAGCATTGGTATGCACCATGTTTATAGGCATTACATTCGGTTGGAAACACCTTGTTGTTCGGGAGATTCCCATTGTTTCCTCTCGCATTCCCAACTCCTTCAATGGCTATCGTATAGCACATATCTCTGACCTTCATCTTGGAACATATTCCGGTTCACCGGAAATGGTTGAAAGAATCGTGGAAATGATCAATGAGACCAAACCCGACCTTATTGTCTTCACTGGCGATATTGTCAATTCTTCGCCTGAAGAACTGCGTCCTTTCGCCGAGAGCCTCTCATGTATGCATGCTCCGGACGGTATACTTTCCATTCTTGGTAATCATGACTACTGCACCTATGGCCCCCATCGTTCGCATGAGGAGATTTCTGACAAACATCAGGAAATCATTCATATGCAAAAGATGATGGGATGGTATCTGATGCAGAACGAAAACACTATCTTTCACCGCGCATCAGACTCTATTGCCGTGATAGGTGTAGAGTATAGTGGTCATGGTCCGGAATACGGACGTGCCGATGTCCCCAAGGCAATGACCAATATCCATGAGGACACGTATAAGATTTTGCTTACACATAATCCCTCGCACTGGCATGAGGCTATTCTGGAACATACCAATATAGACCTGACCCTATCCGGTCATACACATGCCATGCATCTAAAAATTTTCGGATGGTCTCCCTCTGCCTTACTCTTTTCCCATTGGGGTGGACTCTACAAACAAGGTGAGCAGTACCTTTATGTTAATACAGGTACCGGTTCCAATATCCCTTTCCGTCTGGGCGCATGGCCCGAGATAAGCATCATCACTCTCTCGAATGTAGATGCCAACTAAGGCATACACCATACAAGGGCGTTTCGTGGTTCTACCACAGAATAAGTGTTCCCCTTTTATCCTTTTCTTATATAAAGATACGATTAAGCGATAGAAACTTAAGCGTTCTAAGAGTATTTGTAGATGATTGTTTGGTTTAGATACGCTAATAAGAGTGGTCGTATATTAGAAGTTGTAACTAATAGGATGCTTGGAAAACTCGCAGAACTATCACTCTTGTTTTGAACGAAAGAGATAACATTTGACTGAGTCTAAAACAGCAAATGCGCCATGCCGAAAGGGGGCAATGGCGCATTTTGCGTTTGTATATTGACTTATGGTAGGAGATTATCCGCCGAAGTCGTCGAAGTGAATCATATCCTTCTCTACACCGAGGCTGTCCAGGAGGTCGAGAACAGTCTTGGCCATCATTGGGGGACCACAGAGGTAGTACTCGCAATCCTCGGGGCTCTCGTGCTGCTTCAGGTAGGTGTCGCCCATAACGGGTGCTACGAAGCCAGCGGTGTACTTGATGCCTGCTGCATCGGCCTTGGGATCGGGACGGTCCAGTGCCAAGTGGAAGTGGAAGTTATCGAACTCCTTCTCCAATGCCAGGAAGTCGTCCAGGAAGGGGATCTCTTCCAGGGCACGTGCACCATAGAAGTAGTGCATCTGGCGGTCGCGGCACTGACGGGTCTTGAGCATGTGCATGATCTGTGCGCGCAGAGGAGCCATACCGGCACCACCACCAACCCAGATCATCTCGCGACCGGTGTCGTAGGTGGGACGGAACTCACCATAGGGGCCGCTCATCACTACCTTGTCGCCGGGCTTCAGGCTGAAGATGTAAGACGATGCGATACCGGGATTAACGTCCATAAAGCCAGGACCCTGCTCCTTGGGCTTGAAGGGAGGAGTGGCAATACGTACATTTAGGGTGATGATGTCGCCCTCGTCGGGATAGTTGGCCATAGAGTAAGCACGGATGGTGGGAGTGTCGTTGACACACTTCAGGTTGAAGAGACCGAAGTTCTTCCATGCGGGCAGATAGGTGTCGCCGATGAGAGACTTGTCGAAGTCCTTGTCGTAGTCGATCTGGAATGCAGGAATCTTGATCTGTGCGTAAGAACCAGGCTCGAAGTCCATGTGCTCGCCAGGAGGCAGGGCAACCTTGTACTCCTTGATGAAGGTGGCCACGTTGCGGTTACCGATAACGGTGCACTCCCATTCCTTAACGCCCATTACAGAGTCGTCGACCTTGATTTCCATATCGCTCTTCACCTTGCACTGACAGCCCAGGCGCCAGTTCTCCTTCACCTGCTTGCGGGTGAAGTGGCCTTTTTCGCTGTCCAGGATTTCGCCGCCACCGGCAGGTACCTGTACCTTGCACTGGCCGCAAGAACCTTTGCCGCCACATGCGCTGGGCAGGAAGATGCCCTGCTCGGACATGGTGCTCAACAGAGAACCGCCCTGAGCCACGGATACCTTGTCCTTGCCATTGATGGTGATAGTAACATTGCCGCTGGGCGACAAGTACTTCTTGGCAACAAGCAGGATGATAACCAACACGAGGATGATTACCAAGAATACTGCTATGCTGTAAATAATCAATTGTGTATTCATTTGTCTAAATCCTCCTATGTATTAGATGTTCAAACCGCTGAAGCACATGAAGGCAAGAGCCATCAGACCTACGGTGATGAATGTGATGCCAAGACCCTGCAGAGGCTTGGGAACGTCGGTGTAAGCCATCTTCTCGCGGATAGCAGCCAGACCTACGATGGCCAGCAGCCAGCCGATACCGCTACCCAGTGCGTATGCCACGGCATCGCCAACGGAACCGATGTACTGAGAGTTGGTGGGCTCCATGCCGATGCGCTGCTGCATGAACAGGCTGGCACCCATGATGGCACAGTTAACGGCAATCAGGGGAAGGAAGATACCCAGAGAGGCATAGAGAGAGGGGCTGAAGCGCTCCACGATCATCTCCACCAGCTGCACGATACCTGCGATAACGGCAATGAAGAGGATGAATGCCAGGAAGCTGAGGTCGACGCCCTCAACGAGACAGTCGGGACCGAGAACCTTGGTCTGCAACAGATAGTCGACAGGAACGGTTACCAGCAGCACGAAGGTTACGGCAACACCCAGACCCAGAGCGGTCTTCACGTTCTTTGATACGGCCAAGTATGAGCACATACCCAGGAAGAAAGCGAAGATCATATTGTCCACAAAGATACTGCGGACGAAAAGACTAATCATGTGTTCCATATATTACTTCTCCTCCTTGTTTAATGAGCGGTGAGCCCAGATTACACAACCTACGATAACGAGGGACATGGCAGGCATGACCATCATACCGTTGTTCATATACCAACCGCCGTTCTCCACGTACCAGCTCTGGGGGATAATCTGGAAACCGAGCAGGGTGCCGAAGCCGAAGAGCTCACGGACGAAACCTACCACGATCAGTACCCAGGCATAGCCGAGACCGTTGCCGATACCGTCGAGCAGTGAAGGCCAGGGAGAGTTCTGCATGGCAAAAGCCTCCAGACGGCCCATGAGGATACAGTTGGTGATAATCAAACCTACATAAACGCTCAACTGCACACTCACGTCATAGACGTATGCCTTCAGCACCTCGCTAACGATGGTTACGAGAGCGGCAACCACAACCAACTGAACGATGATACGGATACGGTTGGGGATGGTCTTGCGCAGCAGAGAGATAATCACATTGGAAAAAGCAGTAATGACGGTAACGCTGAGACCCATAACGATGGCGGGCTCGAGCTGAGAGGTCACTGCCAGCGCTGAACAGATACCCAACACCTGAATGACTACAGGGTTGTCCAGGTTCAGCGGTTTGGAGAACGCAGCGCGGTTCTCCTCGGAAAACAATTTACTCATATTGTGCGTCCTCTATAATTAATTGTTGATAAAACTCAGATAAGCTGCCAGGCCTTCGCGAACCATGGCGTCGACACCATTGCCGGTAAGGGTGGCACCGGTGATGCCGTTCACCTCTGTATCAGTCACGGCAGAACCAGCCTTCACCACCTTCAGGGCGATGGCACCGGTGTTCTCGCCCTCGAAGAGGGGTTTGCCGTTGAACTGCTCCTGGAACCAGCGCTCGCCCAGGCGTGCACCCAGACCTGCGGTTTCGCTGGAGTGATAGAAGTAGGTGCCGTAAACGGTCTTCTTGTCGGCATTCAGAGCCACATAGCCCCAAAGGCTGCCCCAAAGGCCACGGCCGGTTACGGGCAGGATGTACTTGGTCTCGCCCTCAACCTCGGCAACGAACACGTGAAGTTCGCCTTCCTGGATGGCAGAAGCATAGGAAGAAAGGAACTTGCCCTCGAAGGGAACCAGTTCTGTGCCGTTCCAGAGCATGTCCTTCACGTTCTTCTCGAACTCCTGAGCCACGTTGTAGCCGTCGGCCTTGATGTCGATGTTCAGAGAGGTGAGAATCTGACCCTTGGTGTCGTTCTCTACATTAGCGTCCTGAGTGGGCTTGAGCACACTGGAAACAAACGCCAGCAGGAATGCAACGAGGATTACCATTACCGAAGCATAGATGATGGTGTATGTGTTGCTGCTTGTGTCCAGACCCTTCTTCTTGGTAGGAGCCTCGGCACCTGCCTCAACAATCTCGGTGAATGCATCGGCAGGTGCAGCGCACTTAGGGCAGCTGGCAGGAGCCTTGTCACCTTCGTGGATATAACCACACAACTCGCACTTGAATTTCTTTGTAGCCATATACCTTATATATTATTTAGTTGCACGTTTTGCACGCTTGCTGATGTTGTTCTGTACGAATACATAGTCAATCAGCGGAGCGAACAGGTTCATCAACAGGATGGCAAGCATCATACCCTCGGGGTAACCGGGATTGAGCACGCGCACCATCACGGCCACAACACCAATGAGGAAGCCATAGATGTACTTGCCACATTCTGTGCGGGCACTGGTAACGGGGTCGGTGGCCATGAACACGGCACCGAAGGCAAAGCCACCCAGAACGAAGTGGTGCCACCATTCCAGCTGGTTGCCGCCAACGCCCTCGAGGAGCCAGCCCATAAGGCCGCCGCCAACGAATACGCTCAGCATGGTCTTCCAACTTGCAACACCTGTCCACAGGAGCAGCAAGGCACCCAGGGCAATGGCAATAACGCTGGTCTCACCGATAGAGCCGGGGATGAGACCGATGATGGAGTCGCAGATGGTCTGGCAGGGTACGGCATTGCCAACTGCTGCCTCGCCAAGAGGAGTCGCGGCAGAGAATGTGTCGGGCACATTGTGACCCAAACCGCAGATCTGCTCCTGTGCCACCCACACGCTATCGTCGCCGGTCATGGCGCTGGGATAGCTGAAGAACAGGAATGCACGGGTAATCAGGGCGGGGTTGAAGATGTTCATACCGGTACCGCCGAAGATCTCCTTTGCAAAGATAACACTGAATGCCACGGCCAGAGCAAGAATCCAGAGGGGAGTGTTCACGGGGATAATCATGGGGATGATGATACCGGAAACGAGGAAACCTTCCTGAATCTCTTCCTTCTTCCACTGGGCAACGACAAACTCAATGCCCAGACCCACTACGTAGCTCACTACGATCTTGGGCAGAACGGCAGCCAGGCCGAAGAGGAACATGCCAACGTGGTCGGTCATGTCTGCACCAGCGGCCAAAGCATTCTGATAACCCACATTGTACATGCCAAAGAACAAGGCGGGCAGCAAGGCGAGCACCACAAAACTCATGATGCGCTTGCTATCTATAGCGTCGTGGATGTTCACTCCACCTTTACGGCCAGTTGTATTGGGCACGAAAGCAAATGTCTCGAGACCGTCATACAGCGAGTGGAAAGCATGGAACTTTCCGCCCTCCTGGACGTAGGGACGCATACTGTCAAAAAGTTTTTTTATCGCTTTCATATTATAAATAATAATGTATTGAATTGCAACATTGCTTGATGGGTCTTGTGCTTCACGTTCCGTTTGCCTTCGCTTCACGATGCGATGCCTGTCGCTTCACGATGCAAGGCACTTTGCTATACGTTGCGTTTTTAGGCACTGAATAGTGCAAGCGCTAAACCACAGCAGTGCTGCGTATTCTATTAAGCATTCTCCTTCTTAAGTATATCCAAGCCTTCGCGAACAATGCGCTGGAGTTCCAGTTTGGAGCTACAAACGAATTCAGCAAGAGCAAAGTCCTCGGGAGCAACCTCGTAGATACCCAAAGCCTCCTGACGGTCAATGTCGCCAGTGATGATGGCCTTGATAAGATAGCTAGCATAGATGTCCATGGGGAATACCTTGTCGTACTCACCGCTCATGATCATGTGGCGCTCGCCACCCTTGACACGTGCATCAAGAACATACTCCTTCTTGCTTCCGAAGAGCCAGCTGCAATAACTGCGGTGTGTGCTGAACATAGAGAAACGGGGCATAATCCAACCCAGCATCTCGTCGGCCTCTGCACCCTCGGGGATAGCAGTCACCTCGGTAGCATGAGCAGCAAGATAGCCGTCCTTGCAGGTCTTCACACCGGTCATGGGATTGCCGTTGATGACGCGAACATCACCTTCAGCTACCTGAGCAGCCAGGAGAGTAGACAACTTTTGACCAACCTTCACCTTGTAGTACTTGGGAGCCTTGACCTCGCTACCAGCCAGTGCAATGGTGCGGGTGAAGTCCACCTTGCCGGTCTTCATCAGGCGGCCGAGCATGATAACCTCCTCAGCACCCAGTGTCCATACAACCTCGCCCTTGTTGATGGGGTCGATGTGGTTGATCTGCACGCCAACGTTGCCGGCAGGAGCAGGACCGTCAAACACATAGACCTCGCAATTAGCAGCACCCAGGAGAGCCTTGGCACTCTGCTTCTTGCTGACGCCAAGACGCACGGGGGCAATCTTGGACAGGGCGGTCAGACCTGCCTGGAACTCTGCCTCCTGGCCCTGGAGGACATACTCAAAGTCCTGAGCCAAAGGCATGCTGTTGAAAGCACTTACGTGGATTGCCTTGGGAGTCTCGTCGGGATTTGCCACAGTGTCGTAGGGACGCTGACGGATCATACCGAAGATACCGCTCTCCATAAGCAAAGCCTTTACATCGCCGTCGGTCTTGAAGGTCTTGCCCTCAAACTTCATGTCGCACTTTACGCGGACACTCAACAGCTTGCGACGATCGCCACGTTCCACCAGTGATACGGTACCGCTGACGGGACTGACAAAACATACCTCAGGATGCGTCTTGTCTACGAACAAGGCATCACCGGCCTTTACGGCATCACCTTCCTTGACAACTACCTTGGGCTTCAATCCTGTGAAATCTTCCGGACAGAGTGCATACTCGCCAGGACATTCCACAGAAGCAGTCTCCTTGGCAGCCTTTCCCTTCAGGTTGATGTCCAGGCCCTTACGCAATTTGATTACTTTTGCCATATACTGTTAATAAAATAAAATGTTAATACAATCTCGCACAAAGGTACACTTTTTTATTGAGAAACTATTAAAAAATAAAAAAAAAGAACTACTTTTGTCAAAGAAAATACGGTATGAGATTTCTCAAAAGGACAATTCAGTGGACAATAGGCATGATCTGTGTACTCTACTTGGGGTTACAGGTGGCCATGCGTATACCCTCGGTGCAGGAATGGGCTGGGGGCGCGACGTCGTCCGTACTGAAGAGCCTTTTGGGGTGGGATATTAGCGTTGGGCGAATCAGGATTGGCTTGTGGAACCGACTGATAATAGATGAGATAAACCTAAAGGACCGCCAGGATAGTCTCATGCTTCACGCTTCCAGATTGGCGGCAAAGCTAGAGGTTCTTCCTTTGTTAGAGGGCAGGATAAGCATTGCCAATGCCCAGTTGTTCGGAACACAGGCATACCTTTATCAGACCTCACCGGAAGAGAAGCCCAACTTCCAATTTATTGTCGAGACGTTTAGCAGCAACGATACCACCAGCACTCCTATCAACCTTCATATCGGCAGTGTGCTTTTGCGAAGGGTGGAAGTTCATTGGGACAGGCAGTGGATACCGGTTAAGGAAGCCGGGAATGGCGACCTGAACCATATTTTCCTAAAGGATATCGCACTAACGGCACATGTCAGAACTATACAGGAAGACAGCCTGAACATATCTGTTAAGCGCTTTTCCTTCAACGAGAACAATGGGTTTGTACTGAAGAACCTTTCTTTTGACCTTGCGGCAGGTAGTCATGGGGGCAAACTGAAAGACTTCAAAGTGCAGTTGCCCAACTCTTTTATCGAAACACCTGTCCTTGAGGCCAAATGGCAAGGAATCCCTGATGGAGATGACTTGAAGAACTGGTTAAACAGCCTTATAATGCATGGAAACTTGTCCATGCTTTTTACGCCTTCCGACCTTTCTTCTTTTGTACCTGCCATGAAGGCTGGCGATGAACCGCTCAGGCTGTCCGCACAGGTATTTGTCAGCGACTCATGCCTGAATGTCCCGCGTATTGACATTGCAAATGACGGATCTTTTTCCCTGGAGGCGGGAGTCTTTGTAAGGGGCTTCACGAACTCTCCCCTGTATATTTGTGATCTCAGGAAACTGGAAGTCAATTCCCGTCTTCAACAATTCATAACCAAGACGCTATATGCTTCTGAGCGTGAGATTTCACCCGTCCTGACACGCCTGGACACTGTTTCTATTAGAGGACGCATGCAGTTTTCCGAGCAAGACCAGTTTGCTTCCTTGCAATTGAGGAACCATGCCGGCAATATATCCATAGAAGCACAAGCCAGCAAATGGAATCAGTGTGACGTCAAGGTTAAGTCGGGAGGTTTTCAACTGAACAAACTATTGTCAGACAATGGAATACATCCTTTGGGCAATGTGTCCATTGATGCAAGGTTGTCAGGACTCCTCCGTGATGCCAATGGTAATCCGGATGTAAAAATTCAAGCGCTCATCCCGCAAATTTCCGTACAAGACAGGGACTACAACGACTTGTCTATCTTGCTGAATCACAAAAACAGTTTGCTGACTCTTGAAACCAGCATCGAGGACCATTACGGAACCTTGACGGGAAAACTTAACTGGAAACGGGGTGCAAAGCACCGCATCTACGGAAACATTGATATGGACAGATTCCTTGCGGAATGGCTTGCGCTGGGCAATAGATATCCTGACACACGTTTTTCCATAAAGACCGACATTGATATATCCGGAAGCACCATTGATGATATCAGTGGAGAACTGAACATCGCTGATTTCATTATGGAAACGAGTGATTCCATGTCTATTATAGCAGGTCCCCTGCAACTATCTGCCAAGACAGATGTGGATAGGAAACGTGTACGTACCATAGATATAGAGTCAGAACCCCTGAACCTTTCGGCACAAGGACGCTTCAGGTTCAGTACCCTGGCTACCACCGTAATGAATACTCTGCACGAGCAGCTGCCCAACCTGATACCCTACAAGAACATGCCGTTCAAGGCCGACACGATCTCTTTTATGGCCGATTTCCAGGACACCGTTCTGCTCCGTCGTATTGCCTTGCAGGATATCACCTTGCCTGAAAGGAACCGTATCTCGGGCAAGATGTGTGGCTATGACTCGATATTTATGGACGCTGCTATCCCGCAACTCTATGCCGGCAAAGAGTATCTGCGCAATAGTAATGTAAATGTAAGCGGAACTCTCCAGAGCCTAACCGCCAAGTTTAGGACAGACAGGTTACAGCAGGGCGGATTCGTAACAATGTCGGCACGTGTCAAAGCCAGCGACAACAGGTTGCGAGTGATTGCAGGATTGGACAACAACCGCAAGCCACGCTTTTGCGGAGAAATGGATATTACCGCCAATTTCCTTAAAGATGCCTATGGCAAGCATGATGTCAGAATATGGGTGGCTCCTAATGATTTTGTCATTTCCGACACTACGTGGCGTATTCACCCTTCAAGGATTCATTGGGATTCTCAGGCCGTATCCATACATGAATTCAAGGTCAGCCAATCGCATAGCCGAGGACTTGAAGTGAATGGCAAGATATCAAACGAGGGCCATGATTCCCTGAAAGTAAACCTGCATAGAATAGACGTAGGGTACATCCTGGATTTGGTAAATTTCCACTCTGTAGAGTTCGATGGTCACGCAAGCGGTACTGCCATTGCCACGGGTCTTTTGTCCAATCCCAATGCTTCAGCCAACATTAGGGTGGATGACTTTACTTTCAACAGTGCCCCTATGGGCGTCCTTGATGCCAAGGTGCAATGGGGTGACGTACCCAATTTCCTTTCTCTGAATGCCAGCATTTCCGATCCGGAGGCAGGACACCTTTCCACCATTCAAGGCGGTTTTAATATCGGTAGCAAGGAGGTTGCCGACGGACTTGACCTAAAGGTTAATACAAAGAACTTTAACTTAGGCTTTATCAACTTTTTCACTAAAGACATATTCGAGGATTTCCAAGGCCGTGCTTCCGGTTATTGCCGTATATTCGGCCCATTTGATTATATAGACCTGGAGGGCGATATGATGGTAGACCATGCCCGTTGTGGCATGCCCATGCTGGGAACCGTCTATCATTTGCAGCAGGACAGTGTACATCTTCGTCCAGGCCAGATCACCATCGATGCTTTGCTGATGGATTCCCATGCGCGATCATATAGCAAATCGGAACGCATGGCAGGCAATCTTCCGCACACGGCCAAATTTGACGGCAGGCTTACCTTTAACCATTTTCAGAACTTGCGTTTTGAATTCAACGCAAAAGCCAACAAGTTCCTTGGCTATGATTTCAGGGAATTTGGCGAGAACTCTTTCCATGCAACATGCTTTGCGACCGGAAATGTTGCCATTGAGGGCGATGAGGGCAGTTTGAAGGTGGACATTGATGCCATGCCCGATGAGGGAACCACATTCACATATAATGTAACTACCCCAGAAGCATTGACGGAAGCAGGCTTCATAACATTTACAAGTGGCGGTGTTTCCGATTCGGCCGCCATATTCTCTCAGGAGTCGGATAAGGTGAATAGTATATCCGCCAATGTTTCCCCATTAGCCGAAACGGCAACAACAGACGAAGGCTCTGCTGTTTCATCCGACTTATACATCAACTTTAACCTGCAGATGACTCCCGCGGCCAAGGTAAGGTTGCTAATGGACCGTAAATCCGGTGATGTAATAGAACTTGGCGGCAGAGGCAGGATAATGGCAAAGTTCCACAACAAGGGACGATTCAATATCTTTGGTACTTACCGCGTGCAGGACGGCATATACAAATTCAGCCTTCAGGACATTATACGAAAGGACTTCAAGTTTAAGCCCGATGGTACCATTACCTTTGGCGGAGATCCAATGAAGGCGGATTTGGACCTGCAAGCCGTATACAGCGTGCACGGAGTATCCCTGGATGACTTGACTTCATCATCCCTTGGATTCTCAAAGACACAGGTAGACTGTATAATGGATTTGACTGGACGCCCCGAACATCCGATTGTAACATTCGACTTTGACTTGCCCGATGTTACAGAGGATGAACGTCAGATGATACGTTCCATAGTGCGTACAGAGGAAGAGCGCAACATGCAGGCTATATACCTTCTTGGTTTAGGGCGTTTCTATAATTTTGACGCTGCCGGCGATGCACAAAGCACTGCCGCCATGAACTCTATAGCCAGCAGTACGTTGTCTACATACTTAAACGAATTCCTGTCAAATGCCACCGGAACTGCCAAATGGAATATCGGCACGAGTATCAAGACTGGAAACGATGGTTGGAGAAACGTAGATGTGGAAGGAATGTTGAGTGGCAAGCTGTTCGACGACCGCTTGCTGGTTAACGGTAATTTTGGATACAGGGAGAAATACTACACTCAACGCAATTTTATCAGCGATGTCTCTGTAGAATACCTTCTGACTAAAAATGGCAGCATATCCCTGAAGGCCTACAACCAGGCCAATGACCGATACTTTGTACAGTCATCGCTGAACACCCAGGGAATAGGCATACAGTTCAAGAGGGACTTTAATTATTTTTCCGATCTCTTCATGTGGCTGAAGCCCAAGAGAAAGCAAAAATAAGAATAGGCAAAAGGGTAGGGCAAGATCATAAAAATTTTTACACGCTCCTTTCCTCCAGTTCTATAAAATCCGGTTTTCTGTTATCTTTTGTAGTTCCTTCCCGGAGAGCGTTGTTTTGTTCTCGGGAAGACGGACCTTTGTCCTCGGGATGTCAAGGCCTTGACCTCGGGAAGACCGACCTCCGTTCTCACGAGGACCTGTCGGCATTGTAATGCAAAATCTCCGCTATTTTTAGTGTTGGTAATCTAACTGTTTGGTGTTCAGGATGTTTGCCGTGCAAATTGATGCAGAAATTTCAGCATGCTGTTTGTTTCCTGTGTTCTTCAACCAACAAACGTCATCTTTCTTTTGGCATTTGTGTTTTCTCGCTTCCTTTCATCAGGAAAAATCACAACACAATATCTTCTGTTCATTAGGTGGGCATATATACAAACGACTGCACCTGAATTTCTTCGGATGCAGTCGATGGTTATGTGTATCCACCGTTGTGGATAATCTCATGAATACCTATTGCTTACCAGGCAAAAAGAGGATATTCTGCCATCATGGTATTAACCTCGGAACGAACTGAGGCAATGTTCTCCTCGTTCTCGGGATCATTGAGTACACGTTCAATAAGAGCGGCAATCACTGCCATCATGTCCTCTTTCACACCACGTGTGGTAATGGCAGGTGTACCCAGACGGATACCTGATGTCTGGAAGGCTGAGCGGCTGTCGAAAGGCACCATGTTCTTGTTGGCGGTGATGTCGGCGGCCACGAGAGCCTTCTCTGCAACCTTACCCGTAAGTTCGGGGTACTTGGTGCGCAGGTCCACCAGCATGGAGTGGTTGTCTGTTCCACCGCTTACGATGTAGAAGCCACGCTTCTGGAGTTCGGAGGCCAGTACGGCGGCATTCTTTTTTACCTGTGCTGCATATTCACGGAACTTGGGGTCAAGAGCCTCGCCGAAGGCTACTGCCTTGGCGGCAATGACGTGCTCCAGAGGACCACCCTGTGTACCGGGGAACACGGCGCTGTTCAGCAGCGCTGACATCATCTTTACCTCGCCCTTTGGAGTTGTCTTGCCCCAGAGGTTGGGGAAGTCCTTGCCCATGAGGATGATACCGCCGCGGGGACCGCGCAGGGTCTTGTGGGTTGTTGATGTAACGATATGGGCGTACTTGACTGGATTGTCCAGCAGGCCGGCGGCAATAAGGCCTGCAGGGTGAGCCATGTCTATCATGAGTATTGCGCCAACCTTGTCGGCAATCTCGCGCATGCGGCGGTAGTCCCACTCGCGGCTATATGCAGAACCGCCACCCACGATAAGTTTGGGCTTGTGCTCCAGGGCCAGACGCTCCATTTCGTCGTAGTCAACACGGCCTGTTTCCTTATTCAGGTTATAGCCAACGGGCTTGTAGTTGATGCCGGAGGTGTTTACTGCTGAACCGTGTGAAAGGTGACCGCCATGATCCAGGTTTAGACCCATAAAGGTGTCGCCCAGATTCAGGCAGGCCAGGAATACGGCGGCATTGGCCTGTGCACCGGAGTGAGGCTGCACGTTGGCATACTCTGCATCAAAGAGCTTGCAAATACGTTCAATGGCCAATTCCTCCACCTTGTCCACAACCTGGCAGCCGCCATAGTAGCGCTTGCCAGGATATCCCTCGGCGTATTTGTTGGTCAGTACACTGCCCATTGCCTGCATGACCTGGTCGGAAACGAAATTCTCGCTGGCGATAAGTTCGATGCCACGCATCTGGCGGGCACGTTCTTCGCTGATTAAGTCAAAGACTGTCTTGTCCATATTATAATGTTTTTGATTTGTTGTCCAGAAGGATGCCGCATATATGCTAAACAGCGGCAACATGTTTTTAATAGATTACAAAAGTATAAAAAATCTTCGTACCATATATTATATTAGGGTGTTATTTTCTCTTTTTTATACGTTTTACGTCAAAATAGATACCGTGGTGCAGGTATTTTTATACATAAAGTCGTACCTTTGGCATGAAAAAGAGTTACCTAACCGACCATGAAGAATAGAAGTCTTGTGACCCTCGCAGGTCATTCCAGAGAGAAAATCGAGTATCTGATACGGATGGCTCAGGAGTTTGAACGTCATCCCAACCGCCGTCTGCTTGCCGGCAGGGTTGTGGCTACATTGTTTTTTGAACCATCTACTCGTACCCGCCTCAGTTTCGAAACGGCAGCCAACCGTCTTGGTGCACGCGTCATAGGCTTTGCCGACCCGAAAGTAACCAGCGGCACTAAGGGCGAGACACTGAAAGACACGATAATGATGGTATCCAGTTATGCCGACGTCATTGTAATGCGCCATTATCTGGAGGGTGCCGCCCTCTATGCAAGCGAGGTGGCTCCAGTGCCCATAATGAATGCCGGTGACGGTGCAAACCAGCATCCTTCCCAGACAATGCTTGACATGTATACTATCTACCAGACTCAGGGTACGCTGGACAACCTGAACATATACATGGTGGGCGACCTGAAGTATGGCCGTACCGTGCACTCCCTGCTGATGGCAATGCGACACTTCAATCCCACGTTCCATTTCATTGCGCCCGACGAGTTGGCCATGCCTGCCGTCTACAAGCGTTATTGTGATGAATACGGCATAAAATATGTTGAGCACCAGGACTTTGATGCAGACACCATCAGCGATGCCGATATTCTCTATATGACCCGTGTGCAGAAGGAACGTTTTGCCGACCTGGACGAATACGAGAGAGTTAAGGATCGCTATCTGCTCAAGAAGGACATGCTGTGCAAGGCACGTCCAAACATGAAGATACTGCATCCGCTGCCCCGTGTGAACGAGATTGAATATTCAATAGACGATACTCCATACGCCTACTATTTCCAGCAGGCCCAAAATGGCCTCTATGCACGTCAGGCACTTATATGCGACGTGCTTGGCATCACGTTGGACGACGTAATCAACGACACTACCATTTTGTAGGGAATGTATCGACAGAAAAAGGGATGTATAATAATGTATAAACCTGAAAAATACCAATCCATGAACAAGAAGGAACTGATGGTTGCCGCCATAGAGAACGGAACCGTATTGGATCATATACCCAGCGAAAGACTCTTCGACGTAGTGAGTATGCTGCATTTGGACAAGATGTGCAACGCCATTACCATAGGCTTTAACTTCAAGAGTGCGGTCATGGGCAGCAAGAGCATCATAAAGATAGCAGACAAGTACTTTACCGACGAGGAACTGAACCAGCTTTCGGCCGTAGCACCCAATATCACTTTGTGTGTTATCAAGGACTATGAGATTATTGAGAAGCGTACGGTTGTAATGCCCGAGGAACTCGTTGGCATAGTGCAGTGTCCCAATCCCAAGTGCATCACTAACAATGAGCCTATGAAGACACGCTTCCGTTCCGTGGGTGACGGCAAGGATATTCTGCGTTGCTGCTATTGCAACAAAGACGTGGAATTGAGAGATGTCCGCATTGTGGAATAAATATTAAATGCTGTTTTTTGAATAAACATGAGGAAAGTCATATTCATCTTTCTGTGGTTATTGCTCATCGTCGGCACGGCAACTGTAGGTTGGGTGTTTTGGGCCATAAATGACGGCCGTATCGGATATATGCCCGATATGGAGCAGTTGTCAAATCCCGTAGACAAGTTTGCCAGCCAGATAGTTACTGCCGACGGCAAGCTAATGGGTACATACAGCTATGGTTCCAACAACCGTATCTTTACAGAGTATGATTCCATTGCCCCCGCAATGATACAGGCTCTGATTGCCACAGAAGACGAGCGTTTCCACGAACATTCTGGCATTGACTTCAAGGCTCTGTTCCGTGCAATAGTAAAGCGTGGCTTGCTCGGACAAAAGAGTGCCGGAGGAGGTTCTACCATCACCCAGCAGTTGGCCAAGCAGCTCTATAGCGAACGTGCCGCCAACACCCTGGAACGACTCTTCCAAAAACCAATAGAGTGGATGATTGCACTCAAATTGGAAAGGTTCTATACCAAGGAGGAAATCATAACAATGTACCTTAACTACTTTGACTTCCTCCACAATGCCGTGGGCATAAAGACCGCATCTCGCACATATTTCAGCAAGGAACCCAGCGACCTCTCTATCGAGGAGTGTGCCATGTTGGTAGGTATGTGCAAGAACCCCTCATACTACAATCCAGTACGTGTGCCGGAAAGAGCCAAGGTGCGCAGGAACGTCGTGCTCGGACAGATGGTGCGCTCTGGGTATCTTGCAGAAAGCGAGGCTGATAGCATCATGCAGTTGCCTTTGACGTTGAACTTCCGCAGGGCCGACCACAGGACAGGAACCGGTATGTATGTACGTGAACGTTTGCGCAGGATTCTGATGGCAAAACGTCCTAACCGCAATGACTATGAGACCTGGCAGGCGCAGCAGTATTTCGAGGACTCCTTGTCGTGGGAAGAAGACCCCTTGTACGGATGGTGCAACAAGAATGTAAACAAGGAGGGCCGTCATTACAATCTCTATACCGACGGTTTGAAGATATATTGCACCATCGACAGCCGAATGCAACGATATGCCGAAGAGAGTGTCAATGAGCATGTGGCAAACTTTCTTCAGTCGGCCTTCGACAAGGAACAGGTCAAAAATCCACGTCGTCCGTACTATTGTGGCCTAACCGCCTCAAAGGCCGAAGAAAATATCCAAAGAGCCAAGCGTCAGAGCGCCAGATATGTAACCATGAAGGCTGCCGGTATTCCCATTGAGGACATTGACGCATCATTCAAAGTACCCGTAGGAATGACCGTATATTCTCCCAAGGGCGATATAGACACCATAATGACACCCCTTGACTCCCTCAAATACTACAAGGGATTCCTTCACTCGGGCTTTGTTTGCATGGACACGGAAATGGGTGACGTGAAGGCCTATGTTGGCGACGTGAACTACTCGCACTTCCGTTACGATATGGCAGGACAGGCACGTCGTCAGGTTGGTTCTACCATCAAGCCCTTCCTTTATGCCCTGGCCATGGAAAGTGGATACAGTCCTTACGACCTTGCTCCCAACGAGGAAGTAACCTATCAGGTTGGCGACCAGCAGTGGACGCCACGAAATGCAAGCCGTAGCAGATATGGCGAAATGGTAACATTGAAATGGGGTTTGGCACAATCCAACAACTGGATTTCGGCATGGTTGATGAATCAGTTGAGCCCCGAGTTGCTGGTAAGCCTTATACACGAATTCGGTGTACTTAACCGTCAGATAGAACCCGCAATGTCCCTGTGCCTTGGAGCCTGTGAAATCAGCGTATTGGAAATGGTTTCTGCCTATACAGCCTTTGCCCGGGAGGGTATGCGCCGTGCCCCACGTTTTGTAACGAAGATAGAGGATAGCGATGGCAATGTCCTGGCCACTTTCGTGCCACAGATTCAGCATGTCATCAGCAGCGATGCCGCATGGAAGATGGTGGAACTAATGCGTGGCGTAATGGATGGCGGTACAGGTTCGCGCATGAGATTCAGATATAATATCAAATCCCCAATGGGTGGCAAGACGGGAACTACTAACGACAATTCCGATGGATGGTTCATAGGTTATACCCCAAGCCTCTCATTCGGAGCATGGGTTGGCGGCGACGAACGCGATGTGCATTTTGCCTCAATGGCCAACGGCCAGGGCGCAGCTTCGGCACTGCCTGTCGTTGCGACGTTCCTGAACAAGGTGTACGACGATGAATCATTGGGATACAGTCGTGATGATAATTTCGAAATTCCCGAGGACCTGAAAGCCAAGTGGTCTGAAGCGCCCGACGATGTTAATGAAGAACTCTTCACGGATTCCGATGGCAATCCCTAAGATGCAGACTTGACTGCAACACTCGGAACCGCATTAGCCTTAACAAAACAAACGCTTGTAATCCCCCTGGAAGTTGACCAAAGACTTTCAGGGGGTAATTATATCCATAAGAAGAAGGTAATTCGTGCAAAATAAAGGCAAGATGAGTGTAATTGTAAAAGAATTACATTAAGCAAGCGTATATTTATCAATTATGTATCCTTTAATCCTCGATACTGTATTTTGCAGAATCCGACAAGACGTCTAACAGGTTTAATTAACATAACAAAGGGTGTGGCATGTCAATGTCTGTATACAAACGTTAAAAAAACAAAAAAAAAAAAATAACATGCCATTAAAAGGGGAGCTTGTTTGGTATGATGTCTTTGATGTTTGCGCAAGATTTCTTAAATTTGCAATCAAAACAAAAGACACAATACTATATATATATTATAGCGTATATATAAGGAATAAAGCCTGGCAAACATAGTAGGCATGAAATACGCTTGACTTGATGACAAAAGTATTATAGCGGACCAAATATTATTGAGAAATACACCTAAACAAATTATTAACTAAACATTATGAAGATTAAAGCACTTCTTGTTGGGCTTACAATCCCCTTGGCGGGATTTGCCCAGGAATTCAAGGTGGTTGAGCAGGAACTGTCTAATCCGGACAACGCCCCTGCACCATGCCACCCAGTGCCTCACAAGCGCCAGATTCTGTGGAACGAGACCGAGTTCTATGCCTTCTTCCACTATGGTATGAACACTTTCACCGGCAAGGAATGGGGCTTCGGTGATGAAAAAGAAAGCATCTACGCCCCCAAGGCCATGCCCAATCCCGAACAGTGGATTACATCGGTGAAGGCTGCCGGCATGCAGGGCGGTATTGCCGTGGTGAAGCACCATGACGGTTTCTGTCTGTGGCCAACAGCAACAACAACGCATAATATCACTGGTGCCGGTTCGGAATACGGACGTACAGCCAATATCCCACAGCTCTATGCTGAGGCAAGCCAGAAGCACGGTATGAAGTATGGCTTCTATATCTCACCTTGGGACCGCAATTCTGCACACTATGGTAAGGACACCTACGTTACTGAGGTATTCCTGAAGCAGTGCGAAGAATTGGCAGAGTTCGGCAGCGACCAGTTTGAGATGTGGTTTGATGGTGCCAATGGCGGTGACGGCTACTATGGTGGCGAGGGTGGTACACGTTCGGTGGATGCTTCCATCTATTACGATACTCCCAACCTCCGTGCCCGTGTGCATAAGATTGCTCCCAATTGCGTGCTTTGGGGTGTAGGCGGCGAGGCTCGTTGGATTGGTAACGAGTCTGGTTATGCAGGCGACAGCAACTGGGCCATGACCGACTACATGGACGAGAACGTAGTGCGTGAGCAAGGCGACATCAACGGTTGGTTTTGGAACCCAGGCGAGAGCGACGCCAAGGCTACCAACAATGGCTGGTTCTGGCATCAGGGTGAGACCATGAAAAGTGCAGCTCGCCTCTTCCAGATGTATTTGGAAACTGTAGGCCGCAATGCTACTCTCATCCTCAACTGTCCTCCTGACCAGTATGGCGTGTTGCCAACAAACACCGTTAACGAGCTGAAGAGTCTGGGTAAGATGCTGCACGAGCGTCTTGCTGTTCCTGTTCATGGCATGAACGAGAGCACAGCAGCAAAGGATCTTGCTAAGACCGCTACTATTGAAGTCAGCGAGACCCGCACAGGCGGTAAGTATGAGGCTGCCAACCTTACTGATGGTGACAAGGAAACATATTGGGCTACAAACGACGGCAGTCTCAGTGGCACTATCACACTTTCTTGGAACGAGCCTCAGACTCTGCGCTACGTTATGATGCAGGAGCCTATCAAGTTGGGTCAGCGTATCAAGGACTTCAAGTTGGAGTATAGTGCTGACGGCAACACTTGGAAGGAACTTTGCCCAGCATTAGAGACCACTACTGTGGGATACAAGAGAATCGTTCCTTTGAATGGAAAAACAGCAGAAAGCTATGGTGAGGGTTACAAAGCCACAAAACTTCGTATCACCATCCTTGACAGCAGAGCTTGTCCATTATTGTCTAACCTGAGCGTATATTGATAGATAGCCATGATGAAAAAGAACAAAACAATATTTTCTGCGCTATTGCTTGCAATGAGCTTAGGCGCAAATGCACAGACAACCATCAGTTTTGATACTGATGATTTTGCAAAGATAGGTGTTTATGACAGCTGGTCTGAAAGTCCTTTCCGTCTTGGCACATTGGCAGGCAATGCTGGTGTGGCAGACAATCCAGATGTTGCCGTAGACGAAGTGTTGGGTTCAGCACCTAACTCCACGTCCAAGGTTGTAGCTTTCCAGAGAAGCCGACATGGCAGCAATACCTATGGTGTGCGCATTGATCTCAAGGAGCCTATCCGTGTTACCAAACAGTTGCAGTACATTCATGTTATGGCCTATCTCAAGGATAAGCCTGCTGATTCAAGAATGATGGTTATTGGTCTTGGTAAGCGTCTTGAGGACAGTTGGTCATGGCAGACAGGTGAGGATGAGCAATTCTGGGCATGGACCCACTCTCCTGTTAAGGCTAAGGAAGGTTGGCAAGACATCGTTGTCAGCTTCAAGGGTTTCTCTTATTCCAAGACCGAGGAAGCAAACAAGGGTATAGACATTTACTCGCTTGTAATTATCCCCGACCTTCGTTCGCCTCATGCTGATGAAAGCGATTGGGTAGCATACTTTGATGAGATTGTGGTTGATAACAATGCGGAGAAACGTTTCTCTACCGATAAGTACGCTCTTGATTTCTATGATGAATCAGCTCCTGTGCGTTCAGACCGCAGCCTAAATACAGTAGGACTTAATGTTGGCAACAACACATACAGTGCTACTCTGTCCAATAAGAAGGTATATAACGAGTTGGTTGGCGTAAACGTTTTCTCTGCCAAGGCTGGTGATAGCGTAAAGCCCACATTTGGATATACCGGTGGATGGATGAATGCATACGTTTATACTGACTGGGGAAATGATGGAGTCTTCACCTATACAGTAAACGATAATGGTACTCCTGCTGAGGGTAGTGATATCGTTAGCTATAATGCAGCTCAGATAGGCGAGACATGGTATAAGAGTGATGGTACAACTGTAGCAAACGGTAACAACATTGCTGCTGGTGTACCCAACTTTACTGTTCCTGCCAGCACTGCTCCCGGTTTCTATCGCATGCGTTATAAAGTGGACTGGAATAGTTTGAATCCAGCTGGTAGTTCAACTATCATTAGTGATGGTGGTGCTGTGGCTGATGTTACACTGGATGTACATGGTGAAACTGTAAGCGTTAGCGCTTCTCAATTGAATGGTGATATTGTATTGGCTGAGGATAATAGCGCATTGCTCAACTATGTAACTCCTTATGCTCAGCCTCTCAAAGTGAAGATTATTCCCGAGAAGGGCTTCGTGCAGTATGGCTTCCTGTTGAAGTATGGCTATAATGTAAATGCCGCTGACCAGTTTGACGAGAATGGCAATCCCAATTGGATTTCAGTTACTATTCCCGCAACAGCAATTGCTGCCGATAGTACATACACTATTCCTGCAGAATATCTTCGTGGTGCCAACGTAAGTATCAAGGGCGACATGCAGCAGGTTCAGTACTATACTGTTAAGGTAGTAGGTGCTCCCGAGGGCCAGGGTGGCGTTGTCTACATGAGTCAGGAGTATGGCAATGATGATGTTATCTCAGGTACACAATACTTTACCGTGGACGATGTGACTGCAATTGCTATTGAAGACTACAATGTATCAGTTGCTTTTGAAAACAACACCGTAACCGTTACCTACACATATAGTCCTTTAAAGGAGTATAGAACCATAAGCAGTCTTTCTGAACTTCGCAACGATATGGCTTACCACATCAAGGCCAAAAGCGGCGAGGGTTATCTGGCATGGAACAGCACCATCACCGATCAATATGTAAGTCTGCGTGGCGTTACCGATTATAGTTACAACAAACTGACTGGCAATCAGGCTGTGGCCGAGATTTACCAGCAGGAGGTAACCCCTTTTGATAACACCGTCATCTGGCAAATCCTGAAGGAAGGAGATTCCTACTATCTATATCAGCCAGCAAAGGAGAGTTACGTTACCCGCAGCGGTCGTGACTATATGTTTACCGACGAGAAGACTGCGCTTGACAAGATTCGTGATAATGGAGATGGTACTTTCAGTTTCCATGCAGGTGGCGGTTATTCAGATGGCTCCACAAACTTTGCCTGTATCGTTACTAACGAGGCAACAATCGCCGTGCGCAACTGGACCTGGAACGACCACGGTTCTGTAATGTACATCATCGAGAACCCTAATATAGAGGTTGAGGACATTCTTGCCACTTCCATTCAGGATGTAAATGGCAGGGAAAGCGTTGCTCCCAAAGGTATCTACAACCTCCATGGTCAGAAACTGAACGCCCTTCCCAAAGAAGGTATAGTAATCGTTGACGGAAAGAAGAAGGTTATCAGAAAATGATTCGTCTCTCGTTTAAACGTGTAGTATATACCTAATATATATATATAATGTACACTTAGCCTCGGTCATGCGACCGGGGCTTTTTCTGCGACTTTCCCAAGGCACAAACAGTAGCATAAACGCATAGCGGATCTCAGTACACCGACTGCTTTAGTAGTGGAAAACACGATGAAAAGTACTATTTCTCAATTCCATGTTGGCAAAACTGAGAAAAAAACCTTACCTTTGCACTTTGAAATATTATTTATTGGCACATTATGCATGTGTTGCCACACACAGATTGTTTAGAAGAAGCAAGGTAATAGATTACTATGGGATTGTTTTCATTTTTCAGCAAGGAGAAGAAGGAGACCTTGGATAAGGGTCTTGAAAAGACAAAGACAGGATTTTTTGACAAGATTGCCAGAGCCGTGGCAGGTCGTGACAAAGTTGACGACGAGGTTCTTGACAATTTGGAAGAGGTGCTTGTTACCAGCGATGTGGGTGTGGACACTACACTCCGTATCATAGAAAGGATAGAAAAGCGCGTAGCTCGCGACAAGTATGTGGGCACTGGCGAGTTAAACAAAATACTGTGCGACGAGATAGCACAACTGCTCACAGAGAACAATACCGATGACACCGAGGGTTTCACCCTGCCAGAAGGTAAGCGTCCGTACGTGATTATGGTGGTTGGTGTCAACGGTGTGGGCAAAACCACCACGATAGGCAAGTTAGCATACCAGTTCAGGCAATCAGGCCTGAAGGTTGTGCTTGGTGCTGCCGACACATTCCGAGCTGCTGCCGTTGAGCAGATAGTCATTTGGGGAGAAAGGGTAGGGGTTCCCGTCATCAAGCAGCAGATGGGTAGCGATCCTGCATCCGTGGCTTTTGATACCTTGCAGAGTGCAATCTCTTCTGGTGCAGACGTCGTTATTATAGACACTGCCGGACGTTTGCATAACAAGAAGGGGCTGATGGACGAACTTTCCAAGATAAAGCGAGTGATGCAAAAACTTATGCCCGAGGCTCCCAACGACGTGATGTTGGTATTAGACGGCAGTACCGGACAGAACGCCTACGAGCAGGCAAAGCAGTTTACCGCAGCCACCGAGGTAACGAGCATGGCTGTAACCAAATTGGACGGAACGGCCAAGGGTGGTGTGGTTATAGGAATATCTGACCAGTTCAAGATACCCGTACGTTACATTGGTTTGGGTGAAGGCATGGAAGATTTACAGCCTTTCAATCGTGTGGAGTTCGTGGACTCTTTGTTCAAATAAAGCCCTCCAGAAAAAAGTAATGCCATGAAGATAGATATCATAACTCTGGGTTGCAGCAAAAATCTGGTTGACAGCGAACGCTTGATGCGTCAGTTGGAAGCTGTCGGCTATGAAGTAGAGCACGACGCCGAACTCCTTACTGGTGATATAGCCGTGGTGAATACCTGTGGTTTCATCGCCGATGCACAGGAAGAAAGCATAAATATGATTCTGGAACTTGCCCAACGCAAGGAAGAGGGCAGTCTGAAGAAACTCTATGTGATGGGATGTCTGAGTGAGCGTTATATGGACGATCTTGGGAAGGAAATACCCGAGGTGGACAAATACTATGGCAAGTTTGACTGGACAAATCTCCTGAAGGACCTCGGTCACGAATATAACGCCGCAATCGCTAACGAGCGACACATAACCACTCCTGCGCATTATGCCTACCTGAAAATTTCCGAAGGATGTAGCCGCAAATGCGCATATTGCGCCATTCCCATCATTACCGGTGCCCATCGTTCACGTCCCATGGAAGAAATCCTGGACGAGGTGCGTCATCTTGTGACCTGCGGTGTAAGGGAATTCCAAATCATAGCACAGGAACTGACATTTTATGGACTTGACCTTTACAAGGAGCGACGCATAGCACATCTTGTTCAGGAAATAGCCAATATCCCTGGTGTCGAGTGGATACGCTTGCATTATGCTTATCCTACTGACTTTCCCATGGAACTGCTTGATGTAATCGCAAGGAACAAGAACGTGTGCAAGTATCTGGATATAGCTCTCCAGCATGTATCAGACAATGTTCTTGGGGCCATGCACCGCCACATTACCAGCGAAGAAACCTATGCCCTCATAGAACAGATACGCAGTAAGGTGCCAGGCATACACCTACGCACAACTCTCATGGTAGGATTTCCCGGTGAGGGCGACGAGGACTTCGAGGAACTCTGCCGCTTTGTTCGTTGGGCACGCTTCGAACGTATGGGTGCTTTTGCCTATAGTGAGGAGCAGGGCACTCCCAGCGCCCGCCTTTATGAGGACAACATCCCCGAGGAGATAAAGCAGGAACGTCTCTCCCGACTCATGCGCCTGCAGCAGAGGATTTCTGCCGAAATTCAGGAAGGGAAGGTTGGAAGCGAGATGAAGGTAATCATAGATCGCCTTGAAGGCGACTGGTACATAGGACGTACTGAGTACGATTCACCCGAGGTTGACCCTGAGGTATTGATATCCTCTGTCACCGAAGGTCTCGTACCAGGGAAATTCTACAACGTAAGGATAACCGGAGCTGATGATTTTGACCTCTATGCCGAAGTGATTACCCCCCTTTAATTATTATTCTTTATCGCCACTATATCATAACGGAACGCTACACACACGGCAACACCAACACAAGCACATCATATGAACAACAAGGAATTCATCGCAGAACTGGCACGCAGGACAAAGTCCAATGCCAGAGAGACCCAGCAAAGAGTCAATCTCCTCGTTCATGAAATGACAAAGTGTCTTTGCGAGGAGGATTCGATAATGATTTCTAACTTCGGCACGTTCGAGACAAAGAAAAGACTGGAACGAGTCCTTGTTTCCCCCACAACAGGGCAGCGCATGCTCGTACCACCTAAGATTGTCGTTGGTTTTAAGCAGAGTACCAACCTGAAGAACAAGATCCAATAATGCACCGGAGGAATTATCATGAATAATAAGTATAGCATACAGGACCTTGCCTCAGCACTTACAGAGAGGTCGGGCATGGATATCAAGGCATCAAGTGCGTTTGTCAAGACCGTATTTGAGATAGTGGAGGAATACATAGCCACCGACAAGATAGTCAAGATCAAGGGATTCGGCACCTTCAAACTGATTAATGTTTCTGACCGTGAAAGCATAAACGTTAACACAGGTGAGCGTATTGTAATTGCTGGACACACCAAACTATCCTTCACCCCAGATGTGCCCCTCAGAGATGCGGTAAACCGTCCCTTCTCCGACTTTGAGACAACACCCCTGAACGACTCTGTCTCTACCGAGGAAATGGAAAAAATACCCGTTATGGACGAGGAAAAGCCAGACGCTCCACTTCCAAATAGTAAAGTCACACAACCGCTTCCAGACACTGTGGAAGAAACAGTTACGGAAGAAACCATGCCTCAGCAGCCAGAAGAGAGGGAACTCGCAGAGCAGCCTGCAGAGGAAGAGATGATTGCTGAGGCAACGGAGACAAAGCCTATCTTAGAACCCGAGGAGACAATCTCCCAAGAACCTGTTAAGGATGTAATTCCCACTTGCACACATCGTAGCGACGAGAATCCTTCATATCCCATGGCATCCGAAGTCTCCATTTCGTCCTCCTCGCAGGTTAAGCGTTCACCGAACATGTGCCTCTACATATTCGTAACCATCCTCCTCATGGTGCTTTCCTATGTGGGCGGACACTTTCAGGTATTGAGTAAGCTGGATGTGACTTTGTATCACGAATCACTGGACACAGAACTTACAGACGATGCTACCAAGGAAGAAGAGCAGCTTGAAACACCCCTTCACGTCGAAGTGGAAGACACCTTGCAGACGGACACCCTTGGCACTGACTCACTGACCTTGGTTGCAGAAACCACCCCACAGGCAGAAACCGATACACAAGAGAACGAGGATCCCGCTGAAATAGCGAAGTATTTCCCTCAGGTTCCCGGAGGTGAATACTGGATTGTGGGCGATGCTGGCAAAATCCATCACATGCAGGTAGGCGAAACCCTCTATAGGATTGCTGGCAAGGAACTCGGCGATCAGAACCTTGTCCGCTACCTCATCGTTTTCAATGATTTTGAAGACCCCAACATTATACACACTGGTGATCCTATTAGAATCCCAAAACTGGTAAGGAAAGCACCTGCGACAAAGAAATAATTGTCGGGGCAAACGCCCAGGAATTACGGGTAGATAATAGCGCCTAAAATAGATGATACACAGAATCCGCTTTTACAACGCAGATTCTGTGCCTTTTTATGATCTTTGCGGACTGTTCATCTACCTTTTGGCCACATCGTTCACTGGCAGATTGTGCATTTCGTCCTTGTTACCCTAATCCGCACTCTCTTATGCCGTTAATAGTAAGGCAAACATTTGTCACCCTCAGCATGGACTATAACGTGTGGACGTTTAACATTTTTTTAATAGACACTGAACATTATATAGGACTTTTTTAAGAATTTCGACTTTGGTATGTGACATAATCTTGTTAACTTTGCACGCAAAATAATTAAAACACATATTTTGGATAGTATGAACTCGTTTGATATCCGTGCTCTAAATGAGCAGATTGAGCGTCAGAGTGCGTTTGTGACCAACCTGCAGACAGGTATGGCTCAGGTAATTGTGGGACAGAAACATTTGGTGGAATCCTTGCTGATAGGCCTGCTTAGCGACGGACACGTCCTGCTGGAAGGTGTACCAGGTTTGGCCAAGACACAGGCTATTAAGACACTGGCTTCGTTAGTGGACGCACAATTCAGCCGCATACAGTTTACACCCGACCTATTGCCCGCCGACGTGATCGGTACGATGATCTATTCACAGAAGGAAGAGAGTTTCCAGGTAGAAAAAGGTCCTGTGTTTGCAAACTTCGTGCTGGCAGATGAGATTAACCGTGCTCCCGCCAAGGTACAGAGCGCTTTGCTTGAGGCCATGCAGGAGCGTCAGGTTACCATCGGCAAGGAAACCTTTAAACTGCCCAAGCCCTTCCTTGTAATGGCTACCCAGAACCCAATTGAGCAGGAGGGAACCTATCCTCTGCCAGAGGCACAGGTGGACCGTTTCATGCTGAAGGTAATCATCGACTATCCCAAGCTAGAAGAGGAGAAACTTATCGTTCGCCAAAACATCAAAGGTGAGGCTCCCGTGGTAAAACCTTTGATGACCACGCAGGAAATCATGGAGGCACGTGCTGTGGTACGTCAGGTATATTTGGACGAGAAAATCGAACAATATATCGCAGACATAGTCTTCGCTACTCGCTATCCTGAGAAATACAACCTGAAGGACATCAAGGACTACATAGAATTCGGCGCCAGTCCCCGTGCAAGCATTAACCTGGCACTGGCGGCAAGGGCATACGCCTTCATCAAGCGTCGCGGATATGTAATCCCAGAGGATGTCCGAGCCGTGGCACATGATGTGCTTCGCCACCGTGTAGGCCTGTCTTACGAGGCAGAGGCCAATAACATCACTCCCGAGGAAATAGTAAGCAAGATCATCAACAAGGTAGAGGTACCCTAATTGCCGAAAAGAATGGCTTCGTGCGAACATAAGAAGAAGCATGGAAACAAGTGAATTGCTAAAGCGTGTCAGGCAGATAGAAATCAAGACAAAGGGCCTGTCCAACAATATCTTTGCAGGCGAATACCATTCGGCATTCAAGGGTAGGGGTATGGCCTTTGCCGAGGTGCGCGAGTATCAGTACGGAGACGATATCCGCGATATCGAATGGAACGTTACGGCCAGGTTTAACAAACCCTTTGTTAAGGTTTTCGAGGAGGAACGTGAACTTACTGTGATGCTCTGTGTAGACGTCAGTGGTAGTTTGGAATTCGGTTCATGCGTGCAAACAAAACGCCAGATGCTCACGGAGATTGCGGCAACACTGGCCTTCTCCGCCATACAAAACAATGATAAGATTGGCATAATCTTCTTTTCCGACCGCATAGAGAAGTTCATCCCCCCAAAGAAGGGACGTAAGCATATTCTCTACATTATACGCGAGCTGTTGGAGTTCAAACCGGAAAGCAACCGTACGGATGTGGGACAGGCGGTGGAATACCTGACGTCGGTAATGAAGCGCAGGTGTACGGCCTTCTTGCTCAGCGATTTTATTGACGAGAAGGATTTCCGTCAGACATTGACAATAGCGAACCGTAAACACGATGTCGTTGCACTTCAGGTGTATGACCGCCGCATGGCGGAATTGCCAGATGTGGGATTGATGCAGATTCGTGATGCCGAAACTGGCGAAGAAATGCTCATAGATACCAGTAGCAGGAAGGTGCGCAACCAGCATGCTGCATGGTGGAAGGGACAGCAGAACCGCCTTAGGGATACGTTCACCCGAAGCGGTGTGGACAACGTCAGCATACGTACTGATCACGACTACGTAACAGCACTGATGGGATTGTTCCGTCAGCGCTCCTGACAATTTGTGCCACCCTTCCGGAACAGAGGAAATAAAGTATAAACAAATTCCCGTAAATGTACAAGAAGAAACACAATAGCCGTAATATCTGCCGGTACATACACAATAGAGTGATTGCTTTTCTTGCTGTCGCTTTGTTTGCTGTATCTGCCATACATGCCCAGGTAACGGTAACAACTAGGTTGGACAGCGTCCAGTTCTATGTCGGACAGCAGGATGGACTTGAGTTGCTGGTGAGTATGCCTGCTGGATGTACCCTGCAGATGCCCGCACTGAAGAAAGGGATGGAACTCGTTCCAAATGTGGAAATAGTGCAGGTGGACGACCCAGATACCGTGGTGATGAACGATGGCAACCAATGGCAAATAACACAACGATATGTCATTACTGCATGGGATTCTTCGTTTTACTACCTGCCTCCGATGCATGTAATCGTTGATTCCGTGCTACATGAAAGCAAGAGTTTAGCCTTTAAAGTATATACTCTTGAAGTAGACACACTTAATGCTGACCAGTTCTTTCCACCAAGAGATATACAGCAGTTGCCATATAACTGGGAAGATTGGGAGCAGATAGCATACTCACTGCTGGCCATCCTACCCTTGGCGGTACTGATTGCAGTCATGGCGATCCTTATCAAGAAGGGCAAGCCAATCTTCCGCATTGTACGCCGGAAGAAGAAGATCCCAGCACACCAGATAGCCATAAGCGAGATAGAGCGCCTTAAGGAACAACGCACCTGGGCAAAGGAGGATAGCAAGGAATATTACACCTTGCTTACCGACACGCTTAGGACATATATCCAGGATAGATACGGTTTCTCCGCCATGGAGATGACCAGTTCTGAAATCATAGAGCGCCTGATACAGGAGGGAGACGAAAAGAGTCTTGAGGAACTCCGCGAGATATTCCGCACAGCAGACCTCGTGAAGTTTGCAAAGTGGAACACCCAAATAAACGAGAACGATGCCAACCTAATGGCAGCACTGCAATATGTAAACGAAACAAAGCTTGAGGAGGACCCAAATGCACGTCCTGAACCAGAGATAATAAAGGAAACGGACAAGCAGCGTCAGTTGCAAGTGGGCATTATGCGCATAGTAATAATCCTGGCCGTAATAGTGATAGCATCCATTATCGGCACTATCGCATGGCGTCTATACGAGATGTTCGTGTAATAAAGCAGCACCACGGCACAAGTGAGAAGATACAAGTGCCCATATAAAGAAATACTAAAACAGACAATACAATACGTAGCGAATTATGGAGTTTTATAATCCCTGGTATTTTCTGCTTCTTCTGTTACTAATACCTTATATAATATGGTATGTGCTAAGGCATGCGAAATTGACACCTTCGCTGAAGGTTAGTTCCTCTGCCAGTTACCGTCGGGCAGGAAAAACGTGGAGGATCTGGCTTACACATGTACCCTTTCTGCTCACCATTGCAGGATATACCGCTGCGGTATTTGCCTTGGCACGGCCTCAGACGGCAAACTCATGGAGCAACACCAGCGTGGAGGGTATTGACATAATGCTTTGTATGGACGTATCCACCAGCATGCTGGCCGAGGACTTAAAACCCAACAGGGTTCAGGCGGCACGCAACGTGGCCATAGAATTCATCAACGGACGTGAGAACGACAACATCGGTCTTACTGTATTTGCAGGCGAGGCATACACCCAATGCCCCATGACCATGGACCATACTGCGATGCTGAACCTGCTGAACGGAATGGATTGCAACATGGCCATGCACGGCATGGTAGAGGACGGCACCGCCATAGGTATGGGTATTGCCAATGCCGTTTCCAGACTGAAGGAATCTAAGGCCAAGAGTAAGGTAATCATCTTGCTGACGGACGGCACCAACAACCGTGGCGATATATCACCTGGTATGGCAGCAGACATAGCAAAAAGCTTCGGCATCAGAGTTTACACCGTGGCGGTAGGTACCAATGGCACGGCACCTTATCCCATGATAGTGGGCGGTCGTAAGGAGTATGTCAACGTCCCTGTGGAGATAGACACCAAGACCTTGGAACAGATCGCTGAGAAGACCGACGCAAAAACATACCGTGCCACAAACACAGAAAAACTATTCCAAGTATATGAGGAAATAGATAAACTGGAACGGACAAAGATGAATGTACGCAAGTATTCTAAGCGGTATGAGGCATACCAGGCTTTTGCTCTGGCTGCATTCATTTCCATTGCCCTCGCACTTGTGCTGAAGGCAACAATTCTCAAGAGGATACCATAACACCAATACCACATAGAAAATAACGCATGTTTAGATTCGAAACACCCGAATACCTTTATCTTCTTCTCCTGTTGCCCTTATTTGCAGTGGCACACTATGTATGGACATACAGGAAGAGACGCAACCTTAGAAGATTCGGCGATCCACTTCTGATGAAGGCGCTGATGAAGGACGTCTCCCGCCTGAGGACGGAGTTGAAGTTCTGGATGCTACAGTTATCTCTGCTCTTCCTTATTGTTGCCCTTGCACGGCCACAATATGGCACCCGTGTGGATACACGCAAACGCAGTGGTATAGAAGCGATAATAGCTATGGACATCAGCAACAGCATGCTTGCTGAGGACGTTCGCCCCAACAGGTTGGAAAAGGCCAAGTTGATGATTTCAAACTTGGTGGACAACATGACTGACGACAAGATTGGCCTGATTATCTATGCCGGCCAGGCATACGTGCAGTTACCCATCACCAGCGACTATGTGTCTGCAAAGATGTTCCTGCAAACTATCTCGCCATCCATGATAGAGATGCAGGGTACAGACATCGCTGCAGCCATATCCCTGGCGACAAAAAGCTTTACAACCAACGAGGGAGTGTCCAAGGCAATCTTTGTCATTACTGATGGTGAAGACAATGAAGGAGGAGCTGTAGAGGCGGCAAAGGAAGCTGCTTCCAAGGGTATACACGTGTATGTGCTCGGTGTCGGAGAACCTGCCGGTGCCCCCATACCCATACCTGGTACAGGACAATATATCATAGACAACGAGGGAAATACCGTTATGTCGCGCCTGAGCGAGGATATGTGTCGCGAGATTGCAAACGCAGGAAACGGTAACTATATATATGTAGATAATAGCAGTTCTGCACAGCGAAAGTTAGACAAGTATGTGGACAACCTAGGCAGGGTGGAGATGGAATCTGCCATATTCTCTGAGTATGATGAACAGTTCCAAAGTTTCCTGCTGCTTTCGCTCTTTTTCCTGCTTATGGATGTACTGATAATGGAAAGAGAAAACCACATACTGCAGAGGTTCAAGTTTTTTACAAAGAAAAAATAGATGACACACAGTATCCATGTCATGAAAAGATTATTCTTACTTATAACAATATCCTGTTGTTACATCGGAGTTTCCAACGCCCAGAACATGCGTGACTATATCCGCAGGGGCAACCGACTGATGCTGGATACCCTGGGAGGTAATGACCTTTCCGAGAAAGCCATAGTTCAATATAGAAAGGCACAAGAGATAGACTCTACCTTTGCAATAACACGCTACAATCTGGGAAATGCGCTCATACGTCAGGGTAAGCCACAAGATGCCATGAAAGAGTATCTGGCTGCATCCAAATATGAGAAGGACAAGCAGAGACTCTCTGACATATATCACAACATGGGAGTACTACTTCAAGCCTCGAAGAAATATGCTGAAGCCGTGGAATGCTATAAGGAATCACTTCGGAACGATCCTTCCAACGATGAAACACGCTACAACTACGTCCTTGCCAAATGGCACCTAAAGAACCAGCAAGATAATAAGCAGAACGGCGAAAACGATGAGCAGAAGGACCAGCAAAAAGAGGACGAGCGAAAAAAGGATGACAAACAACAACAACAGCAGGATCAGAAAACAAAGGACGAAAATCAACAGAAGCAGCAACATGAGCAGCAACAAAAGCAAAACATGTCAAAGGAAACCGCAGAGCGTCTCCTGCAGGCTGCCATGAGAAACGAAAAAGAAACACAGGAGAAGATACAACGTCAACAACAAGAGGCGCCACGGAGAAAATTGCAGAAACAATGGTAGCAGAGTGGCACAGCAGATGCATCTCGCTTTCCATACAGCACAATTATACCAGTATACAGGTAGAAAAACAATCGAGAATTAGAGAATAACATACAAATCAGTCGTGAAGAGAATATTTCTTATATTGTCAGTATTTGTTACGGGCATCATCGCTTCCTTGGCACAAACGGTCAAACTGCAGGCACCTGAGGTGTGTGAAGTAGGTCGTAGAATAAATATCAGTTATATCGTTGACACCCATGACGTAGATGACATCAGGGTAGGAAGTTTTCCTGGTTTTGAAGTATTGTACGGACCTTCTACAAGCAGTCAGAGTTCTTTCCAAATGATCAACGGAAAGACAACACATTCCAGTACAATGACTTTTACCTATGTACTGCTTGCCAAGGAGGAGGGCGAATTCACACTGCCCAAGGCTGACGTGCGGGTTGGAGGAAAAACTGTACAAAGCAATACGGCCAACATCAAGGTGCTACCAGCCTCACAGAAAGGGCAAGGGAACGGAAACGCTTCTTCCCAAGGCTCCAACCAGCAACGCGGACACACCTCCAACGCAAATATAGAAGACAGAGAACTCTTTATCACGGCAACAGCCAGCAAGAGCAAGGTTTACGAACAGGAGGCCGTAGTCCTCACCTACAAACTCTACACTCTTGTGAACATACGCCAATTGGTAGGAGAAATGCCGGAACTGGATGGTTTCCATTGTCAGGAACTGAACAGCAAGGCACAACTCTCGCTTAAATACGAACACTACAATGGACGTAACTATGGTACAGCAATATGGCGCCAATATGTACTCTTCCCACAGAAAAACGGAAAGATGAGAATACCCAGCATCTCCTTCGACGCTGAAGTTGAGATTACGAATCCGAATGCCGATCCTTTTGATATATTCTTCGGTGGAGGTTCGCTCACACAGATGGTCCGAAAGACGTTATATACACCAGAGGTAAATATAGAAGTCAAGGCGCTACCAGAACCCATTCCGACAAATTTCTCCGGTGCCGTGGGCAAGTTCACCATGACAGGCACCCTAAGTCCTGATCAACTGGATGTCAACGATGCAGCCAATCTACGCCTAATAGTTTCCGGTCAGGGCAACATGAAACTGATGAAGGCTCCCGAGGTGGATGTGCCGAAGGATTTTGAAGTATACACCCCTAAGGAAACGGACAAGACCACCAATACCACAGCAGGCGCAAAGGGCAACATCGTCTTTGACTATGTAGTTGTTCCACGACATGGTGGCAAGTACGCCATTCCTCCGGTGGAGTTTGTTTACTTTAATCCAGATGCAGCTAAGTATGTAACACTGCATACAGACTCTTTCCACTTGGCAGTTGCCAAGGGCAAGGCAACAGCAAGCACTTCTTCAGTACAGGAAAAGGAAGATCTCCGTGTGCTCTCGTCGGATATACATTACATCAACACACATAAGGCCAACATACGGGAAACTGTGGACAATTTCTTCGGCACAGTATCTTATGCAATAGCCTATCTGGGAACTACCGCTGTATTCATCCTGATATTGGCTATATTCTACAGGCAAGCCAAGGCAAACGCCGATATCGCTCGAAAGAAAGGTAAACGTGCAGGCAAGGAGGCTGGCAAGCGTCTTAAGGCGGCACGCAAGTTGCTAAAGAACCACGAAGCGGGGGCCTTCTACGAGGAAACGCTCAGGGCACTGCTTGGATATGCAGGAGATAAACTGAACATACCCATGACTCACCTGGCCAAGGAAAACGTATACGAGGCACTGGCCGCACGTGGCGTGGACGAAACTCTCATACGCCAATACATGGATGTGCTGGAATCATGCGAGTTCGCGCGTTTTGCACCTGGCGACCCTATAGCTACAATGGACAAGATCTATGAGTCGGCAACACAAGCCATCAATAACCTAGACAAGAGTTTGTAACACATGTCATACACAAATATCTGTCGCTTAGACAAATATAGGGTGATTTTATACATTATATAAAAAATGGGCATAGAAAGCCTTCCACGATAAACAAAACATATGAGACACATTTTCAAGATATTGGTGATTCTCTGCATGGCATCAATGACTTCAATAGGCATGGCCATACCCAATGACTCAATAGACATAATGAAGGTATGGGCAGATTCAGCCTATGCCAACGAAGACTTTGCTACAGCCGAACAGATATACATTGATTTGGCACAACAGGGCGAAAGTGCCCCCATATACTATAATCTTGGATGCACATACTACCGACAGGACAACATGGCAAAGGCAGTCCTTTGGTTTGAACGCGCTGCACAACTTGATCCATCGGACGAAGACATACGTTTCAACCTTGCAATGGCAAGAAGCAAAACTGTTGACCGCATTATCCCACGACACGAAATGTTCTTCGCTTCGGCATGGAAAACATTGATGCACAGTCATTCGGTAACGGAATGGGCTTATATGGCAGTGGGCGCCTTCACGCTTACCCTCTTGCTCGTAGCCATGTATCTCTATTGCTCTTCCATAGGTTTGCGTAAAGCCGGATTCTTCGGTGCCATGTTCACGCTTATCCTTTGCATTCTGTTTAACGTATTGGCTTATAACCTAAGGAGCTACAACGATAAACACAATGCAGGTATCATTATGGAACCCGCCGTTACGGTAAGAAGTACACCCACGAAGTCTGGCACGGACCTCTTTGTAATACACGAAGGTACCCGTGTGGAAATCAAGGACAATACCATGCGCGACTGGGCTGAAATACAGATTGCCGACGGCAAGGTGGGATGGATTGAAAAGAATACCTACGAGACAATCTAAATAAGAATACCCATGCATTTTCCTTCTTTCGACACAGAACTTTTGCTTCTGATAAACCAGTGTAATAACGCTCTGCTTGACGGGATGATGTTGAAGTTCAGCAACACATGGACGTGGACACTGATGCTTTTGACTACTATCTTTGTCATTGTGAAGAACCGCCCTTGGAAGGAAGCGTTGCTTATACTCCTTGGCATAGGCATGTGCATACTGATAGCCGACCAGATAAGTTCTACGTTTATTAAACCATTGGTGGCACGCTTGCGTCCTACACACGATCCAGAACTCATGTTCATAGTCAGGCATATCGAAGGACGCCATGGACTTTATGGTTTTGTCAGTTCACATGCTGCCAACACATTTGCCGTAGCCATGTTCCTGTCTATGACGCTTAAACATAGAATCGCCACACTATGCCTCCTCGCTTGGGCAACAGTCGTAGGTTTCAGCCGAATATACCTTGGAGTACATTTCCCCCTGGATGTCATTTGCGGTGGATTGCTGGGGATTCTTATAGGTATTTGTGTGTACTACGTAGTACGATTCGTCAATCACAAGTTGCGTGGCGGTACACAACAATATTTCAGCAACGCATACACGCGCTCTGGTTTTCTAAGGGATGATATCCATATCCTGCAGACATCTATGGCATTGACTCTTGCATATACATTATTTTAAACACCCGTGAGAGCATTACCTCGATTATGTTTTTTACAGATATTCCGGTTGTTCTACCGGAATATCTGTCGTTATATAACCTTAGTTCAGGGACATCTTGCTACTTTGTTTTCATTCCTTTAGCGAAGTATTGAGTAATGGATGACAAATAGCCTCACGAATGTTTGCTAATGCCAATAAAAATATGTAAATTTGTCGCCTGAAAATTAAAATACAATATATGAGCAAGAAGTTTGCCGAACGCACAAAGTTGAACCTTAGCGAGGTGAATCGCGAGGTTCTTTCACAATGGGACGCCGAGGATGTGTTCCACAAGAGTATGACCGAGAGAGAGGGATGCCCCTCGTTTATCTTCTTTGAGGGTCCTCCATCAGCCAACGGACATCCTGGCATTCACCATGTACTTGCCCGTTCTTTGAAAGATACATTCTGTCGTTTCAAGACCATGAAGGGTTTCCAGGTGAAGCGCAAGGCCGGTTGGGATACACACGGCCTGCCTGTGGAACTCAGTGTGGAGAAGGAACTGGGCATCACCAAGGAAGACATCGGCACCAAGATTTCCATTGAGGACTACAACCGCCGTTGCCGCGAGAACGTGATGATGTACACCTCCGAATGGACCGACCTTTCTCACAAGATGGGCTACTGGGTGGACATGGAAAACCCCTACATCACCTACGACAACAAGTACATTGAGAGCCTGTGGTGGCTGCTCAAGCAGCTCTACAACAAGGACCTGCTCTACAAGGGCTACACCATTCAGCCCTATTCTCCTGCCGCAGGTACAGGCCTCAGTAGCCATGAGTTGAACCAGCCTGGTTGCTATCGCGACGTGAAGGACACCACCGCCGTGGCACAGTTTACCGTGCTCTCTGTGGACGGTTGCGAAGCCGCTTCAGTCCTGCCCAAGGAGAACCTTTATATTCTTGCATGGACAACCACCCCTTGGACCCTGCCCTCAAACACCGCACTTTGCGTAGGTCCCAAGATTGACTACGTTGCTGTGAAGGGCCAGAACCCATACAGCCAGCAGGAGGCTGTGTACATCGTTGCCGAGAACCTTGTATCCGCACACTTCAAGGCAGAGGAAGGTAAGGAACTGGAAATCCTCTGGAAAGGCAAGGGCTCGGAACTGGTTGGCATAAAGTACCAGCAGCTCATGCCCTGGGTGAAGCCCTGCGCCATTGAGGGCGGCAAGCCCGTGGTGAAGGAGGACGAGGCATTCCGTGTAATCCCCGGCGACTATGTGACCACCGAGGACGGTACCGGTATCGTGCACATCGCACCTACCTTTGGTGCCGACGATGCCAAGGTGGCAAAGGATGCTGGCATCCCCAGCCTCTTCATCATCGACAAGGCAGGCGACACACGTCCTATGGTGGATTTCACCGGCAAGTACTTCATGCCCGAGGACATGAACCCCGAATTCTACGACCTCTGCGTCAACAAGGAAGCCTATGCTAAGCACCAGGGACAGTATGTAAAGAACGCATACGACCCCAAGTATAATGTTAACGGTTACGACGAGAAGGCTGCCGCCAAGGATATGGACCTCAACGTACTGCTCTGCATAGAGATGAAGGAAGAGGGCAAGGCATTCAAGATAGAGAAGCACGTGCACAACTATCCCCACTGCTGGCGTACAGACAAGCCCGTCCTGTACTATCCCTTGGATTCATGGTTCATCCGTTCTACCGCCGCCAAGGAGCGCATGATGGAACTGAACAAGACCATCCTGTGGAAGCCCGAAAGCACCGGTACAGGTCGCTTTGGCAAATGGCTGGAGAACCTGAACGACTGGAACCTGTCACGTTCACGCTATTGGGGCACACCTCTGCCCATCTGGCGCAACCGCGACACACGCGAGGAAATCTGCATCGGTTCCGTGGAGGAACTCTACAACGAGATAGAGAAGGCCGTGGTCGCAGGTGTGATGGAAAGCAACCCCTTGAAGGACAAGGGCTTCGTTCCTGGCGATATGTCTCAGGAGAACTATGACAAGATAGACCTGCACCGTCCCTATGTTGACCACATCAAGCTGGTTGGCGAGAGTGGGGCAGTGCTCACCCGCGAACTGGACCTCATCGACGTTTGGTTCGACTCTGGTGCCATGCCTTATGCCCAGATTCACTATCCCTTTGAGAACAAGGAGGAACTGGACAACGGCATCTGCTTCCCCGCCGACTTCATTGCCGAGGGTGTTGACCAGACACGTGGATGGTTCTTTACCCTGCATGCCATATCAACAATGGTGTTTGACTCAGTTTCCTATAAGGCAGTTATCTCCAATGGTCTTGTTCTTGACAAGAACGGCCTGAAGATGTCCAAGCGTCTGGGCAATGCCATTGATCCCTTCGGCGCTATCGACCAGTATGGTTCGGATGCCGTACGCTGGTACATGATAACCAACTCACAGCCCTGGGACAACCTGAAGTTCGACGTGGATGGCGTGAAGGAAGTATCGGGCAGTTTCTTCGGCAAACTGTATCAGAGCTACTCATTCCTGACCATGTATGCCAACGTGGACGGATGGCATTTTGCTGAGGACGAGGTGCCCGTGGCCGAGCGTCCCGAGATGGACCGCTGGATCTTGAGTTCGCTGAACTCTCTCATCCGCGATGTGGAGCAGTGCTACGAGGATTATGAACCCACACGTGCCGGACGTCTCATCCAGACCTTCGTAGTTGATAATGTCAGCAACTGGTTCGTGCGCCTGTCCAAGAAGCGTTTCTGGGGTGGCGAGATGACTCAGGACAAGTTGTCTGCCTACCAGACCCTGTTCACCTGTCTGGAGACCGTTGCCCGCCTCATGGCACCCATAGCGCCATACTATGCCGACCGTCTGTACCGCGACCTGCACGAGGGATGCGGCGAGGCAGAGGTTCGTAGCGTGCACCTGGCTAAGTTCCCCGTTGCCGACACTTCTGTTATCGACGTGGAGCAGGAGGAGAGAATGGCACTTGCCCAGCAGGTAACCAGCATGATCCACTCCCTCCGCAAGAAGGAGGCCATCAGCGTTAAGCAGCCCCTTCAGCGCATTGCCATCCCTGCACTCAACGCAGAGCAGCAGGAGCGCATAGAGGCAATGAAGCAGCTCATCCTGGACGAGGTAAACGTAAAGGAGATAGAGTTCGTGGAAGGTGCCGGCATGCTGGTGAAGAAGGTGAAGTGCAACTTCCGCACCATGGGCAAGAAGTTTGGCAAGCAAATGAAGGCCGTGGCTTCTGCCGTAGCGGAAATGGGACAGGAGCAGATAGCCATGCTGGAGCAAGGCAGTGTCACCCTCGTGGTTGAAGGTGCCGAGGCTCTGATAGAACTTGAGGACGTGGAAATCTATAGCGAGGACATCCCTGGCTGGAGCGTTGCAAATGCAGGTACACTCACCGTTGCCCTGGACCTCACCATCACCGAGGAACTCCGTCTGGAAGGTATGGCACGCGAAATCATCCGCTCTATCCAGCAGTTGCGCAAGGATAGTGGTTTCGAGATTACCGACCGCATCATCGTTACACTGCCCGACAATAAGGAAACCCATGCTTGCTTGTCAGCGAACTATGACTATATTACAAGTCAAGTACTAGCTACAGCGGTACGCTTTGCAGATAATGAAATAGCAGTGGAAAAGGTTTAGCTTTCATGAGCAGAAGGAAAAATCAAATATTTACGGCCGCTAGCATTTCGCTGGCGGCTGTACTAATTGACCAAATTATCAAGATATGGGTAAAGACCAACATGTATATGCATGAGGTCATAGAAATTACTTCTTGGTTTAAAATTCTCTTCACAGAGAATCGTGGCATGGCATTTGGCATGGAACTGATGAACAAACTTATCCTAACCTCGTTCCGCATCGTTGCCGTTTGCTTCCTTATATATATAATAGCAAAGCTGATAAAGCAAGGAGTAGACTACCTCTTTCTTATATGCTTATCGTTGATATTGGCAGGAGCCATGGGAAACATCGTTGATTGTCTGTTCTATGGTTTGATATTCAACAACCCTCCTGCACCAATTGTGGCGGAGTTCGTACCATGGGGTACTGGCTATGATGCAATATTTTACGGTAGGGTGGTGGACATGTTCTATTTCCCTTTGGTAGAGTGGAATTGGCCAAACTGGCTGCCATTCGTAGGTGGTGATCATTTCATATTCTTCTCGCCCATATTCAATTTTGCGGATGCTTGCATTTCATGCGGCGTGATAGCAGTAATACTCTTCTGTCGCAAGCAACTGCATGAACTAATGAAGTAAAAAATAGAAACTGTTTCCCGATGAAGTATATTTTAAGTCTTTTTCTTCTTGCACTTTTGTTTGCTTGCACTCCCAACAGACCCTCTGGCGTCTTGTCCGAAGGAGACATGGAAGATATACTTGTTGATTATCATCTAGCATTGGCCATGGCAGAATTGCAGACTGGCGACTTGCAGGAAAACAGATACATACTCACCCAAGCGGCATTGAGGAAACACGAGATTACAGAAGCGGAACTGGATACATCATTGGTATACTGGTGCCGAAACTCAGAGAGGTTTGTCAAAGTTTGCGAACGTGTAAACAAGCGCCTTACATTCATGGCAGAATCTCAGGGTGTCGAGCGACAGGAGAAGAATACATACAGTTACCTTGCTACCGAAGGCGATACTGCCAACATATGGAATCTTAGAGATGGAGTCGTGCTCATTCCGAATGTAATAGATAATGTATATTCCTTTACCATTGATGCAGATACGACATATTACCCTGGCGACTATTTCATGTGGGCTTTCAAATTACAATTCCTCTCAAGCGACCATTATACAGAAGCATATGCGTTGCTCTCCGTCACTTATGAGAACGACAGTATTGTCGGCACTAGTCAACGTTTAGGTGGAAGGAAACAGGTAGAAATAAGGTTACACTGTCCCACCAAGTATACAAATTTACGAATACGTAGCGTGAACGGAACAATATATATGCCAATTAGAGAGAGAGGTTTTGGCATTCTATCTGCAAGTAATTTTGTCCTTGCGAGATATCACGACCTTTCACGCAATAAATCTGCCAACAAGGTTGAAACACAACCTATACTGCCTGTGGTCAGTACGGAAAAAACACCTGAAGTGGCCCCCGATACAATCCGTGTTCGACAGAACCCTTATGATATTCGCGGAGACAAGGCAGAGAAACGAACCATAAACATTGTAAAGGACAAACCACTGAAACCCGTAAGAAGGAAACAATAACATTTCCCCAAAATGCTATAACCATATCAAAAAATGAAGAAATTTGCATATCACAGATTACGTCTTGCTTCGGGAGAACATGTGGAGGGTCCCGTGGTTGTAACGATGGATGCAAACATGCATTTAATTGAATGGCATATACTAGTTGCAGAGGAACCGATGGTAGAGTGGTTAGGCGGTACTCTTGATTGTGATAGTTAAATGCCGACATTTGTGTATTTTAGCCTGGTCTCTATTCTTTTCTTAATTATATAACTGATCAAACCTCACGATTGTAAGGTCTTGAAGTCCTTAAAACAGATTTGTCTTCATTTTACTAAATATTTGGGTTCGAAGCAGGAAAATATTGCAAATTTGTTGCATGGATTCATGTTTTTTTGTAACTTTGTCAGCAAACCTATAATATATACTGACATTGCGACGAATCAGTACCAGAAAAAAGCATCTTTTGGCATTAATCCTACTCGGGACTATTGCCGTACAGATTTCCTATGGACAGGAAATACGTATTGGTTCGTATGAATTTTCAGACGGAGCAATCTACCAAGGCGAAATACAGAGAAACAAGCCACACGGACATGGCATTACACGTTTCAAGAACGGAGACCGCTATGAGGGGTCATATGTCAAGGGAAAACGTCATGGCAAGGGAACTTATCAGTTTGCTGACGGCGAGAAGTACGTCGGTGACTGGTACCAGGATCAACAACATGGTATAGGTACATACTATTTCATTAACAACAACCGCTATGAAGGACTTTGGTTTCGCGATTATCAACATGGAAACGGAACCATGTTCTACTACAATGGTGATATTTATGTCGGAAATTGGGAAAACGATATGCGCTCAGGCAAAGGAACATATACCTTTAGCAACGGAGCTTCGTATATCGGTAACTGGAAAAATGACATGAAGGATGGGGAAGGAATATACGATTGGGCTGACGGAAACAGATATGAAGGAGACTGGAAAGAGAACTGTAAATCAGGCAAAGGTACATTCAATTATGCCTCGGGAGAAAAATACATAGGTGAATGGCTTAAAGATGAGCAACATGGACTTGGTATCTATACCTTTGAGGATGGCAATGTCTATGAAGGTTCATATGTTAAAGGACAGCGTTCAGGAGAAGGCATCTTTTCTTTCAAGAACGGCGACAAGTATGTGGGTAATTTCTCCGATGGTGACCAAAATGGTTTTGGCACTTTCACTTGGAGTAACGGAGATGTCTATGTTGGACATTGGAAAAACAACCGTCAGCATGGCAAAGGCAAGTTTACTTCACATAATGGCGATGTCTATGACGGAGAATGGGTTAACGGTCTGATGGAAGGCCTAGGCATACTTCGCCAAGCAGATGGCACTAAATATAAGGGCGGTTTCCGTGCAGGCTTAAAGGACGGACACGGAATACAGGAAGACAAGGACGGTAACCGTTTTGAGGGAGAGTTCAAAGAAGGTGAAAAACTCAGCAACTGAGTCGTACACACTGAGAAATGAAAAACCTAATCAATAGCATAATAACCTAAACAATATTATATGGCAACCAAGAAAACCGATGCCACCAAGGCGTCTAAAACCACAAAGAACACAAGCGCCAAGAAAACTACGGCCAAGAAGACTTGCACCAAGAAGGCCACTGTCAAGAAAGTAGAAGTTCCAGAAGAAGAAAAGGCTCCCACAGTACTGCGTCTAATCAAAAACGATAAGTATCTTGCAGAGTATGCTGATGCCATCAACGGTCGTCATCAGTCTGTTATTGACAAAATTGCAGAACTGACCAACAATGGCGAGACAACCCTCTCCGAGTTTGCAACAGGCTACATGTACTTCGGTCTACACAAAAACGGAAAAAATTGGGTTATCCGCGAATGGGCACCCAATGCGACCGCCATTTACCTTATCGGTGATTTCAATGGTTGGAAAGAAGATGGACACTACGCTTTCAAAAAGGTAAAAGATACAGGCAACTGGGAACTGACTTTGCCAGAAAAAGCCCTGAAACATGGTGATCTTTACAAGATGAGCGTACACTGGGAAGGCGGTAAGGGTGAACGAATCCCTGCCTGGGTACGCCGTGTTGTGCAGGATGATACCACAAAGATTTTCTCTGCACAGGTTTGGGAACCTGAACAGAAGTACGAATGGAAGAATACAAAATTCAAACCTAATACCAGTCCCCTGCTCATCTACGAATGCCATATCGGTATGGGACAGGATGCAGAGAAGGTTGGCACATACGAAGAATTCCGTTTGAACGTATTGCCTCGTGTGCAGAAGGCTGGATACAATTGTATCCAGATTATGGCCATTCAGGAGCATCCCTATTATGGCAGTTTTGGTTATCATGTAAGTAGTTTCTTTGCTGCAAGTAGTCGTTTCGGAACTCCCGAGGAACTAAAAGCTCTTATTGACGAAGCACATGGCATGGGTATTGCCGTGATTATGGATATTGTACATAGCCATGCCGTGAAGAACGAAGTGGAGGGTCTTGGCAATCTTGCTGGTGATCCATGCCAATACTTCTATCAAGGCGACCGGCGCGAGCATCCGGCATGGGACAGTCTTTGCTTTGATTATGGCAAGAACGAGGTATTGCACTTCCTGTTGAGTAACTGTAAATACTGGATGGACGAGTTCCGTTTTGACGGTTACCGATTTGATGGAGTTACATCAATGCTTTACTATAGCCACGGTCTTGGTCAGGCATTTGGCGGTTATGGCGACTACTACAACGGTAGTCAGGATGACAATGCTATCCGCTACCTAACTCTTGCAAACTGTCTTATCCATCAGGTCAATAAGAAAGCAATCACTATAGCTGAAGAGGTTAGTGGCATGCCTGGTTTGGCCGCTCCTTTTGAAGCAGGAGGTTACGGTTTTAACTACCGTATGGCCATGAATATACCTGATTATTGGATCAAGATAATCAAGGAATGGCGCGATGAGGATTGGAAACCCAGCAGTTTGCTTTGGGAAACCACTAACCGCCGTGCAGATGAAAAGACAATCAGTTATTGCGAAAGTCATGACCAAGCTCTAGTGGGAGACAAGACCATCATTTTCCGTCTCGTGGATGCCGATATGTACTGGCACTTCAAGAAGGGCGATGAGAATTTCACCGTTGAGAGAGGTATTGCACTGCATAAGATGATTCGTCTGCTCACATGTAGCACTATCAATGGCGGATATTTGAACTTTATGGGCAACGAATTCGGTCATCCCGAGTGGATTGACTTCCCACGTGAGGGTAATGGCTGGAGTCATAAGTATGCCCGTCGTCAGTGGAACCTTTTGGACAACAAGGAACTGTGCTTCCACTTCCTAGGTGACTTCGATCGTGCTATGCTGAAAATAATCAAGAGCGAGAAAGATCTACAGAAGACCAACGTTACTGAGATTTGGCACAACGATGGTGACCAAGTGTTTGCCTTCCAACGTGGCGATCTATTGTTCTTCTTCAATTTCAGTCCCTTCCGCAGTTATACAGACTATGGTTTCATGGTTAAGGCTGGTACATACCAGTATCTGCTCAACACCGATGATGTGAAGTTTGGTGGAAAGGGATTCAATGATGACACGTTGAAGCATCTTACAATCTACGACCGTGATTTAGCAAAGGACGGTAAGGGATGGCTCAAACTCTATCTTCCTGCTCGTAGTGCATGTGTCCTCAGGATGATTAAGGACTAATGTAATAGAATATAGATGTAAATATCCGCACGGTTCCGCCTACAGAACACTTGATAGAGTAGGGGGGTCCGTGTGGATATGCAATGTATTTCAAGTACTATCGCCTCGTATCTCGATAACTATCGCATCCTATTGCGATAAATCACGTTTCGTGAGACATTATCCAGCAATATTATTAAGTAAACAAGAATGAGATACCATTACAAGACTACGCAATACAAGGCAAACTTTCTCACAATTGTTTGCTACGTACTCTTTGTGTCATATTCCCTCTTGTTATACATTAGATACCAATATGGTATTGTTACTTTGAGCAACTTTATTGAATCCGAACAGGCAAATTCAACTATTTCCGACTCAACAATATGGGTCAGTGCATTGCTTGGAACACTATTGAGTGCAATACCAGCAACCGTGCTTCTGCACATCTTCCACTTCCCACTTCGATTAAAAGCCATAGCTTTTTTACCCTCTTATATAACACTTGGGTTTCTGACGGGAATTTCACCAGAAAGTGTTATGTCCTTGGAAAACGAGATCCACCTCATAAAACCAATACTGCTCCTGCTAGTTTCTGGCATATTAATATTCCTTAGTCAAGTATATCACGAAGATAGAGGCGAACATGCCCCAATATTCAATTATTTAGGAATAAATATATTGGTTTCATGTGTAGGAATTCTTTTCTGTATATCATTAACTAACACAGACCGCCAGTTACACTTACAACTTGATATGGCGAAGGGAATTCATCGAAACGATTATTCTATTATTGACAACTTTTATCAAGGCGAAACCACAACCAACAATACGATAACATCCATCCAAGTTCTCAATCTCAGCAAAAAGGGTAAACTGGCCGATGAACTCTTCTCCTTGCCGTATCTTAAAGGTAGCCATAACTTGCTTCCAGACACATTCCCCGCAACTCTTCTTTATCACACCCAAACATTGGTATACGGACATTTGAAAGCCATTCCCGCAGACAAAAATATAAAAGTAACTACTTTCCTTGAGAATGCCCTTGCCAAACGTATGGCACGATTAAGAGAACCTGCAACATGCAAGGAAACCTTAGACATAAAGATATTAGCAGATTATTACCTGTGTGCTCTTTTGCTTGATCGCGACTTAAATCGCTTTAATACGGAATTGCCCAAATACTACAACACGAAAAACACCTTGCCCCGCCATTATCGCGAGGCACTTGTATTACATAAGGACCAGAATGCCAATGAATCATCCAATCCAATAATGGATGAATTAATGGATAGCACATACAGTTGTTACAAATCATTGAAAAGCAGTTTCTTTAACAATGATGCCCTTCAAAGAAAGGAGTGTACAATGACTTATCCAGGTTCCTACTGGAACTACTTCTTCTACGGAATTGACAAACAAAGATAATCAACACCTACATTATATATAAAAATGCCACAAATATCAGTTCGCGGTCAGGAAATGCCTGAATCTCCAATTAGAAAACTCGCTCCCCTAGCAGACGATGCCAAGAAGCGTGGTGTGCATGTTTACCATCTTAACATCGGACAACCCGACTTGCCTACTCCTCAGTCGGCATTGAATGCTATACGCAATATTGACCGAAAGATTCTTGAATACAGCCCTTCACAAGGATATCCGAGTTATCGTGAGAAACTGGTAAAATACTATGCATCCTACAACATCAATCTCTCGGCCAATGATATCATCATAACCAGTGGAGGTTCGGAAGCAGTACTCTTCTCCTTTCTAGCATGCCTGAATCCTGGAGACGAAATTATCGTCCCAGAACCTGCTTATGCAAATTACATGGCTTTTGCCATTTCAGCGGGAGCACGTATCCGTACCATCTCCACAACGATAGAGGAAGGATTCTCCTTGCCCAAGGTAGAAAAATTTGAAGAACTAATAAACGAACACACACGAGCCATTCTTATCTGCAATCCAAATAACCCCACTGGTTACCTTTATACAAGGCGAGAAATGAACCAGATTCGAGATCTCGTCAAGAAATACGACCTGTATCTCTTCTCCGACGAAGTTTATCGCGAATTCATATACACAGGTTCACCTTATATATCAGCCTGTCATTTGGAGGGCATAGAGAATAACGTTGTACTTATAGACTCTGTTTCCAAGCGTTATTCCGAATGCGGAATCCGTGTTGGTGCCCTCATAACTAAAAATTCCGAGGTGCGCAAGGCTGTGATGAAGTTCTGTCAAGCACGACTCAGTCCTCCACTTATTGGTCAGATTGCCGCAGAGGCATCCCTGGATGAACCTGAGGAATATAGTCGTGAAGTTTATGATGAATATGTAGAACGTCGTAAATGCCTAATTGATGGACTTAACCGCATTCCTGGTGTCTATAGTCCAATACCCATGGGTGCGTTCTACACGGTAGCAAAATTGCCAGTGGACGATGCTGAAAAATTCTGCGAATGGTGTTTGAGCGATTTCCAATGGGAAGGAGAGACTATAATGATGGCACCAGCTTCAGGTTTCTATACTACTCCAGGTGCAGGTCGCAACCAAGTACGTCTTGCCTATGTTCTGAAGAAAGATGACCTTGTACGTGCGCTCTTTATCCTACGCAAGGCTCTTGAGGCATATCCTGGCAGGACAGAGTAATTTTCCACGTTGAAACAAAGGGACGTTAGCATGTATTTCATAGCCAGAAGAATATATCAAAACGGAGAGGCAGGACGAGTTTCTGCCTCTGCTGTTCGTATTGCCACGGCCGGTGTTGCCGTAGGCATACTGGTTATGATAATCAGTATATGTGTTACTGTCGGTTTCCAGAGTGAGATTAAAACTCGCATAGCATCTTTGATTGGCCATATACAAATCATCAATACTCAAAGCCAATATCGAACTACTTATTCTGTTCCTATACAAATTAACGAGTCTTTGAGAAATGAGATTCAAGAAATTCCCGGGGTAAAAACTGTCCGACGTTTTTCCCAGTGCCCTGGTATGGTGAAGACTGATGCAGAATTCCGCGGTATATTTTTCCGTGGTATTGAAGCAGTAAATACGTTGTCTTTTCTTGAACAGAATCTTATTACAGGAAAGGTACCATCCTTTGGTTGTGGCGAGCTTCCATCAGATAGTATTTTGCTATCATCCACTATGGCATCTTCCTTGCAAATACATGTTGGCGATAAGGTTCATGCTTATTTCTTTGATGGAGGTTTGCGTGCACGACGTTTTGTGGTGTCTGGAATATTTAGTACAAATATAGCAGACTTCGACACAAGAATGTGTTATGCTGATATACGTTCCATACAACGTCTGGCTGGATGGGAACAAGATCAGTTTAGCGGAGCGGAGGTTATTCTTGACGATTTCAATAGTATACATTCCATTTCATCAAAGATTTCAGAGATGATGTATATGCGTGAGGATGCCTATGGATATTATTATTTCGCACCCCGTGTTGATGAATTGTTCCCGCAAATATTCTCTTGGCTTACCCTTTTAGATATCAACGTCATTGCCATATTAATATTAATGATTTGTATCGCCGGTGTTACGATGACCAGCGGACTCCTTATCATCATTCTTGAACGCACACAATTCATTGGTGTAATGAAGGCAATGGGAGCAACAAACGGACAATTACGACGTACATTCCTGTATCTAGCAACCATGATTGTAGTTCGTGGACTTATCTACGGAAATACCATTGCTTTGTCCATTCTTTTCTTGCAGAAACTGACAGGCATAATCAAACTTGATCCTGCAAGTTATTACCTTTCGCAGGTTCCTGTGTATTTTCCATGGGCAGAGATTATCATCATAAATATTGTTACTCTTATTGTATGTGTTTCTGTACTTGTTGTTCCTTCGTACATTATTAGCCGTATCCAACCAGTACGCAGTATCAAGTTTGAATAAACACAGAAGAGTTACTAACACTTTTAAGCAGTACAAGATATAGGGTATGAAGTTTTACGAAGTTAAATTTACTCTAACACCATGCAGTGAAGTCGCTTCTGACATTCTTATAGCTTTATTGGGCGAAGTAGGCTATGAGGCATTCGAATCTAATTCGGAAGGAGTATTAGCTTGGATCATACATTCAAAATATTCACAAAAAGATATAAATAGTGTATTGGAATCTTTTCCACTCCCAGATATTACGATTACCCATACAGCATGTGAGGCACCGGATGAAAATTGGAATCATATATGGGAACAAGAAGGTTTTAAACCTATTATTATAAAGGAAAATGTAGTTAGCAACGAACAAGGTTCCAAGGCTCTTATTGTTATACATGATACGAGACACACCGATGTGCCAGATGCACATTATGACATAAAAATTAACCCATGCCAAGCGTTTGGGACAGGGTCGCATGAAACAACCCGCATGATTTTAAGGCAACTCCTTGAGATTCCTATGCAAGAACGTCATGTCATAGATGCTGGTACGGGGACAGGTATCCTTACAATTATGTGTAAAATGCTTGGAGCATCTCATGTTCTTGCATACGATATTGACGAATGGAGTGTTCGTAATACAAAAGAGAATCTTGTACTCAATGATACCACAACAGGCGTTAACGTGTTGCTTGGTGATAGCAGCGTTCTGCTTTCTACAAATGTATGTACATCTTGCAATGAAAATATTGATGTTTTTAAACCTACACTATTAATTGCTAATATTAACCGTAACATACTTATGGCTGATATGCATCGTTTTAACAAGTGTCTTCCTGCTGGTGGAGAACTCTTGCTTAGCGGTTTCTATTTTGATGACATTCCAAGCCTACTTACAGAGTCTGCCAAGTACGGATTTAGGCCTATCGTCCAGAAAGAGGATAACAATTGGGCACTACTTCTTTTAAAAAAGGAAAAATCCCAACAATAATAGGGTTATCCCCATTGTCATTCATTTGCAAATAGTTACATTTGAACATCAAAACTATAATAACAAACAGTTTCTACCATGAAATACTTGATTATTTTACTTACGTCATCCATGTTTGTCCTAACTTCTATTGCCCAAGAGGACGACATGTACTTTGCCGTAAAAAAAAGCAAGAACAGCAGTTCCAAACAAATAACTCAAAAAGTAGATATTATTTATGAAACAGAAAGCGCCACATCTGTACAGCAACATCAAAATGTAGAAAAAGTACCTTCTTTACAGGAACGAGATATTGACGAATACAATAGAAGAGGACGTAGTAATGTCATGTTATCTGTTGATTCCTTGTGCATTGACAGTGTACCTGTAAATAAAACAAATCAAAAAACATACGAAATTTTCTCACAAAAACTTTATGACTTAGGGTATAGTGATGGATATGGTCAAGGTTTTTCCGACGGAGAGGACATGGATTATTATTACGGTCTAAGATTAGCCCGTTTTCATGGTTGCCACTACTATGATCCATGGTATTGGAGTCATGTAACTTACGTTTATGATCCTTGGCATTGGGACCTATGGTTCTATGATTCCTGGTTCCGTCCCTATTACTATAGCGAATGGCATCATACAGGGTGGGGTATAGGTTATTGGGGGCATCGTTGGAATCCCTACTGGCTGGGATATTACTCACATCACCATCATTTTCCTCATAGAGGACATAGAGTAACTCATATTCATAAACATTATGGACATCATAACAACACATCACGTAATCGCGACTATGGACGTATGCGTATCAAGGAGCGTAATGTTCGTGGAGGAGAACGCGGATATACAGTTGGTAGTTCCAACCATGGTATCTCAAACAATCGCAATAACAACTATAATACTGATCGTACCACACGTTTCAATGATAGGGTAAACTCTCGCAATAATCGTGTAACAGATCGTTCACGTACAAATACAGAACGCACAAATAGAATCGTGAATCGTGCTACCGAGCGCAAGGAACGCTCTGTAAATCATAGTAATCCAAACTCACCAAATCGCTTTACTGAACGTACAAGCAACCGTAATACCGAACGTTCATCTTCACGCATTAGTCGCAATTCGTCTAATTCTTCAAGAGGCGGAAGTTTTAGTGGAAGATCCGGTCAGACAAATGGAAGTCGCATAGGTGGTAGCCGTGGCAGATAAAGATTATGGTACCTGTATGTGCATAGTAATCAGTTATATTAACATTACACTATGAAGAAGATAACCCTTATAGCCCTGGCATCTTTCTGCATACAAGCAATGGCACAGGACCCATATTTGAACAATACCATTATCAATACATCAGATATCTATGGTACATCACGTTTCGTTGCTATGGGTGGCGCAATGGGAGCACTCGGTGCAGAAATATCCATCATAAGCAGCAATCCTGCCGGCATGGGCATGATTACAAAAAATGAGGCTTCGCTCACGGCAGGAGTATCATGGATGTCAAATAATAGTGCTAAGAGGATGGCTTCAGGGACATTCGGAATGTTTGACCAGGTTGGTGCCATTACACCATTTAAGAGCAGTAGTCGTCTACGCAACATAAACTTCGCATTCAATTACCAGAAGAAAGCGGACTTCAACAGCTGTTTCTTCGGTGAGACATTATCTGCAGCATCATGGGCCGACCAATTGTTTGGTTTAGCATGCAATGCTTATGATAATATAACTTCACTTTACGGAATACCGGATAACTATTATAATACACTATATGGTCTTGCTAATAAATCAAGTTTATTTTGTGCTAATATAGAAAAGAATTCTAACGACCCTAATAATACCCTTGGTGTTTCCGCAGGTTCACTTAATGCCTATGAATTCAACATCAGTATGAATCTGGACGATCGTTATTTCTTCGGTATTACCTTCGGTTTAGACAATCTAGATTATTATCGCCTTACTGACTATTGGGAACAACGCACTGATTCTGAGGGGAAGATTCAGGATTTTGGTTATGTAAACGAGCAATCTGTCACAGGTACAGGATTCAATGTTAAATTTGGAACCATTATACGTCCTATTGAGTCTAAATCATTCCGTATAGGCTTAGCCGTAGAAACACCCACATGGTATAATTTGCAATATACCGACAACCAGAGTCTAAGTACTAAATATAAATTGGATAATGCAATCTATGATCCGACGCCACATGCTTATTATACATATTATGTCAGTGATTTGTCCGATTCTAACATCAATTATCTGAATTATCAAATTACCACTCCATGGAAGTTACGCATACAGGCAGGAAGTACAATATCCACTAATTTTGCATGGGGAATAGAGTATGAATTTGCCAACTATCCCGGTGTAAGTACAAGATACCCAACACTATATGATAGCACGACCATAGACGAAGGATTCAAGGATATGACTGAGACCATGTTTAATCCTCAGCACACAATACGTGCAGGACTTGAATTCAAACCTCTCGCTTCACTATCACTACGAGCTGGATACAACTATATCACAACCATTACAACACCTGATTCTTTCTGGGATCCAAGTTTATCCGATAATTCCTTAGCCTATCCTACCGGTCTTGATTACATGAATCTCTCTGATGTACATATAGCAACCCTTGGAATAGGCTACAGACACAAATGGTTCTATGCAGACATGGCATATAAATACAGACACCAAGAAGGGGACTATTATGCCTTTGATTCTTACTATAGCAATATAAAAATGTCTCCCATTCCAGTAGATCTCAGCAAGCATAGCATCACCGCTACAGTTGGATTTCGATTCTAAAACAAAAAAATATGATTTTGGATGCATATAATAGACAAGTTAAAATTGCCATAATAGAATCTAATATTCTTGCCTGTATGGGGTTGCAAAGGATATTAGACGAATTAATACCTACGGCAGAGATTGTTATGTGTGAGTCCTTTGAAGAATTACAAACTAAATGCGACAACACTTTTGTACATTACTTTGTCTCATCGCGGATCTACTTTGAGCATACTGCTTATTTCCGTGCTAATAGTGGTCGTTGTATTGTTATGGTAAGCGGAGAAATGAATATCAGTGGTGTTGCAACTTTAAATGTATGCCAAGGTGAAGCAGCAATGATACATGACTTGCTGAAATTACAAAGAAGAGGCCACAATGGACACAAGTCATGGGACGAAGGGAAAGTAGGATCTACTGAAATTGCATCAGAATCTAATAATAGAGTCGAATTATTGCTTTCGCATAGAGAAATAGAAGTTGCTTTACTGCTATGTCAAGGATGGATAAATAAGGAAATAGCAGACAAACTTAACATCGCCCTTACCACGGTAATAACACATAGGAAAAATATAATGGACAAGTTAGGTGCCCGTTCGCTTGCTGATGTTATTATATATTGTGTAATGAACGGAATGTATAGTGTCTAAGAAGCATTTTTATGATATTTATGTCCGGTTTCAAATATTTATACTATATTTGTCATAAATAAAACTTAAGTAAACTATTTTATTAATGCTATATCCTTTGCTTTTTGAATCTAATCTTATCCCTTTAGTATGGGGCGGACATCGTTTAAAACACCTAAAGGGATTACCTGCTGACAAAGAACCTATTGGAGAAAGTTGGGAAGTAAGTACCTTCCACGGTAGGGAATCTATTGTTTCAAATGGTTTGCATGCAGGGAAAAAACTTACAGAACTCACACAGCAATATGGTCCTCTATTATTGGGCAAGTCTATATACGAGAGATTTGGTGACGATTTTCCAATATTAGTAAAAATTCTTGATGTCGATGGTAAACTTAGTGTGCAAGTACATCCTGACAACAAACTTGCAATGTTACGTCATGGTTGCTTCGGTAAAACAGAAATGTGGTACGTCGTTGATGCAGATCCAGGATCATATGTTTATGCAGGATTTAACGAAGACATCACAGTTGAGGAATATCGCCAACGTGCTAAAGACGGAACTATTAGTGATGTTTTAGCAAAACATCCTATAAGTAGGGGAGACGCTTTTTTCATCCCAGCTGGTCGTATACATGCAATTTGTGGTAAGGCCTTAATGATTGAAGTTCAACAACATAGCGACATCACATACCGGATCTATGATCATGGACGTTTAGGATTGGATGGTAAACCTCGTAAACTTCATACAGAAGAGGCCATTTCTGCTTTAGATTTTATTGTTCACAAGGAGTATTCCATCAATTATCCCAATGTGATGAACCAAGCAAATCCTGTGTGCGAATGTGAATTCTTTACGGTTAGGCTTCTTAGATTTAATCAAACTCAAAATCGTAATCTATTTCATCAGGATTCCTTTGTCATTTATGTTTGCTTTCAAGGAGAATGCAAGATAGGGGAGTCACTTTTATTAAAACAAGGACAGAGTTGTTTGGTACCTGCTTCATGTGCAGATATTGTCATAGCACCATCTATTGATAATTGCGAAACAGAACTGTTAGAGATCTTCATTAACCACGAATTAAACGACAAAAGCCAAGAAAGAATAGGTGCAAATTCATTCTTTTGCCCACATTGATATCTATATTATAGATTCAAAATTACTTCTGTTACTCTATAGTAACCATTGTAGCACCAAATCCATATTGTTGGAAGGAGGCATCTTGATGACGGCATTTCTTGTAGGAATATTTCAGTTCTGTAAGAATAGCCTTACGTAGCACTCCATCTCCATTACCATGTATAAAAACAATTTGCCTACCACGTTCCTTACTGTATTTATCCATTACTTCGCGGAATACTTTAATTTGGTAATTCTTTATTTCACCGGAAGATAGTCCTTTTATACAATCAAGAAGCGCATGGGCATGAAGGTCAACCTCGATAATATTATCTTTTGATGGCACATCATGCCAAATTGTATCATCTCGGTTTAGGACGTAATACGATAGCAAAAGCTACTCTTGCATATGCCAACCAGCATCGTGATTACAGAATCTTTGAAGACTTTGCTTTCTATATGATGAAGGAGGCTTGCGAGAAGAGAGCAACCAACATTCTCGATATCCCAGGTAGGAAATTTGCGTTTGATTCTACAACGATTCCGTTGTGTCTTGCAACCTTTCCATGGGCAAAATTCCGCAAGAAGAAAGGTGGAGTAAAAGCTCACGTCTTGTATGACATAGAAGCCCAAGTTCCACCTTCTATACTATTACCACAGCATCAAAGCATGATTCTACAGCAATGCGTTCAATTCACTATGAACCAAATGCTTATTATATATTTGATAGAGTTTAGGACTCCTTCAAGGAACTCTATAAAATACATCTTACAGATTCCTTTTATGTAGTCAGAGCCAAAACAAACCTGAAATATAAGATAGTCAAATGGAAGCGAAGAATGCCAAAGAATGTACTGACAGATGGGGAAGTAAAGCTT
>JAZLAC010000025.1:0-2441 GCA_045612965.1 Bacteroidaceae bacterium | reverse complement strand
CAGTTGCAGTTGGAGCAGAAGCAGAAGGCCATCATCAGCCGCAACTACGAGGGTTCTATCGTAAAGGCAAAGCCCGTTGTCAGCGGCGACGTGGTTACCCCATGGCTCAACGAGAAACTTGCTGAAACCGTAAAGGCATACAAGAAGAATTACACCTATGGTCTGGAATACTTCCCCGTACAGGCTATCGAGGATGGCGAATACTTCATCAAGGTCAATGGCGAATATCTGACCAATGCACAGGCTGGTGCCGACCGTGTGGGCGACTTCCCCGTGTTCCAGGCCGAGCGCGACGTTATCAACCCTCAGCGTCAGCAGTGGGTTATCGAGCAGAATGCCAAGACTGGTCGCTACAAGATCTTCAACAAGCAGGACGGCCGTTATATCAACGAGACTGGTGCCTTCTGGTTCAACAAGGACCGCAACCCCTTCGATGCAGCATGGCACACCTATCTCCTCGTTAAGCAGGAAGGCAAGTGGAGCATCCAGAATGCAGGCAGCGGTGGCAAGGGCTACTGGCATCGCGACGGCAACCGCATCAAGGCAGACGGTTCAGGCCAGTTCATCTTTGAAATTGAGAAGGTGAAGTAATAAATGCGTTGACAGTTGAAGATTTAACGTTGAACTAAAATATAGAAAGTCTAGTTTATCTAGTATGTCTAGTATTCCTATAATATCTAATCTAACTATAAAATCTACAACATCTACAATAAATAGGATTTCCCTAAAACCCCATAAATGAAGAAAATACTATCATTCCTTGCTGCCGGTGCAATTGCACTGGCAGCATCGGCTCAGGAGACCATCACCCCCGAGGTGCTTTCCACCCTGAAGCAGAGCTACGAGGGCAATGCTGCTGACCGTGCACGCCAGAGCGTGGTGAGCAACGGCAGTTTCCGCAAACTGGCCATGCGCCCAGTTGTAAATACCACCGGCGAGAACACCCACTTCTCCATTGATATCCGCAATACTGGCATCACCGACCAGCAGAGCAGCGGACGCTGCTGGATGTTTACCGGCATGAACGTGCTGCGCAACAAGGCCATGAAGAAGATGGGCATCACCGGCTTCCAGTTCAGCCAGATTCACCTGTTCTTCTACGACCAGCTGGAGAAGGCCAACCTCTTCCTGCAGGGCATAATAGATACCCGTAGCGAGAGCATCGACCACCAGAAGGTGCAGTGGCTCATGCAGAACCCCTTGTCCGACGGCGGCACATACACCGGTGTGGCAGACCTGGTTAGCAAGTATGGCCTGGTGCCTGCCGAAGTGCAGGCCGAAACCTGGGCGAGCAACAATACCAGCGAGATAGACGGACACCTGAAGCGCAAGCTCCGCGAGATTGCCATCAACCTGCGTGAGCAGGCCCAGGCTGGCAAGAGCGAGGCAGAACTGCAGGCCTACAAGGTGGAGCAGATGAAGACCATCTACCAGATGCTTGTACTGGCATACGGCGAACCCGTTCAGGAGTTCCTTTGGGCACCCCGTGGCAAAGATGGCAAACTGCTCTCGGAACTGAAGAAGTACACTCCCATGGAGTTCTATCGCGAGTATTGTGCCGAGGCAGGTGATCTGCAAAAGGACTACGTAATGCTCATGAACGATCCCTCGCGTCCATATAATAAGGTATATGAGATAGATATGGACCGCCACATGCATGAGGGGCACAACTGGCTGTATCTGAACCTCGATATCAAGGACCTGGCTCCCATTGCCATAGCCTCTCTCCAGGATAGCACGCAGATGTACTTCTCTTGCGACGTGGGCAAGTTCCTGGACAGCAAGAAGGGCATTCTGGACATCCAGGCTTGGGATTACAACTCTCTGCTTGGCACCACCTTCGGCATGAACAAGAAGCAGCGCATACAGACACGCGATTCTGGTTCCTCTCATGCCATGACTCTCATGGCAGTGGACCTGGATGAGAAGGGCAACCCCATCAAGTGGAAGGTGGAGAACTCCTGGGGCGCAGCCAGCGGTCACAACGGTTATCTGATTATGACCAACGAGTGGTTCAACGAGTACATGTTCCGCGTTGTTGTTCACAAGAAGTACATGCCCAAGAAACTCATGAAGCTTATGGAGCAGAAACCCACTCTGCTTCCTGCATGGGACCCCATGTTCATGGAGGAACAGTAAGGGAAATGCCTGCTCAAGAACTAATATAAAAAGTCTCCTGTCAAGGGGACTTTTTTTGTATTGTACGGCAGGGCAGAAAAAAGCCCTCCCGAGGACGGACGCCTGTCCTCCCGAGGACCGAGGCGAGAGTTCCCGGTACTTTCGGTTCGGTCCTCGGGAGGTGTCTTTTCCTGATTTCAGTAGACGCTTTTTTGCTTCATTAGCTGAAAAGATTTACACCTTTTCTCTATCCATACTGTTGATGTTTACGGCATCCTTGATTCCATGCTGTGGTTGTTGATACTTTCGCTCAGATGGGACAG
>JAZLAC010000024.1:0-22683 GCA_045612965.1 Bacteroidaceae bacterium | reverse complement strand
GCTTCCTTTAATGCAGACAACCAGAAGGAACAGGCCGACTTCTTCCGTAAACAACAAGAGAAGGCCCAAACCGATGCTATGGAACGCGAGGCTCAGGCACGTGCCGACCGAAAGGAAGATTTGGACCGTATGGAGCGTATGTTTGGTATGTTTGGCGATAAAATATCAGATGTCGCAGGTGCCAACGTGGCCAAACAGCAACAACAGTTCCAGCAGCAACAACAGTTCCAGCAGCAACGCTACGACGACCAGGTGCAGCGTGCCAACGAATACAAGCAGGACGCCTACCGTCAGCAAGACCGCATGGATTCACAGAATCGGGTGGCTATGGGTAGTATGGCACAGATAAATACTGCTGCTGCCGGCAACCTCTATACCAATAACACCAACATCAATATGCAGCCCCAGCAGGGTTATCAGCAGATGCCTCAGCAAGGTTATCAGCAGATGCCTCAGCAGGGTTATCAGCAGATGCCTCAGCAAGGGTTCCAGCAGCAGGAATACCCCCAGCAGCCTATGGATCAGCAGCAGATGGGAGGCAAGCAGTGTCCACAGTGTGGTCAGGTGTTGGATGCCGATGCAATGTTCTGCGATAATTGCTGCTTCAGTTTCCAATAATCTTCATTATAAATGTTAGTCTTCAATTATAATATATAAGGTATATACTATTATGGCAAATAATATTCCAAACATCCCCGGCGGTGCTCCTTCAATCCCCGGCGGTGCTCCCTCAATCCCTGGTGGTACTCCCTCAATCCCTGGTGGTACTCCCTCTATCCCTGGCGGTGCTCCCTCTATCCCTGGTGGTACTCCCTCTATCCCCGGCGGTGCTCCCTCTATCCCCGGCGGTACTCCCTCTATCCCTGGTGGTACTCCCTCTATCCCCGGTGGTGCTCCCTCTATTCCCGGCGGTGCTCCCTCAATCCCTGGTGGTGCTCCTTCTATCCCTGCTGGTGCAACAAAGCAAACTTTGGAGGCCGAGAAACGTAAAGCCGATGAAGAAAAGCGCAAGGCCGAAGAAGAACGCCGCAAGGCTGAGGCTGAGAAGCAAAAGGCAGATGAAGAAAAGCGCAAGGCCGACGAAGCCCGCCGCAAGGCTGAAGCTGAGAAGCAAAAGGCAGAAGAGGAAAAGCGTAAGGTAGAGGCGGACAAACGCAAGGCCGACGAAGCCCGCCGCAAGGCAGAAGCCGAGAAGCAAAAGGCAGAGGAGGCAAAGCGCAAAGCTGAGGCGGATAAGCGCAAGGCAGACGAAGAGATTAGAAAAGCACGTGAAGCCCAGCGTAGGGCAGAAGAGGAGAAAAATAAAGCCCAAGAGGCTATGCGCGAAGAGGCTGCTCGTAAGGCTGAGGAAGAGGCACACTATGAGCAGCTGGGCAAGAAGGTATTAATCGGTATAGCCGTGATTCTTTTGCTGATAGCAGGTGGAGTATACCTGATGTTCTCTGGCGACGATGAAGAAACTTCAGACGAAAGCGTGGTAAGTGTAGTGGACTATAACGATCAGTCTGCCAGTGACTATGATAAGATTCTTGAGGAATCTGCTACTGACTACGAAAAGGCTATGGAACAGGCCGTCGGTGCGTACGAGAAGGCTATGGAACAGGCCACCAAGGCAATGGACGAGGCTATAAATGGTTCTGCATCTTCTGCTTCCGAATTGACGGATGCTGTTGCCGATCCATCAGTGAAAATAACAATCAACCCCGATCTGGACATCAAGAAGCAATTGGAGGTTTATTTCGATTACGTATATAGTCTGGATAGCGACGGCTTCTACAAGATTCAGAAGGACGACAAGTACGGACTCGCCACTGCCAAAGGTGTTGTCGTTACCGCTCCGAAGTACGACTATATTTACAGCAAGGACAGCCAAGGCCTGATAAAAGTTCAGAAAGACGATAAATACGGATTCCTGAACTCCAAGGGAACAGAAGTCCTGAAGCCACAGTTTGACTATTTCTATAGCGTTGATTCCGAAAGCGGATTGATGAAAGTGGAAAAGGACGATAAGTATGGCTTCTTGAATCCTAAGACCATGAAACTGGTAACACCTTGTATATATACGTATATCTACAGTCTTGACGGTGGTTTGTACAAGGTGGAGCAAGGCGATAAGACTGGCTATCTGAATAAGGATGGCAGTGTGTTCAAGAAACCGGAGTAATTATGATAACAAATCATATATAAAGGATAGAGAACAATGAAGTATTGTCCAAATTGTAATATAGAAAGGGACGGAGGATTCTGCCCTGATTGCGGAACACGTTTGATTGAAAAGCCTGAGGCAAACGACATTCCGGGTATTAACCTTGGTGATGCTAACGCCATTAGTGGCGGTTTAAATGTGAATGCTTCGAAGAGCATCCACAACGAGGACAGAAGTGTTCATAACATACAGAATACCACCTCTACGGTGAACAACATACAGAATGTGGCTGCGCAAAAGACCGAGATGGAACTGCTGCAGGAGCGCAAGACTCTGTATCTGAATGCCTGCAAGCGTGCCTACGAAGACAATGTGCTGGAGCAGGACGAGAAGCTCGAACTCGACCGCTACCGTATGGAACTGGGACTTGACGAGACTTCTGCCAACCAGATTCTCGAGCAGGTGCACATGCTTGTCGTGCGCCATGCACAGAAGAGCGAACTCACGGGAATAGCCAAGATCAAGTTGAATCAGTTGACCGATGCATTAAAGAATAACGAAATAGCCGCTTTGATGCGTCAGATAGACAGCATAGAGGTGTTGGCTGGCAAGTTTTCCAATGACGAGTTGCATCGCAAATACTATCTGGTATTGGCAGCCTTGAAGGAGGACAAGTGCATAGAGAAGTACACGTCTTCCATGGTCGACAACTACTGGCAGAGTTTTTGGAGTTGTCTGGCATATCAGAAGAAGGGGCAGACTGCCAGAGCCGAGGAAATCTTGTTTTCGCTGACAGACAAGTTCCCTAATCATCCTGAAGACAATATGTCTCTTTTGGCCGTGGCCTGTGCATATATGCGTAAGGATATGGCAGAGGCATCGGAACTGTTGCAGGCAGTAAGCGGAGACTACACTCCTGGCTTGCAGCGTTTTGCCGAGTCACTTTATCTGCTGTTGGACCCAGATACAGCCAAAGAAATGGGTGCTACCGAACAGGGCTGTGCCTTCTATCTGGTAAATTTCTTTGGCAGGAACCTTGCTGCCGAGGAGGATTCCAAACGCAAGGCTGCCGAGGAAGAAGCAAGGCGCAAGGCCGAGGAGGATGCCAAACGTAAGGCCGCTGAGGAAGAGGCCAATCGCCAAGCCGAGGAGGATGCCAAACGCAAGGCCGCTGAGGAAGAGGCTAAGCGCCAAGCTGAGGAAGAAGCAAGGCGCAAGGCCGAGGAAGGCTATATGTTGGTTATAGATGGTCAGCAGGCAGGTCCGTTCGGGAAGGAGCAGTTGCAGGAGTTGGTCCAGAAGGATGTGCTCACGGCTCAAACTTATGTCTGGAAGCAAGGCATGGCAAATTGGGAATTTGCCGAGAATGTTCCCGAGGTTAAAGCGCTGTTGAAACAACAGCCAGATAAGTCAGCCTATATGCTCGTGCTCAATGGTCAGCAAGCAGGTCCTTACGATATGAACCAGTTGCAGCAACTTGCCCGGGATGGTGTGCTTACCGGTGATACCTATGCATGGAAGCAAGGCATGGCAAATTGGGAATTTGCAGAAAACGTGAAAGAACTGCAGGCCATTCTTGTGTCAAACGGAAATAGCAGCAAGCAGGCTGTAATGCCAGACAACGATGCCCTGGCTGCCCTGTGCAAAGATATTGTTGGCAGTACCTACATCGAGACCCTGCATCTCAACCGAAGCTGGATATTGCCCAAGTTGGTGGACATGGGATACAAGGAGGGCTGGCTGAAAGATTTCAGCATAGATGCCTATGCCGATGCTGTATCTAAACAGAACTACGACAAGTTTTGGACAATCCTTGTGCGCAACCTCAAGGCGCTGGCGGCAATGAAGGACAAGTCTTTGTATGCCTATAAGATACGTTCAGGCTGGTGGACCAAGGAGGTTGCCATTGCTATGGCAGAATTTGACTTGGCTGGATTCCGGAAGTATATCGGTAACCTTAAGGTCTATACCAATTCTTCTGCCGGCGCTTATGTGAAGATAGGGTATATGAGTGGAGCGGACCGCGAGTTCCGTGAGAATTACTATTATATAGACACTCCTGAAAAGGCCCCGCGTTCGGGTTGGAATAAATACAATAGGAAAGAGCGCACTTTGCCAAATCTATATGCCCAAATCGAATCCAGAATCAACCTCATTAGAAAGGCAAAGAACGACAAGGAACTATACGAGGCAGTAAGACAATACAACGACGAGCGTGTTACCAATGACCCTCATTTCAGAGAGGATTGGAGTTGCGGATTGGAATTGGCAGACGAGTTCATTAATGCCTATGTCGGTGACGGTGCATATTCTTCCATGATGACCATGGTCAAGTATCTTGGCCTGAGGTATAAAGACGATAGCGGAAACGAACTTGACCGCGACGAATGTATACATGGAATTGTCAACAAGGTCTTTGATTCTGGTTTTGACGGTGCCGAGTTGATGCTCTTCTGCAAGGAGAAGTTCTTTGATAGCGGAGTCTTCAAGTATAAGGAATATAAGAAGTAAGAATGAATGTTCGGGCAAACTTGTCTGATCTGGCCGGCAACACTGAATCTACCGCTCCGTTCACGAGTCGGTACCACGGCGACATGGCCATGTCTGCCTTGGTACCGACTCAGATCGGAACGGTAGATCATCTAAGCGAATAAAGTTATGCCCCGCGTTGGTGGGATCAGATTTTTACATAGTTACGTACCTATTATCCCAGGGATAATTCTACCTGTATGATGTATGGATGCGATACTGGCTTCTGTATTTAAGGATACCGCACTTTGGGCAGAGGTCATAGACCACGGCCTGTCCAAGGGTATCTCCCATGAACTCCTGGAGTACATCCAGGACCCTCATGGACGGGCAGAACTATGTATGAAGGTGGGTAGCGGGAACTACATCATCAGGCCTCCGCATACCGGTTACCGTCCCAAGGACGACGGTGGCGAGAGAACCTTCTTTGCCAACGAACCGCTCGACCGCCTGCTGCTCAATGCCATTTACAAATGGCTCATGCGCAATGCAGGGTATATGGTCCATCCATCGTGCAAGTCATATCAGGAAGGCATAGGTGTGGGCAAGATTGTGCGCAATGTGTCCGCGCGGATTGCCGTATTGAGCAATTCCGGTTCCGTCGTTGGCAGGAAGTTTGACATTCACAAGTATTTCGAGACCGTAGGCAGGGAACAGATACACAAGGCGTTTGACCAGGTAGAGCAGAAGTTTGGCGCCTCGTCCGTCGTCTCTATGCTGAGGAAGTATTACGATTCAGACTTGTACTACGACACCCGGCGCCGTGAATATGTCAATGCCTATCAGGGCATAAAGCAGGGATGTGCCGTTTCCTCGTGGCTGGCAAACGTCATCCTGTACAAGCTGGATAAGGAACTCTCTGCCCTTGGAGGCATATACGTCCGCTATTCCGATGACATCATTTATGTGGGAGAGGACTATGAAAGGGCAACGGAACTGATAGTCTCCAACCTGCGCGAGATAGGACTTGAACTCAACGCCAGGAAGATAGAGAACATCGTTGGCGACAAGTTCGTCAAGTTCCTGGGATATTACATTAGGGGAGGGGAGATTACACTGTCCAAGAAGTGGACAGACAAATTCAGACAGAGCATAGACCGTCTGACGATAAGGGACAAGCACCTTATTGCCAGTGTCAGGAACCTCTACAGGCTGGACAACAGTGCCGAGAGGGACAAGCGCCTGATGCGCCTGTTTGTGAAGGCCCAGCGCCGTGTTGTGCGCTATCTCTATTGGGGCGACGGGCAGTATTCCTGGGCCACTCTGACCTTGGGCGTAATAAACAGGCCAGCAGATGTCCGCCAGCTGAGCCTTTATTGTATGGATGCCCTCAGAGCCGTCTATACGGGAAAGACCGATATAGGGGGGCTGGGAGTGTCGCGTGACGTAGGGATAACAAGAGGCATAGGCAGAAATGTGTCGGCAAACCGCCGGAAGACTGCCCACATCATTGGCACCGTCAACGGACAGGAGGGCTGGATGGACGGATTCTATTCGATACCTGCAATGCAACGGTGCCTGAGCAACAAATGGCTCTACCGCACCCTTGTCCACGACCTTTTGCTGCCAGAAGACGAGAAGAGGAAATATACGCTCAAGGGCGATGCCGGTTCTGCGGCAGCGCCTGATTGTCCCGAACGTATCCAGGAACTTGAAGACCATTATGAAAAGTTCCTATGCAGCCGCCCCGACGGCAAGAAGAAGGACCGCTACTATGCCAAGACCATTTCCGACATGGACACCGTGGGTCTGCTCTGTGGCGAGCAAAGATATGCAGCAAGAACCAATCTCGAGGATTTCATAGACGGGAACATCAGTTACAGCCAGCTGAAGGAAAACCCACGGCATTGGTTTTGGCAAAGCACCCGTCACCCCGAGATGGTAATACTGCAAAAATGGTTCCTTGGAGAACAGGCCTGAGGAACGGAAGGCAGCAATACATTATATATATATATAATAGAACAGAACAAAGTTAGAACCATGAAAGACTTAGACGAGTATTTGTCTCAATTGAATAACAATCTTGACAGCCAGCTGTCCAGATTCAACCAACAGTTTGCTCCTGCCACATCTCCTGCGAATATGCAGTATGGCGCCTTTCAGTTCTGTCCCCAGTGTGGAAGCAGGAATTCTGCCTCTGCACACTTCTGCGAGAACTGTGGCACTGCCCTTGCTGGCAATGCCAGTGACGATACGGCATACACTCCATACGGCAACAATCGTGAAGAAGCCTATGGCGGCGATGCGCAGTATGGCATCCTTTATACCAATACGGAGCGTCTGGCAGACAAGTACGATTGTTCGGCAGACGACGTATGCCGCATCCTGCAGTCGTTCTGCAAGAAGGCGGCAAGATACAATATGCATTGGGAACTGCTCGATGCAGCGGACTATCCCAAATATTTCGATTCCGATGACTTCTGGCTTGAGCACAACGAACTCATCTCCGACTATTTCGAGAAGTCAACTATAGGCTATGGCATGAAGACACCGCTCTTCATCATCGGCGGCCACGATGTGATTCCCATCCCCATGGTGGAGGATGTGTTCGGTACCAGCGACACAGGCAAGATCCCCTGCGACATGTGCTATGGCTTCACGGGCAACTTCTTCAGCAACCTGTGGGAATATGGCGACCATACCATCAGCGAGGAGCATGTGCGCAACACCGTTTCCCGACTTCCTTTGGAGGATGGCAAGATGGATACCGCTCTTGAAGACGACCTCGAGACATACTTCAACCTGTGTGCCAAATACTACAGCGACGGCATTGCCGTGGACAAGGTCATGATGACCGCCAATGCCTCGTGGCTTCCTGCCAGCAAGACCATGTCGGAGCACCTGCCGCTCCTGCATCATTCCAACGACCCCGATGTGGTGTGGGAAGGCATGTATGTAAGCCCCCCAGTGTCGCCAGACGACGAAGATACCACAGGGCCAGTGCACCGTACATTGGAGAAGGCCGGCATGCTGCTTTTCAACCTGCATGGTGCCAGCAGCAACTATATGTCGGGATTCTACAACGACAGTGGCGAGGCCTTCAACACAGACATGCTCAGCGACACTTCGGCGCGTGTGTTCAACACCGTGGCTTGCTATGGAGCACGCTATTACGGCTACGAGCGTAACGAGTCTATGCTTCTCACCTCGTTCTACGAGAATGGCTTCCTGCTCTATGCCGGTTCGCTCATTCCTGTACCCATGACCGACTTGGACGTGCCCGAGGGCGTAGAGGTCCACGATGGTTCCGGTTCGGAGCACCTGATGCCCATCTTCTGCATGGAGCAGTTCAGCGGATTGCCCGTGGGCGAGGCCATGATGCGTGCCAAACTGGAGTACTTCAACACCTTCCGCCACATGGAGCGCGACGACTTCTCTCTGGCCACCATGATGATGTTCTCCCTCTACGGCAACCCAATGCTGCGCCTGCAACGCAACGAGGAGGTGCTGCGCCGTGCTCGTGAAGAGCACGTGCTGCCCGTACTGCCCCAGACAAAGTATATGCCCATCCGCATGAAGCGCACGCAGCGCATCACCACTTTCAAGGAGCAGAACTCATCCTCGTCCCTGCTCGAACAAGTGCGCAGCAGCGTGGACCGCAACATTGACGCCATCCATCAGGCAGTGCAGCAGCACCTGTACGAGAAACTCGGCCTCGAACCCCGTTGGCTCAGCCATGTGGACAGCTTCTCCATCCCCAATGGCGACGGCACTTCTGAGGAGGGCTACAGCTATGCCTACGAAGACATGAGCAAGCCCTATGCCCGCAAGTCGTGGGTGGAAGTTGACAAGCAGGGAAAGGTGAAGCGAGTTATAAAGACGAAATAAGGCTATAAATATAAATATATATATATAATGTATTGCCCTAATTGTAAGCAAGAATATGACGGTAGGTTCTGCCCCGAGTGCGGAACCAAACTGATTGAGAAGCCTGCTGTGGCAAATGACATCCCTGGCATCAACCTGGGCGATGCCAATGCCATCAGTGGAGGATTGAATGTGAATGCATCGAAAAACATCCACAACGAGGATAGAAGCATTCATAATATCACCAACACGACATCGACCGTAAACAATATCACACAGGTAGCTGCACAGAAGTCCGAGATAGAACTGCTGCAGGAGCGCAAGACGCTCTATATGAATGAATGTAAGCGTGCTTACGAAGATAACATACTGGAGCAGGATGAGAAGCTCCGATTGGACAGCTATCGTATGGAGTTGGGACTTGATGAGGCTACGGCCGACAAGATTCTGGACGATGTGCGCCTGCTCGTGATGCGCAATGCCAGCAAGAACGAACTGACCGGTCTGGCAAAGATAAAGATGAAGCAGCTGAGCGATGCCTTGAAGAAAAATGAGATACAGGCCATTATGCGCCAGCTCGATGGCATAGAGGCGTTGGCTGGCAAGTTTGCCAACGATGAGTTGCAATACAAGTATCATCTGGTGCTATCGGCATTGCGTCACGAGAAGTGTATCAAGAAGTATGAATCCTCCAAGGTTGACAACTATTGGGAATCATACTGGAGCTCCCTGGCCTATGCTAAAGCCGGAAAGATGAAAGAGGCGGAGGATATTGTCTATTCGTTGGGCGACAAGTATCCCAACTACCCTGAGGACAATGCCACTCTGCTTGCATCCGCAGTGGCACTCATCGGAGAAGAGAAGGGCGAAGCTGCAGACTTCCTCAACAATGTAGCAGGTGACTACTCACCCTCACTACAGCGATTTGCCGAAACCCTATACATCATTATAGAGCCGGATACAGCCAAAGAAATGGGTGCTACCGAACAGGGCTGTGCCTTCTATCTTGTTAATTTCTTCAATGCCGGCACGACCGAAACAAAGGAAGAGACTACGACAAAAACAAAGAGCGATGCAAAGACAAAGGATGCTACCCACACCCAGAATACCAATCAGCCTGAAGCTGTAGTAGCTCAGGTGTCTGAGGCCGACATACTGAAGAAGAAGTGGTTGCAGATGACGGCCGAAGCCTATAGAATGCTGCTTGAGGCTGAAGACCCGAACGACGCCATCAGCATCCTGAACATGTCTATTCCTCCTGCTATGGCGGGTATCCCTCAGGCATTGATGCTGACGATCATAGGTTTTAACATATTAGATCAACACGAAGAATCTGTCAATTGGGCCAATAGGCTGATGGCACTCGACCCACAGAATGAAGATGCCGATGTGATGATGGCCAAAGCTGCACTATACGAAGAGGGAGTAGGACCGTATGCGCAGAATGCTGAATATGCCATTGCTTTCTATAGGGCTGCAGCTGCCAAGGGCAACATGGATGCCTTGTGCTGTGTAGCAGATATGTACTACGAAGGCAAGATTGTGGATGAAGATCCCCAGATGGCACTCGTGTGGGCCAAAGCGGCTTATGAGGCGAAGAATGCCTTTGGACTGTTCGTGTATGGTCGTGCCTACTACGAAGGAAAGGGTATCGCTAAGGATACGTTGACGGGCAAGCGATTGATACGTGAAGCTGCGGGTATGAAAGATAGTGCATGCTACATGGGCGCACTTTTTGCCGTGCAGTACATGAAAGAGAACAATATTAAGTAATAGGAGATTATACTATGCCTCAAGTAGCAATAAAGAACGGGGTAGCGATTATACCCCAAGGAACGAAAATTATTGAAGACGATGCTTTCTTTGGTTGCTCTGGTTTGACCTCGGTTACCATCCCCGATAGTGTGACGAGCATAGGGCGGAGTGCTTTCGAGGGTTGCACTGCTTTGACCTCGGTTACTATCCCCGATAGTGTGGCTAGCATAGGGCGGAGTGCTTTCGAGGGTTGCACTGCTTTGACCTCGGTTACTATCCCCGATAGTGTGACTAGCATAGGGGATTATGCTTTCTCTGGTTGCTCTGGTTTGACCTCGGTTCATATCTCTGATATTGCAGCATGGTGCAATATTGATTTTGATTCTAATCCTTTAGAATATGCTCATCATTTATATTTGAATGGAGAAGAGGTAAAGGATTTGGTAATCCCCAATAGTGTGACGAGCATAGAGTACAGTGCTTTCGAGGGTTGCACTGCTTTGACCTCGGTTACTATCCCCAATAGTGTGACGAGCATAAGGTATGGCGCTTTCCATGGTTGCTCTGGTTTGACCTCGATTGTAGTTGAGGAAGGAAATGCCGTTTATGATTCCAGAAATAACTGCAATGCTATAATAAAAACAGAGTCAAATACTCTGCTTCAGGGGTGTAATACAACGATTATCCCCGATAGTGTGACTAGCATAGAGGATGATGCTTTCGTAGATTGTGAAAGCCTCACCTCCATCACCATCCCCAATAGTGTGACGAGCATAGGGGATGGTGCTTTCTTTGGTTGCTCTGGTTTGACCTCGGTTACCATCCCCAATAGCGTGACGAGTATTGGAGATGATGCTTTCTATAATTGCGACAGCCTCACTTCCATCAATATCCCCGAGGGAACAACTGAACACTTCAAAAAGATTTTACCTGAAGAGTTACATGACTTAATGAAGGAGGTTGAAGTAAAAAACGGGTTTGATCCCTCGCAAGTATATGATGGCCCACAGTATCATTGTGTCCTGGCCGGGCAGTCATTTGGTCCTGTTACCATCTCTCAATTTGCCAACATGAAACGATTCGGTATTGTCGATGGCAACACCCTTGTATGGAAAGAGGGAATGGCAAATTGGGCGATAGCCTCTACCATAGCCGACCTACAAATTCTGATATAAAACACTTATTCTAATAATCTGTAGAAATATATACCTTATGGCAAAACCACCTGATATACCCAACATCCCAGGAGGTAACTTCCTTCCAGCAATGCAGGGGTGAGTCATCTTAATGACATTGATGCATTGTTGCTCCAGAGAAAAGAAGAAACATCTGATGCAAAGAAAGAAGCCGACGAAGACGCAAAAGAAGCAGATGAAAAGGTAGAAAAGGATAAAGACGAAATAAATACATTAACATCAAGCACTATAGTACTATGGATTACGACAAGTATTTTAGCGATTTGCAGAAGCAGCAGGAGGAAATGTTTGAGATGGAAAGAAGACTTATGGAAGAACAACTGCAGATGCAGCAGTCCATGCTTATGCAAGCTCAGCACCAGATGCAGAGCGATGCGGATAGCACCGAGAATTCCTCAAACTCTGAAGTCTATTTTTTTTGCCCCTATTGTGGTGAAAAGGTAGGGATGGAGGAACGTTTCTGTCCTGAATGTGGTGCCTGTACCCCCGATGCTGAGGACATGCAAACTGAAGACGAAGAGGAAGAGTTCTCATCGTCCGAAGACCTGCCCGAATGCCCCGTTGATTGGGAAAACTTTGAAGGCTGCGGCTTTACCTACACCTACGAGTCCGATGGCGAGGACCGTGAGGTGCTGGTGACCTATGAATTGAGCGAAGATGCCGATGGAGAAGAGACCTACTGCTGGTGCGGTGAAGACGGGCCCATCGATATCTGCGACGACGATTTCCGTGGATGCGAGGACATAAATGACTGTGGCGTGGTGATAGCCAAACGGGTGATTCATGACAACGACGGTGAGGTGAAGATGTCGTTCGGCAAGGGCGAACTTACATTTACCGACCAGCCCTGTGCCATCGTGCTCGACGAGGAACTCAACTATTCTGCCGACTGCCAGGAGACCGTAACACTCACATTGTACGCCAACCAGGGAACCGACGTGATGCAGACCAACTTCTATGACCTTGACGAAGATGAGTTCGAGACCATAAAGCAACTCCTTGAAGATGGCGATACCGACGAAATATGGGACCATATCGATGAAGAATTCTTCTGCAACGAAACGTTCGACCTGTGGGGAGATGAAGAGTCGGAACGCCTGGGATACGAGATAACGGACAGCGATGGTGATGTGATTGATGAGGGAGACATCAGTGTGGGGTCTGAAAACCTGTTTGCCTATCGCGACATCAAGGATAACTTTGCCGTTACCCAGGAGGCTCATCCACAGTACCTGCTCGTTACCACAGACAGCGTGAAACGCTCCTACGCTGAATACAAGGTGCCTGCCAACTTCAGCATAGGCGGCATCAGCTTTGTCAAGAACGACAATGCCAAGAAGGGCATACTGCACTGCGAGTATTTCGGAGACGATGTAACGTGCATCACACAGATCAGATATGCCGGCCAGACACTTTCTTGCGACGACATGGGCGATGCCGGCACAGTAGGCGACCTGCGCTACTTCCTGTATGCATGGGACGATGAGGATGAGTGCTACAGACTGGTAGAACAGGCATAGTTTATGTAATCCCCCCCGTATGATGAAAAACCTGAACAGAACCCTTGTACACAGTGCCGAACTGACCCGAATGCTGGGGCATGCTCTGGAGGTAAACACCCTGGACAGCGTAGAAGAAGCACGAGTAAACAGACAGATCTCTGCCATGCAGGAGCAGGCTTCCCAGATAGAGGAAGGGCTGCAGCTCCTGTGCAACGAATATGCAGTGGAGCTGAATGCTGCCAAGTTGCGCCTGTGGGAACGCAAACTGCTGGACCTGACCTTGCGCAACAACCTGCTAAATATGCGCATGGGGAAGAACTGCCTTCCTTATGCTCACCCCGATATAGCCCAGCTGGAAGACGAATTGGCTGAAGGGAAAGAATTGCTTTTGGAGCAGAAGGAACTGAAGGGGCTGTACAGGGCTGTGCGCACCAATATGGAGGAAACGGGTGCCAACACCCTGTTCCTGACCCTGGGCACGCTGAAGTGGCAGGAACGCGAAGGCGCCAGACAGTACATGGCGCCCATATTGCTTATGCCCATAGAGATGGTGCAGGTGAAGAAGGACTGCTATGCCATACGCCGCCGCGACGAGGAGACGATGCCCAACATAACCCTGCTGGAGTTTCTGCATCAGCAGTTCGATATCAGAGTGAACGGGCTGCACCCCCTGCCACAGGATGCACAGGGCATTGATGTGAGCCTGGTGATGCACACCATGCGCCAGGCGGTGAAGGAGCATCCCACATGGGAGGTGATGGAGGATTCTGTGATAGGCATTTTCTCGTTCACCAAGTTTGTAATGTGGAACGACCTGCACACCCACAGCACCGCCATGCTGGGTAGCGACATAGTGCGCAGCCTCATAGACGGCAGGCTGCTGGTGGAGGACAGCACACCGCCGGTGGATGCCCGCGACCTGGACATGAATGCCCGTCCCAATGAATACGCACTGCCTGTGGATGCCGACTCGTCGCAGATGGAAGCCGTGGTCGAGTCCGGACAAGGGCGCACCTTCATCCTGTACGGTCCGCCGGGTACGGGCAAGTCGCAGACCATCACCAACCTTATCTCTAATGCCGTGTACCAGGGCAAGCGTGTGCTTTTCGTGGCACAGAAGAGGGCAGCACTGGAGGTGGTGCAGTCGCGCCTGGAGAAGATAGGCATGGGCCCCTTCTGCATGGAACTGCACTCCAACAAGATGGACAAGCGCCACTTCCTGCAACAGATGCAGAGGGCACTGGAGGCAACAACCCAGTCCGATGCAGAGGAGTACCGCCGCAAGGCCGACGACCTGTATGTGCAACGCATGCAGCTTATAGGCTATGTGGAGGCCCTGCACCGCAGACAGGAGCAAAGCGGCCTGTCGCTCAGCGACTGCATAGAGCGTTTCATGTCGGTCAATGCCGCACCTATGGCGGTGGACGCCAAGGTGATGGAAAGACTCTCGGACAAGCATGCACATGCCCTGCGCGACAAGATTTTGCAACTGCACTCCGTAGAGACCATGCTGGGCATGCCATTGTGCGAGCATCCGCTTAGGGGCATGCTGCCCAAGAGAAAGCCAGAGGAGAAGGGCGCCTATGTGTCACCGCTCCTGACGGCCGACACGGTGGACAGGCACCTGCCCACATTGGCGCAGACCGTTGCCGGCGTGAAGCAGCAGATGGCGCGCAACCAGAAGATAGGCTACATGGCACGCACCACACGCCAGTATCTGGAGAGCGACTATAAATGGAAGAAGTTTATGGCCGTGGCCCAGGTGGATGCCTCTCTGCTTGACGACATAGAGGCTCTTGCCACCGCCGTGGAGCGATGGAGCAGCAATATGGACCTCCTGCCCCAGTGGCAGCGTTATGCCGATATGCTGCACGACCTGGAGGGAAGCGGACTGGCCGAGGCGGTGAAGCAATATGCCGCTGGAGTGCCCGTGGATGCTATATGCGACAGTTTTATGGCTGCCTACTACCAGGGCAAGGCACAGGAGATCATCACAGCCGACCCCACGCTGAAGGAGTTTGACGGACTGATGTTTGAAAATCTTATCAGCCGCTATACCCGGCTTGTGCGTGATTTCCAGCAGCTGACACGCCAGGAACTGGTGGCCAGGGTTTCGGCAGGAATCCCGCTTGATACACGCGATGCCGCGTTGAGCAGCGAACTGACCCTGCTGCGCAAGCGCATTGCCAGCAAGGGGCGCGGTGCAAGCATACGCAGCATCATCGACCAGATGCCGCACCTGATGCCCAGCCTGTGCCCCGTGATGCTGATGAGCCCGCTGAGCGTGGCGCAATACCTCGACGTGGATGCACCCAAGTTCGACCTGGTGGTCTTCGACGAGGCAAGCCAGATGCCCACGAGCGAGGCCATAGGCTCCCTGGCACGTGCAAGGGCGGCCGTCATCGTTGGCGACCCCAAGCAGATGCCGCCAACCAGTTTCTTTGCCGTGAGCAGTACGGACGAGGAGACGGCCGACATGGACGACCTGGAGAGCATCCTTGACGACTGCATCTCGCTTTCCATGCCCACCCGCTATCTGGGCTGGCACTACCGCTCGAAGCACGAGAGCCTGATAGCATTCAGCAACAAAAACTATTACGACAACCGTCTGGTTACCTTCCCCTCGGCCGACGATATGGTGTCGCACGTCACCTGGCAGCATGTGGAGGGCTTCTACGACTATGGCAAGACGCGCACCAACCGTGCCGAGGCCGAGGCCATAGCCGCCGAGGTGATACGCCGCATGCAGGAGCAGCCCGAACGGAGCATCGGCATAGTGGCATTCTCAAAGCAGCAGAGCGACCTGATAGAGGATGTGCTGGCGGAGCAGATGTCCAAATATCCGCACCTGGAGCATGCCGACAGGCTCAGCCACGAACCGCTCTTTGTGAAGAACCTGGAGAATGTGCAGGGCGACGAACGCGATGTGATACTCTTCTCCGTGGGGTATGGCCCCGACCAGGAGGGACGGGTGTCCATGAACTTTGGTCCGCTTAACAAGGCCGGGGGCGAGCGCCGCCTCAATGTGGCGGTGTCCCGTGCACGCTATGAGATGAAGGTGTTCTCCACCCTGCGCCCCGAGCAGATAGACGAACGCCGCACGCAGGCCGAGGGTGTCCTGGGCCTGAAGCGCTTCCTGCAGTTTGCACAGCAGGGCACTTGCCTTGCGCCTGGGCAAGAGGATGGTGCAGGAGTGTCGCTCATGGTACAATCCATTGCTGACAAACTCAGACAAAACGGCTATGAGGTAAGGACCGGCATAGGTTCTTCTGCATTTAAAATAGACTTGGGTGTGGTTGACCCCCGGAACCCTCAGTGCTACAAGTTGGGCATTGTGTGCGATGGTGAGGGATACAGGAACCTGAAGACGGTCCGCGACCGGGAAGTCGTGCAGCCTGTGGTGCTGAACATGCTGGGCTGGCGGTTGATGAGGGTGTGGGCAATAGACTGGTTCAGGCACCCGGAGGTGGTAATAAAGAATATATTGAGGAATTTGTGACCAGGACGCTGCTCGGCCGGGTTCATCCCTGACCGTCTGCAGGAGTGTTGCCCATTCATTATCATGGCATCCGCAAATCATAAATAAGATATAATATAAATAAGGTATAATATAAGACAGACAGATTATGTATTGTCCAGAATGCAAGCAAGAGTACGAGGGAAAGTTTTGTCCCGAGTGCGGAACCAAGCTCATTGAGCGTGTAGTGAAGATTTGCCCTAACTGCGGAGTTGAAAGGGAGGGCAAGTTCTGTCCCGAGTGTGGAACGAAACTCGTAGAACAGAACCAGGCTTCCGTTTCCATCAGTATCGGCGACGCTAATGCCATCAATGGCAACGTGAATATCTCCAACACGGTGAATGCTTCGTGTAATGCCGATGTTTTGGGTGCTATGGGTAACGAGAGTGTTGTCATTGGTGATGGCAATGCCATCAGCGGAGGATTGAACATCAGCAATACCAAAAACATCTATTATTCTCAGAAGAACGAGCTGGAAATGATCCAGGAGAATAAGGAAAGGTTCATGGCGCTCTTCAAAAAGGCATACGAGGATGGAGAACTTGATGCCAGCGAGATATGCGAACTGGAAATGTTCCGCTCCAAGAACGGCCTGGATGACGTCTCAAACGAGTATTATAGACAGGCACTGAAATTGAGTGGCAAGGCTAAGATAGACCTGCTCCAGAAGGCGGCAGATTTGTGTCACCCTGCTGCTTGTTGCTGTTTGGGCGAATGTTATTGGCAAGGTGAAGGCGTGAGGAAAGATTGTATTGAAGCCATCAGATGGTGGCGCATAGCAGCCGCTTTCGGCGAGGAAACCGCATATTACAATCTGGGCCGGATATACTACAATGGCGATGAAGTGGTCCAGGATTATGAAGAAGCAGCAAAATGGTTTGCCAAGGCAGCAGGGAAGAACTATAAAAATTCTGCGTGTTTGTTGGGTGAGTGCTATTATCAGTTGGAAGATTATGAGAAAGCAGTTAAATCCTTCCGCAAGGCTGTAGAACGTAATGATGCAGTCGCGATGTGTCAGTTAGGCTGCTGCTACGATGACGGTGTTGGAGTGGAACCTGATTATCAGGAGGCATTGAGATTATGGCTCAAGGCGGCAGAAATGAACGACCCCACTGCATGCTACAATTTAGGCGACATCTATCTTAATGGCAGACCCGGAGTGGAAAAATCCTCAAAGGATGCCATGGCGTGGTTCCTTAAGGCCCACGAATTGGGTGATGAAGATGTCGCGGAGGAAATAAAGAAAGCAGATGAACTCTATTGGACAGAACATGCAGATGACTACTCCACCAAGGTAAGTTCCTCGGAACATGGACTGGTGGATGAACAGGGTGCTGAATATCTATTTAATAAACTGCTTCGTATAAGGGATAGATCAATTACCTCTCTTCATGTGGCAGAAGGCACGCGAATAATTGGTGACGAGGTTTTTGTCTACAGCTCAAATTTGTCGGAATTGATTATTCCTGAGGGCGTCGTGTCTATAGGAAGTAAGGCATTTTATGGTTGTTCTTCATTGAAATCAATTACCTTGCCATCAACATTAAAGGAGATTGGTGACGAGGCTTTTGAGTCCTGCAAGAATTTATCGGAATTGATTATTCCTGAAGGTGTCGTGTCTATAGGAAGCGAGGCATTTAGCTATTGTTCTTCATTGAAATCAATTACCTTGCCATCAACATTAAGGGAGATTGGTGACGAGGCTTTTAGGTCCTGCGATAATTTATCGGAAGTGATTATTCCTGAAGGTGTCGTGTCTATAGGAAGCAAGGCATTTGAGATGTGTAAGTCATTGAAATCAATTACCTTGCCATCAACATTAAGGGAGATTGGTGACGAGGTTTTTGCCTACAGCATAAATTTGTCGGAATTGATTATTCCTGAGGGCGTCGTGTCTATAGGAAGCAAGGCATTTGATAGTTGTTCTTCATTGAAATCCATTACCTTGCCATCAACGTTGAAGGAGATTGGCAACAGGGCTTTTGCTTGCCCAAAATTGAAAGAGGTTGTGATTCCCAGGTGTATTGAATCCATAGTGAAGTCATGTGATATGTATTACTTTACAAAGTTAGTTTACATTGACTGATATACTATAAGAATACTTCCATAAGGGAAGCAGATGGACAAGACAAGATGCATAGAGGAATGAAACTGAAGATGCTTTCTGACTTTAATCTCTTTGGCAGGGCGTACCGTGCCACCAGCCATGAAATATGGGTGTCCGTAAAACTGCTGGTTGTAGTTACCGTTTGCTTTGCCGTAGTACTGTTCCTTGCCGAGAGCACGACCAATGACGGATATACGTTCTGGGATGCACTGGTGTGGACCTTCGTGAAGTATGTGGAGGACCCTGCCGACATAGTGTCAGCTCCAGTGACTGTTGTGGGCAAGGTGGTGGGTACGCTGGTGGGTGTGCTGGGCATTGCCATCTTTGCCGTGCCGGCGGGTCTGATAGGTTCGGGCCTGATGGAGGCAATGGACGAGAACAAGCGTGAGAAGGAACTGGACGAGTACTACCGCCGCGTTCGCAAGGCCTTCCGCCGTGGGGCTAACAAGTCATTGCGCACCTATCTGAACTCCCTGCCCGACAAGGGCGGCGAGGCATTGTCGCGCCTCAACTTTGTGCCTCAGCGCATTTCTGCGGCTCGCCTTCAGGTGCGCCAGGGTATGGACATGAAGGACATCTTCGAGGTGTGCCGCAAGTATCCCGACCTCTGCCTGAAGAACCTGGCCGAGGCCACAGAGAATACCGCCGACGACCTGTTCGTGGTGGAGATGTTCCCCAAGAACCGTTCTTATGGATGCTGTATAGGCCGTGGTTCCAAGGTTACCATAGTGTGCCCTACGGGATATTCCGACTTGGGCATAGGATGGTATGGCTACTATCTGGCAAAACTGGGCGGCTTCAACTATGTGTGCAAGAGCGTCGAGGCTGATGCTGACGAACTGGATTCCTTCTACAACATGTCCGACGAACCGCTCTGCAACAAGCGTACACGTGCAGAATATGACAAGAGGAACAGGGAAGAGCTGAAGGTGCTGGACAGGAAGGAGCACATGCGTGCGGAGTATCTTGCCGACATCCATGCCTTGGCCGGTGCTCGGGATTCGTGGGTAATCATCCTTGCCGACCATCTGAAGAACGACGAGAATGCCTTCGACCTCCACTTTGCCTCGGCACTGAACGACGGCTCCGGGCAGACGGTCAAGGATACTGCCCCGTACAAGTCGCTCTACGAGGCGCTTGCCACGATGGCGGCCGGCCAGTTTGGCATGGTGTGCACGCCACAGTCGGTACGCTACCCCTTGCTGAAGAAGAACGTGGCATATCGTCTGCAGCGCGAGGGCTTGCAGGGCAATATATTCGTGCTGCGGCCCTCTGCACAACTCGTCAACTTCGGGGACAACAGGCTGCTGGTGGCGCTGCGCATGGCACAGGTCATCAGCAGGCAGCTGGATGGCAACAAGGGCATCGGCGAAAACGACATTGCGGATTTTGCTGCACCGGGATACGGTTTCATGGAGACCAACGCAGATGCCTAAGTGATGTTCCCTGACTGACATTAGTCTCTTAGACATTCATCAGGACGATGGGGCAGTACTCCCACGAGAGTACTGGAGTTTCCTCGTGAGAAAACTGGAGTTTTCCTGCGAGAAAACTGGCGTGGGTATGTAAGGCGGTATCCTCGGGGTCGTCAGGAAAGGTGCGGTTGCCTCAGAACTCCACCACGACAAACACCCCGGAGCGCCTGCTTCTGGGTGTGTCATTTTTTAATAGTAACAATTTCAACGGCTGGAACGGATGATTCGCGCGTTGTTAATACAGCAATCCGAATGCCCAAAGGGGCACCTCGTTCAAGTGACCATACTCGATGTCGTCTTTGACCACATAGGCATGCTCGACATCTTTGATTTGGTGTTGTCCCTTCTTCTTGCCACCCACTTCGAAGGTATACTTGCCCACCTTGAAGTCCGACACACTTGATGCGGTTACCTTATGCGTAGCTCGTAGCCAAGCAAGGAATATCGTCTCTCTGATATTACCGATGTTAGGTTCGTCATCGGAGAGTGCATAAGCCAGATTCGGATTGTTAAGATAGATCTTGTTGACCTTTCCCAATAGTTTGTAGCCCTCTACATCGTCGCGTAGGATATTGATAAGGTCGGCCTTGTCGAGCCACACCATAAGGTCTGATACTGCGTTGCGGTGCATGTCAAGATCGCGGGCAATCTTCGAATAGTTGGGTTTGAACGGTACGCTCTGTGCAACGATGTAGAGCAACGTTTTCAGCTTTTCGGATGCAGAGATGGAGAGCTCAGCAAACTTAGGGATGTCTACTTCGAGGATGGCATTGATGGTCTTTGTTAAGCGTAGTTCATATCCAGGTTCCTTGAAGTAGGGATAGTAGCCCTGACGAAGATATTCTTTGAAGAGTGCCACAGGGCGATAGTCTGTGTAGGGAAACTCTATCTTATTAGCCAACACTTGCTCTAAGGTGTGGATGGGGATATCTGCACCATAGCGTAGGGCTACATACTCCCTGAACGATAGGCCATGCATTTGGAATTCGAGCACCCTACGGCTGAGGTCATGAGTGCCCTTTTGCAGGTCAAGTATCGAAGAGCCTGTGTAGCGCACCTTCAGGTCAGGGTATTGGTCGTAGATGTTCTTTATCTCTTGCGACCAATTCTTGTATTTGTGTATCTCGTCAATATATAGTGCACGCCCCCCATTCGTATAGAATATCTCGGCAAGTGTTACCAGTGAATGGGTAGAAAACCAAAGGTCATCAGCATATACGAATAGTGTCGTATCAACATCTTCATAGAGTTTGATATGCTGTAATACCAGCGTTGTTTTTCCTACCCCTCTGGCACCCAAAATGGCAATCAAGCGGTCATTCCAAGGGATGGTACTATGTATGTTGCGGACATAACTGGTGTCTACATTTTTAAGGATATTTCGGTACCTTGCTACAAGCGTTCTCATGTTATAAATTCATTTGATGCTGCAAATATAGCAAAACTGCCTTAAAAAAACAGCAGTTTCAGGTGAAAACTGCCTTAAAAAAACAGCAGTTTTTATCAAAGAGAGTGTGTGTGTTGTCTAATCTTTTGATTTACTACTAATTTAATGGTAAGAAAAACTGTATAAATCCCGTGCTATCCGTTGCCAAAGAAAAAACTTGCCCCAAATATTGAATTTTTCGCCTTGCGTGACTATATTATATAAGGTAACAGGTGAAAGGAAGAAAAGGAGAGACCCGTTAGCAACTCCGGAGCATGTATGTTTGGTGCTTTGGAAATAAATGGTTAACTTTACCTCGCTAAGTGTGCAATCAAATGCAAGGAAACAACGAAGGTAGTCAGAAAATAACCGCCAGCATCCTGATTTGTACATCCCTGAGTGAAAAGCATTCACTGAATAGAACAAACTAAAAAAAACATAAATATTATGGAATACAACACACAAGTCGGAATTTTTGAGACTGGCGAAAAAGACAGTCAAGGCGGAGCATACAAGGACAATCGTTTCTTGGCGTTGCGTAAAAGAGAATTGAATGAGTATGAGGTGAAGGATGGTGTAGCAATCATCGGTGACCGCGCCTTCTTCGATGCAAAGTTGAGTACTGTTACTCTCCCGAATAGTCTAAGAGCCATTGGGCAGAGCGCCTTTGCCGGATGCAAGAACCTGACCGGCATTGCTCTTCCCGAAGGTTTGGAGGTTATCAAAGAAACTGCTTTCCGTGATTGCGAGTCGCTGGCAGAACTTACATTGCCTTCAACACTTCTTGAGGTTGGTGCCCGTGCCTTCGGTCCCGGGTTGAAACGTCTGGTAATCCTTTCAGAAAATGTTACTTTTTCTCCTGATGCATTCAAACAGGCAAAATCTCTGGAAGAGATTCTTGTGCCCGGAGCGGTTATAGGTAAGTATACAGTACTGTTTTTGGCAATGGGAATCACTGCTCCACTCACCGAAATCAAAGCAGAGCAGGAGCAAGAGGAAGAAGCAATCGTAGAAGAAAGCACGGGAAACACCACTGCTGCCACGAATAAAATAGATGAATGTGCCAACAAAATAAAAGATCATTTGCACGAATTGGGCATGGATGAATTTGTTTTGTATACGTATGACTATTGTGGTGACTTGGAATGGAACGAGGATTTTGAATCGTTAGATTCGGCTGTTTCCCTTAATCTATATTTCGACTTGCACGAAACCTTTAATGG
>JAZLAC010000023.1:0-84112 GCA_045612965.1 Bacteroidaceae bacterium | reverse complement strand
TTGGAAGGTGTAGCAGATACTAAGCAAAAGTCTGTGCCCATCATCGCACTGCCTACGACTGCAGGTACTGCTGCCGAAGTGACTATCAACTATGTCATCACAGACGAAGAAAACGCGAAGAAAATGGTCTGTGTCGACCCCAACGATATCCCAGTGATGGCTATCGTAGATGCTGAGCTGATGTACACTCTGCCAAAGAGCCTGACTGCTGCGACTGGTCTCGACGCACTGACTCATGCCATCGAGGGGCTGATCACTAAGGGCGCCTGGGAAATGAGTGATATGTTCGAACTGAAAGCTATCGAAATGATCGCTCGCCACCTTGAAACAGCTGTCAACGAACCTGAAAATGCTGAGGCGCGTAATGGTATGGCGGTGGCACAATACATCGCTGGTATGGCATTCTCCAACGTTGGTCTGGGCGTAGTCCATGGTATGGCTCACCCCTTGGGCGCTATCTTCGATATCCCACATGGCGTAGCCAACGCTTTGCTCCTGCCCACCGTGATGGCATACAATATGCCTGCGGCTTTGGACAAGTATGTACAAATCGCTAAGGCGATGAACGTATATCGCCCAGAAATGACCACCGAAGAGGCTGCGCAGGCTGCAGTCGACGCTGTGCAAGCATTGTCGGTACGTGTCGGTATTCCACAACATTTGTCTGAGCTTGGCATCAAGGCCGAGGATCTCGACCGTCTTGCCACAGCTGCCGCCGCCGACGTGTGCACACCGGGCAATCCACGCTTTGTCAACAAGGACATCATCCTGGGTCTCTACGAGAAGGTTCTCTAATACTTCTAAACATTACACCTTATTATATAATAAAAGACAAAAGACATGATTACAAATCTTCATATAGAGGAATTCATCAAGCAGGCACACCGTGTGGGCGATGCCGGACTAACTGTTTGCAGTAGCGGCAACCTTTCCTGGCGCATTGGCGAAGAGGCACTTGTTTCCGGCACAGGTTCATGGGTGCCCACCATCCAGAAAGAGAAGGTGTCTCAGTGTGTGGTTGCCACCGGTGAGGTGCTCAACGGAGTGAAGCCATCCATGGAAAGCGGTTTCCACTTGGGCGTTCTGCGTGCACGTCCCGACGTAAACGTGGTGTTGCATTTCCAGTCACCCTATGCCACAGCCGTGTCTTGCATGAAGAAGAAGCCGGAGAACTTCAATGTAACTGCCGAGGTTCCCTGTCACGTAGGTCGTGAGATTCCCGTAATTCCCTATCTTAGACCAGGTTCTCCGGAATTGGCTAAAGCAGTAGTGGAGGCCATGCAAGACCACAACTCCATCCTGCTTACCAACCACGGACAGGTGGTTTGCGGCAAGGATTTTGACCAGGCATTCGAGCGTGCCATGTTCTTCGAGATGGCATGCCGCATCATCGTGCAGACAGGTGGCGACTACTCCGTCCTCACACCACAGGAGATTGAAGACCTGGATATCTACGTTCTGGGCAAGAAGACTCCCCTGCAACAGTAACCAGCTAACGAGGACAAAGGATGAGGACACCCACCCTACTCTTCCATCCAAGGAGATTTGTTGGATGTGTTCATCCTTTGTCTTCTCACTTCAACTTAAACAAGACACGAAATGAGCAAAGTATATCTTGCCGCCGACTTTGGTGGAGGTAGCGGACGCGTCATTGCCGGATGGCTCGAAGATGGCAAACTCGTCATGGAAGAAGTACACCGTTTCGGCAACCGCCAGGTGCGCTTGGGCGAGCATATCTACTGGGACTTCCCTGCCCTGTTCGAGGACATGAAGGCCGGTTTGAAGAAAGCCGCGTCTAAGGGCTACCAGGTAGAGAGCATCGGTGTGGACACATGGGGAGTGGACTTCGGACTTATTGACCGCGACGGACAACTCATAGGCAACCCCGTATGCTATCGAGATGCACGTACTGCCGGTATGACAGAGAAACTCTTTAAGACTCTCTCTCCCACCGAACATTATGCAACCACAGGCATTCAGGTGATGGAAATCAACACCCTGGCACAGTTACTTAGCATCAAGGGTACCGCCCAGCTTGAAACAGCCGAGCATCTCCTATTCATGCCCGACCTCTTCAGTTACTTCCTCACAGGCAAGGCCAACAACGAGTATTGCATAGCCTCTACCTCCGAACTTCTCGACGCCAAGCGCAGAGAGTGGTCGTGGGAAACCATCGAGGCTCTTGGTTTGCCCAAACGTATCTTTGGTGAGATTGTGATGCCAGGAACCGTGCGTGGCAAATTGCGCAAGGACATTGCCGAGGAAACGGGTCTTGGCAACGTGAAGGTAATAGCCGTAGGTTCGCACGACACCGCCTCTGCCGTTGCCGCCGTGCCAGCCATCGAAGGCGACGGAGCAACAGCATTCCTCAGTTCCGGCACATGGTCTCTGCTTGGCTTTGAATTGCCCGAACCCATACTCACCGAGGAAGCCCGCAAGGCTGAATTTACCAACGAAGGCGGTGTTGGCGGACGTATCCGCTTCCTGCAAAACATCACCGGACTTTGGATTATGCAACGCCTCATGGCAGAATGGAAAGAACGTGGCGAGGAACAGACTTTTGCCGAGATACTCCCTGCCGCCGACAAGGCACAGATATCAAGCATCATTCCAGTGGCTGATGCCTCGTTCATGAATCCCGCATCCATGGAAAAGGCTATTTGCGACTATTGTACTCTGAGCAACCAGCAGGTGCCACAGACAAAGGCAGAAATGGTACGGTGCGTACTGCTCTCACTCGCCACCAAGTATCGCGAAGCCATTGATGGTGTTGACAACATCCTGCCCGAGAAACCCAAACGTCTGCACATCATCGGCGGCGGTTCGCAAAACGGTCTTCTCAACCAGTTTACCGCCGACGCACTTGGCATTCCCGTATGGGCAGGTCCTGTGGAAGCAACGGCAATGGGCAATATCCTTGTTCAGGCAATGGCAGCTGGAGAGATTACCGACATGAGCGAACTTCGCGAAGTGGTACGCCGTAGCATAATACCAAATATCTTTGAACCTAACAAGGCTTGATGCCTGCCAACAAACATAACAAACAATAATAATATGGAAAATCCCAAAGACGGTTATCCCGTACAACAATACCAAGGCCCCGTAAAGCGCTTTTGCCAGACACTGGACCTCCGTGACAATCCTGAACTCATTGCAGAGTATCGTCGCCGTCATAGCCAGGAACACATTTGGAAGGAAGTCCCTGCCGGCATACGCGAGGTGGGCATTCTGGAGATGGAAATATACCTCCTTGGCACACGTCTGTTCATGATTGTAGAAACACCACTAGACTTCGATTGGGACACCGCCATGGCACGCCTTGGCACCCTGCCCCGTCAGGCAGAATGGGAAGACTACATGGCCGAGTTCCAGTTAGTAAAGGCAGGCATGTCCTCGGCAGAGAAATGGCAATTGATGGAACGTATCTTCCATCTATATTAACGACACAAATGGCACATGCCTGAAACCTGAACTACGACCATGAAAGAAAAACTTGTTGAAAAGAAGTATCTCATTACCTTCATCCTCATCACCTCGCTCTTTGCGCTCTGGGGCTTTGCCAACGACATCACCAACCCCATGGTGGCAGCTTTCCAGACAGTGATGGAACTCTCCGCCTTCCAGGCATCGTGGGTGCAATGCGCATTTTATGGCGGTTATGCTACCATGGCCCTGCCAGCTGCATTCTTCATCCGCAAGTACAGTTATAAGAGCGGAATACTCTTAGGATTAGGACTTTATGCCCTTGGAGCATTCCTATTCATCCCAGCGGCATCCATGCAGAACTTCATGTTCTTCTGCCTCTCGCTCTACATCCTAACCTTCGGCCTGGCATTCCTCGAGACAACCGCCAATCCCTTCATTCTCTCTCTGGGAAGCAAGGAGACCTCCACACGCCGACTCAATCTGGCACAGGCCTTCAACCCCATGGGGTCACTCTCAGGCATGGCAGTAGCATCACTGATCGTCTTGCCATCTCTGTGGTCCGATCGTCGCAACGAGGTTGGAGAGACCATTTTCCACACACTCAGCGAGGCAGAGAAGGCTAACATCAGAATGCACGACTTGGCAGAAATTCGCAACCCCTATGTGATGCTCGGAATCGTAGTTCTTATCATGTTCTTCATCATCGCCATCAAGAAGATGCCACAGACCTCAGCAAATGTCCAGCAGGATTCTGCCAGTTCCACCCTCAAACGTCTATGGAACAACACCATCTACCGCGAGGGCGTTTTGGCACAGATCTTCTATGTTGCCGCACAAATTATGGTATGGACCTTCATCATACAGTATGCCGACAACCTGGGCATCAACAAGGCAACGGCACAGAACTACAATATATTCGCCATGAGCATGTTCCTCTGTAGCCGATTCATCAGCACATTCCTCATGAAGTATGTCAACTCTCGCATGCTCCTCACCTTTTTCGGCATCGGAGCCATGATATGTACCGCAGGTGCTATCCTCATCGTTGGCATGCCCGGTTTGTATTGCCTCGTTGGCATTTCGGCCTTCATGTCGCTCATGTTCCCAACCATCTATGGCATTGCACTGGAGAACGTGGAAAGTAAGGATACATCGCTCGGTGCCGCCTTCCTGGTTATGGCCATCGTGGGCGGAGCACTCATGCCGCCCATGCAGGGTATGATTATCGACATGGGCAGCATCTCCGGTCATCCTGCCGTTAACGTATCCTTCGTATTGCCATTGATATGCTTTCTATTCATCACCATCTACGGCATACGCTCGTATCACAAACTGAAGGGAGCATAACATCTGCCATGCTACCGCAAGTTTCTCATCTTACTACTAATAATTAAATAAGGTATAAGCACAAAACTGCCCACAGAACGGGTGATTTGAGCAAAAAAGTGCCTTATACGTGCATTTTGTGTGCACAAAGATTTGCGCAATGTGCAAATTATATGTATCTTTGCACCTGGAAAAAAGTAATAAAAGTACCTAAATAAACTAAAGGCTTATGTTTTTACCAGAAAGTTTTAATGAAGGCTTGGCACAATGCCTAAGGAACAACTGGAACAACAACTCGCTGAGTGATTACGGAGAAGCCACATTTCTGTACAAAGATGTTGCACGCAACATAGAGAAGCTGCACATCATTTTTGAGCAGGTGGGCATAAAGAAGGGCGAGAAGATTGCCCTGTGCGGTCGCAACCAGTCACGCTGGGGCATCGCATTTCTGGCAACCATCACATACGGCGCTGTAGCAGTACCCATCCTACACGACTTCCACCCCGAGCAGATTCACCAGATTACGAACCACTCCGAGGCACGTCTGCTTTTCGTTGGCGATAATGTATGGAAAAAGATCAATGCCGAAGAAATGCCCAATCTGTTGGGTATAATCTGCAACAACGATTACGAGGTGCTCTTCTCACGCAACGAGAAACTTGACAAAACAAGAGCCAACATAAACCGTCTCTTTGGAGAGAAATATCCCGACAGTTTCCGACCCGAGCACATATCCTTCCACAAAGACGAGCGCGAGGAACTGGCAATCATCAACTACACCTCCGGTACAACCAGCAACTCTAAGGGTGTGATGATACCCTACCGTGCCCTGTGGAGCAACATGGAGTTCGGATACGAGAAGATGGGACATGCCCTCCTCCCAGGCGAGCGCATTCTTTCCATGCTTCCAATGGCACACATGTATGGCATGGCCTTCGAGTTCCTCTTCATGGTCATACGAGGTCTGCACGTGCATTTCCTCACTAAGATGCCCACCCCCGCCGTACTGCTGAAGGCTTTCCAGGACGTGAAGCCCAAGGTAATCGTATGCGTTCCCCTCATTCTTGAGAAAATCGTGCGCAAAGGCATACTACCCAAGATCAAGGATCCCAAGATTCGCCTCATGATGAAACTTCCAGTAGTTGGTGACATGGTAAAAAAGAAGATTTGCCAGGGTCTGAAGGACGCTTTGGGAGGTTGTTTCTACGAAGCCATAGTGGGTGGAGCCGCCATCAATGCAGAGATCGAGACATTGCTGAAAGACATAAAATTCCCCTACACCGTGGGTTATGGTGCCACAGAGTGTGCACCCATTCTTGCCTACGCAGACTGGAAGGATTTTAAGAAGGGTTCATGCGGTAAGGCTGTGCCACGTATGACACTGAAAATAGATAGCAGCGATCCCCAGAATATCCCCGGCGAGATTCTTGCCAAGGGCGATAACGTGATGCTCGGATACTTCAAGAACGAGGAGGCTACTGCCGAGACCCTGATAGACGGCTGGTACCACACCGGAGACCTGGGCATCATAGACGCAGAAGGCAACGTCTTCATCAAGGGACGTAGCAAAAACATGCTTCTTGGTGCTTCCGGACAAAACATCTACCCCGAGGAAATCGAGGACAAACTGAACAGTATGCCTATGGTCCAGGAATGCGTAGTCATCCAGAAGGGAGAGAAACTCTATGCACTCGTATATCCCGACATGGAACTGGCCAAGACCCTGAACATGAGCGAGGAGGAACTGAAAGAAACCATGGAGCAGAACCGCAAGATCTTGAACACACAGATTCCAGCCTATGAACAAATCTGTGGCATACGCATCATGGAGCAGGAATTTGAAAAGACACCCAAGCGCTCCATCAAGCGTTTCCTCTATAAGGATGCCGAAATATAATAAAAGACAGTTCCCTGCAACACGCTACATCTACATACTATCAAGACATATATATATACAGACATGAACATAAACCCATCCTTCAATAAGAACATAGAGGAAAGCATGCGCAAGTTTTGGAGCATGCCCTCTTTGACTGACTACGGTTACCACACCTTCCAATACTGCAACGTGGCCGAAGAGATTGCCAAATTGCACATTGTCTTTGAAGCAAGTGGAGTAAAGAAAGGCGATAAAATAGCCCTCTGCAGCCGTAACATGAGCCGCTGGGGAATAGCGTTTCTGGCAAGTCTGACTTATGGTGCCGTGGCAGTACCTATCCTGCATGAGTTTCACCCTGAGCAGGTACACCACATCGTAAACCATAGCGAGGCTAAAATCCTCTTCGTGGGCGACCTCGTCTGGAAGAAACTCAAGGCCGAGGAAATGCCCGCACTGGAAGGCATCATTCAGATGAACGACTGGGCACTGCTTTCTGCAAAAAACAAGGAACTGGAAAAGACTATTAACAACCTGAACCGTTGTTTTGGCGAAAAATATCCTACCAGTTTCGGCCTCAAGGACATAAAGTACCACGAGGACCAGCCCGAGGAACTTGCCATCATCAACTACACCTCAGGCACAACCAGCAATTCCAAGGGTGTAATGATCCCCTACCGTGCCATCGTGGGCAACACCATGTGCGCCATAGAACTCATCGGCCCCAATGCCAAACCCGGAGACACACTCCTTTCCATGCTCCCCTTGGCGCATACATTGGGCATGTCCTTTGAGTTCATCTATGAATTCACCTGTGGCATCCACGTACACTTCCTTACCCGCATGCCCACCCCCAGCATACTGCTGAAGGCCCTGGCCGACATACGCCCCATGGCTATCGTGTGCGTACCTCTAATTATAGAAAAGGTTGTGCGCAAGGCCGTGATGCAGAAAATCAGCGACCCAAAAGTAAAACTGCTGCTGAAGACCCCTATCCTCGGACGCAAGATTAAGAACAAGATATGCCAAGGCCTGAAGGATGCCTTTGGCGGAAACTTCCACGAGGTGGTCATCGGTGGTGCAGCATTGAACCATGAAGTGGAAACACTGCTTAACGACATAAGGTTCCCCTATACCGTGGGTTATGGAGCCACAGAGTGCGCCCCCCTCATCTCATGTGAGGATTGGAAAGACTTCGCGCCAGGCAGTTGTGGCAAGACCGTGAAGCGCATGCAGGTCAAGATAGACAGCCGGAACCCCTATGAGATCCCCGGAGAGATTTTGGCAAAGGGACAGAACGTTATGCTGGGATACTACAAGAATCCAGAAGCTACAGAAGAAACCCTGCGCAACGGTTGGTACCACACTGGCGATCTCGGTATCATTGACCGCTACGGAAACATCTTCATCAAGGGCAGAATCAAAAACATGTTGCTGGGTCCTTCAGGACAGAACATCTACCCCGAGGAGATTGAGGACAAACTGAACAACATGCCATACGTACAGGAATGTGTAGTGGTTCAGCGCGACAGCAAACTCTATGGTCTAGTATATCCCGATCCCGACCTCGTGAAGAATGAGAACCTCTCACAAAGCGCTCTGGTCGAGAAAATGGAAGAGAACCGCAAGGTGCTGAACACGCAACTTCCTGTATACGAGCAGATAACGGAAATCATCCTTCGTGACGAAGAGTTCGAGAAGACTCCGAAACGCTCAATCAAACGCTTCCTTTATTCATAAAAGACATGAACTGAAAGGACACAGAAGCACATAATAAGCCCTGCCGATGAGAGTAAATCCCGTCGGCAGGGTAAAGTGGGTTAAAAAGGGCCACGCCATAGATACCCAAGAAAAGCAGAATAGAACATACCGACACTGAATGAAAAGAATACGCAACTTTTGCATCATAGCACACATCGACCACGGAAAGAGCACCCTGGCCGACAGACTTCTTGAAATCACAGAAACCATCAAGGCAACACACGGACAGATGCTGGACGACATGGACCTGGAACAGGAACGTGGCATCACCATCAAGAGCCATGCCATACAGATGGAATACGATTATAAGCGCAGCGCAGGAGAAAGCCCCCTGCCCGTCAGCGACGAGATAGAGGACGGACGCTACATACTGAATCTCATCGATACCCCAGGACATGTGGACTTCAGCTACGAAGTGTCACGTTCCATAGCCGCATGCGAGGGAGCCTTGCTCGTGGTGGATGCCACACAGGGCGTGCAAGCGCAGACAATCAGCAACCTCTACATGGCCATAGAGCAGGACCTGGAGATTATCCCCGTCATAAACAAGTGCGACATGCCCAATGCCATGCCCGACGAGGTAGAGGACGAAATCATAGAATTGCTTGGATGCAAGCGTGAGGAAATCCTGCGTGCAAGCGGAAAGACCGGTGAAGGCGTACCCGAGATATTGCGTGCCGTGGTAGAACGCGTTCCCTACCCCGAGGGCGACGAAGAGGCTCCCCTGCAGGCACTCATCTTCGACAGCGTGTTCAACTCCTTCCGTGGCATCATCGCCTACTTCAAGATAGTTAACGGCAGCATCAAGACTGGCGACATCGTAAAATTCATGAACACCGACCGCGAGTACAAGGCCGACGAGATTGGTGTACTGAAAATGACCATGTCTCCACGCAACGAACTCCATTGCGGCGATGTGGGATATATCGTTTCCGGAATAAAGACCGCCACCGAGGTCAAGGTAGGTGATACCATCACCACCGTAGCCAAGCCTGCCACCGATGCCATTGCCGGTTTCGAGGAAGTTAAACCCATGGTGTTTGCCGGTCTCTACCCCATTGAGACGGAAGACTTCGAGAACCTTCGTGCATCGCTGGAAAAACTTCAGCTGAACGATGCCTCGCTGACCTTCACACCCGAAAGTTCTGTAGCTCTGGGCTTCGGCTTCAGATGCGGTTTCCTCGGCCTTCTTCACATGGAGATTGTACAGGAGCGTCTGGACAGGGAATTTAATATGGACGTTATCACCACCGTACCCAACGTAAGCTATCAGGTGTACGACAAGCACGGAGAGGTGAAGGAAGTGCACAACCCTGCCGGCATGCCCGAAACCACTCTCATAGAACGCATAGAGGAACCATACATCCATGCCACTGTGATTACACGCACCGACTACATCGGCAATATCATGACCCTCTGTCTCGGCAAGCGTGGCGAACTCCTCAAGCAGGATTACATTTCTGGCAACCGTGTGGAGCTCCAGTATGCCATGCCCCTTGGCGAGATAGTGATTGACTTCTACGACAAGTTGAAGTCCATTTCCAAGGGTTATGCTTCGTTCGACTACCATCAGTCAGGTTTCCGTCCCTCAAAACTTGTGAAACTGGACATCCTTCTGAACGGCGAACCCGTGGATGCGCTTAGCACGCTGACACACTTCGACAATGCCGAAACCTTCGGACGCCGCATGTGTGAGAAACTCAAGGAACTCCTCCCCCGCCAGCAATACGATATAGCCATTCAGGCTGCAATCGGAGCCAAGATCATTGCACGCGAAACCGTGAAGCAGCTTCGCAAGGACGTGCTGGCAAAATGCTACGGCGGCGACGTTAGCCGTAAGCGCAAACTGCTGGAGAAACAGAAGAAGGGCAAGAAGCGCATGAAGCAGATCGGCAACGTGCAGGTGCCCCAGAAAGCCTTCCTTGCCGTACTTAAACTTGACTAACCTTACAAGAAATTCCTCGGGGCAAGGTTCAGCCTTGCCCCACCCTGAAGACCATCCATAAAAGAAAGCACAACACACCTATCAAACACCATGGACCACAGAAGAGACGTTGCAAGAGAGATTGCACGCAGGTATTGCCGTCTGGAACCTCATAGCATAGAGGTACTCGCAAGTCTGCTCACCCCAATGAAATACCTGCGCGGAGAGATTGTCCTGCGCGAGGGAGAGGAATGTACATGCATGTACTACGTGGAAAGGGGAATGGTACGACAGTACTATTACAAGAACGGCAAGGACGTGACGGAGCACTTCTCCTTCGAAGGACGCATAGTCATGTGCATTGAATCGCTTCTGAAGCACGTACCCAGCCAAATCATCATAGAGGCCCTGGAGACTACACACCTCTATGCTCTGCCCAGAAAGAAACTTCTGGAAACCATCGAGTCATGCCCCGAACTGGGAATACTCTACCGCAAGATCACGGAGCATGCCCTGATCAGTTCCCAGCACCATGCCGACTCGCAACGCTTCGAGAATGCCCAGGAACGCTATGAACGGCTCCTGCGCGAGAAACCGGAAATAATTCTGCGTGCACCGATGGTTTATGTGGCATCGTTCCTGCAAATGACACCCGAAACCCTTTCCCGTGTACGTGCCCAACACGAAAAATCACCCAGATAGGGCTAACAGATACAACGCACATACCCACATGTCTACTATGAACAGAGCCTCCTTTGAAAGCGACTACAACAACGGGACACTACCCGAAATCCTCTCACGTCTCGTAGCCGAGAACAACACCAAAACCTCAGGCTACGGTTCCGACCCCTACACCGAGAGCGCAAAGACAAGGATACGCCAAGCCATAGGCATGCCCCAGGCTGAAGTATTCTTCCTCATCGGAGGCACACAGACAAACCAGACTGTAATCGATGCCCTGCTCCTCGGATGCGAAGGTGTCATTGCAGCTGAATCGGCACACATCAACGTGCACGAATCCGGTGCCATAGAAGCCTACGGACACAAGGTACTGGTAATCCCCTCCGAGGGTAGCAAACTCACGGCCGAGGGAATAGACAAGTACATGTCGGCCTTCCTTGCCGACGAGACATATCCACACATGGTACTGCCCCGTATGGTGTACATCACCATGCCTACGGAATTGGGTATGCTCTACACACGCCAGGAAATAGAAGACATTCTGGCCGTGTGCCGACGCTATGACCTCCTGCTATATGCCGACGGAGCACGCCTCGGTTACGGACTCACCTCTTCGCAATCGGACGTCACCCTTCCGTGGCTTGCCCAGCACGTAAATGCCTTCTACATCGGCGGCACAAAGGTAGGTGCCATGTTCGGCGAAGCTGTTGTCTTCACCAATACCAAGGCTCCCCGTGCCTTCTTCACCACCATCAAGCGCCACGGAGCGCTCCTTGCCAAGGGCCGCATGCTTGGTCTCCAGTTCGACACCCTTTTTACCGACGACCTCTATTTCCGTGTTGCACGTCATGCCAACGAAATGGCAGAACGTCTGCGCGACATATTCCTGTCCCACGGCAAGCGCATGGGAGTCGATTCTCCCACCAACCAGCAGTTTGTCATCCTTACACCGCAGGAGAAGGACCAACTAATGAAGTCCATCGCCTTTGAAGTGTGGTCTCCACTCCCCGATGGCAACATCCTGTGCCGCTTCGTAACCAGTTGGGCCACCACAGAAGAAGACCTGCTGGCACTGGACAAGGCATTGGAGAAACTTGCTGACTGACAAGGCCTGTAATAAAGCGTTGTCATGCAGTAACCTCCACCCAAGTATATGCACGATGTAGACCTGATTATCTCGCCATATTGACAACCGAACCTTTTGCAACGGAGTTCCAATGTGGTGAGAGAAGAACATCAATATGCTCCATAATGGAAAATATACCACCCTTTCAAAAGAGTGAGTTTCTCTGATTTTATTTGTATGTTAGCCATGCCAATCAAGAATTTGCATGGCTTTTTTGTAACACTAAGTTAGGTGAATTCCTTGATATGTCCAAATCATGGGCAACATTGCCCAAGTACATGTAGAAAATATTGATTAAAGGGTTACAGAATTAAGGATGAAACAACCATAGAATCATAATCTAAATAACACTTTGACGAAGTTAGGTCCGTACATGAAGGTTAAGTTCTTTATTATATTCCCTGTGTTTGTGATAAAAATGGTAGTAAGTGAATGAGTTATTCAATATTTTCTTTATCTTTGTTAGCACTAATATACAGAGATAAAGGTTTATGTTGCTTATTTACGATTACTTGGAAGAGGTATTACAGAAACACCTCGAGAAAAATGGCATCAACGCCACCATCAGTTCTAACATAGGACGTGCATGGCACTGTTATCGCTACATACAAGTGCATTCCCTCGGAGTGCCGCATAGCGTTCACTATGAATACATCAACGGACATTGGGAGTTGCATTTTGAGCATTACGAACAACCGGAAGAGTCCGATCGAATAAGAAAACATCTTGCATCCGAGGTGGATTCCGAAGGATCAATGAGATGGCATAGATCAGAGGGACGGCATAGAGGGTATTTGGCCATTGACGAGACGGTGGAAGATGTGGAGACTTTTACCTCCCTGTTTGATAGGCTGTACCAAGCAACCATTAGCTTTCTGCAAAATTCACAAAATATGGTGCAAGGTGTAGTCCTGCACACCTATGCAGAGGAAAAGACTCAAATTTCTGAAACACCAGCACACCAGGATGATACAGCCCCTAGCTGCACACATCAGGTAGAGGATGATTATAGCAATATAATGAATTCCCTGTTGAAAACATCTGAATATAAGGAACCCAAGATAGAGATTTTATCGGTGGGAGATTTGGAGTATGACAAACTGCTGATACCACCCTACCAACGACCCTACAAGTGGAATGTAAAGGATGTTAACCTGTTGATAAACGACATACTAACCTTTGCCGAGAAGGGAAGCAAAGAGTATAGGTTGGGAACCATAGTTTTGCACTACGATGGGAAGAACCTGAACATCGTGGACGGACAGCAACGAAGCATCACACTGATATTACTGCTAAACGAACTAAAAAAGGAGGAGGAATATAGCAAGATTATAGGCGATATAAAAATAGGTGATTTCCTGAAAAAACGACAATTTCACGAATCCATATCGAAGGTTCACTTAAAGGAGAATATCAACGCTATACGCCTTCGTCTACCAGAGTTTACCAAAGAGCATGTAAGGTTTCTGCTGAACGGATGCAAAGTGGTGAATGTGACTTTGTATGACATCTCGGAAGCATTCCAGTTCTTTGATTCACAAAATGCACGAGGCAAAGAGCTGGAACCTCATGATCTCTTGAAGGCCTATCATCTGCGCGAAATTCCGCAAATGACAGAGACTGACAGAAAGAACATCCAGGACTGGGAGAGTCTGGATGCAGGCAGATTGTCCAACCTGTTCCTGTTGCTATTCAGAATAAAGAGATGGATAAACGGTTACGAGGGAAAGGAGTTCACATCGAAGCGTGTGCATGTGTTTAAGGGTCCTAAGAATAGCAAACACATACTGCCATACCAACGCATCTACGCCATGGCGGAATGCTATGCCGAATTGTACAACAACGACATATCCAGAAAAATAGACCGTCAGCACATGGAATTTCCCCACCAAATAGATCAGGTGACGATAAATGGCACATTGTTCTTTGACATGATTCGTTATTACTCTAATTTGGAAAAAGAGGCAAAGCAACTTCTGAAGAATGATTTTAAGGAAATCAGCGAGGCAATCTATCAATACAACAGAACGGGAGACCAGTATACACGAACACTATTCAATGCCGCAATCGTGTTCTATTACGACAAGTTTGCCGACGATGGCTTCAAAACTGCCGTGCCCAAAATACTGGCCTGGGCATATAGCAAACGCCTCACATACACAATGATACAGTTATCCACCGTGGATAACCAAGCGCGAGATACTAACAGCTTCTTCAAAATGCTACACAGAGCAACATCACCCTCGGAAGTAAAGAACTGGTTCGTACCACCATTGAAAAAAAGCAGTATCATACAACAAAATATGGATGGTTTAGTAGACATTTTAACCAAGTACAAATACATTGAACAATGACAATGCAATCAAATATATGCCAAATGCTGAGCGTAAAAGGGTTGCTCAGTAAGGACCAGTATCTCATACCTATGTACCAACGCAACTATGCTTGGGAAGAACCGCATCTGCGTCAACTAATACAGGATGTCTGGGATAAATTCAAGGAGAACAAGGACAGGAATTACTACATTGGAACTTTAGTGGCACACCGCCGACCAAATGGTGAGTATGAAACGGTCGACGGACAACAGCGCCTGACCACACTGAATATCATACTATGTGCCATAAAGAATGAACTAAATGTGCAGGATTTGGATATCTCGTGGTTCACGAAGGTAAATATTTCATACGAATACCGCGAACGATCCAGCATAACACTCTCTACACTATATGACCACAATCGCGACGATGAACTGAGGGACTATGCTATCAGACGAATGTACAATAATGTACAACAAAGCATAGAAAGCATAGTGAATATGGGTGAAATAAAAGGTTTTCTTGAATACCTGTTCGAGAAGGTAAAGATAACTCGTGTAATCCTGCCTGCCGACACAGACCTGAATCACTATTTCGAGATAATGAACAGTCGTGGAGAACAGCTGGAAACACACGAAATACTAAAAGCACTGATAATGCGCTCTTCATCTGCCTCTCCTCACAAGAATTGGTTAATAGGCCAAATCTGGGAAGCCTGTGCGGACATGGACAGATTCGTAGCAATGAATTTCACTAAGGACATTCGCGAAACTATCTTCGGAAAGGAATGGAATACATTTAGTTGGGAAAATCTTGACGAAATAGTCGAAAAAGACCAATCAACGAACAAAGTACAGGAAAATGAGCAGTTTTCTATTGAAGATGTCTACAAGGCTGATAGCAATATCTCAATAACAGAAACCACAAGGGATGCCGACCGATTTAAATCGGTTATTAAATTCCCTGGTTTCCTGTTGCACGTTCTCCGTGTAATGAAAGAAGAAGACATTCCTCTTGACGACAAACGACTATTACAGACTTTTAGCAAATATATAGAGGAGAAAGATTTTGCTGACAAGTTTATCCTTAATTTACTGAAACTAAGGTTCTTGTTTGATAAATTTGTAATCAAACGAGACTTCAAGGACGACACCGCAAATGAAAAACTGAACCTGCTGACGCTTACCAAGCAAAAAGAGAGTTTTAGTTATAATAATACATACCCAGAGGCTGAGGAAAACAAACGTGTGATAATGATTGAATCCATGTTCCACGTCTCTCTGCCTAGCCAAAACTACAAACATTGGCTAAGTGCTGTGCTCAGATATATCAACCAGAACAATGAGGGACAGAGATTGGGTGATTATCTTGAAGAATTAGCCCGGAAGTATATGTTCGGCAGATTCCTATCGGACAAGCGCGATGAAGAGAACTTTTATTATAACGCTATCTTCGAAAAAGCAAATATTCAATTGGTTAATAATATCAAATTTCCTACATACACAGAACATATCGACCTGTTCATATTCAACTACATAGACTATTGTATATGGAAGGCTGCATGGAATAAAGATAAGAATTCGGAGTTTGCAAAGTTTGAGTTCACATCCAGAACTTCCATAGAACATTTCTATCCTCAGAACCCATTGACAGGACAACGAATGGATGACGATTATCTGCACGATATAGGCAACCTATGCCTGATTAGTGGTTCAAAGAATTCTGAACTTAAACATTATTCTCCATCAGCAAAGACTGAGCATTACGGAAAGTCCGAGTACGACAGCTTAAAACAAGCGCTGATGATGAACATAATTAATGAAAAGAAAAAGAAATCATCTGAGACTGAAGAAATTTGGTGGATAGATGAAGTAAATAAACATCATAATTATATATTGAATTTGATAGAAAATGAGAGAAATCAAATGCGGTCAAAGAGCTGATTGCTGATGTATTACATGATACAGAGAAGACTTTTTGTACAGATATGAAACTCACTTAACATTAAAGAATAATAGAACATGAAAGAAACAACAGAGAGGATTGCTTCTTCGGCCTCCTTTGCCGACACCAAGCCTCATTATGAACTCTTGGACGGACTTCGTGGTGCTGCCGCACTGATGGTGGTGTGGTACCATGTGTTCGAGGGCTTTGCCTTTGCACAGGGCACTGGCATAGACACCTTCAATCACGGACACCTTGGAGTGGACTTCTTCTTCATGCTCTCGGGTTTCGTTATCAGTTATGCCTATGACGACCGCTGGCAGGGCGGCAAAAACGGTCTGACAATGGGCAACTTCTTCAAGCGCCGACTCATCCGTCTCCATCCCATGCTTATCATCGGTGCTCTCATAGGTATGACCACCTTCCTCATTCAGGGCGGTGTACGCTGGGATGGCACAGAGACTCCCATCCAGTGGGTCATGGTGGCTCTGCTCATGGGCATGCTGCTCCTTCCTGCCTATCCCGGTGCCGGATACGATGTGCGTGGCAATGGCGAGATGTATTCGCTGAACGGTCCCAGCTGGTCGCTCTTCTTCGAATACCTTGGCAACATCATGTATGCCCTCTTCATCCGTCGTCTGCCCAACAAGGCCCTTGCCTGTCTGGTGGCCATAAGCGGTACCTTGTGGGCATGGTTTGCCATAGGCAATGTGTCGGGCTACGACATGCTTGGTGTAGGATGGACACTGGACGGGGGCAACTTCCTCGGAGGTCTGCTCCGCATGACCTTCCCCTTCACCCTGGGCATGCTCATTGCACGCAACTTCAAACCCGTCCGCGTGCCTGGCATATTCTGGATTTCCATAGCCGTATTGTTCGCCCTCTTCTCCGTGCCTTACATCCCTGCCGACCTCTGTTCCTGCGCCGAGGGCATCAGCCTGAACAGCGCCTACGAACTCGCGTGCATCGTCCTTGTCTTCCCCCTCATCGTATGGTTGGCTGCATCGGGTAGTATGGCTGGCCAGGTTTCACACAAGGTGTGCAAATTCCTGGGCGACCTCTCCTACCCCCTCTACATTGTGCACTATCCCGTGATGTACCTGTTCTATTCATGGCTCATCAAGAACAAGTTCTATACCCTTGGCGAGACATGGCAGGTGGTGATTCTGGTCTTTGCCATAAACATCACACTTGCCTACGCCTGTCTGAAACTTTGGGACGAACCTGTACGCCGTTGGCTCACAAAGAGATTCATTAAGTAATATGACCTTACGAAAATCCACTATACACGACCTGCCTTCCATCCTCGGCCTTATCGAGGAAGGAAGGCAGAAAATGATTTCCGAGGGCAACACCACACAATGGACCAACGGGCATCCCTCGCTCCAGCAGATTGAGCACGACATTGCCCACGGTGTCAGTTACATGGTTACGGACGGCGAGCGCCCCGTTGCCACCTTAGCCTTGATAGAAGGTCCCGACCCCACGTATGCCAAAATCTACGAAGGCCAGTGGCTCAACTCCCGTCCCTACTATGTCATCCACCGTGTTGCCTCCGCACCGGGTGTGCATGGCATCATGCAACAGGTTCTGGAGTATGCCTTCAGCCTTACCGACACCATCCGCATAGACACCCACCAGGACAACCGCACCATGCGTGCCCTCTTGCAGAAGTACGGTTTCACCTATTGCGGCATCATCCTGCTGGAGAACGGCGACCCTCGCCTGGCGTATCAGAGGACAAAGACATCTGTCTAATAAAAAAAGTAACGAAGATTTGGATGTTTGACGTTTTTATCCTACCTTTGCCCCTACTGAACAAGAACTAACACATCAGAGTTATGCTCCAATTAGATGATTGCAAAAGCAGATTGACCAAGTTCAAGCAAAGTTTTGGCTTGAAGTATGGACTTATTCGCATAGGAATATTCGGTTCCGTTGCAAGAATGGAGAATAACGAGAATAGCGATATAGACATTGTGGTGGAATTGGAAAAACCCTCCCTGTCCCTTATGTATGACCTGCGCGAGAATCTAGTTAAACTATTCGGTTGCAACGTGGATTTAATCCGCTTCAGAGACTCACTCCGCCCAACCTTGAAGTCCAACATACAAAACGAGGCTATCTATGTCTAAGGACTCACACTTTACCACGAAAGACAGGCTTGAGCAAATTTCCGAGTCTATCGAACTTATTATCAGCAGGTGTGAGCATATACATTCCGCCAACGAATTTCTCCTGTCGCCAGACAATGTGATGAGATTTGATTCTTGCGTCATGCGCCTTCAAACCATCGGCGAACAGATAGGCAAAATCCTTAAGCAAAAGGAATGTCCATTTGACAACTATCCCCATATCCCATGGCAGGCAGCCTATGATATGAGGAATTTCATTTCACACGAATATGCCAATGTTGATGAGGAGATCGTATTCGAGGTAATTAAAGAAGATTTGCCCCGAATGCAACAGGTTGTGAAAGAGATTCTCCTTGACTATTGACACTCCCCTTCCTTATAGATAGGTTCCCCCTCGCTCTCGGTAGCGGTTGTTTTTGTTGACACGACAACAGAGCAGTGTTGACACGACAACAGAAGTTTACGACACGGACATATTGTCTCAAACAACACTGCCCATGCCCTACAACGTCTTGAGCAAGCCCGTACAGCCTTCCATGCAATCGCGCCATGTGGCGTCGAAGTTGCCAGTGTACCATGGGTCGGCAACATCGCCGGGGCGAGAGGTGTAATCCAAGAGCAGGCTTATCTTCCCCTCGGGGTCGCCGCCAAAGAAGCGGTGCATGTTGCGCAGGTTGCTGGAGTCCATGCCTATGATAAGGTCGTAGTACCCATAATCTCTCATCGTTATCTGGCGTGCCGTCTTTCCCTTGCAATCTATGCCGTGCTCTGCCATCTTGCGCCGTGCTGGCGGATATACGGGATTGCCCAGTTCCTCCGTACTGGTTGCCGCCGAGGCAATCTCAAACTCCCCTGCCCTGCCAGCCTCTTCCACCAGGCGCTTCATCACAAACTCTGCCATCGGACTTCGGCATATATTGCCCAAGCATACAAAAAGTATTTTCTTCATCTTTTCCATTGATATTGTTGGTTCTTAGTCTATTTTGTTAAAAGCACGTGCTCCATTAGCATTTTGGGGTTCACGCAAAGAGCGCAGAGAGCGCAAAGATTTATTACCTTTCTTGTTTCACGCTTGCGCTGGAGGGTCGTAAACTTCGTTACGACAAGAGTGCGCAGAGGGGTTAATCCACCCCCTCCCCCCTTGCGGTGTACTCCCCCTGTCTCAGAGGGAGAAAGTGGGTGATTGCGTTAACCAGTAGTAACTAACTGTCCCTCTGAGACAGGAGGCGAAGAGGGTCTTTAGAAGAATGACTGAATGTCATTCTGTACCCTCTGAGGGGAGCACTCCCACAGTGCGACGCTGGGCAGGGTGATAGCGTTAACTGTTGTAACTAACTGTCCCTCTGAGACAGGGGGACGAGGAGCATAGCGACGGAGGGGGTGGATAGTCTTACGTTCGTATCGCCTCTGCGTTCTCTATCGCGCGTAGCCAGCGACTACTCCAGCGGCAGCGCAGTTTGCTTTGGATTTCTGCGGCCTTTGCGGCCTTTGCGTGAGATAAGAGATAAGAGATAAGAGATAAGAGCGATTTTGTTTTTCACGCAAAGAGCGCAGAGAGCGCAAAGTTTTATTCCATTACCTATTTCACGCTTGCGCTGGAGGGGTCGTAAACTTCGTTACGACAAGAGTGCGCAGAGAGTTTTATCCACCCCCTCCCCCCCTGCGGGGTACTCCCCCTGTCTCAGAGGGAGAAAGTGGGTGATTGCGTTAGCCAGTAGTAACTGACTGTCCCCCTGAGACAGGTGGGACGAGCGCGGAGCGCGGAGGGGGTGGATAGTTTACACCTTTCAGCTTTCAGCTTTCAACTTTCAACTTTCAACTTTCAACTTTCCGTTTTCCGTTCACTCTGTCTCCCTTGTACCGTGGCTTTCAACTACATTGCTGAAAAGACACCTTATTTATAATTATTCGGGGACAAAGATACTATTTCCCGTCCTAATATCCGTGGCAAAGGGGTGCTGACAGGGCAACATTCCGCCCTTTCTGCCAATATTTCCCTTTGCCTTGCCTTTATTCGGCAATTATTTCGTAACTTTACGCATGTAAACCATAATTATACCGTACACATGATAACAGGCGAGATAAAGAACCGCATAGACTCCATCTGGGATACATTCTGGACGGGAGGCATAACAAATTCCATCACCATACTGGAGCAGATGACCTACCTCTTCTTCATGAAGATGCTGGACGATGCCCAGCGCACCAAGGAGGCTAATGCCAATGCCTGGGGCGTGGAGGTGAAGGACCCCACCTTCCGGCAGGGCACATGGCACAACCCCGAAACGGACCGCGACGTGCCCTACGACTCCCTGCGCTGGAGCGTGTTCCGCAACATGGAGGCCGAGGCCATGTACCGCACCATCAGCAAGGACGTGTTCATCTTCATCAAGACTTTGGGCGATGGACGCGAAAGCGCCTATAGCCGCTTCATGGCAAACGCCACCTTCCTAATACAGAGTCCTCGCACCCTCACCAAGATAGTGGAGGGCATCAATGCCCTGGACATGAACAACCGCGACACCATGGGCGATGTCTACGAGTATGTCCTGGGCAAGATGGCTGCCTCGGGCAACAACGGTCAGTTCCGCACTCCGCGCCACATCATACGCATGATGGTGGAACTCATGCGCCCCACCATCAAGGACACCATCTGCGACCCTGCCATGGGTTCGGCCGGCTTCATCGTGGAGGCCGCCAAGTACATCCAGCAGCACTACAAGGGCGACCTGCTCAAGCGCGAGAACTCCGAGCACTACAAGAGCGGCATGCTACACGGCTTCGACACCGATGCCACCATGCTGCGCATAGGTGCCATGAACCTCATGCTCCACGGTGTGGACAATCCCGACATAGCCTATCGCGACAGCCTCTCTACGGACAACACCGACGAGAACCGCTACACCCTCTGCCTTGCCAACCCACCCTTCACAGGCAGCCTGGACAACGAGGCGGTGAGCAAGTCCCTGCTTGCCATCACCAAGACCAAGAAGACTGAACTCCTCTTCCTGGCCCTCTTCGTGCGCATGCTGCAGACGGGTGGCCGTTGTGCCAGCATCGTGCCCGACGGCGTGCTCTTTGGCAATAGCACCGGACACAAGTCCATACGCAAGGAACTCATAGACAACCACCGCCTGGAGGCCGTCATCTCCATGCCCTCGGGCGTGTTCCTGCCCTACGCTGGCGTTAGCACCGCCATCCTCATCTTCACCAAGACCAATGCCGGAGGCACCGACCATGTCTGGTTCTATGACATGAAGGCCGACGGCTACTCTCTGGACCAGAAGCGCAACGAGGTCAGCGAGAACGACATCCCCGACCTCATTGCCCGTTTCCACAACCTCCCTGCCGAGGCCAATCGCACCCGCAAGGAGCAGTCCTTCCTCGTCCCCGTGGAGGAGATTCGCGAAAAGGGCTACGACCTCTCCATCAACAAGTACAAGGAAGTGGAGCGCGAACAAGTCGTCTACGATGCCCCCGAAGTGATAATAGGCCGCATCACCGCACTGGAGGAGGAGATACTCAGCGCCATGGACGAGTTGAAGAAGATGATGAGGAATTAGGAATTATGGAAATGAATAACGAGATACTTATCTATCAGACCGAGGACGGGCAGACGCAAGTCGATGTCCGCATGGAGAACGACACCGTGTGGCTTACACAGGCACAGATGGCATGCCTTTTTGATAAAGACCAATCAGTGATTGCGCGTCACATTGCTAATGTTTTTAAAGAAGGAGAATTAGAGAAGGATAGTAATATGCAAATTTTGCATAATACTCTTTCCAAGTATAAGCCAACGGCAATCTACAACCTCGATGTCATCATCTCCGTAGGCTATCGAGTAAAGAGCCAGCGCGGCGTAAAGTTCCGCCAATGGGCAAACCGCATCCTCAAGGAATACCTCACCAAAGGGTATGCCGTGAACGACCGCTTGCGTCGCGACCAGTTGGGCGAGTTGCGCCAGTTGGTGCAGGTGGTGGGGCGCACCCTGCAGAACCAGGATATCACCCAGACGGCCGACGGACAGGTTCTCTTTGATGTGGTGGTCGACTACACCTATGCCCTTGACACGCTGGACAACTACGACTACGAGTGCCTCGCCATTGAGCGCACCACCACTCCCGCTTCGCCCTTCCATGCCACCTACGACAATGCCATGGACGAGATACGCCGCCTGCACGCCAAGTTTGGTGGCAGCCGGTGGTTTGGCAACGAGAAGGATGACTCCTTCAAGAGCAGTATCGGTCAGATATACCAGACCTTCGGAGGCGAGGAACTGTATCCCTCGGTGGAGGAGAAGGCCGCCATGCTCCTCTACCTCGTCACCAAGAACCACTCGTTCAGCGATGGGAACAAGCGCATTGCCGCCACCCTGTTCCTATGGTTCCTCAACAATAACGGCATCCTCTACCGCCCCGACGGCACCAAGCGCATTGCCGACAACACCCTCGTGGCTCTCACACTGATGATAGCAGAGAGCCGCACCGAGGAAAAGGACGTGATGGTGAAGGTGGTGGTGAACTTGATTAACCAACGTAATTCTTGATTAGTGAGTAATTGGTAAAGAGTAATTAGCCAAGATGTTACCTTCAAGGCAGCCGCAAGACAGGTTCTTGGAGGATGAACAAGTAAAAGCAACAAAGGAGTACACTATACAACAACATGTATTACCATCAACTGATTTATGCGTCGTGAGGCGAGAGGCAACGCGTCGTGAGGCGAGAGGCTTGACAATACGAGGAAAAGGCTCAGACAATACGAGGACATAAAATCAAGGAATAAAGGACAGATTTTTAAGTCTGCTTAAATAATGAAAGAGGACAATATGAAGCAAGGTTGGGAGATAAAGAAACTGGGAGAGATTGCTACATACATAAATGGATACGCATTCAAACCAGAGCATTGGCAAGAAGATGGTTTACCTATTATAAGAATCCAAAACCTTAACAACCCTAATGCCGAATTTAATTATTGCTCATTAGATATCCCAGACAAGTATATCGTAAACAATGGGGATATACTTATATCATGGTCAGCAAGTTTAGGAGTATACGAATGGAATCAAGGAAAGGCATACCTAAATCAACACATATTTAAAGTCCTTTTCAATAAAATTGATATTAATAAGTTCTTCTTTAAGTACGCCATTGGAGCCAAAATAAAAGACATGATAAAAAACGCTCATGGTGCTACTATGAAGCATATAGTGAAAGGAGACTTTGATAATACAACCATCCCCGTCCCTCCTCTCCCCGTTCAAGAGCAGATTGTATCCGAGTTAGATTTGCTGAGTGGCATTATAGAAAAGAAGCGCGAGCAACTGAAAGAACTCGATGTACTGTCACAATCTATATTCTATGATATGTTTGGAGACCCCGTAACTAATGAAAAGGGATGGGAGGTGAAGAAGTTGGGAGAGGTGTGTATTAAATTATTTGCAGGTGGAGACGTTCCTAAAGAATACTTTTCCGAGATACGTACTGAAGAATACAATATACCAATATATTCAAATGGAATAGGAGATAACGCTTTATATGGATATACATGTATCAAGAAAGTAGAAGATGTAAGCCTGACAATATCTGGAAGAGGGACTATTGGATATTGTGAGGTTCGGCAAGCACCATTTTATCCTATTATAAGACTTATAGTTGCTACTCCATTAACAAGCATCATTTTACCTATTACACTTAAATATATCATTGATAACCTTGAACTAAAAAGCACTGGAGGCGCCATACCACAACTAACAATACCAATGATAAAGGACCGCTTTATCCCCATCCCTCCCCTCCCCCTCCAACAACAATTCGCCTCCAAGATAGAAGCCATAGAGCGCCAGAAGGAACTGATAAAGCAATCTATAAGCGAAACCGAAACCCTGTTCAATGCAAGGATGCAACACTACTTTGGTTAATTAGTAATGAGTAGTTAGTAATGAGTAATTGTCTATGCGAAATTTTGACTACATAAAGGACCTGGAACTGCACGACCTGCACCGCCTTTGCTCGGCATGCGAGGAGAACCAAGTCAGCAATCCCGACATCAGTGCCATCAGCGCAAGAAGGGCGCTGGAATACCTGGTGAGGGCTCTGTACAGGATGAAGAACATAGAGGTGAGCGAACGAACCTCGCTCTTCGAACTGGTGGACGGCATGCCCTTCAGGGAGTTCATCGGCGACGACCGCACCATGATGGCGGTGCACTATGTGCGCAAGGTGGGCAACATTGCCGCACATGCCGGAGACACCGGCAAGCGCGAATCGTTCTTCTGCCTGCTGAACCTCTACAACGTGGTGGGTGCCATACTCCAGAAGTTGCGTGTGGTCAGCGAGGTGTGCCCGTTCGACAAGACTCTGGTGCCCAATTCCGTTGAACGCTCGTTCATAACAACATCCCCGAGCGTGCAACCCTCTACGGATGCACTGGTGCAATCCTCGGACACCCATGCCGTGAACGACACCACATCCGTGGCACAGGTGGCATGCGACATATCCGAGGCGGAGACACGCAGGATGTACATAGACCTGATGCTTCGCGAGGCAGGATGGCAGGTATTGTCAACGGAAGGTGCCGTGGAACCGCTGAAGGCGTGCATAGAGGTTGAACTCAGGGGCATGCCCAATGCTCACGACACGGGATATGCCGACTATGTGCTCTTCGGAGGCGACGGCAAGCCTCTGGCCGTGGTGGAGGCAAAGCGCACATCCGCTTCTCCCACCAAGGGCAAGCACCAGGCAGAACTATATGCCGATTGCCTGGAACGCCAGTATGGCACAAGGCCGGTGATATACTACACCAACGGATTTGAGACCTACATGATAGACGGCCTGGGCTATCCTCCGCGCCGCTTGTATGCCTTCCACACCGCCGCCGACCTGGAATGGATAATCCAGCAACGCAAGCGCAAGGACATAACGGACTTCAGCGTGAAGCCCCACATCACCGACCGCGACTATCAGAAGATGGCCATCAAGGCGGTGTGCGAGCACCTGAACGGCATGCATCGCAGGGCCCTGCTGGTGATGGCAACGGGTACGGGAAAGACTCGTGTATCCATATCGCTGGTGGATGTGCTCATGCGCAACGGATGGGTGAAGAACGTGCTGTTCCTGGCCGACCGCACAAGCCTGGTGAACCAGGCGCACAAGAACTTTGTGAAACTCCTGCCCCACACCACCACCTGCGTGCTGAGCGACAATGCCTCGGCCGGGGAGCGCGACATGCAGGCACGAATCATGTTCTCCACCTACCAGACGATGATAAACTGCATAGACACGGACGAGAAGACCTTCTCCGTGGGACGCTTCGACCTGATTATCGTGGACGAGGCGCACCGCTCCATCTTTGGCAAGTACGGGGCGATATTCCATTATTTCGATGCCATGCTGGTGGGACTTACCGCCACACCGCGCGACCAGGTGGACAGGAGCACCTACGATGTCTTCGAGATGGAGCATGGCGTGCCCAACTATGCCTACGAACTGGAGGATGCCGTAGCGGAGGGCTACCTGGTGAACTACACGGGATTGAAGCGCGGCTCGATGATACTGAAGGAGGGAATAAAGTACAACAGCCTCTCTGCCAAGGAAAGGGAGCAACTGGAGGAAGTCTGGCAATACGAACAGGCGGTGAAGGCTCTGGAGGAGCCTGCCCTGGGCATGGTGGCGGAAGAGGGGGCTGAATACGGACAGCCGCGATATGTGCGCGACATAAACAGCAACGAGATATTCAACTACATCTACAACAAGGACACCGTGGATGCCGTGCTACAGGACCTGATGGAGAACGGCATCAAGGTGCAGTATGGCGAGCGCATAGGCAAGACGATAATCTTTGCCTACAACCACAGGCATGCGGAAATGATAGTGGAGCGCTTCTACAGGCTGTATCCCGAATACGGGCCCGACTTCTGTGTGCTGATAGACAACTACGTGACCTATGCCCAGGACCTGATAAACCGCTTCGAGGTGAGGGATGCCGACCCGCAGATAGCCGTGTCGGTGGATATGCTGGATACGGGCATTGACGTGCCGGACATAGTGAACCTGGTGTTCTTCAAGACGGTGAAGAGCCGCATAAAGTATGAGCAGATGAAGGGGCGTGGCACACGCCTGTCGCCCGACCTCTTCGGCGAGGGCAAGGACAAGGAGGGTTTCTACATCTTTGACTGGTGCAGGAACCTGGAGTTCTTCGAGGACAAGAACAATGGCGAAAGTGCCGCCACTACGGTTTCGCTGACGGAGCGTCTCTTCGGCCTGCGTGCCGAGATTGCCTTCCATCTGCAACACCAGCAGTATCAGGAGGACGAGTTTGCACGGGGCCTGCACGACGAACTGAAGTCCATGCTGAAGGAGCAGGTGGCGACATTGTCGGACACGCACATTTCGGTACGCACACGATGGGAGCAGGTGAGTCGCTTCAAGACGGACGAGGCATGGCTTTCGCTCTCGCTGGTGGATGTGCAGACACTGAAGACGGACATCGCCCCCCTGCTGCCCAAGAACACCGCCGAGGTAACGGCAAAGATGTTTGATGCCATAATGCTCTGCATACAACTGGGACTCGTGGACGAGGAGTACAATGCAAGCAGCAAGATAGAGAAGGTACGTACACTGGCCGGTACGCTGGTGGAGACCAAGGCTACCCTGCCCCAGGTGCAGAGCAGGATGAACACTCTGAAGGAGGTGCTCTCGGCCACGGCATGGGAGAATGCCTCGCTTGGCTGGCTGGAGAAGGTGCGCAAGGAACTGCGCGAACTGATGCAGTTCCTGCGCGAGGGCAAGGGCCGATGGTTTGTGGTGGACATAAAGGATGTGATTACCGACGAGGGCGAGACAACTGGAGTGTCTCCGCGCATCACCTACAAGCAGCGCGTGCTGGACTTCCTGGCACAAAACAGAGACTTGCCCGTGCTCAGGAAAATACAGAACCTGCAACAACTCACCACACACGACATAGACGAACTGGAGCGTATCCTGTGGGTGGAACTGGGCAACAGGGAGGATTACAACAAGTTCACCCTGGGCAAACCCTATGGCGACAACGTAGCGGCCTTCATCCGCACCATGGTGGGCGTGGACATGAAGGAGGCGCTGGTGTGCTTCAGCCAGTACCTGTCGGACAATACGCTGAATAGCGAGCAGGAGGATTTCCTGAAGAGCATCATCACCTACGTGTGGGCCAACGGAGACATAACCAAGGACATAGTGGTAAACAGCGCCCCCTTCGACGAGCGCCTGATAGTCTTCCAGCCCTACATGATACCCCTGGGCAAATATATAGACAACATACACTCGGTAATCAATCCGCAGGAGTATGCATGATGCGATTGGGGGAACTTTGCGAATAAGCGAGAGCAGAGGCAAGTCTACCTTGATTCTGCCGAGCGTGAGCAAAGTCAAGACCGCAAAGCGAGATTAAAGGAGAAAGGGAAAAGCAAAACGTTAATAAAACGAAAGATTATGATAAGTAAAATAGGATGTGCCATGGTTTCAATGCTGTTGTGGACAATGAGCGCAACAGCCGGCACGGAGGAGAGAAGGGTTTATGTCATAGACAAGGACATGACCTACCAGGTGATAGATAACTTCAGCGCTTCGGATGCATGGAGATGCGACTTCATAGGCAAGTACTGGCCCGAGGAGAAGAAGGAGCAGATAGCCGACCTGCTGTTCAAGCGTGAGTTCGACGAGAAGGGCAACCCCGTGGGCATGGCTCTCACCAACTGGCGTGTGAACATAGGTGCAGGCAGTTACGAGAACCGTGAGACAAAGGGTGTGGACAACAGCTGGAACAGGACGGAATGCTTCCTTTCTGCCAACGGCACATGGGACTTCACAAAACAGGCAGGACAACGATGGTTCATGGAGGCTGCCAGACGGAGGGGAATGAACAACTTCCTGTTCTTCACGAACTCTGCTCCATACTTCATGACAAGGAGCGGAGCCACGGTGGCGGCGGACAGCAAGTGCGTGAACCTGAGAGAGGACAAGTTTGACGACTTTGCCCGTTTCCTCGTGTCATGTGCCAAGCATTTCCGCAAGAAGGGATATGGGGTGAACTACATCAGCCCTCTGAACGAACCCAACGGCGAGTGGCATTCAAACTCGTTCCAGGAGGGTACGTTCGCCACAAAGGCCGACATCTTCCGAATGGTGAAGGAACTGGACAAGGCCATAGAGGATGAGAAACTGAACACCAAGATAATCATCCCCGAGATAGGCGAAATGAAGTACCTCTTCGAGATAGACAAGAACGAGCGGGTGCCTGACGACATCATACATTCCATGTTCTACGAGAATGGCAAATACAGTGTGCTGGGCATGAAGAACCTGTACAACTGTGTGGCGGCACACGACTATTGGACGGCATACCCAGCAGAACTGCTGGTGGACATGCGCAACAGGGTGCACGAGGCTATCTCTAAGAACGGGCACGATACCAAGTTCTGGGCTTCGGAATACTGCATACTGGAGAAGAACGAGGAGATAACCATGCCTTCGTCTCCCACAAAGAGCATAAACCTGGGACTTTACACGGCACGCATAATACACAACGACCTGGTACTTGCCAATGCCTCGGCATGGCAATGGTGGACGGCAGTATCACTGGGCGAGGACGTACCCATACAGCTCTTGCCCATGAAGGACTCGAAGCAAGAGACGGTGAAATATGACGGCATCATCTCCCCCACTAAGATGTTCTGGACAACGGCAAACTACAGTTTCTTCGTCCGCCCGGGAATGAAGCGCATAGACGTGAAGCCTGTGGGACAGAAGGTTTCCGATGTAGAAGCCGCAACATCGCTGATGGTATCCTCGTTTACCGACGGCAAGGAGGTGGTGAGCGTAATCATCAACTACACGGAACAGGATGCTCCCCTGGAACTACGACTGGATGAGTGCCGAAAGGGCAAGGTGTATGTAACCTCCATAGACAAGAACCTGGAGTACACAGGAGAGCACGACCTGAACAGCCTCTCCATACCAGCACGCTCGGTAGTAACGGTGGTGGCAGGGACAAACTGATAGTTTCCCTTTCAAAAAAAAAGGATGAAGATAACGAAAGAACTGTTGGACCAGGTGCACAAGGAACACTTCAACAAGGAGGCGTTCCTCGGTGTAGACCCCTGTGGCCTGGTCTACGAACTGAAGGAACATACCGACAGGCAACTGGATATAGAGCTTGGCGCCCTGTTCGTGGCAATGATTACCTGGGGTAACCGCAAGGCCATAAAGCAGGCGGCACGCAAGATGCTCAGGGATGAAATGCAATGGAAACCGGCAGACTTTATCCTGGAGGGCAGATATCGCAACAGTTACCTGGATGCAAAGAACGGATGCGTGTACCGCACACTGAACAGGGACAAGTTTATAGAGGTTTGCGAAAACATACGCCAGGCATTGCTTGATGCCGCCACAGATACGGGATGCCCCACCCTGGAAGACATATTCCAGGGAAAGAGCATAGAGGAGATCATAGCCACATTGTGCCAATGGCTTTCGCCGGCACGACTGGGCACTGCTGGCACATCGGCATGCAAGAGGATATGCATGTACCTGAGATGGATGGCAAGGCAGGCAGAGCCCGACCTGGGGATATGGAAGTCCATAGACCAGCGAGAACTGTATGCCGTGATGGATGTGCACGTATGCCGGCTGACGGCATCTATCCTGACACGCAAACAGGCCGACTGGAAAGCATGCACAGAATTGACACGCATATTCCGCACATGGTCGGAAGAGGACCCGCTGAAATACGACATAGCACTAATGACGGCTGCCGACCAAGGACTGGAAAGTGCACTGAAGGAGTAATTATTTCTCGTTTTTGTTGTGAGTGTGCAAAATATTCCATACCTTTGCACACGATTTTGAGAATACGTAACAAAAATGAAGAAGATTCTTATGATTTTGATTTGTGCAATGATGGCAGTATGCCCCTCATTCGCACAAGGTTTGAACGACAAGGCCGACAACATCGTTGGCGAGTATCTCACCGACCGTGGCGGTAGCAAGAGCAAGGTTCGAGTTACCAAAAATGCACAGGGCACATACGACGCCCAGGTATTCTGGGTGGAAAATCCCCTTGACAAGGAAGGCAAGAAGCGCAAGGACGTGAAGAACCCCGACAAGGCTCTGCGCAATGTGGACATAGACAAGGTGATTCTGGTTCGTGGCCTGAAGTTCGACACCGAGGACAAGGAGTGGAGCGGCGCAAAGATCTATGACCCCACAAAGGGTATAAAGGTAAACGCTACCGCCAAGTTTGAAAGCAAGAACAAGCTGAAGCTGCGTGCCACCATCTTGGGCATTGGCACAACCCTGTACTGGCAGAAGATAAAGTAAGCATCCAGCATACACCTTATATATATAATATAGGGATACCCGCAACCTCGACAAGGCTGCGGGTATTTTTGTGCAAAATGCAACGCAGGTTTAACAAAAATAGACAATAAACCGAAGAAATGATTAAATCATGCAAAAATAATACTGGAGGTGTTCCGTAGTACAAATAAAATGGTTATCTTTGCAATGCGAGGATAATAAAACAGAGGTTTTGTACATAACATCCGATACTGTAAAACAAATTATATATTATTGCCGCACTGGATTGATCGGGATACTCATCAGTTAAATTAAGAAACCGAGACCAGCTCTGTCCGCCAATGGCGTGCCACCCCTTTATGGTCAGGTGGATTACAAAAGCGAAACAGGCCCTCAAATCCTATCATAAGGAGTTTCATCACATCATCGGTGCGGCCCCCATAGAACCCCATAGCCAAATTTGACCATGGGGTTCTTTCGTAAAAGTCTAACCATAACAATAACACTAATTATGAAAACATTACTCAAGGTAGCCCTGATGGCTATTTTCTTTGGTTCGGCTGTAGCAGCCGGTGCACAGTGCCCCAAGAAGCAGAAGTGCGAACAGAAGTGTGAGCAGAAGTGCGAGAAAAAGGACAAGTGCGAAAAGAAGGACTGCGCAACTTGCGAGAAGAAGCAGAACTGTGAGAAGAAGCAGAACTGCAAGAAGATGCAGAAGTGCGAAAAGAAGCAGAACTGCGAGAAAAAGCAGAACTGCCCCAAGAAAAAGTAATACTCTGACGTACAAAACAACTCCGGCAGATATTGTCAACATGACGAATATCTGCCGGAGCTTTTTATTATATGCCTGAAAAACGTACAGGCAACTTTGCCCAAGCAAGAGGAGGTAAAACAGAGGTGCAGAGGGCCAGGTCCTGTCTTCACGAGGACCGAGGTGAGAGTTCCCGGTTCTTTCGGGGCGGTCCTCGGGAGGACCGAGGCAAGAGGTCTGGGGCTTTAGGGGAGCGGGTGAGCGAGTGAGCGTTCTTATCCACCCCCTCCCCCCTGCGGGGGTAGAAAGTAAATGGGGAGCATAGGACGGCATAGGAAAGCCTAGGAAGACCTAGGAGTTTTCCGTTTTCACCTTTACTTGTCCCCTTGAGACAGGCGGAACGAGGAGCGAAGCGACGGAGGGGGTAGATTGTTTTAGTCATCGTTATCGCCTTCGTCCAGTTTTCCGTTTTAATCCCGCTTCGCGGTCTTGACTATCGTCTTCGTTGCTCACGCTCAATATAATAAGACTTATTATAAATTCGCTTAATCGCAACGTTGAACCTGCTCACGCTCGGTAATGTAGGGCGAACGAGGTCATTGGAAGATTGACTGGGATGTCAATCTGTGTCTCGTGAGGGTCGCAATCCCCATTGCGACGTTGGGGGAGTGCGTGCAGCGTCCGCTTTATTTATAGTTCTCGGACGCTGCACGCAGCGTCCCTACCGTGCTTCTGCTTTTGACTTTGTCGAATTTGCTTCCGCTCAACACAGTTTAAGCAAGCTTAACTCTGTACTCGCTTACTCGCAAATTTCGCTTATTCGCAGATTTCCGTTTCTAATACCTTTCTACCTCGTTGGGGAAGTCCTCAGTCTTCACATCGGTAATGTACTGGCCGATGGCTTCGGTCATGATGGAGAACAGGTCGGCATAGCGACGCAGAAACTTGGGAGAGAAGCCCTGGTTCATGCCCAGCATATCGTGTATTACCAAAACCTGTCCGTCGGCAGGACCTGCACCAATGCCTATGACGGGGATGGTCAGCTCCTGACACACGCGCTGGCACAGAGCAGCAGGAATCTTCTCCAGCACCAGGGCAAAGCATCCGGCCTCCTCCAGAGCATGAGCATCGGCAATGAGTTTCTCTGCCTCGGCATCCTCCTTGGCACGAACGCTATAGGTGCCGTACTTGTTGATGCTCTGTGGCATGAGGCCCAGATGTCCCATCACAGGGATACCAGCATCCAAGATGGCGCGCACGGTGTCCAGAATCTCTACCCCACCCTCCAGTTTCAAGGCGTCGGCATGCGTTTCCTTCATTATGCGGATGGCATTGGCAACACCCTCGGTGCGGCCAATCTGATATGAACCGAAGGGCATGTCGCACACCACCAGCGAGCGCCTAACGCCACGCACCACACTCTTGGCATGGTATATCATCTGCTCCACGCTGATGGGCAGAGTGGTAACGTTTCCCGCCATCACGTTAGAGGCACTGTCGCCAACCAGGATGATGTCCATTCCTGCCTGGTCCACAATCTGCGCCATGGTATAGTCGTAAGCCGTAAGCATGGCAATCTTCTTGCCCTGCTGCTTCATCTCAATGAGTCGGTGTGTTGTAACCTTTCTTGTGTCTTCTACTAAATATCCAGCCATTGCTTTTCTTCTTTTTCCTTAAACGGGTGCAAAGGTACAACTTTTTGGCGGAAATTGCAAAATAGAGAACGGTGACTGCTTTAGCTTGATGAACCAAAGGCCATCTGATTAACCCAGCATTGATATTTCTATTTAGTTTCAGTTTGCTTTTCTCCTAAGAAAAGAGTATCTTTGTGGGCAGAAACAATAAATAATAGGCATGAATTCCACACTGAACATATACAAGGCTTCGGCAGGTAGCGGCAAGACGTTTACGCTGACCGTGGAGTACATCTACCTGATGGTGCGACCACAGGCCGAGGAGGAATACAGGCATACGCTGGCGGTGACATTCACCAACAAGGCAACGGCGGAGATGAAGGACCGCATTCTGCAGCATCTCTATGGAATATGGAAGGCCCTGCCCAGCAGCGAGGACTACGTGGTCAAACTGATGGAGAAACTCCACGGCGAGGGCACGGACATGAGCGTGGAGCAGTTGCGAGAGCGAAGCGGTGAGGCACTGACCATGATACTGCACGACTACAGCAACTTCCGGGTGGAGACGATAGACAGTTTCTTCCAGAGCGTACTGAGGTCGCTGGCAAGAGAACTGGGACAAAGTTCGAAACTGCAGGTGGACCTGAAGGACGGGGAACTGCTGGAACTGGCCGTTGACCGCATGATAGACTCGCTGGACCTGGACGAGGCGCTGAGAAAGATAGTGGTACAGTACGTGACGGACGAACTGGACGAGAACGGACGCTGGAACATACAGGCTGCCATAAAGGACTTTGCAAAGTGCATCTTCCAGGAGGACTTCCTGCAGAGAAGCACGGAGGAACGCAACATCATCTCGGACTACAACAGGGTGAGGGAGTTCCGCACAGAAATGAAGCGCCTGATGGACGAGGCACAGCAACAGATAAAGGTGCAGGCACAGGGCATGCTGAAGGACGTGCTTAGTACCTGCCAACCGGAAATGGTGGGCAAAAAAGCACCTGCACCTGCCACCTATCTGCAATACCTGCTGGACGACAAGGACCCCAAGGACGTGGCAAAGGGGAAAACTTTCCAGGCATTCCTGGTGGACGGAAGCGCACTGCTGCTGAAGAAGTACAAGGACGATGCCGGGGCGTGCTCGCTGATGAATGCCCTGAGCGACAGGTTCCAAAAGTTCCTGAGCAAGCAGGAGGAACTGACGCGCAAGTTCAATACCGCCAAACTGGCAAGGAACTATACCAACCAGTTGCAACTCCTGTCCAGGATAGACGAAATAGTGAGGGACATAAACGAGGAGAGGGAGACATTCCCCCTGTCGCGCACCCCCACCCTGCTCTCGCGCCTGATAGACGGACAGGACAACCCCTTCGTGTTTGAGAAGATAGGCACTGTGCTAAGGAACATAATGATAGACGAGTTCCAGGATACGAGCCGTCTGCAATGGAACAACTTCCGTGTGCTTCTGTTCGAGAACCAGGCACTGGGAGGTACAGACCTGATAGTGGGCGACATAAAGCAGAGCATCTACCGCTGGCGTGGCGGAGAATGGAGTCTGCTGAGCGGATTGGCCGAGAGTATGGACACATGGAACCCGAGGACAGAAACTCTGGACACCAACTACCGAAGCGAGCACCGCATAATAGACTTCAACAACCGCCTCTTTCCACAGGCGGCACTGCTGTTGGACAACATTGCCCCGAATGCCAGATTCCATATAGGCGGTCAGGACGGCATATACGCCGATGTGGAGCAGAAGACCTCGCCCAGCAAGGCCAAGGACCCGAAGGGTTTCTGGAGTGCCACATTGCGCATAAAGGGTACGAAGAACAACGGACACCCTATACTGACCAGCGAGGAGGAACTGGAATGGATGTACGGGGACATGCTCAAACAGATATGCACCCTACACGAGGCAGGGCTTCCGCAAGAAAAGATGGCCATACTGCTTCGCAGAAACAACGATGCCACCTCCATACTGGAATATTTCGACCAGCATGCCCCCGAGGGCATACGTATAGCCAGCGATGAGGCATACCTGCTTGGCAACAGTTCCATAGTGATGATACTGATATCTGCCATGCGCACGCTGATAGATAACTACGAGACAAAGCCCCTGCCCTACCACCTGTTCCTGATGCACTACATGCAGAGGGTGAAGAGGCTGGACCTGCCCATGGACAGCATCATGCGCACCAATGCTCTGGACATGCTGCCCGAATTTCTGGTGCAGGAGAGGCAGAGACTAAAGCAGATGCCTCTGTACGAACTGGTGGAGGAACTATACCGCAGGCTCGACCTGAAGGTGCTCTCCGAGCAGGAGGCCTACCACTATGCGTTCATGGATACCGTGCAAAACTACCTAAAGGACAACCCCAACGACCTGCATTCCTTCCTTGCCGAATGGGACAACGTCATGTGCAAGCAGGCCATTCCCTCGGGCAAGCAGGAGGGTATAAGGATACTGACCATACACAAGTCCAAGGGACTGGAGTTCCACACAGTACTGCTTCCGCATTGCGACTGGAACCTGGAAAAGGACATGGGCGACACCCTATGGTGCGAGGCGGAGAACGGACACGTGGAATACAATACACTGGGCAGGATGCCGGTGGCAAAGACGGGTGTGATGTCCATGTCGTACTACCAGGAGCGATACGAGGAGGAACACCTGCAAAGCCGTGTGGACGAACTGAACGCGCTATACGTGGCACTGACTCGTGCTTCGTGCAACATGTACATCTGGGGCGTGCACAACGGCAAGAGCGTGGTGGAGACGCAGAAGGTGGGCAACCTGCTGAACGATTGTCTGAACCCCAATGGCAACTACACCAACGGGGTGTGGCATGGCGAAGAGGGTGTGCCCGTTACCACGGTGAAGCAGGAGAAGGCAAGCGACAACCGCATGCAGCCCGACTTCAAGGCGCACATAGTGAAGATGCAGAGCTACAAGGCGCGCCTGAACTTCCGACAGAGCAACGAGGCAAAGGATATGTTTGGACAGAGCGATGAGGCTCGTTCGCTGGGTGTGCTGTACCACCATGTGATGGAGCAGATAAGGGATGCGCAGGACGTGGAGCGCATACTGAAGAGAAACCAGATGGCTGGATTGCTGACACAGGAGCAATCGGACGAACTGCGTGAATATATGCAACAGATCGAGAGCAACGATCTGGTGGCTTCGTGGTTCGATCCTGAGAACCACATCTTTGCCGAGTGCGAGATACTGGACCCCACGGCTCGCAAGAGAAACAAACGTGACCAAAGACCAGACCGCATAGTCATGAAGGACGGACGGATAACGGTAATTGACTATAAGTTCGGCGACGAGTATGACAACTACAAGGGACAGGTAAGCAACTATATGCGACTGCTCCGCAAACTATACCCTGGGCACATGGTGAAGGGATATCTGTGGTACGTGAAACTGGGCAGAACGGAAGAAGTGTAGAGAGGAGACAAGACAATGGAAACAAGCAATAGAGACAACTGGAGTGAAACAACCTTCCTGGCCAGCGTGGCAAAGGACCTGATGGTACGTTTCGGCAAGGATATGACCAAGGTGGCGGTGGTGTTCCCCAACAAGCGTGCACGACTGTTCATGAACGAGGAGTTCCTGGCACTGGCGGACAGGCCCATGTGGGCACCGCAGTATGCCACCATAGGGGAACTGTTCGGGAGCATAGTGGGAGAGAACGTAATGGAACCCATACCTGCCGTGTGCACCCTATATAATATATATAAGGTGCTGATGGGGGAAAAGGCGGAGTCGCTGGACATGTTCTGGGGATGGGGAGAGATAATAATTTCCGACTTCGACGACATAGACAAGCATCTGGTGAATGCCGACGCGCTTTTCCTCAATGCCAAGGAACTGGGCGATATGGAGAGCCTGGACTTCCTGACAGACAACCAGCGCGAGGCTCTGGAGCAGTTCTTCGGAAGTTTCCAGACAGAGCACAGGACACGTCTGCAGGAACGTTTCTCCGAACTTTGGAGCATAATGCCACAACTGTATCACCAACTGAAGGACTCCATGCCCGAGGGTACTCAGCCCTACCAGGGTGCACTGGAGCGCATGGCGGTGGAGAACAAGGAAATGCTTCACCAGTTGGACGATGATACCACGTATTGCTTCGTGGGTTTCAACATGCTCAGCGAAACGGAGAAGAAACTGATGTCCTACCTGCACGACCGTGGCAAGGCGCTTTTCTATTGGGACTACGATGTGATGTATCTGGAAAACCGTGCCTTCGAGGCTGGCGACTTCATACGCGAAAACCTGCTCCATTTCCCCAATGCCCTGTCGCGCTCGGGGATATACAGCAACATGCTTCGCAAGGCAGGCATGACTTTCGTTTCCACCAGTACAGACAGTAGTGCCACACGCTACATACCCGAGTGGCTGAAGCAACACCTCACCTCGGAAGAGAGGGAGACGGCTCTGGTTCTGTGCGATGAACAGCAGCTTCAACCCGTACTGCACGCCATACCTGATAAAGAAGAAGATACAACCAAAGACAAAGATATAAAAAGCCCGTCCGACGTGAACATCACCATGGGCTATTCCCTGACGGGAACACCCATCTACAGCCTGATGCTTGCACTCATAGCATTGCAGACGGAGGGTTGGGACGAAAGCAGAAAGAGGTTCCGTCTGCCCTTCCTGAGAACGGTGAAATACCATCCCTACTTCAAGTTCATGGAGCAGGTGCAATGGGAGCAAAGGATAGACTCCTCGGACATACCGGCACTGGTGGCATATCTGTCCGGCATAGTATTGTCGCTGGCAGGGAAGATGCAGGACGAAAAACTCTTTGATAATGTGCTGATGGCAGAAAGCCTTTTCCAGACACACCGTGCATTGAGACAATTCCACGACATTGCCACGGAGACCCAACCTGCCCTGCAACTGAATCCCACCACCCTGCGCCGTCTTCTGCGCCGCATACTAGGAAACCAGAGCATACCCTTCCACGGAGAGCCTGCACAGGGCTTGCAGGTAATGGGTGTGCTGGAGACGCGCTGCCTGGACTTCCGCAACCTGCTGATGCTGAACGTAGGCGAAGGTTTCCTGCCCAAGAGCGGAGCGGACAACTCGCTGATACCTTATACGCTGAGGGTGGGATTCGGACTTACCACGGTTAGGCACCGCATAGCGGTGTTTGCCTACTACTTCTACCGTCTGATACAAAGGGCAGAGCATGTTACTTTCATCTACAACGAGAACTCCTCGGGCAACGTGCGGCACGAGATGAGCCGTTTCCTGCGCCAGTTGCAGGCAGAGACGGACATACCCATCCGTTGCCTTCGCCTGGAGGCGGAACAGGAGTGCATGTTCACCTCGCTGGACACCATACCCAAGGACGATGCAGTAATGCAGGCCTTGCACGAGAAGTACGACCTGAACACGAATCCCGAGGCACGCCCCTTGAGCCCTTCAAGCATAAACCGCTATCTGGATTGCCCCATGAAGTTCTACCTGTCCAGCGTGTGCGGCATCCGCGTGGAACCCGATCCCGAGGATGGCATCGACGCACGACTGATGGGTACCATCTTCCACAACTCGGCAGAGAGGGTGTACAAGGAGATAATGTCGCACACTGGGAGCAAAGTCATCACCAGGAAAAACCTCTCGGCATACACCGCAGACAAGGGCAGCCGCCTGCAGAAGATAATAGACGAGCAGTTCCAGGCAGATGCCGGTATAACAGAATTCCGTGGCGAGAACATACTTATCCGTGGCGTAGTGGAGCGATACCTGATGAACCTGCTCCGATGGGACGAGTGCCATGCCCCCATCACGATGGAGGCCATGGAGGAGGACGTGAACATGCAGATGGACGTGGATGTGGACGGGCAGAAGGTGTCGGTACTGACCGGCGGCCGTGTTGACCGAATGGACATGCTGCGCGACGAGAAGGGCAACCCATACCTGCGCATACTGGACTACAAGACCGGTGCGCACGAGAATACGGCGTCTAGCTTCAATGCCATCTTCACGCGAGACAACGGTCATGCCGGATACTATTTCCAGACCTTCCTCTATGCCTTGGCAACAAAGTACAAGAAGCAGCCTGCCATGCCCATAAAGCCAGTACTGTTCTACACCGCCAAGGCAGGAAGTCCCGACTACGACCCAACGCTGACGGTGGGTTCGGAAAACGGCAGGAACAACAACCCCAACGTGCCCATAGGCCCCGTTGAGGACATTGCCCAGTACGAAGCGGAGTTCGTAAAGGAACTGCACGAAATAATCAAGGAAATCTTCTCCCCCAACCTGCCTTTCTGCCGCACAGGCAAACTGGACGCATGCAAGTACTGCGACTTCAAGCAACTGTGCAACAGGTGAAGTGACTCCGGGAGAGAGCCTTTGCCGACCGTCATCGTAAAGACAACGAATATATATAAAAAGGAGAGGACCCTACTTCACAGCAGAGTCCTCTATATGTTTGTTTGGAATTTGTCTTGGAAAATGTTTTGAATTTGTTTGATTATGCCTCTGCAGGAGCCTCGGTGGTTTCTGTTTCAGCAGTCTCTGCGGCCTCAGCCTCAGCCTTTGCGGCAGCCTCGGCAGCCTTCTTGTCAGCTACCTTCTGAGCGATTGCCTCTGCGGTCTTCTTCTCAGCAGCCAGTCTCTCAGCTTCAGCCTGCTTCTTAGCAGCAGCCTCCTTGGCAGCGAATGCAGCCAGACCCTTCTGCTTGTCAGCCTTCCAAGCGTCGAACTTAGCCTGTGCAGCAGCCTCGTCGAACGCACCCTTCTTGACGCCACCACGGAGGTGCTTCATCAGGTACACACCCTCGTCAGAGAGAATGTTGCGTACGGTGTCGGTGGGCTGTGCGCCGGTCTCTACCCAGTACAATGCACGGTCGAATTTCAAATCTACAGTGGCAGGATTGGTGTTGGGGTTGTAGGTTCCAATCTTTTCTGTAAACTTACCATCACGTGGTGCTCTTACATCAGCGATCACGATGCTGTAGAAAGCATAGCTCTTACGGCCGTGGCGCTGTAAACGAATTTTTGTTGCCATAATGTTTAATTAATGGTTTTATAGGTTTGAAATATGCAATTAACTCGTAATTGCGGGTGCAAAGTTACATCTTTTTAATGAAAGATGAGGCATTATATAGCAACAAAATGGCAAAAGTGCCTGATTTTTCTCCGTTTAGGGGGCTTTTAGGAGGGTATCGACCTCCAACAGGTCAATAAAACGTTACCTCCTGTATAACCTGGGCCTTAACGTATTCGTTCATTTTGCGGGCAATATCAGTGCGCATGAGCAGCAGGTTTTGCCTTAAAGCAGGGCTTTTTATCTGCACCCTCAGCGTATTGCCGAATATGCTGATTTTTCCCGTATAATGTGCCACGGTTTCTCCCATAACTGCCGGCCATCCTTTTATAAGACGATGCTGAAGCAGTGGGGTTTCCAACCCTTCATTGCGCAACCAAAGGTCCAGGAGACCGTTAATAGGAGTAATTTTGTGCCTTTCCATTTTCGTATGGGCAGTTGGAGTATTACGTAGGGAGGACTTATCTATTGCTTATCTCTTGGAAATTGCCGTTCTCGCAATGGAACAACTTGTAGTCCTGCGATGTGAGGCGCAGTATCTTGTCCAGATGGTCGCGGTTAGTGTCGGTAATGAACGTTTGTCCGAAGGAGTCTCCGCTCACGAGTGAGACAATACGCTCAACACGCTGTGCATCAAGGCGGTCAAAGATGTCGTCCAGCAAGAGAATGGGGCGAGTTCCGTTGCCCGTATGGTGCAGAAAATCGTACTGGGCCAGTTTCAATGCAACAAGCATGGTCTTGTTCTGTCCCTGACTGCCTTCGCGACGGATAGGATAACCATTTATCATCATCTCCAAATCGTCGCGGTGCACACCATGCAGGGAATAGCCTACGGCCATATCCTTGTGCCTGTCGCGCTGTATAACCTCCAGCAACGGCCCTCTCTGACAATGACTTGTGTATAAGAGAGTTACCTTCTCGTGATCCTGTGCTATGAGGTCATAGTAACGTTGGAATATCGGGATGAAACGTTCTATATATTCCTGTCGACGCCTGAATATAAACTCCCCCTCCTTGGCCATCTGTTCCTCCCAAAGCATAAGTATCTCAATGTCGCACGGAGTTTCCAGCTTCAGCAAAGCATTGCGCTGCTGGAGGGCCTTGGTATAACGGGTAAGGGCATCCAGATACGGGAGGTCCATCTGCGAGATCACTACATCCATAAAACGACGTCTCTCCTCGCTGCCTCCGGTTATGAGCATACCATCAGTTGGCGATACGAGGACTACGGGAATTAAGCCGATATGCTCGGCCAGACGCTTGTATGGCTTGCCCTGGCGACGCATGATTTTCTTCTGTCCACGCTTCAGGGAGCAGTGGATCTCCTCCAGAGTACTGTTCTCGCTCTCGTACATTCCCTTCAGCATGAAATAATCCTCGTCATGCCTGATACAGAGCGAATCCTGAGTAACTCCCAGGCTCTTGCAGAGAGACAGGAAACGGATAGCGTCCAGAAGGTTTGTCTTTCCCTCGCCGTTGCATCCGATAACACAGTTCAATCCTGGCGAGAAGTCCAGTTCCGCCTCGGCAATGTTCTTGTAGTTGAGTATAGAGAGATGTTTTAGGGTCATAACATCTGCAAAATTATGGAAAAACGGCCGTATTGCCAAAATATCAGTATGCAAATTTCGGTATGTTATGGAAAAATACTATCTTTGCACCTTGAATTGGCTTAGAGCAAATATAAAAACAAGAACATATAAACATTATGAGCAAGAAGGAAAAAACAGCTCCGGTCAACGAGATTGACCAGACAATCGCAGCAGGTACAAGTTTCGTAGAGAGAAACCTCAAGACCTTGACAATAGCCATCGCTGCTATCGTTACCATCGTTATCATCTGCCTGTTGACAAACCAGTACTACATCCAGCCCAAGAACGACAAGGCTGCTGACAACATTGCTGTTGCCGAGCAGTTATTCCTGGATGGCAACTACGAGCAGGCCCTGAACGGCGACGGTACCAACGCAGGTTTCCTGCAGATTATCGACGAGTTCGGTTCTACTCCCAGCGGCAACCTTGCACGTCTCTATGCAGGTCTTTGCTATGCACAAACCGGCAAGGCCGAGGAGGCAGTAAAGTACCTTGAGGACTTTGACCAGTGCGATGACCAAATGGTAAGCAACGCAGCCATTGCCGCTCTCGGCAACTGCTACGCCCAGTTGGGCCAGAATGAGAAGGCTGCCTCTACATTGCTGAAAGCAGCAAAGAGCGCTGACAACAACACACTATCTCCCCTCTTCTACCTGCAGGCAGGACAACTCTTCGAGGCTGTAGGCAACAATGCTAAGGCCCTGGAGTGCTACGAGACCATCAAGAACAACTATCCCCAGAGCATGCAGCGTCAGGACATCGACAAGTATATCGAGCGTCTGAAGTAATCTCTATAAACGACAAAAGTATATGGCAAGTGCTTTGCACAACCTGAGCAGTTACGATCCCACCACCGTGCCCAACGGCGACGGTTGGGAAATAGGTATCGTAGTGAGCGAATGGAATGAGGAAGTTACAGGTGCGCTCCTGGAAGGAGCATACAATACTCTGCTAAAACACGGTGTCAAGGCTGACGACATCATCGTGAAGACAGTACCCGGCAGTTTTGAACTCGTCTATGGTTCCGCAGCAATGATAGAAGATACCAACGTGGATGCCGTCATAGCCATAGGTTGTGTAATCCGTGGCGACACTCCCCACTTCGACTACATATGCCAGGGAACAACCCAAGGTCTTGCAGACCTGAACCTTCAGGCCGAAGTGCCAGTAATCTACGGTCTCTTGACCTGCAACACCATGCAACAGGCTCTTGACCGTTGCGGCGGAGCCTTGGGCAACAAGGGCGATGAATGTGCTATCACAGCGCTGAAGATGATACAGTTCCGCAACGAGTTATAAGCCTTGTCATTATACTATAGATATTAAGGTGGCGCACCCTCCCGATTGGATGGTGCGCCACCTTATTTATATATGTATGTCTATTCGCTCCTGTACCGCCAATAAGTACAGATGCTTCAACACACTCCTTTGAGATCAAACCTACTCTACTTAACGTGAGTTCGACGAATTTAAAATAGAGTAAGCTGTGTATCCAGTGTTCTTTGTACATTGATACACGGTTTTTTCGGAAACATACAATATGCAGCAATAGCTCCCAATATGTTTACGATAAAATTGTCAAAACATCTATGTCTGGAGTGTTCAATTTGAGCAATATTCTTTAACTCGTCATTGACAGTTTCTATTATGGCTCCTTTTCTTAAGAGGAGTTTATCCGAAACACTCATTAAAGCTCCTTTCATGTTGCTCTTGAGTTTCGTGATAAGCTGTATTCCATTCACAAACAATTTCTGGAAGAGCTCTTTGCCAATATACCCTTTATCTCCGACTAACTTTCCATAAAGAAACTCAACAAAGGCATTGTATTTCAATGGTTCTCTGTCATCAATGTCACCTGGTGTTATCATGAAATTGAGCAGTTCGCCTTTCTCGTTACAGATAAGATGTAATTTGAATCCAAAGAACCATCATTAGCAAGTAGCCAGAACCTCTTAAGGCTACCGCTAATGTGATTTTGTTTTCGCAAATTTAGTAAAACTTTTTGGCAATTATACCTAACTACCAGGGATTTTTCCATACATTGTTGTCATCTTGGCTTCACTTGCAGTCGTGCTAGCCAATACTATTTAGAATCAGTGTTACTAATCTTTTCTTCATTGGATTGATAGTTTATAAATTTCTTTACCGCGAGAGCCAACTATGATGTTATTGTCTATTACGATAGGTGATGACTCAAAGTTGTTGCCTATTTGTTGACGGAGAAGCACGTTGCCGTCTTTTCCACTAATGATGTAGATGCTTCCGTAAGTGTCGCCTGTAACGATAAACATCTCCGACTTTTCGTTGTAGAGTGCCACTGGTGATGACCACGAATAGTAGTTTAAGGGCGTGCGATAGCGTATTTCGCCTGTTGATTTATCAAAGGCGATGAGGTTTCCCCAATTGCCAGGTCGCATTGGGTTAATGTTACTGAATATGAGTCCTTCGCAGTCTCCATGACCAATAAGAGGAGTCGCAAACATACCTCCTTCTCTGGTCTTTACCATTTTAACCTTGCGCCCTTCGATTTTCTGCTCCCATACGACTTCACCAGTCAGTCCGTTGAGTTTGACAAAGTAGCAGAAGCCGTTGTTACCTTGTTTGTCGACTTCGCAACCAGTATAGATAAAAGGAATGCAGTTTTCTTCCTCCACAACGATGGTAGCGTCGGTATCATCATGATTATGATAATGCCACACAGGACGCATGGTCTCAAGATTTACAGCTACTATATTGCCACGATTATCTGCCAGATATCCATAGTTAAGACTAACAGCCATCGATGATTCGAATCCAGGTGCTATACCATTGATGCGGTAGCGAAGTGTAGAATGCAGGCGCACTGTATCGCCACTGGTCCAAAGTTTGTAGAGCGTGCCATTCTCTCCCGGTCTGAACATAAAGTTACCCACTCGCACAGGTGAGGAGTCGTAGGCACCCCAATTCCTCCACGCTTTAGCGTCTCGGCCGAACATATTGACTCTCCGATGGTCAAAGAGGTTGACAATTAATGCTCCAAACGGTTGGCGTACAGGCACACCATGACCAATATATAGATTGCCACAGTAGGTGGGATCAAACGACAGAGTACCCTTGATAGGGTTACCTGTGGCGCAGGATTTGCGCGATGCTTTACCTGTTACATAATCAATAAAATACACATTTCCACAAAGCGAACCTACGATGACCTCGCGGTTGGAAAAATGTTTAGTCACGTAGTTGACCGCTGATGTCTGTATTTGCTTCAGTTGCTCGTCGTTCCACTCTGCGAGCAAAGGTTGTCCAGTCCAGCCGGTACCTCCGCCCCACACGCCGTAGTCAGTTTTAGCTGTATCAATACCGGTGTAGAAAACCCATTCGACACCCACCTTCGATGGTGTGCCTTTCACCATGCCACTAAAGGGCATATTTCGCGATGGTGAGCCTCTGAAAGTCAAGATTCCGGGAGCATCATTATAGGAATCTGTGAGGTGCACAAGATTGCCAGAGACACCATTGAGAAATGTATCAACCCGGAAGTCAATCTTCTTGGCAGAACCCAGCATTGTATCAGGATATGCCATTATGGGTGGCTCCTCCATGGTCATTACAAGCGCTATAGAGTCTGTTATTGATGTGGTTGTTTGAGTTGTGTCAGTCTTTGGGTTGAAACACAACGAGCAACTTGTAAGCAATACAACGCAAGCAGATGCGATATACATATCTCTAAATTTACTATACATTAAAACTGATGCCTATATGGCCAAATTGGCAACATAAATAGTTATACCTCAACATCATAGCGGGCGAAAACTCTTGTTGCAGACAACTACATCTAACTGATTATCCAGTTGGGGCAGTATCTGACACATTGGGCAATGTTGAAATGTTTTTTAAGTATTCTGAAAATATCTCAAACATCTACTACCCTTCTTCTTTCGGGGCTAAGATAGGTATGTCTGAGAATCAAAAGATTACTACTTTCTGTATTTTCTACCATCTATTTTTATAACACCACCTTTAACAGAGCAAGCAGTAGTCTCATCAAATTGAGAAGACTTCAGAACAATTTTATCGTGAGAAAGATACCAAGTGCCGTAATCACTTTCTGTGTTATAAACAAGCAAAGAATACTTACCGTTACTCTTAATACTATACTCCCCCCACTCTGCACCATCACAAGCATACCAAGTGCCAACAACATCAGAGGCACTGATATATACTGGATCTGTAGGTGTTGATTGAACATCGGCGCTCCATATGTAGCCAACAACTCCATTTACACGCACCTTACTCCATTTACCCTCAACACCGAGTAGTTCAGCACCTTTAGGACCGTTTGGTAGTGTACCCAAAATCTTAGACTTGCTTGTAGGCTCTGCACGAATGTTGAGATAGCCGTCGTAACAATTTGAATATACCTTAAGCTGCCCATTATCTTCTATTTCATCATCTGAATCTTCAGCATCCAAATCTTCTTCAGCATCCATATCTTCTTCAGCATCCAAATCTTCTTCATCACTCATTTCACCTAACATACTTTCCATTCCTTTGGCAAGTACATTTGAATATGCATCCATCCCTTTGGCTAATTCGTTCGAGAATGCCTCCATTCCTTTGGCAAGTACATTTGCACCATTCTTGCCAACTGCTACAGCTATTTTTCTCGATGCATTTCCAACCTCTACAAGTTGTTCGTTAGAGAATTTACATTTTTGCGCATCTTGACAGATTTGGGTATATTCATTCATTGCATCCACCCAGTCTTGTTCATCCCAATTAGAAGCATTCTTTTCTATTTGTTCAGCCAAGTCGTTAATTCTACTAATAACCTTTTCTTCCTGAGATTGACAAGAAGAGAGAAATAGGACTGCACACAGTGCGATTGCCTTGAAAAAAACAGATCTTACGTACATAATAGTTAATGATTTAATTAGAGAGAGATTCTACAAGTTCGAGTTATCATTAGCAAGTAGCCAGAACCTCTTAAGACTACCGCTAATGTGATTTTGTTTTCGCAAATTTAGTAAAACTTTTTAGTAATTATATCAATAGTGTCTCTAAAAACGAATCTAATGTCAAAATAAAGTTGCTTGCCATCAGTTTTATCAGTTTCCAAGTCGCATGGTTACACTATATTGACAACGGTTAGTTGATTTTCACATGCACCAATACTCCAATCCAAAAATCGTTAGATAGAAGCAATAATCAAAGCTCTGAAGATTAGGCTAAAGGTCGAGGTAATATAAATTGAGGCTGTCATCATAACTGTATCAAGTTAAAATGACAGCCTCAGGATTTCTACCTTTGCAAAGCTCCTGATAAAGGGATAGACTTCGGAAGCGAACCTTTATGCAGTTTCTCCGTTGAGTTGTATAACGGTTGGGTTATTCGTCCAACTTGCGGTATCTAATGCGCTTGGGTTCCTCTATGCCGAGACGCTTGCAACGGTTCTGCTCGTACTCCGAGTAGGAACCCTCGAAGAAGAACACCTCGCCATTGCCCTCGTAGGCAAGGATGTGGGTACAGATACGGTCAAGGAACCAACGGTCGTGGCTGATTACCACAGCACAGCCGGCAAAGGCCTCGAGACCTTCTTCTAAAGCACGCAGGGTATTCACGTCAATATCATTGGTAGGCTCGTCGAGAAGTAGCACATTGCCTTCCTCCTTCAATGCCATGGCCAAATGCAGACGGTTGCGCTCACCACCAGAGAGTACACCACACTTCTTCTCCTGGTCTGCACCGGTGAAATTGAAGCGTGAGAGGTAAGCACGGGTGTTGATGTCACGGCCTCCGATACGGATAAGTTCATTGCCCTGGCTGACAACCTGGAACACGCTGGCATCGGCAATGATATCCTTGTGACTCTGGTCTACATAAGCCAACTTCACGGTCTCACCCACCTCGAATGTACCTGCATCGGGAGTTTCCAATCCCATGATCATGCGAAAGAGAGTGGTCTTTCCGGCACCGTTAGGACCGATAACGCCCACGATACCATTGGGAGGAAGCATGAAGTCGAGATCCTTGATGAGGGTCTTTTCTCCGTATGCCTTGCACAGACCATGAGCCTCAATAACCTTGTTGCCCAAACGGGGACCGTTGGGAATGAAGATTTCCAGTTTCTCCTCGCGCTCGCGCTGTTCCTGGTTGAGCATGCTTTCGTAAGACTTCAGACGGGCCTTGCCCTTGGCCTGACGGGCCTTAGGAGCCATGCGCACCCATTCCAATTCGCGTTCCAGGGTTTTCCTGCGCTTGCTGGCAACCTTCTCTTCCTGAGCCATACGCTTGGTCTTCTGGTCGAGCCAAGAACTGTAATTTCCCTGCCAGGGAATACCCTCGCCACGGTCAAGTTCAAGGATCCAACCTGCAACATCGTCCAGGAAGTAACGGTCGTGAGTTACGCAGATTACCGTACCCTCGTACTGTTGCAGATGTTGCTCCAACCAGTCAATGCTCTCGGCATCAAGATGGTTGGTGGGCTCGTCGAGAAGAAGAACATCGGGTTTCTGCAGGAGCAGACGGCAAAGGGCCACACGACGACGCTCACCACCGGAAAGCACACCACACTTCTGATCAGCAGGAGGACATCGCAATGCATCCATGGCACGTTCCAGACGACTGTCCAGATTCCATGCATCTGTTGCATCGAGAATATCCTGCAACTCACCCTGGCGAGCGAAAAGTTCATTCATCTTGTCCTCGTTCTCGTAGTACTCAGACAAACCGAACTTGTCGTTGATGGCGTTGTACTCCTCCAGAGCGTCCACAACGTTCTTAGCACCTTCCTTTACTACCTCCAGTACAGTCTTCTCGTCGTCGAGATAGGGTTCCTGCTCAAGATAGCCTACGCTATAACCTGGACTCCATACCACCTCGCCCTGAGAGGGTTGTTCCAAACCGGCGATAATCTTCATCAGGGTTGTCTTACCCGAACCGTTCAAACCAATGATGCCAATCTTTGCACCATAGAAGAAACTCAGGTAGATGTTCTTCAATACTTGCTTCTGGTTCTGTGTGATAGTCTTGCTCACACCAACCATGGAGAAAATGATTTTCTTGTCGTCTACTGTTGCCATTTATCTTATGTTAATGTTACCTTATTATTATATTATAGAGGGAATGACCCACTAACGCCGTATGGGTTCGATGATGGTCTTCTGTCCCTTGATTTTCTGTCCCTCGATGCGTGCCATGAGCAAACTGATACAGGTACGGTCCACTGCGGCAAAGGACCAGTGGGGAAATACCATTACCATACCAAGCTGATCACGCTGCAGTCCGCCAGTCTTGCTAAGAAAACCGACGATGTCAACCTTGTTTATCTTGTCCTTCTTGCCCCTGCCTATATAGAGTGTCTCCCATTTGGAAGAGGGGACCAGATATGTTGAGGGCACATCCATCTCGGTGATGTCCGTCAGGCAATCCAACTTGTCCAGATTTTCATCTGGACCAAGTATTAAATATGATGCCCCTGCCCTATCCCATCGTGCCGTGCGTCCATTTCGATGGATGTAGGCGTCGTTATTCATGGGCAGATGATAATGGATGATGTTCTCCACGTCGGCAATATCAAGACCTCGTGCGGCAAGGTCTGTACTGACAAGAACATTGGCACATCCGCTCTGGAAACGGAACAGTGCCCTTTCCCTGTCCTTCTGCTCCATGGCACCATGAAAGGCAGAAACAGAAAAACCTGCCTTCACCAAAAACTGATATACACGGTCCACTGCCTCGCGATAATTCAGGAACACTATGCTCGGTGTGCTTTCCAAAGAGCAGAGAAGACGACCAAGAGTCTCCAATTTGTCCTTCTCGGGGGAACGAAGCATGTACTGGCTGATGCGGTCGGCATAGTCTGAATCTGTATCGGAGAGGTAATCCATCTTGTGTACCCTGTCTACCCCGACAAAGTCCGGAATCTCGGGACTGTCTGTGGCAGAAAGCAGTATGCGCTTCCTTACACCAGGAAGCATAGAAATGATGTCGCCCATCTGCTGACGGAAACCCAACTCCAGGGACTTGTCGAACTCGTCTATGACCAAAGTACCTATGTGATTGATATCGAAATTCTCCTTCTGCATGTGATCAAGGACACGTCCGGGAGTACCGATTATCATGCGAGGCGAAAGGTTGCGCATAGCACGATGCTCGTCCATAGCCGGACGTCCACCATAGCATGCATAGGCCTGTGTGTCCTTGCATAATTTAGAAGCAACACCTTGCGTCTGTATGGCCAATTCACGGCTGGGCACAAGCACAAGTACCGTGGGGTAAAGACTCGGCTGCATGGCCTCCACAACAGGAAGCATGTATCCCAAGGTCTTGCCACTGCCCGTAGGCGAGAGCAACACCAAAGAGTCGTGCTTGCGAACCTCATCCAGCATTTCCTCCTGCATGGGGTTCAGGGCCTCGATACCTAAAGCATTAAGGTCATATGTCATGTCTATTCAAACTTACTATAAAAAACTAAGGCCTGCCCTATTCCCTTATCTCAGGAAATAGTCTACCAAGAAATATGTTCCTACTGATGCAGCCAAACCCACGAATGCAAACAGCGTAATGCAACGGAAATACCACCATACGCTCACGCCCTCGGCACGCATCAGTGCAAAACCTGCCACACTGCCAATAGGCAAAAGGCATCCGCCAACATTGCCGCAAAGGGCTATAAGATGCCAATACTGACCATTCTGCACGAAACTTGCAGCATATCCCTCCTTGGCAATATCCGCCACGGAGTATATGTTGATACCCGCCATTACAAGGGCGATGTTGTCCAATACGCTGCTCAAAACACCCATGAAGGCACTGGCAAAATAGATGCTATGTATATTAGCATCCAGCCATTTTGCCACACCTTGCATGGCTCCGATTTCCATCAGGACATCCACACAGAGGCAGACGCCGACGCAATACATAATTACCTGAAGCACTTCGTATTGTAACTTGCGACCCAAGGATATACTCTGAGGCTGTTCCGTACGGATTCTGCTTTTGTTGATTATCTCGTTCAGCAACCACACCACACCCAAGCAGCACAAGGCTCCGAGGAAGGGGGGCAACAGGGTAATTCTATGGAAAGAGGGCACGAACCAAAGTCCACCGATTCCGAAAAAGAGCAAAACCAATTTCTGCCACCATACCAATATGCTGTCATCGCCGCGAAAAGAAAACGATGGACGATCAAGGTCAAGATTGTTGGGCAACTGACGTTGGATGAATGCCGTTGGTATTACGGTAGCAACAATGGCTGGAAGTACCAGCGCCGCACTGAAGTTAGTTGCCGTAACGGCTCCCTTTTCCCATACCATCAGGCCTGTCACATCGCCTATAACCGTCCAGCAACCACCACAACTTGCCGCTATTACTATAGCGGAACCTATAAACATCCTCTGCCTGCTGCTGCGTATGAGCCTGCGAAGAATCATCAGCATCAGCACAGTTACGGTAAGATTATCAATGCAAGAACTGAGAAGAAACGTTGTCAATACCGTAAGCCATAGCATCTGTGCCGTACTGCGCCTTCTGAGCAATGTCTCTATGAAAGAGAAACACTCGTTGTTCGTCAACACCTCGACAATGGACATCGTGGCAAGCAGATACAGCACCAGCTCGCCAACCTGACCCACATAGCGCAGGAATATGTGTTCGGAAATGAATTCCTTGCTCAAGGCTACCGTATGCTCTGCGCCATCAAGGAACGAGAGGTACTCTCCGGCGTGCATGGCATTGATGAACGAGGTTCCAGTACACATGAACAGCACCCAGCCCACCGTGCCGCAAAAGATAGCAACAAGGGCTTTGTTGACATGGGTAACATGCTCTGTGGCAATGAGCAGGTAACCCAAGAGTATCACAACTACTATCGCAATGGTCATTTTCTGGTCAAAGTATTAGATACAACATACATATTTGGGTACAAAAATACTCAAAAAAAACAAAATCCACAAGACAGATACGGACATATTCAAGCAAATTCCTTAACTTTGCCACATCATGAAACAAAGAAGAGCATTAAAAACACTGGCAATCATGCTACTCGCCATGCTAACAACAGGCGCAAGGGCGCAAAAGGTAACGCTTCTTGACGGAGGCATCACCTTCCCTATAGAAGCCCAACAGACACAAACGGAAATAAAACCAGGATGGCGTATAGTGGACATACAACTGAAGAGCACACTTCTGCGCTATCTCTGGGGGGCAAGAGCCAAACAACTGGCAGAAAGCAGCATGCCACAATTCATCGTTGACACGGACACTCTACTGCTCAGCGACATGGTGCTCTTGAAACTAAAAGGCAAAAAGGAATACCGCAAGATCCATAAACCACAAATTCATGACAACAAATGTATCCATGTGGACCTTAGCACATTCCGCATAGAGGCATACGGCGAGGAATCCTTCCTAATTCAACCACTACAGGCTTTAGAACCAGGGGAATATATCTTCACATGGAAAACAATAGAACCAGTCGGCGAACTAGCCGACTGGATAGTTTGGCCATTCAGCGTAAAGTGATGCCACACTACCCTTCCTACAGATAACTTTACCTTAGATCACCACAAACACATATGAGTTATATCGTCTTCCTTATTGCCATCCTGCCCAGTGTGGCTCTTTCGTACTACATGTACAGAAAGGACAAGTATGCGCCTGAACCAAAAGGCATGTTGAAAAAGGCTTTCTACATGGGCGTCCTGTCCATCTTTGTCTCGTCATTATTTTCCATACCACTCTCCCTAATGACAGTCTTTACGAACAACCCGCAAACCGTGGAGGATGCATTCCGTATTTCTTTCTTCGGCGCAGCGATACCTGAGGAATTGGCAAAGTTTTTGATGCTATGGTTCTTTCTGAAGAACAACAAGAATTTCGACGAAAAGGTAGACGGCATTGTGTATGCATCGTTCGTGTCTCTCGGCTTTGCCGCTCTGGAAAACATAATGTATCTCTTTACGAACTATGACAACTTCGTTACTGTAGGAATCGTACGTGCCCTATTCTCTGTTCCCGGACACTTCTGCTTCGGCATAATGATGGGATACTTCTTCTCACTGGCCAAGTTCTACGAAAAGAACAGAACAAGAAACATGGTTCTGACACTCGTTGCACCCATACTGGCACACGGAATATTCGATTCCATACTGTTCTCAATCAACGTTAGTAAAGAATCTGCCTTAATACTGGTATTTGCTTTCCTCGCCTTCTGCCCCATGATGTGGGCATACGCCAGCAGTAGAATCAAGGAGCATCTGAAACGCGATTTGGAGTCCACAGACGAATACGACAAGACACGATACTGATAATCCACTATGTCTGACAATGAAAGAGAGGCATGCCGGATAATTTTTCCGGCATGCCTCTCTTTCATAAACTCATGTCAGTACTAGTTGTGAAGCATGTATCCGCCTCACAACACTGTTTACACTATACGCTTAGTCTTCCACACTATAATCCTTTGAATAGCGAAGCATCTGCTCGGCATATCCCTCCATATAGGAAACAGTTACATCAGTAATGTTGCCCTCTGCATCCTTCACTGCAGTGTATACAGGATTGATAAAACCCTTGTAGGGAGCGATATCCAGAGCCTCATAGCGTTCAAGAACCTCCTTGTGCAGGTCATAGTCAATTTTAACGCCATAAGTCTCCACCATGTCGCGAGCAGCATCGAAGTCGCCCGTTGACTTGATGCGCTGTATCTCGGCAAGCAACTCACCAAAGAGGTTGCGCAGGGCAGCATAGTCGTTTATCACAACGTAGGTCTTGCCGTCGCGCTTGGGCATCTCAATGACATCCTTGCCACCCTCGGCCTTGCCCTTGCCGTTTGCATATGCCCAATAGGCAATGAGGGCACGGTTACGCATGTGGGCCTCCTCTATCTGATCGCCCAGTTTTATGCGTACAATCTGAGTGAGCAAACCATTCTGCATTTGGCTGATGTAGCAAGCCTTATACGCCTCAGCATCGGGCAAGAGTCCCAACTCCACGATCTTGGGATCGGCCAGGTAATAGAGAGCAAAGAGGTCGGCACGTGCCTCCTCAATGGTGCTTCCATATGCTTTCAAAGCCTCGGAGTCGACACCGGGGAGCATCTTGCCGCTACCATGTCCCAAGCACTCATGCAGGTCGGTATGCAGGTCGTCGGTCAGGTTGCCGTATTTGTTTATGATTTCTGCCTCGGTCTTGCCGTTCACAAATTCGTCCAGCATACCGCTACCCTTTGAAGACTGAGCATAGGCATGTGTCAGATTGACAATGGTAACGGACTTGCTACCATACTCGGCACGCACCCAGTTGCTATTGGGCAAGTTGATGCCGATAGCGGTAGAGGGATACAGGTCGCCACCCAAGATAGCGGCACGGATTACCTTGGCAGAAACACCCTTAACCTCCTCCTTCTTAAACTCGGAAGCCACGGGAGAGTTGCTCTCGAACCACTGGGCATTGGCACTCAACTGCTCTGTACGCTTAGTTGCATCCAAATCCTTGAAGTTCACGATGCTTTCCCAAGATGCCTTCATTCCCAGAGGGTCGCCGTATGACTCCGTGAAACCATTTACGAAATCTACCAAAGGCTCCGTATTCTGCAACCATGCGATGGCATACTGGTCAAAGATATGCAGGTCGCCTGTCTCATAGTACTCCACCAGTTTGTCTATAACCTCCTGCTGCTTTATATCCTCGGCAAAAGAGCGAGCCTGTTTAAGGTTTTCAACAACCTTGGTCAGGGATTTGCCGTATTTGCCACCGGTTGTCCAGCGTTCCTCGTAGATGTTTCCATTGGCATCCTTAACCAAAGTGGAGTTCATACCGTGCATAACAGGACGCTGCTGGTCACCCTCGGCCTTGACACGTGCATAGAATGCCTCGGCTTCTGCCTGAGTAACACCCTGATAATAGTTGCTGGCACTGGTCAATACAAGATCATCGCCCTGAGCCTGATTGACACGCTTGGGCATCACCTCGGGATTAAAAATCACCTCGGCTATCTCTTCCGAGCAACCTGTCTGCGCAACAAACCATTCGCGACTGAATCCGGGCACAAACTTCTCGCTACCATAGTGGTGGTGGATACCGTTACTGAACCACACACGCTTCAGATAGGTCTCAAAGGCCTTGAAATCAGCGCTCTCCTTGTCGCCCTCGTACTCTTGATAGAGTTTCTCCATCATTCGGCGAAGTTCCAAGTTGTATCGTCCGTTCTGATCAAAGAGGATGTCGCGTCCCCAAAGGGCTGCCTCCTGCAGATGATAAATCAGTGTCTTCTGCTGAAGTGTCAGGGCGTCAAATCCCTCCACATTGTAGCGCAACATCTGAATGTCGGCAAAACGCTCGTCAATGTAGTTAAAACTCTCCTCCTGCTGCTGAGTGTTGCCGGCGCACGAAGCCAGCACCAATGATGCAGGAAGAAGCAATGTCTTGATAAATCTCTTCATAAATCCTTATATTTGTTATTGTAAGTATATATATTCAATATTTACCAGTCCTTATCATAGCAAAGAACCCAGAACAGTAATACATGTTACATAAATGTTTTGTCTGTCTTGATAGTGCAAAGTTAAGAGTAATGGAGCGAATTAACGTCAGAACGCATGAATATTTTCGTTCCAGCACGAACTTTTCCCGTAAAACTACCATACGAAGGGTATCATACGATAACGTACACGCTCAGTGTACTCAATGTATCCGGACAATCCCTGGCGGAGCACCTGTTCTTCATTCTTGATACGAGCGCCCAACAACAACACACATGGCGACATCAGCAATAATGCCCACCATGAACCAAGTACCAGGGGGATAGCAAGATATAGCAGCGAGACAGCAAAGTACATAGGATGACGCACAATGCCATATAATCCCGTATCAATGACACACTGTTCCTTTTGCACCTCCACAACACGAGAAAGATAGATATTCTCACGCATCACCTCAGCATATAGTGCATAACCTACAAGCAACAACACGGAAGCGGCAATAACAACTACATCGGGAACTTGGCTCCAACCGAAACGAAAGTCAAAACCCGCCACAATGAAGGAAGCGACAAGCAATAAGCCAGACATGGCAACCACGCTCTTTTGTTCCTTTTCACGCTCTTTCATCTCCAAGCGTTTGCAAAGCAATTCGGGATTTTTGATGAACAACACTATCCCCATAATGAAGATGGGGGTGAATAGCAAGGCCATGAAGAACCAGGCTCCTTGATAAGCCAGCGTACCGGCTGGCAGGAAAAGCATTGCCCCCGTCGTTAAAAGACCAAGTAAAAAGGCTGTTATAGCTTTTATCAAAAGAGACATAAAGATTTGAGATATAGGATATGGGAATTATGTTCTCAACTGAGCGCAAAGTTAACAATAAATATGGGAACATACGCCATGTCGTAATTAAAAACAGTAAAAAAAGGACAACTACTTTAGCAGTTATCCCTTTTTCTGTACGCCCTCAGGGGCTCGAACCCTGGACCCATTGATTAAGAGTCAATTGCTCTACCAACTGAGCTAAGGACGCTTCTATAACAACAAAGCGGAGTGTTCTTCCCGTTTTGCGAGTGCAAAGATACGACGTTTTATTGAATCTACAAAGGTTTTGCCACTTTTTTTTGAAAAAAGATGCTGAGCAGTCACAACAACCCGAGTTAACTAACACCATTCCTATATAAATAGAAATAAAAGGCGTATCTTTGCAAGGTAAGATGTAAACAAATGTAATACAAGTTATGAGTCTGTTCAGAGTTCTACTATGCATTATCTTTCCCCCACTGGCCGTTATGGACAAAGGGTGCGGTTCCATACTCATCACCTTATTGTTGACATGTTGCGGATGGGTGCCTGGAGTAATTGCTGCATTAGTAATCAACAACAAATAAGTCAGAGAAAAATGGCCAAGAAAGGGAAAGAGGACTATCGTCTGCAAAACGAGCAGTACATGCAAGACATAGCCACCCAAGATGGGGTTAGAAGTTTGAGAGGAGGAGTCTTCTATAAAGTTCTGGAAGAAGGACAAGGCGGAGGTAGCGTAGGTCCCAGGAGTATTGTTACCTGCCACTACAAAGGTTCTCTCATTAGCGGCAAGGTATTTGACAACTCTTTTTCAAGAAGTTGCCCCGAAGCCTTTCGTGTAAACGAACTGATCAACGGTTTTCAGATAGCATTGGTAAACATGCACATTGGCGACCATTGGATTGTCTATATTCCAGCATCCATGGGATATGGCACCAAGACTTCTGGCCCTATCCCTGGAAATTCCACACTGATATTTGAAATAAAACTCATAGCAATAGGTTAAGATGCTTAGCAAGGCTCGCATAAAACTGATACATTCGCTGGAGCAAAAGAAGGGACGACGCAAGGAGGGACTCTTCGTAGCGGAAGGACACAAACTGGTTGGAGAACTGCTATCAGCAGGCCACAAACCCACCTATATTTGCCACACCGAGGAGTGGCAAGCGGACACGACGCCCACGAATAGACCCTGGACACAGACATGTCAAACAGATTTGGTAACTGATACCGAATTGTGCAGCGCATCCCTTCTGCAACACCCACAACAGATACTGGCACTATTCCCATTGCCTTCATGGCAAATTCCCCATCCCACCTGTGCCAAGGACAAGTTGATTTTGGCATTGGATGGAGTTCAAGATCCGGGAAACCTGGGCACCATCTGCCGTTTGGCAGATTGGTTTGGCATAGAAGACATTGTATGCTCTCCAGAAACTGCCGACATCTTCAATCCCAAAGCCATACAAGCAACAATGGGAGCCGTTGCACGTGTAAGGATACACTATACAGATATGCCAGAGTATTTAAGCCAGGCCTCGCACCATAACATTCCCATATACGGAACATTTCTGGATGGCAACAATTTGTACGACAGGCCATTGACGCAAAGTGGCATCATTGTTATGGGCAATGAGGGAAAAGGCATTTCACCAAGCGTATCCAATCTGGTGTCTGACCGCCTGTTTATACCCAACTACCCTTCTGAACGTCCTACAACGGAATCTCTGAACGTGGCAGTTGCCACAGCCATTATCTGTGCAGAGTTTAGAAGACGAATGTAGCAGAAGAGATAACAAAACCTATGCAAACTCAGAAAGTTCAAGCCAACGCATGGACTTTTCATCCAACTCGTCATTGAGTAAAGGCAAGCGCTTGGACATGACGGTAATCTCGTCCACACCTATCGTACCAGAACTCAAAGCCCGCTCTATACCAGCCTTTTCCTGTTCCAAGGCTTCAATCTGCACTTCTAATTGTTCAAACTCCTGACGCTCCTTAAAGGTCAGTTTGCGCTTCTTCTCCGTCAAACGTGGTTTTCCATTGGCTGAGGCGCAAGACATCTGTGCAGAGGTGGCATTTGACACCTTGCCTCTTAGCTCATCCTCCTTGAGCATGGTCCTTTCTGCATCCCTGAATTGGGTATAGTTACCGGGGAAGTCCTTTATTTCGCCATTGCCACGGAACACCAGCAGATGATCCACAACCTTGTCCATGAAATAGCGGTCATGAGAAACTATGATAACACAACCACGGAAATCCTGCAAGTATTGCTCCAGTATTTGAAGCGTTACGATATCCATATCGTTGGTTGGCTCGTCCAAAATCAGGAAGTTGGGATTCTGCATCAGTACAATACATAGCTGCAAGCGGCGACGCTCGCCACCAGACAACTTATAGATATAGTTCTGCTGCTGCAATGGGGTGAACATGAAATGTTGCAAAAATTGCATGGCACTTAAGTGCTTGCCGCCACCCAAATCCACATATTCCGCCACACGACGCACGGCGTCTATCACCTTCATGCTCTCGTCTACTTGGATTGGTTCCTGACTGAAATAGCCAAATTTCACTGTTTCGCCAACTACAAAACGTCCTGTATCAGCTTGTTCCAACCCCAAAAGCAGTTTCAGGAATGTACTCTTGCCCGTTCCGTTGTTTCCCACTATACCCATCTTCTCATAGCGAGAGAAGTTATAGTAAAAGTCCTTCAGTATCACCAGTTCCTCCCTACCCTCTCCTGCCAGAAACGCCTTGCTAACGTACTCTGCCTCGAATATCTTGCTTCCTATGTAGGTACTGTTGACCTGCAAGCGCAATTTGTCCTCTTCTATGTGGCGCTTGGCTTTCTTCTCCAAGTCATAGAAAGCTTCCTCCCTGTAACGTGCCTTATGGCTGCGAGCTTGCGGGGTGGAGCGCATCCATTCAAGTTCTGTCCTGTACAGGTTGTTGGCTCGAGCTATCTCAGCTCTGGCATTATCCAAACGCTCCTGACGTTTTTCCAGATAATAGGCATAGTTTCCACGATAGGTATAGAGTGTTTCGTCGTCCATTTCCAGGATTACGTTGCACACACGATCCAAGAAGTATCTGTCGTGCGTAACCATCAGCAGAGTGATACACTGCCTGCCAAGATAACCTTCCAACCACTCTATCATCTCCAGATCCAGATGGTTGGTAGGCTCGTCAAGTATAAGCAAATCCGGATCCTGTATCAGCACATTTGCCAAAGCCACACGCTTGACTTGTCCGCCGGACAGGATTCCCATCTTTCGTGATGTGTCCCCTATTTTCAGCTTACCCAGTATTTGCTTGCTCCGGACCTCCAGTTCAAGAGCCTCTTCTGTATCGTCCCTGTCCTGTCGTGCATGCCAGAAACAAGCATCCATCACAGTCATGTCCTCGGGAAACTCTGGCGCCTGACACAGATAGCCCACCTTGATGCCACTGCGCAGGACCACCTCGCCACCATCGGCCTCGTCTACTCCCGCAAGTATATTAAGCAAGGTGGTCTTTCCTGTACCGTTCTGGGCTATGAGACCAACCCGCTGCCCCTCGCCTATACCTATGTTTATATCATGAAAGAGTGTCTTGTCGCCTACTCTTCTGGTCAACTCAGTTGCTTGTAGAAATACTTTCATAATGCAAAATTACTAATTTGTTTCAAAAAAAGACGACAAACCGGCATGCATTTACGCAAAAAAGCGTATCTTTGCATTATCAAAAGCGGAACAAAGGTGTGTTCCGCATTTCCCTAACAGATTTTTTATGCACACAAAGAGTCAATTGGAGTCCATGAGTATGGACGAATTGCATGCATTGGCCACCAAAATAGGTGCTGAGCAGAGCGATGACCAAATAACACTTATTTATAATATTATAGATAAGGAGAGCGAAGTCGGTTCAATGGATGCATCGACAGAAGCCAACCCCAAGAAACGCGGACGCAAACCCAAGACCGAGAAGGAGGCAGAAGCCAAGAGCGTGGAAACAAGCAGCGAAGATGCCCAAGCAGCACCCACAGCCAGCCCTCAGGCAGAGGAAGCCCCTCAACCAAAGAGACGTGGCCGCAAGTCAAAGGCAGAAAAGGAAACGGAGGCAAAGACCGAAGAAACACCCGTAGCCCCCCCCCAGGCAGAGGAAGTGCCCCAGCCCAAAAAGCGCGGACGCAAACCCAAGGCCGAAAAGGAGGCAGACACGGCAAAGGAAAAAGAGCCAAAGAATAACGACACAACGGCCGATACGCAACCCAACCAGCAACAATCCGGTTTCAAGATTATCCGCGACATACGCCCCACATCCCTCATACTGGCACAAATGCAGGCAAACGCAGAAGTGCTGAAAGAGGAACAAAAGGAGGCGCAGAAAGAGGAGGAACAACCTGCCCACGCCCCCAAGGCAGAGGAAAAGTCATATTCCTTCGGAGACAAGATTACGGCAGAAGGCGTACTGGAGATAGGCACGGACAATACAAGCGGATTCCTCCGCTCCTCCGATTTCAACTACATGCCATCGCCGGATGACATACAGATTACCTACCAGCAGATAAAGAACTACGGTCTGAAGACCGGCGACGTGGTGCGCGGTACAATCAACATGCCCTCTCGTGGCGAGAAATACTACACACTGGGCAAGATACTCAGCATCAACGGATGCGATCCCCGCGTCATACGCGACCGTTCCCCATTCGAGAACCTCACTCCCTTATTCCCCGACGAGAAATTCAATCTCTGCAGCGGTAACAACGACCCTCTCTCCGTACGCATCGTAGACCTCTTCGCCCCGATTGGCAAGGGTCAGCGTGCACTCATCGTAGCACAACCCAAGACAGGTAAGACCATACTGATGAAAGAGATTGCCAACGCCATAGCCAAGAACCACCCCGAAGCATACCTGATGATGCTGCTCATCGACGAACGACCCGAGGAGGTAACCGACATGGCACGCACCGTAAAGGCCGAGGTCATTGCCTCTACCTTTGACGAACCTGCCGAGCGCCATGTGCGCATAGCAGGAATAGTGCTGGAAAAGGCAAAGCGCATGGTGGAATGCGGGCACGACGTGGTAATCTTCCTGGACAGCATCACACGCCTGGCACGAGCATACAATACCGTAACGCCTGCCAGCGGCAAGGTTCTCACCGGTGGTGTGGATGCCAATGCTATGCACAAGCCCAAGCGCTTCTTCGGAGCAGCGCGCAATATTGAAGGAGGCGGTTCGCTCACCATCATCGCCACTGCCCTCACCGACACGGGAAGCAAGATGGACGAAGTCATCTTCGAGGAATTCAAGGGTACGGGTAACATGGAACTCCAACTAGACCGCATGCTGGCCAACAAGCGCATCTTCCCCGCCGTGAACATCGTCCAATCAAGCACACGCCGCGACGATCTGCTTCAGGACAAGATGTCTCTCGACCGCATGTGGATCCTCCGCAAATTCCTTGCCGACATGAACGCCATAGAAGCAATGACGGAGGTAAAAGAGAGAATCGAGCGCACACAGAACAACGAGGAGTTCCTCATCTCCATGAATTCCTAAGCCCCCTGTCCGTTTACAAAGCAAGCAGGACGGACAAGGCACAACTGACAGCATAGACACCACGCAATAGGAGGACGACCGGCACACCATGCAGGGTCGTCCTTCTTGTTTCCAGCATGCTTTCCTGACACTAATTTTAGTTAAAAAACAGTAAATGGTAGGCATAGTCTGTTTTTGGCACGAACATTGCACTATAATACATGTAAACATGTGGCCAAAGTTACCGATAACTGCTACACATCACTGAATTTACGCTTATGGACAACAAGTTCTCCAACGATATGGCTTCCGTTTTCAACTTCTCAAGGGAAGAGGCGGAACGTACAGAGTGTGACAATGTGTCACCCGAACATCTGTTGCTTGGCATTTTGAGACAAAATGTCAGCAAGACTACACGTCTGATGCACAATGTTCAGCCTGACCTGCTTTCGCTGAAACGCAACCTGGAAAAGATGGCCCGAGAGAAGAAGGTGGCCGTGGTTCCAGACAAAAGTTGCATGGAGCTGAACCGCGAGGCAACACGACTGATGCGCCTCAGTGTCCTGGAAGCCCGTGCCCAGCATGCTGAGGAGGTGGATACCGAACACCTGCTGAAAGCTATGCTCAAGGATCAGGGCAGCCCCATACAGCAACTCCTAGAAGAGCATGGACTGACGCGCGAGAATCTTTATGGAGAAGTAAGAAACGGATATAGTCAGACGAACGACGAGGATGAGTTGTCCGAAGGCGAAAATGGTCTGGAGATGAGCGGAGGTACGGAAGGCGACTCCCCCACCTTGGCAAAGAAGAAGGCCAAGAGCGGCACTCCCGTGCTGGACAACTTCTGCATTGACCTAACAGAGAAAGCACGCAAGGGCGAATTGGATCCCGTTATAGGACGTGAAAAGGAGATGGAGCGTGTGGCACAGATACTCGCACGCCGAAAGAAGAACAATCCCATCCTCATCGGCGAACCTGGTGTGGGCAAAAGCGCCATAGTGGAAGGGCTGGCGCAAAGGATAGTGGAGCGCAAGGTGGCACGCCAACTTTGGAACAAGCGCATCATGACTCTGGACATGGCAGGCATGGTGGCCGGCACCAAATACCGCGGCCAGTTTGAAGAGCGCATACGCAACTTGCTTCAGGAACTGGAAGCCAACCCGGACATCATCATATATATAGACGAGATACACACCATCATAGGTGCCGGAGGTTCACAGGGTAGCATGGATGCGGCAAATATGCTGAAGCCAGCATTGGCACGAGGACAAATGCAGTGCATCGGCGCCACTACAATAGACGAATTCCGCAAGACCATAGAGAAGGACGGAGCACTTGACCGCCGCTTTCAGAAGATAATGGTAGCGCAATCCACTGCCGAGGAAACCCTGCAAATACTGCATCGCCTGCGTTCCGCCTACGAGAAGCACCACAAAGTGCAGTACACTGACGAGGCTCTGAATGCCTGCGTGCGGCTGACACAACGATACGTGAGCGATCGTTCCTTCCCCGACAAGGCCATAGATGCTATGGACGAGAGTGGGGCACGCATGCATATCTTCAACATCCCCGCCAACATAGAGATTGACAAGTTGGAAACCGAATTGCGCGACATGGAGGAGAGGAAAAACATCGCCATCAAGTCGCAGAACTACGAGACAGCAGCCGACCTCCGCGACGAGCTCCAGATGAAGGCCGAACAGTTGGAGGAACTCCAGCGTGCCTGGGTGGAGGAGAACGAAAAGAACTGCACTCTGGTAACTGCGGAAACGGTGGCACAGGTGGTAAGCATAATGACAGGTATACCCGCACATCGTATCGGGGATGAGGAGAACAACCGTCTGCGTCAACTGGAGACAAATCTGAAGGACAGCGTGGTGGGCCAGAACGAGGCCGTGCGCAAGGTGGCACGCGCAATACAGCGCAGCCGTGTGGGTCTAAAGGATCCCAACCGCCCCATAGGCACCTTCCTATTCGTAGGTCCCACGGGCGTGGGCAAGACTTACCTTACCAAACGCCTAGCCATGGAGATGTTCGGCAGCGAGGCTTCGCTCATCCGTATAGACATGAGCGAATACGGCGAGAAACACACCGTAAGCCGCATGATGGGAGCACCTCCGGGATACGTTGGATACGAGGAGGGCGGACAACTGACCGAACGTGTACGTCGCAAGCCTTACTCCATTGTCCTGCTCGACGAAATAGAGAAGGCACACCCCGACGTGTTCAACATCCTCCTGCAGGTTATGGACGAGGGACGCCTGACAGACGGCAACGGAACAACGATAGACTTCCGCAACACAGTGATAATCATGACCAGCAACTCCGGAACACGCCAAATCAAGGACTTCGGTACCGGCATAGGCTTTCAGACACTACCCACAGACGATGACCGCAAGAAGCAGACGCGATCCATCGTGGAAAAGGCGCTAAAGAAGCAATTCGCACCCGAATTCCTGAACCGTCTGGACGATATCGTCTTCTTCGACCAACTTTCACGGGAAGACATCCGCCGCATCACAGACATAGAGTTGCGCCCCCTGCTCCGACGTATCAAGGAGATGGGCTATACTTTGGAACTCTCGGATAAAACCATAGAGCAGATTGCCACAGAGGGCTACGACATCCAGTATGGAGCTCGCCCATTGCGCCGCGCCATCCAGCGCATCATCGAGGACCCCATCTGCGAGATGTTACTGACCGACCTTCCCGAAGGCATATCCCAAGACAGAGTTATCAAGCTTTAGCATAACACACACGGGGCTGCCTCTGCAAAAAATCACACAAACAAATACAATAGATTATAAAACAAAAAACAGCATACAATGAAACAAGGCAACATTGGGGTTACGACTGAGAACATCTTCCCCGTAATCAAAAAATTTCTCTACAGCGACCACGAAATCTTCCTCCGCGAGATAGTGAGCAATGCCGTGGATGCCACACAGAAACTGAAGGCCCTGGCCGGCAAAGGCGAGTTCCAAGGCGAACTGGGCGAACTGAAGGTTAACGTAAGCCTGGACAAGGATGCCAAAACCATCACTGTGAGCGACAACGGCATAGGCATGACAGCCCAGGAGATAGAGAAGTACATCAACCAGATAGCATTCTCTGGTGCTAACGACTTCCTGGACAAGTACAAGGACGATGCACCCCAGATCATCGGCCACTTCGGCCTTGGTTTCTACTCCAGTTTCATGGTCAGCGACCGTGTGGACATCATCACCAGGAGTTACAGGGAGGGCGAGCCCGCACAGAAATGGTCGTGCGACGGAAGCCCCGAGTTCACCCTGGAGGAGGTGGAGAAGGAAGGACGCGGCACAGACATCGTGATGCACATCAGCGAGGATTGCGAAGAGTTCCTGGACAAAAACAAGATCGAGGGACTGCTGAAGAAATACTGCCACTTCCTGCCCGTCCCCGTGGCCTTCGGAAAGAAGAGCGAATGGAACGACGCAGAAAAGAAGATGGTAGAGACCCAAGAGGACAACGTCATCAACGATACCCTACCCCTGTGGACACGCAAGCCCAGCGAACTGAAGGACGAGGATTACAAGGAGTTCTACCGCAAACTCTACCCCATGGCAGAAGAACCCCTCTTCTGGATTCACCTCAATGTGGATTACCCATTCAATCTCACCGGTATACTCTACTTCCCCAAGATAAAGAATCAGTTGGACATCCAGCGCAACAAAATCCAGCTCTATTGCAACCAGGTATTCGTAACCGACCAGGTTGAGGGCATCGTACCCGAATTCCTGACCCTGCTACATGGTGTCATCGACTCTCCAGACATTCCCCTGAACGTAAGCCGCAGTTACCTGCAGAGCGACCAGAACGTAAAGAAGATTAGCCAGTACATCACCAAGAAAGTAGCCGACCGCCTGAGCGGCATTTTCAAGAACGACCGCAAGGAGTTCGAGGAGAAGTGGGACGATATCAGCATCTTCATCGACTACGGCATGCTCAGCGAAGAGCAGTTCTACGACAAGGCAAAACAGTTCTTCCTGCTAAAGGACACTGACGGCAAGTTCTTCACCCTGGACGAGTACAAGACCCTGGTGGAAAGCAGCCAGACGGACAAGGACGGCCAAATCATATACCTCTATGCACAGGATGCACAGGCACAGTACACTTACATCGAGGCTGCCAAGCAGAAGGGCTACAGCGTGCTGATGATGAACGGACAGTTGGACACTCCTCTAATCAATATGCTGGAGCAGAAACTGGAGAAAACACACTTCAACCGCGTGGATGCCGATACCGTGGACAACCTCATCAAGCATGATAACACCGAGAAGGAACAGCTGGACAAGGAACAGGCAGAAAACCTCCAGAACCAGTTCAAGGAGCAGTTGCCACAGATGGACAAGGTAGAGTTCACCATCCAGACCCAGGCTATGGGTGAGGAGCAGTTGCCAGTAATCATCACCCAGAGCGAGTACATGCGCCGAATGAAGGATATGGCACGCCTCCAGCCCGGCATGCAGTTCTATGGCGAGATGCCCGACATGTACAACATGGTTCTCAATACCGACTCACCCCTTGTCAAAGACCTCCTGCAGAACACCAACCCCGAGCGCATCAGTCAACTCATCGACCTTGCCCTCCTGCAAAACGGCATGCTCAGCGGCGAGGCCCTCACCAAGTTTGTGAAGCGCTCCGTAGGCATGATAAAGTAATCACACACTATAAAATCAAATAAATGTCGGCAACCCGAGCAATCGGATGCCGACATTTTGTTTTATAAAAGATATGGGGGTGCGTTGATTATTCCAGTGTTTTTTGCTAACTTTGCACCACAATAGCAAAAGACGACATAAATAAAATTTGTAAAAACTGATACTTAAAACATAAACCTCTCATGAGAACAATCAAAGACTATATCATGCTTGCCGCCAAGGGAGCAGGCATGGGCGCTGCCGACGTCATCCCCGGCGTCAGCGGTGGCACCATCGCCTTCATGACTGGCATATTTGAGGAACTTGTCGCCTCCATCAACTCCCTCGACGCCACGGCCATGCGCATGCTGCTGACAGGAAAGGCCAGGGAATTCTGGAAACACATCAACGGCAGTTTCCTCCTTGCCGTGGGCAGCGGCATACTGCTCAGCGTCATCACACTGGCCAAGGTCATGCTGTACCTGCTCACCCACCACCCCATCGAGACGTGGGCATTCTTCTTCGGCCTCATTGTAGCCTCCTCGCTGTTCATTCTGCGAGGCATCAAGGGGTGGAATGCCGTTTCCCTGGCGATGACTGTCCTGGGCGTCTTCCTTGGCGTAACCGTATGCACCCTATCCCCCACCGAGACACCCGATGACCTCTGGTTCATCTTCCTAAGCGGAGCCATAGCCATCTGCGCAATGATCCTGCCCGGCATATCCGGCAGTTTCATCCTGCTCATCCTGGGCAAGTACGAATACATTATGGAAACCATCACCCGCCTCACCGCCGGTGACCTTGCCGGATCGCTACCCATCATAGCGGTATTCGGAGTCGGTGCCGCCACGGGCATCGTATCCTTCTCCAAATTCCTGCACTGGCTGCTGGGCAAGTTCCACAAGCAGACACTGCTCCTCATGGCAGGTTTCATCATCGGTTCCCTTGTCAAGGTCTGGCCTTGGAGCAACATGGAGGCCATCAAGGAATCCCAGTTCCCCGGTCTTACTGCCCAAGCGCTTGAACTCATCCCAGCGGAACTGGTGGACATGCACTACACGGGTGCTATAATCTTTGCCCTTGTGGGATTCCTGCTTGTAACTGGTATTGAACTGATGAGCAAGGCGTTTGCCAAGAAAAACTGAACAATCCTCTGTATTAAAACTCCAATCGGTCATTAGGCTGTTATGCACTAATGACCGATTGGGTTTAAAGATACTTTATGATGAGCGAAGCATCGTCTACGATGGCAAGTGGTGCGTATGCTTCCAGTTCAGCACGGGGACGGAAGCCCCAGGAAACTCCAATGGCATCAATGCCTGCATTGCTGGCGGTTTGCATGTCTACAGCAGAGTCACCAACATACAGTACGGACTCCTTGCATACGTTGGCAGCAGAAATAATTTCGTGTACTATCTCGGGTGATGGTTTTACTGGGACATCTGGTCGCTGACCAAGAACACGAATAAAGTGTATGCCTGGAAAATAGTGCGCAACGAGTTTCTCTGTGGCCTGTTGGTATTTATTGGATGCTACTGCCAGCATGACCTTATTCCCTTGCAAATGCAACAAAAGGGATTGGATGCCAGGATATGGTGTGCTGAGGTCGGCATTATGCTTGTCGTAGTATTCTGTAAAATGCATTCTTAACAAGGTGACGTTCTCCTCTGTGCACTTGTCTTCGGGCAAGGCTCTCTCCAACAACTTGCTTACACCATTACCAACAAAACCTTTCACCCTCTCTTCGCTATGCGTGGGATAACCCAAAACGGACAGGGCATGGTTGGTAGCCATTGCTATGTCGGCAACTGTATTTAGCAGTGTTCCGTCAAGGTCAAAGACAACAAGTTGCTTTCTCATTGCTTCATTGCTTTATGGATATATGTAACAAGAACAAAGCTACTCTACTGCTCTACCCCTAGATAGCCTCCGTTGAAGTCTATGCCCATAGGAGCTTGGAAGACCTGCAGGCCGAAGGTGGGGAGCATAGCAAAGACATGCTCGAAGATTTCTGACTGAAGGTGCTCGTAGGGTACCCAATCCGTTCCGTCGGAGAAGAAGTAAAGTTCCAGAGGTAGTCCCTGTGCCGTGGGCTGGAGTTGGCGTACCATTATGGTCATGCGCTGGTTTACCCGTGGGTGCTGGCGCAGGTAACTTTCCAAATAGTTTCTGAAGACGTGCAGGTTTACCACGAACTTGTCCTCGCGCTCTACTCCATTGAGCCATCCCTTGTGCTTGAACTCCTTTTTCTGCTGGTCAGTGCAGAAGGTTATGGAGCGCATGTCTATGTAGATGGAACGCTTGACGCGCCGGCCACCGGAATCCTGCATGCCACGCCAGTTCTGGAAGGAGTCGCTTACCAGGGCGTAGGGAGGTATCGTTGTTATTGTCTTGTCCCAGTTCTGTACCTTCACAGTGGTCAGCGTTACCTCAACGACATCACCGTCGGCGCCATACTTGGGCATTGAAATCCAGTCGCCCGGGCGCAGCATGTCGTTGGCCGAGAGTTGCACTCCTGCCACCAGACCCATTATCATGTCCTTGAACACAAGCATCAGCACGGCGGCCGAGGCTCCGAGGGCGGTGAGTATATACCCCGGATTCTTGTTAATGAGGATACTGATGATAATGATGAGCGCCACGCAGACAACGAGAATCTTCAACATCTGATAGACGCCCTTGAGGGGATGATTCTTGAGTTTGTCGTTGTAGTTGGAGAGTTCGTATAGGGAGTTAAACAGGGTGCACAACAACTTGGAGACCACAGCAATCAAGTATATGGTGTTCACCTTGAGCAAGAACTCCAGCAGCATGTTTCCTTCTGCAAATGCCATGGGCAGCAGAGTTGCTATGGTTATGGGTGAGACCAGGCGTACGATGTCCTTCAGCATGGTGTCGTTCAGCAGGATGTCATCCCACTGGGAGTGCGTGCCCTTTGTTACCTTCCTTATCAAGGGGATTATACCACGTGTGCAAATCAGATTGATGACGTATATAATTGTAATCAGGGCCAGGGCTACTGTGCTCCAGTATATCCAATACATGGAGTCAGAGTTCACACCCCAGTCTTTCAGGCATCCTACAATAGTTTCGCTCATATTCTTTATCCGTATATATGTGTGTATATTAATTAAAAGGGAAAAGTGGTGCCATGCCGTGGCCGTAGCATCATAGTATTCCACGAATTCCCTTAAGCCACCATCCAAGACGGCGCTTGGCCTGCGGATAGAGTTCCTTCCAGTTATCCCGTGTCAGCTGTACGCTGGTGCGACGGTGCTGCTCGAAATAAAAGTTCAGTTCCTGGCAGTACTGGGGCGAGAAATAATAAGCGTTTATCTCGTAGTCGTAACTCAGCGAACGGGCATCTAGGTTGGCCGTTCCCACGGTGCACAAGGTGTCGTCCACGATCATCACCTTGTCGTGATGGAAACATTCCTGGCAGAGCCACACCTTGGCACCTCGGCGTGCAATGTTGTATATCTCGCGTGCAGTGCTTACTTCGCTGACGAGGTTGTCGCCCTTATGCCCGAGCAGTATTTCCACCTCCACACCGCGTTCTATGCACTGGCGCAATGCCTTGCGTACGCTGCTGACAAGTATCACGTAAGGGTTGATGATACGGACACGCTTCTGTGCGTGCTGAAGGCAGGAGATGTAGCCCTGGCGTATGCGTGCACTCTTCTTGCCCGGTTCGCGGTCTACTACGAATGCCTCGTACCCGCCCTGGAGTTGGGAGTAAAGATGGGCATCCGGATTGCGGTATGCCATGGAATCCAGATACTCTCCCGTCTCCTTGTACCACAAGTCGGCAAAGAGACGCTGGTATTCCTCTACCACGTGACCTGTGAGGCGTGCGTGCATATCGCCCCAACGGCCTATCTCGGGCTTGCCGTGTATGTAGTAGTCGGCCACGTTCAGACCTCCCGTGTATACCATACGCCCGTCTATAACCACCATCTTGCGGTGCAGACGGTGCAAGGCATGGTTCACATAGGGGAAACGCATGGGGTCAAATCCCACCATGTCCACGCCACGGGAACGATAGTGGTTGATGAACTCCGGCGTGGCATCTGGTGCCTCTCCACTGTTTCCGAAGGCGTCGTAGAGCAGACGCACCCTGACGCCCCTGGCCGATGCCTCGGCCAATTTGTCCAAGATGTGTCTTCCTATGCTATCATTGTACCACTTGTAGTATTCTATATGAATGTAGTGCCTTGCCTTGGAGATAGCATCCTCCAGACTTCTGAACTTTGCCTTGGCCCCAGGCAATATCTCCATGGAACAATGTTCGTATCTGGGGAAACCGTAGTCAATAAAATCCTGCCTGATGAGCGATGCCTGTGCCTTGCCCTCTGTGGTGCAGAGCATGGACAGAACGAGAAGGCAAGCGGTGATCAATCTCATGGCGATGTACACTTTTCCACCTGGCATAAGAAACACAAATGCATCTCTTTTGTTTTTTGCGCAAGATGCATTGTGCCGAACCATTGTATTGTTATTTCTTGAAGTAGTATATGAATGTGGCAATGCCCTCCACAGCCTTCTTGCCTGTTTCCTTTATCTCTATGACGAACTTGACGTTTGTCTTGATGGCGCCACGCAGGTTCTGAATCTCGTCCAGAGAGACCTTCATGCGGATGCTCTGGCCGGAGAGGACGGGTTGTCCGAAACGCATGTCCTTCATCCCGTAGTTCATCATGCGCTCCAGATTGTTCACCTCTATAATCTGATTCCACATCAAGGGAATCATGCTAATAGTCAGATAACCGTGCGCTATGGTTTGCCCGAAGGGGCTTTCAGCCTTGCACTTCTCCACATCCACGTGTATCCACTGGTGGTCGTCAGTGGCAGCGGCAAACTGGTTTATCCTTTCCTGCGAGAGTTCCACCCACTCGCTGACTCCAAGTTCCTTGCCCTCATAGGACATGAACTCTTCATACGAATTTATTGTAATCATTACGTCTTGGTGTTAGTATCAGTGTTAATGTAGTTTTTTCTTTTGCATCCGGATGCCGTTTCACTCCACTCCCTCCCCCACAATGCTACATCCTGATTCCCAGTTCCTTGACCAGTTCGGAAATTCTCTTTTCCGTACCCAAGCGTGCCGGCACCAGAGGCAGACGGAGTTCGTTCTGTATCAGGCCCATCTCGCTGAGCAGCGCCTTCACTCCGGCAGGGTTTCCGTCCACAAAAAGCAGGTTGAAGAGTTCCGTAAAACGGTGGTGTATCTCCAGGGCATGCGAATATTCCCCACGCAGGGCCAGGCGCACCATGCGACTGAATTCGGCGGGCAGGGCGTTTCCTATCACGCTTATCACGCCAACGGCACCCAGAGTGATGAGGGGAAATGTTATACCGTCGTCTCCACTGATCACATCGAAGTCATGAGGCTTCTTCTTGATAATCTCGTCCATCTGGCTGATGTTGCCGGAAGCCTCCTTGATGGCCACCACGTTGTCAAACTCGCGTGCCAGGCGCAGAGTCGTCTCTGCCGTCATGTTCACACCCGTACGCCCCGGCACGTTGTACAATACCACAGGAACGGGACTTGCCTTAGCAATGGCTGCAAAGTGATGGTATATTCCCTCCTGCGAGGGTTTGTTGTAGTAAGGACACACGCTCAGTATGCCGTCTATGCCGGTAAAGTCGGCCGTCTTCAGTTCCTCCACCACAGCGGCGGTACTGTTGCCTCCGCAACCAAGCAGTATGGGCACGCGGCCAGCCACCCTGGATACAATGTCCTCGCGGATGCGCTTCTTCTCCGCAGATGTCAGGGTTGGAGTCTCTGCCGTGGTTCCCATCACACACAGGAAGTCTATGCCACGGGAAATCTGGTACTCCACCAGGCGGTAAAGAGAATCCCAATCAATGCTTCCGTCCGAATTAAAGGGGGTGACGAGCGCAACTCCCAAACCTTTGAATTTATTTTGAGCCATAAGAATTTGGTTCGATATTACAATTTTAACGGGCACAAAAATACAACTTTTTGCCGACATTAGGGGCAGATGTTAACCTTTTTTATTAATTTTGCAACGTAATTCGCTTGCCACATGAACGAAAAGGATAGCATACTCAGACTTAGGGAGGAACTGCACCGCCACAATTACAACTACTACGTGCAGAACAACCCCACGATTTCCGACATGGACTTCGACCAAATGATGCACGAACTGCAGATGATGGAGGAGAGGCATCCGGAGATGTACGACCCCAACTCCCCCACCCAAAGGGTTGGAAGCGACCTAAACGACGAGTTCCAGACGGTGCCCCATCGCCGCCCTATGCTTTCCCTGGCAAACACCTACAACCTGGAGGAGGTGCGCGACTTCTACCAGCGTGTCTCAGACGGTCTCCACGGCCAGCCCTTCCAGGTATGTGCCGAACTCAAATACGACGGTCTTTCCATCTCCCTGCACTACCGGCACGGACAATTGGTGCAGGCTGTAACTAGAGGCGATGGCATGCAGGGCGACGACGTTACTGCCAACGTACGTACCATCCGCAGCATCCCCCTGATGCTCAACACCACAGGCAAGGACATCCCCGAGGAATTTGAAATCCGCGGCGAGATACTCATGCCCTGGCATTCGTTCGAACGGTTGAATGCCGAACGGGCACTTGCCGGCGAAGACCTCTTTGCAAATCCCAGAAATGCGGCTTCAGGCACTCTCAAGAGCAAGGACCCAAAGACGGTAAGCCAACGTGGCTTGGATGCATACCTGTACTATCTTCTAGACGATGGCATCTCCAACGAGGGACACTATGAGAACATGCAAAAGGCACGCTCGTGGGGTTTTCATGTAAGCCAGGACATGCGTCTGTGCAACACCCTGGAAGAACTTTGGGAATATATCAATTATTGGGACACGCAACGCAAGCAGTTGCCCGTAGCCACGGACGGCATCGTCATCAAGGTAAACTCCCTTGCCCAGCAGAAAGCCCTGGGCATGACAGCCAAGTCCCCACGCTGGGCAATAGCCTACAAGTTCCAGGCAGAACAATCCAGTACCATATTGCGGGAAGTTACCTTCCAAGTAGGGCGCACCGGTGTCATAACCCCCGTGGCTAATATGGATTCCGTACTCCTCTCCGGCACCATGGTGCACAGGGCCACCCTGCACAATGCCGATGTCATGGAGGCACTGGACCTGCATATAGGCGACTATGTCACAGTGGAAAAGGGCGGCGAGATAATACCTAAAATCGTTAGTTTAGACAAAGAGAGGCAAAGTCCTTATTCACAACGCATTCAAATCAACTTTATCAAGCAATGCCCTGTCTGCGGCACGCCTCTGGTCAGGCGCGAAGAAGAGGCCTCGCACTACTGCCCCAACGACCTCCACTGCACTCCACAGATATTGGGGCGCCTGGAGCACTTCGTCTCACGCAAGGCCATGAACATAGCCCTCGTAGGTCCAGAACTCATCCTGCAACTTTTCCGTTCCGGACACCTACACGACGTCTCCGACTTCTACAACATCAAGCACGACAAGAAAGTATCCGAGAGCATAGCAAAAAGCCGAGAAGTTCCTTTCGAGCGCGTACTCTTTGCCCTGGGCATCAGATTCGTGGGAGAAATTGCCGCCAAGACCCTGGCCAGAAAGTTCAAAAATATTGACGCCCTTATGTCAGCCACCGCTGAGGAACTTCTGGAAACTGACGGCATAGGCAAGGTAATTGCCGAAAGCATCCTGAACTACTTTGTATCCGAGGAAAACCGTGCCCTCATTCTGAGGCTCAAGCAGGCTGGACTCCAGTTCACGCTCTCACAGGAGCAACTCTCCACGCACAGCAACACGCTCGATGGACAGAGCATCGTCATCAGCGGAGTCTTCTCGCACCACTCACGCGACGAATACAAGCGCATCATCGAACAGCACGGTGGCAAGAACGTGGGCAGCATTTCGGGCAAGACTAGTTTCATTCTTGCCGGCGAGAACATGGGCCCCTCCAAGTTGGAAAAGGCCGAGAAACTCGGAGTCCGCATAGTATCGGAAAGCGAATTCCTGGAAATCCTTCAAATAGGGATACCGCCCTTGGTTTAGAGGGATTTCCTCTTGTACACAAAACAACATGTGCCTATCTTTGCACACGAAAAGCACATCGTGCCTATTGAAAGAAACACGCATATATACATTATATATAAATAAGTAACGAATATGAGAAGAACTATCCTTATGGCCCTTGTGGCAGGCATGGCCCTTGGCAGCTGCACATGCGGCAAGACAAACAGCGACAACCTGGAAACGCACATTGTAAACCGATGGAACATACTGGCCGCCAACGGACAAAGCACAAACGAAGCGGACATGCTGCCATTCATAGAGTTTACCGACAGCGGAGCAGTAAACGGAAATGCCTCGGTGAACAATTTCTTCGGACAATACACGCTCAAGGGCGACAGCATCTTCTTCGACCAGATGGGAGCAACCTCCATGATGGGACACAGCATGGACACAGAAATCGCCGTGCTGACAGCACTTAGCAATTGCGCCACACTGGAACTTCAGGATTCCACCCTCTATGCCAAGGACATGCAAGGAAACATCGTCCTGACTATGGAGAAAGTCCAGTAACGAAACACACACATACCAACAGACGGTTCGTCTGTTTCCCACCGCCCCTCTTTGTGCACAAATATCTATAATTATGTGCACAAAGAGGGGCGTTTTTTGTACACAAATCTTAAAAAATGCAATTTTAGCAACATTACTGCCTCGCATTAAAACAACAAGAAAACAAAAAAAGATAACTTTGCATTATCCAAACAAATCAATATAGCGACGGCAAAACCTTAGCATCAAAACCGGAATGACCGAACAGGAATACATTGAACAGGGAGACTCCGCCTGGAAAAGACAGGATTGGAAACAATGTCTTGACTGCTATACCGAGGCCATCAGGCTCAACCCCAACAGTTCCGGCAAGATAAAGAGGGAAATGGTGATGCACATCATTTCCTTCTATCACAAGGACATGCTTAATCCCTAATCAGCAAGGGCACAAACGCCATCCCTATACATGTATAGGGAATCCCTATACAATAGACCTAACACTAAGAAAAGAGAGAATCACCCACACACTATGGCAAAATTCAAGGGAATCATAGAGATAGACACAGAGCGTTGCAAGGGATGCAACCTTTGTGCCATAACATGCCCGCAACACCTTATAGAGATGTCCATGCAAGTAAACCGGCACGGCTACAACTATGCCGTACAAAGAAATGCCGATGCGTGCAACGGATGCAGCAGTTGCGGCATAATGTGCCCGGACGGATGCATCACCGTGTACAGAACCAAGGAATAAACACCCCACTCCACAGAAGACAATGCAAAACAACAACGACGAAATACTCCTGCTAAAGGGCAACGAAGCCATAGCGCATGCCGCCATACGCTACGGCTATGACGGTTTCTTCGGCTATCCAATCACACCACAGAGCGAAATACTTGAAACCCTGGCGCTGCTCAAACCCTGGGAAACCACTGGCATGGTGGTACTGCAAAGCGAGAGCGAGGTGGCCAGCATAAACATGATCTATGCCGGCGGAGGTTCGGGCAAGTGCGTGCTCACCTCATCCTCCAGTGTGGGCATATCCCTGATGCAGGAAGTAATACCCTACATGGCCATATGCGAAGTGCCGGGACTCATTGTTTCCGTACAACGTGGAGGTCCCGGTCTTGGCACCATACAGCCATCTCAGAGCGACTATAACCAGGCTGTCTACGGCGGAGGCAACGGCGACTACCACACCATAGTGCTGGCACCATGCTCCGTGCAGGAAAGTTGCGACATGGTGGGGCTGGGCAAGGAACTGATGATGAAATGGCGCACACCCGTCATTATCCTCTCCGACGGAAGCATAGGGCAGATGATGGAGAAATGCATTCTGCCACCCTATCATCCACGCCGCACCGACAAGGAAATCCGCCAGCAATGCCCCTGGGCAACAAACGGATTGGGACTTGGACAAAGGACGGCCAACGTGATGACATCCCTGGAACTGGACGCCGCCCTGATGGAAGAGCGCAACCGTGCCCTGACACGCAAGTACGAAAACATACAGGATACGGAAGTGCGCGCCGAGCACTATCATACCGACGATGCCGAAACGCTGATCGTGGCTTTCGGCTCAGCAGCACGCATATCAATGGGAACCGTGGACAATCTCCGCGCACAAGGCCACAAAGTGGGACTCTTGCGCCCTATTACCCTATGGCCTTTCCCCGAGAAGGAGATTGAGAAACTTGCCGCCAAAGCAAGGCGTATCGTGGTGGTGGAACTTAACGAAGGACAAATGCTGCGAGACGTCCAATTGGCATCACGCTTCCAATGCCCCATAGAATTCATCGGGCATAGCGGAGGCGTAACTATCACACCTGACGAGATAACCCGGAAAATCAGCGCTTTGCTACAAGAGCAGACAAACTGAAATAAACAAACGATTCCGCCCCTTCAAGGCATAATCTACCCCGCAACACAAGGCAGCAAACCACAAGGATAGCCTCAAACGAAGACGTCAAACAACCCTATGAGCGAGAATACTATAAAATCACCCCGAAACATCGTATATCAGAAACCACGCCTGATGAACGACACCCCCATGCACTACTGCCCCGGATGCGGGCACTCCATAGTGCACAAACTGGTGGCAGAGATCCTGGACGAAATGAACATAGAGGAAAAGACCATCGGTGTATGCCCCGTAGGATGCGCTGTCTTTGCCTACAGATATATTGATATCGACTGGATAGAATCCGCACACGGACGTGCGCCGGCATGTGCCTCGGCACTGAAAAGGCTATGGCCGGAACACCTCGTCTTCACCTACCAGGGCGACGGCGACCTTGCCTGCATTGGCACCGGCGAGACAATACAGACGCTGAACCGTGGCGAGAACATCACCATAATCTTCATCAACAATGCCATCTACGGCATGACCGGCGGACAGATGGCACCCACCACCCTCATGGGCATGAAGACTAGCACCTGCCCCTATGGCCGTCAGGCCGACCTGCACGGATTCCCCCTGAAGATAGCCGATATAGCGGCCACGCTCCAGGGCACATGCTACGTAACGCGCCAGGCCGTGAACACCGTTGGCAACATAGCGCGCACCAAGAAAGCCCTGCGACAGGCCTTTGAGAACAGTCTTCAGGGCCGAGGTTCCTCGTTAGTGGAAATTGTAAGCACATGCTCGGCAGGATGGAAAATGACTCCCGAGCAAAGCAACAGCTGGCTTGCGGAAAACATGCTGCCCTTCTATCCCCTGGGCGACTTGAAAAAGACAACAGAATAAGAAAGAGAGACACACACCATGAAAGAAGAAATCATCATATCGGGTTTTGGCGGACAGGGAGTCCTCTCCATGGGCAAGATACTCGCCTATGCAGGCATAATGGAAGGCAAGGAAGTTACATGGATGCCCTCCTATGGTCCCGAGCAAAGGGGCGGCACTGCCAACGTGACGGTCATCCTTTCCAACGAGCGCATCACTTCGCCAGTGCTCAACACCTACGACACAGCCATCGTGCTGAACCAACCCTCGCTGGAGCGCTTCATGCCACTGGTAAAGTCCGGAGGCACGCTCATCTACGACCCCTCCAGCATACTCACCCCACCCGACCGCCAGGACATCAACATCTTCAGCATCGAAGCCATGTCCGAGGCCGCCAGGATGCAGAACGCCAAGGTCTTCAACATGCTTCTGCTTGGAGGACTTATCAAGGTGCGCCCCATCGTCGGCGTGGATGACGTGGTAAAAGGACTGCACAAGGTCCTGCCCGAGCGCCATCACCACCTCATCCCCATGAACGAGCAGGCTATCCGCCACGGCATGGAGATTATACAGAAAGAGAACTGACCCGCTATAACTTTTCCCCGAAGCAAAGGTCGCCGCAATCTCCCAGGCCTGGAACTATGTACGACAGATTGTTCAGTTCCGGGTCTATTACTGCGCACCACAATGTAACGTCATCGGAGGGGAAGCATTCACGCAGATACTTCACTCCCTGCTCCGAAGCCACTACGGCAACGATATGCAGTTTTGCCGGAGTGCCATTGTTCATATAGGCGCGGTACGAGGTCTCAAAACTCTTGCCCGTGGCAAGCATGGGGTCCACGAGCATGAAAGTGCATCCCTCCAGCGAAGGACATGCCAGATAATCCAACTGGATGGCCACCTCATTCCCGTCCTCCTTCCTGTAAGCCGCCACGAAACCCGCATCGGCATCCTCGAAAACCTGCATGAACCCCTCGTGCAGGGCCAATCCCGCCCTCAACACCGTACCGATGACAATACGGTCGTCATAAGTAGACACCTCGCATTCCGACAACGGCGTAAGTATCATCTTGGCGGAATAATCAAGTGTCTTGCTTATCTCGTATGCCATCAACATACCTATTTTCCTGAGGTTGTTTCTGAATACGGCCCTGTTTCCCTGTATAGCGATATTGCGCATCTGGGCCACGTAATTGGAGATGACACTGTTCGTCTCCGACATGTTAATGACTTTCATGGTAGTGATATATGTGTGTGTGATATTGTCATTTTACAAACCTGTTTACCAGACCTATGACATACTCGGCATCCTCCCTGGACATTAGCGGCGAGATAGGCAGGGAGAGTTCCTCATCGTGTATCCTTTGCGTAACGGGCAGAGGTCCATGCGGCAGGTGCTTCAGCGCCTCTTGCTTGTGCGGAGCAATGGGATAGTGTATCAATGTCTGCACGGCGGCCTCCTTCAGATATTCCTGCAGGGCATCACGCTCGGGGCAACGTATCGGGAACACGTGCCACACGCATTCCATATCCTCCCCCGGCCATGTAGGCAGGGATATCATGGGGTTCTTTATGCCATCCATGTACAGGCGCGCAATCTCCCTGCGGCAGTTGTTGTCATGGTCAAGCCGCGGCAACTTCACCCTCAAGGCGGCAGCCTGAAGCTCGTCGGTCCTGCTGTTTATCCCCTCGTATTCGTGCACATATTTCATCCGGCTGCCATAGTTTGCCATGCTGCGTACCACAGCGGCCAGTTCGGCATCGTCGGTTACTACACAACCGGCATCCCCCAGGGCTCCGAGGTTTTTGCCGGGATAGAAACTGAATCCGGCCGCATCCCCCAGATATCCTGCCCTGCAGCCCTGCCACATGGCACCATGTGCCTGTGCAGCATCCTCTATGACCAGGAGCGACCTGTCCCGGGCAAGGTCCAGTATATTCTTCATATCCGAGCAGATACGCCCGTACAGATGAACCGCCATTATAGCCCTGGTTCTCTCCGTTATGGCCTGGGCACACTCCTGGGCATGGATATTGTAGTCGCTCAGCCGTGGTTCCACGAGCACTGGCATAAGCCCCGCCTCCTTTATGGCCAGGATACTTGCTATGTAGGTATTGGCAGGCACTATCACCTCGTCACCATCGTTCCATCCCTTCAGCAGTTTGTAGGCACGGAGTATCAGTGTCAGAGCATCCAACCCGTTGGCACACAATACGGCATGCGAGGCGCCGATGTAATTGCTCCACTCCATTTCAAAGGCCTTGTTCTCATCGCCCAGGAGATACCATCCGCTTTGCACGGCTCGCATTACAGCGTTGGACAATTCCGGTTCGAAACTTTCGTTTATCGTCTTCAGGTCCAGAAACTTCACGCATCTTCTGGCATGCTTCTCCTCCACTACGGCAGACATCTTCTGCAGATTGCCGCGCTTGAGTTCCACCCTGTACGAGTCGTAGCACACCGCCCTGCCTCCAAATCCCTCCTTCTGGAATATCAGCCCCTCGTTCAGGTATCGGCCTCCGTTCTCCGTGCTTATGCCGAAATCTATGAAGTCCTTGTCCTTGTACTTCTCGCTGCACAGGTGCTTCAGCAACAGGTCCAATGCGCCGTATTTCCTTCCCTCCGCGACCGAGGCGATGTATTGCACGTGCGCCACCGTCTCGGTCTCGAACACTATAATGCCAGACACTATTCTCTTGTCCGTATTCCTCACTACATAAAGCTTTATCTCCTTCGGGAAACGGTGCATCAGCAGAGCCATCTCGTCCACGGTATGCACCGGTCTTGTCTGATGGTATTCCATCAGCACACTCTCCAGTATCCCCCAGTATTCCCTCAGGCTTGCCTCGTCACCGTCCTTTATCCGCTCCATGTAGAAGTCATGCTCAAGGGCCTTCTTTGCCTGCCTAACCCTGAGGGTGCGCATGTTCAAGGGATTTGCCACGCTCACCACCGTTGCCACGGCACGGCTTTCCAACTGTGCTCCGGCACGGAAAAGCGCATATAGGTCCTCCTGGCTTGGCACCTTACTATATATATAAGGTATGGATTTGTACACCATGGCCTTGGCGCCGAGATAGCCCTCGTAGTACATCAGTATCTTCTGCATAATCTGCAGCACCTCCGTCTGTGTTATTCCCGTTTTGGTAATCAGACCTCCATAGGTCAGTCCCTGGTGCGAATACACGGTCTTCTCCTCCTCCTTCCAGTTGGCAGGAAACAGGGCAAGCAAACTATCGTCGTTGGCATCCATTTCGGATGCATCGTCGCTATACACCAGCAGAGAGCAGTCAAAGAACCTGTCCGCATGGTAATCCATGAAGTTCCTGTCCAAAAGGAAAGTGCCTTGTTTGCTCTCCTCAACGAATTTATTCCAAGCCTCCCTCTTGTTTATACTGTATGGTAATATTGTCATATGTGTACCTCCGATACATCCTGTTTGCGAGAGTGGCGGTATTATAATTCCCGTCTACCCCCGGTCCCGTAGATTGTCATGTACTCGTCATAGTCCCTTATGTACCCCCCCGTGTCATACTCCTCGCTTGCGCCCACCACCACTACCGTATCCTTGGCAAAGTCCTCCAGCGAGCACCATACCCCCTCCGGTATTATCACAGCATGGTCTGGACTGTCCAGCGTAAACTCGCGAATCTCCCGTCCGTTGCTTACGACCAGACGGAAACTGCCCTTCACGCAACAAACCACCTCCTTGCATGTCGTGTGCGCATGCCCACCACGCCTGGCACCCACCGGCACATCCGTAATCCAGAACATGCGCTTCAAAGCAAAGGGAAAATCCTTCATCTCCTCGGCAAACGTCAGCAAACCTCTGCTGTCCCTTGCCGAGCGAAAATGCAATTCCAAATTGTCCAAAGGTGTATATCTTTCCTTTATCATAGGTGTTTTGCGATATTCTTAGCACAAATTTACAAAAAAAACTTCACAAACCTTGCATGAATCAAAAAAAAACTATACCTTTGCATCGCAATTGAGAGGAACGGGGCCAAGAGAGGCACCACAAAGACCTCTGAATACAACAGGAAGCATCCAAGTTTGGAAGTGTGGGTGAGTGGCTGAAACCACCAGTTTGCTAAACTGACGTACGGGTTACCGTACCGGGGGTTCGAATCCCCCCGCTTCCGCAAAGGTCTAAGCATAATCAATTGCAAATGGCGATTTCGTCTAGGGGTTAGGACACATGCCTCTCACGCATGGAACACGGGTTCGATTCCCGTAGTCGCTACAAAAAAGGAGAATGTTTCGCACATTCTCCTTTTTTTATTTGTTTCGAGTACACGTACCCAGTCAATTAAACCCTCAACGTCAAACGTTGAAGTTCCTTCGTCCATTACCCTCCCCCACCTTATATAATATATACGCACATGCCCCATTTCTGTCTTTTTCCTTGTCTTATTCTCATTTTAACATTTAAGGGCAAATGAGGCTGGAGCATATGCCGACGAAGAAATACAAGCACACCTCAATATGAAGCAATGAAAAGACGTTGAACATAATGGTAAAAATAATTACATACTGCAGGATATTCAAAGTGCATTGCAAATGACATTGGCATGGATGTCGGGAACACCGCTTTTGGTCTTCGGGAGAACAGACCTTTAGCCTCCCGAGGACCAAGGCAAGACAACCCGAGGAGCAGGGCGAGACAACCCGAGGACCGAAACGGGCATTCAGGCAAAGCGGTTATAGTCTTTATGCCAGGTCCAGCAAAAAACACACTCGAACAGTGTACAACATACTGATTGACAAGGCATTGCATTTGATGCAAAAATTAGCGCATGGATACAGGAGGCTCTATCCGCAACTCATCAGAGAAGAGCAATGTCAAAATATGGAACATATCCACAATCTTGTTATAAGGCAAGATTATAGACCTCTGAAAAAATAATTACATCTCGGAGACTCAAGAACAGTAAAACCTCCTCCCCTCCTCATTAAGACGGGAATCTGGCAAAGAAAAATCGGAGTTCCAGGAAAAAAAATCCCAAGAACTCCGATGTATCTTTATTTTCAAATTACCCTAAGGCCGATGTTTATTCCTCGAAACCGTTGGGATTGTTCTTCTGCCAGTTCCAGCTGTCGCGGCACATTTCCTCGATACCAAACTCTGCCTTCCAACCGAGTTCTGCCTCTGCCTTGGCAGGGTTGCAGTAGCAAGTGGCAATATCGCCCGGACGGCGGGGCTTGATAGAATAAGGCACGGGAACGCCGTTCGCCTTCTCGAATGCCTTGACAACATCAAGCACAGAATAGCCGTGGCCTGTACCTACGTTGTAGATGGCGATACCCTTCTTGGCAACGATTGCCTTCAGTGCTGCCACGTGAGCACGAGCCAGGTCTACGACATGGATGTAGTCGCGCACGCCGGTACCATCGTGAGTGTCATAGTCGTCACCGAACACGCCCAACTCGGCACGCTTGCCTACGGCTGTCTGTGTGATGTAGGGCATGAGATTGTTGGGGATACCGTTGGGGTTCTCACCTATGGTACCGCTCTTGTGTGCACCGATGGGATTGAAGTAGCGGAGCAGAACAATGTTCCACTCATTATCAGCCTTCTGGATGTCCATCAGAACCTCCTCGAGCATAGACTTTGTCTGACCGTAGGGGTTGGTGCAATGACCCTTGGGGCACTCCTCGGTGATGGGAATGATTGCGGGGTCGCCATACACGGTGGCGCTTGAAGAGAAGATCATGTTCTTGCAACCGTTCTTACGCATTACATCAACGAGAACGAAGGTTCCGTTCATGTTGTTCTCGTAATACTCCAGAGGCTTTGCGCAGCTCTCACCTACTGCCTTCAAACCGGCAAAGTGGATACATGCGTCAAACTTGTGCTCATCAAATACCTTCTGCAGGCCTTCGCGGTCGCGGATGTCAACCTTATAGAAGGGAACCTCCTTGCCAATGATCTTGGCAACACGCTTGAGCGAGATGGGAGATGAGTTGTCCAGGTTGTCAACTACAACTGCCTCGTGACCAGCCTCGGTAAGCTCAATCAAGGTGTGGCTTCCGATGAAACCTGCACCACCTGTTAGGAGGATTTTCATTGTCTTATGGTTTTATAGGTTAAGTATTTGTAAATATTCGCACTATATTGCTACAAAGTTAGATAAACTTTTTTTAAGAATAACAACTTTACACTGAAAATGTTTCGTATCGCTGTGTTTTCGTGCATTGTAAGCCCATCTATCTCTCATTTGAGAAGGAGTATGGCGCATCTTCAGGTGCTATACCCCGTTGCATTTGTGGCATGGCTTGCATGTCAAAGCAAAGGGTTCCGCCTTGAATCAGAGCTTCATGGTCCACGTAATTACGGGTGTATGGTTCGCCGTTAAAGGTCACCGCGCCAATATAACGGTTCTTCATGCTGTTGTTCTTACTAATCAGGTGCAAGCGCCTGCCATTGGGCCACAGCAATTCCACCTCATCGAAGTACGGCGTCCCCACGACATACTGCCCCGACCC
>JAZLAC010000022.1:0-110790 GCA_045612965.1 Bacteroidaceae bacterium | reverse complement strand
CTAACGATCGTCGCCTTGGTGGGCCGTTACCCCGCCAACTAGCTAATCGTACGCATCCTCATCCGTTACCGATAAATCTTTAATTCATAAGCGATGCCGCAAATGAATGCCATCGGGTATTAATCTTCCTTTCAGAAGGCTATCCCCGAGTAACGGGCAGATTGGATACGTGTTACGCACCCGTGCGCCGGTCGCCATCAGACATAGCAAGCTATGCCCATGCTGCCCCTCGACTTGCATGTGTTAAGCCTGTAGCTAGCGTTCATCCTGAGCCAGGATCAAACTCTTCATTGTATAATTTTTCTATCAAAAAATTCTACGATGCTTCGGCACGACTCGGCAGAGCAAGCGAGCTTGTTCTGCTCTCGCTGTTTGAAGCATTGTAAAATACTGACTTGACTGAATTAGTTTGGACAACCTGACTAAAGGGAATCGACAAGTTCATAATCTTGAATTTCCACCATATATATAAATATGGCGCTTGTACTACAATTTCTGTCTACGAAAATCTTTCAAAGAGCGATTTCTTTATTGCGTAGGAAAACCAACTCCGCCGGTTAGTAGGAGTTGTTCCCGTTTTGCGAGTGCAAAGGTATCGCTTTTCCTGAAACCGGCAAAGGATTCAAGCACTTTTTTTCAAAAAAATGTAAAAAAGACACGCAAAAGGGAGGGAGAGAGGGGGATAAAGGAAGGGTACACCTTATTTATTATATATATAGGGAGCGGAAAACGGAAAACGGAAAGGTGAAAACGGAAAACTGGGAGAAACTAGGAAAGCATAGAAAAGCCTAAAGGGACTAGGAAAGATAGGGGTTTTCAGTTTTCAAAAGCGGGGAGCGGGAAACTATCCACCCCCTCCGCTTCGCTCGTCCCCCTGTCTCAGAGGGACAAAGTAAGCGAAAAACGGAAAGGTGGGAGAAACTAGGAAAGCCTAGGAAAGACTAGGAGGGACTAGGAAAAGTAAGGAGGGGCTATGAGTTTTCCGTTCTCACCTTTCAATTCGTTAGCGGAGGGAGGAGGATGTTACAGGGAGCGGAGGATGGAAATTAAACGGATTATAGACCAGCCTTGATGTTTTTCTTCAGTTGCTCTACGCTGCTTGCGCCCACCAGAACGGAGGTAACTCCCTTTTGTTCAAGGATCCAGCGCAAGGCATATTCTGCCAGTGTCTGCCCCTTTGCCTGGGCAATGGCATTCTGCTCGTTCAGGTAGGCCAGCAGTTCGGGTGTCAGCATCTCCTCCTTCAGGAAACGCCCCTGGCTCATACGGCTGTTCTGTGGCACGCTGCCCTGCAGATAGCGGTCGGTCAGCAAGCCCTGTGCCAGGGGCGAGAAGGATATGAAGCCCAGGCCATTGTTATGGCACTCCTCCAGGATGCCCTCCTCCAGCGGAGCCCTGTCCAGCATGTTCAGGCGACCCTGGTATATCAGAGGCGGCACATCGCGTTCGTTCAGATACTTTATTGCCACCTTCAGCGCATGCAATGGCCATCGCGATATACCAATATACAGAGCCTTTCCCTGTCGCACTATGTCCACCAGCGCCTGCAGCGTCTCCTCCAGAGGAGTCTCCGGGTCGTAGCGGTGAGTATAGAACAAGTCCACGTAATCCAGTTTCATGCGCTTCAGACTTTGGTCCAGGCTTGCCATCAGCGACTTCCTCGAGCCCCAGTTGCCATACGGTCCCGGCCACATTACGTATCCCGCCTTTGAAGCGATGAACAGTTCGTCGCGGTACGGTCGCAGGTCATCCTGCATCATCCGTCCCATCATCTCCTCGGCATGTCCAGGAGGAGGGCCGTAGTTGTTAGCCAGGTCCATGTGTGTTATACCATGGTCAAAGGCATATCTCACAATCTCTCGGCAATGGTCGTAATCGTTCTCGGCACCGAAGTTGTGCCACCATCCCAGGCTTACGCTGGGCAGCAGTATTCCACTCTTTCCACATCTGCGGAATTGCATTCCGTTGGTGTAGCGCTCTTCGTTGGGGATATAGTTATGCATGGGGTTGGATGTATGGTATGAAGTTGTAGTTTTATTTACCACTCGTTGTCCCACAGGTTGGGAGCCTTGGGATCCTTGTCCTCTCTGCCAAGGAACTCATAGCCGTTGGGATCGGTTATGCCATCCTCGTCTTTGTTTATAGAATTGGCGACGAGGCGAATTGTTTCCATTTGGATACATTCTGTTGCAGGGATGATATATTGCTTCTTCATGTCGTTCGTCTATATATTATATATAAGGTATAGGAGTTACTTTATCACCAGTTTGCCGTTGATGATATTGATACCCTTTTGTGCACGCATCAGTTTCTGTCCTGCCAGGTTGTAGATAGCCCCCGTGGCGGTTACCTCGTCTTTGGCAATGTTGTCTATGCCAGTAGCATTGTCATCCCAAAGGGCAGGGATGAGTTCGCGGGTGTTTGCAGAATCATCCACTTTCAGGTAAGCCCTGTTGGCCTCCAGGGTGTAGTTGGTCTTCAGCAGGCGGAAGGCTATGGAACCGTCCTCTTTCTTGCGTGTCAGCATATAAGCATTGTCTCCTCCAGTAAGTTTGGTATCTTTGGTTACTCCCACCATTTGGTTACCTTCGGTGGCGCTAACGTCTTCAGCCGTAGCCACGAAGGTATATGTGCCTTCTTCTCCTTTCAGCACCACACCTTCACCGGCAGCAATCTTTCCGCCTTCCTTGGCTGTCAGTCTCACGCTCTCGACACTGTCGGTAGCGGTGTATGCGGTCAATCCTTTGGGGATAGTGGCATTGTAAGGCAGACAGAAGGTGGCGAGGCCGGCGGAGGAAATCTCTACGTTGTCGGTTCTGTAGAATTTTGCTCCTGAGAATTCATAATATTGATTGTTAGAGCTAACGTCTACGCTTACATTAAACGTGATTTTGTAATATGCATTTGTAGCAGGCGTGATGTCAAAGGTATACTCAGTGTTGGCCTTGAGATTGCTTGTCTGTTTGTAATTTGTTCCGTTTGTAAAACCTGGATTATCTGCAACAGAAAGTGTTAAACTATTAAAATCAATAGAATTAGATGTGCTTCCAATAGACACGACAACCTTTCCGAATGTTCCGTTTATTGGAGTGGAACTCTTGATATCACGGTCAACTTTGTCTAATGATTTTCCTCCAATTCTCCAAGGGAGCATTTGTGAGTTGCCTGTAACATACCATGTTACCCCATTGATAGTAATGCCTGTTGTACCTGCTCCATCATATGCATTAGTTCCTCCTTTAATAGGTATGAGTTCATATATTGGCGGAAAATCCTGTTTGGTAATGCGAAAGTTATATGTTGCGGTTAGTTCTTCATATATTGCCAAAGCAGTAACCTCTGTCGTTCCTTCTGCTATAGTCTCGGGATTGAAAGTCCAGGTTACATCGTCAGTTACGTCTACCTTGCTGCCATTGGAATATACAGCATTGACGGTAAGTCCTTTGGCAGATGGTGTATCGCCAATGTAGTAAGATGTCTTTTCTGGTTCTCCGCTGATTTCTATTGATGAAAGGGTTCTTGTGCCCTTGTTGGTAATATTATACGTATATTCAGCGCGTTTGACTCCTTGGTACTCAGCAGAAGCTGTTACTGACTTAGTGTCTTCTTGGATAGTTTGGGGTTCAAAAGACCAAGTGACCCCCTCCGTAATTTCTTGTTCGCTATTATCAATAAGTGCAAGTCCATCTGCCGTAGGAGTGTCGCCGACGTAATATTCTCGGTTGGTACCTGAATCGTGACGGTCTATAATAGAATATGTAATCGGGGTGTCAACCACGTATGTAACGGCAATAGTTTTGATTCTTGCTTGACTTGTAGTTTTGTTTTGTAGGGTGACAGAGTTTGCGGAACCATTCCATGTTGCTGTTTTAGTATTAATAGTGATATTGCTAGTTCCATCATTCCATGTTTTGATGTAAGATGCTGAGGTCGCCGTGATAACAATCTTAGTTATTGTGGCTCCCGAAAAAGTTATTGTTGATGCTCCATAAGCTTTTATATGTCCACTATCACCATATGCGTCACTGAAGGTAAAATTTATTGGAGAAATGGTGTGTTCAAATCCTGCTCCTCCTCCAGATTTTCCCTTTCCAACTACGTCTGAATAACTTAAGGTCACAGTCACCTCTTCGCCCCACGCATTCCCCAGACCAACTGCGCATAGCAGTAGGAACAGGACTCCTCGCAGGAAGGAGTTTTTGAGTAGATATTGTGTCATATTGAATGTGTTTTAAGTTTCATGGTTTTCTGTTGTAGGTTTTATGCGTCATGGAACATCATTCCTCCGGCGTCTTCGGGGCGTTCTATGCCGGGGTACTCGTGGTGGAAATCGGTGGTGAGGCGCTGGATGTAGCGCTTGGCTTCCCACTGGGCCATGGGGAGGTCGTGCAGGAGATAGTTGCCACAGGTGGCGGCGGTGGTGCCGGGAACTTCATCGGTGTAGTCTACAACGTACTGGAAGGCGCGGAGCATGAGGGTGCGCACTTCGTGGCACGACCACTCTCCCTTCATGATGAGGTAGTTACCGGTGAGGCAGCCCATGGGGCCCCAGTAGACGATGCGGTCCTTCCACTCGGGATCGTTGCGCAGGAAGGTGGCAACGATGTGCTCTATGGTGTGGATGGCGGCAATGTGCAGGGAAGGCTCCTGGTTGGGGGCGGTCATGCGGATGTCGTAGGTGGTGATGGTGTACTCGCCCATGGTGTCCTGACGGGAGATGTAGATACCGGGCATGAGGTTGCGGTGGTCAACTTGGAAAGAAGGTATGAGGTTCATATTTTTAGAGGACCCACAGACCCCCTCTGCCTTTCAGGCATCCCCCCTCTATGGGGGGAGGGCTGGCGCGGTGTTTCTGCATGTTGGCAGAGGTTGGTGGGATTTTGTTAAAGGGTTAATAGGTTAGAGGTTAGAAGTTTAACGGTGAGGGGTGAGCGGTGAGCGGTGAGCGGGGAGCGGGGAGCGGCTAGGAAAGCTTAGGAAGACCTAGGAGGGCCTAGGAAGGCCTAGGAAGGCCTAGGAAGAACTAGGAGGAAGAACTAGGAGGAGGCTAGGAGTTTTCCGTTCGGAGCAGGTTGGCGATGCATTGCCTGAGGGAGTCTGTCCAGTAGGGGATGTCCAGGCCGAAGGTTTCCTGTATCTTGGTCTTGTCCAGAACGGAGTAGGACGGACGCTTTACGGGCGAGGGGTACTGGCTGCTGAGGCAGGGACGGATGTTGCACTGGCGCTGCTCGGTAGAGAGGGTATTGGCGGTGTGCTGAATCATCTGGGTGAAGTCGTACCAGGAGCAGACGCCGAGGTTGGAGTAGTGGTAGATGCCGGTTTTGGGGTAGGGCTGAGCGGTGAGCGGTGAGTGGTGAGCGGTGAGTGGTGAGCGGTGAGCGGTGAGCGGATTATCCACCCCCTCCGCGCTTTGCGCTCGTCCCCCTGTCACAGGGGGACAGTTGTTAGCGGGGAGCGGGGAGTGGTGAGCGGGGAGCGAGGTGTTGTAGTCCTGGAGTATGGTGCAGATGGCACGGGCGAGGTCCAGGGCATAGGTGGGGGTGCCGCACTGGTCGTAGACGACATTGAGGGTGGGACGCTCGGCGGTGAGCTGGAGCATGGTGCGGCAGAAGTTCTTGCCGAACTCGGAATAGAGCCATGCTGTGCGTATGATGACGTGCTGGCACCCGGTGGCAAGGATGCGGTCCTCGCCTTCCTTCTTGGTACGGCCATACACGCCGGTGGGAGTGCCCTGCTGGTCTTCGCGGCAGGGGGTGTTGTATGGTTCGGTGCCGAAGACGTAGTCGGTGGAGATGTGTACGAGCAATCCTCCCACGGCCTTCATGGCAAGGGCGAGGTTCTCGGGTGCATCGGCATTGAGGCGCAGTGCCAGGGCGGCAAGTGCAGGGTCGTTTTCGCAAGCATCCACATTGGTCCATGCGGCACAGTTCACTATGGCATCAATGCCAAGTGTCTGCACCATGTCCATGACAGCCTGGCGGTCCGTAATGTCCAGATAGGTGGTTTCCTGTCCCTCCACCTGGTTCACGTCGGTAAAGACGAACTCGTCTGCACTGTCCTTGGCAAGCAGACGCATTTCGGAACCTAACTGTCCGTTGGCTCCGGTTACAAGTATCTTCATAAACTACGATGTAGTGTGTTTGTGATTATAACTATAAACGAATTGATGTTGCAAAGTTACATTGTTTTAATGTAAATGCAAAAAAGTGTTGCCTTTGTTTTGCCCAAATGCTCTAATCTTCGTAACTTTGCGCTTGAATTTATGAAAAAGGTATTTATATTTTTGTATTTATTGTGTGCATGTGCCGTAATGGCTCATGCCGAGGAGCCGACGGCATCTGCTTCGGCCAGGGTGAAAAAGGAGTATCAGGGACCCGAGGTGACCAAGTTTGCCTTCGAGACCAGATTTGGATGGCAGATGGTAAACCTTGCCGGTCAGACGGATGATAATGCAACAGGTTTCAGGGGAGAGTTTATCAACCTGAGTCTGAATGCCAGAATCTACAAGGGGCTTAGCATCTCATGGCGCCAGCGCTTTAACCGAGTGCCCGAAAGCACTTTCTGGGACGCTACGGACTGGCTGGAGATGAACTATGCCTTTAACAAGAAATGGTCTGTTTCTGCAGGCAAGCAGGTGGTGGCCATAGGTGGCTATGAATACGACCGTCCGCCTATTGACCTGTACAACAACAATAGCGAATACTGGAACCACATAGCTTGCTATCAGCTTGGAGCCAGCGTGGCATACAAGGCTAATGACAATCATCGTCTGACCTTTCAGGTGTCTAACAGCCCCTTCCGCAAGGAGATAGGCAGTAACAATACCTACGGTCTCTCGCTGATGTGGAATGGCAAATGTGGCATGTGGGAGACTATCTGGTCGGTGAATGCCTTTCAGTGCACAAAGGGCCGTTGGATGAACTACATAGCCCTGGGCAACAAGTTCAACTTCCTGCCACAGCGCCTGTGGCTGGAACTGGATTACGTGAATCGTGCCAGCAGTGGCCAGGCCTTCTTCTTTGAAGACTGTAGTGTGATTGCCGAGCTGAGCGGAAAGCCACATAGTTCTGTGCGTGTGTTTGCTAAGTATAACTACGATGTGAACAACACCGGCACAGATGCTGACCTGTACGTGATGTCGGGCACAGAGATGCACGGCGTGAGCGGTGGCATAGAGTACGAACCCTTCAAGAAGAATCCCGAGATACTACGCCTATTTGCCGCAGGAGGCTATAGTTGGGGTGTGAATACAAATCCTGGTGGAGCTATGCACGATGACCAGGTGATCTTTAACGTTGGCGCCAAGGTGAACCTGGACGTGCTGAAGGGACTGAAGTGGGCTATAAATAAGTGGTAAGGAGAGAGAGAAACGGAAAACTCTTAGTTCCTCTTAGGTATTCCTAGGGTCTTCTTAGGTTTCCCTAGGATCTCCTAGGTTTTCCTAGGTTTTCCTAGGCTTTCCTAGCCGCCCCCGTTTACTTTCTCCCCCTGAGACAGGGGCGAGTACCCCGCAGGGGGGAGGGGGTGGATGAAAAAACGGAAAACGGAAAACTTGCCCCCACTCCGAGAACAATCTGTTATGCTGAGATAAGACTAAAATAAAAGATATGCTTAAAAAGATTCCTAATGGCATTCCATGCCTGATTATCATTGTGGCCCTGTTTGGCTATATGGCCAGCGTGATGGGATTGGCAAACATGCTGAACACCATCATGCACACGGCGCACGACCTGTTGCTGAACACCGTGTTCTACCTGATGGGCATGTGCGTAATCACAGGTGCCCTGGGCAAGATTTTTGTGGAGTTCGGCGTGGTGGACCTCCTGCAGCGCCTCCTGCGCCCCGTCATGCGCCCCGTGTTCAACATGCCCGGTGTGGCATCGCTGGCGGCTGTACTCACCTTCCTGAGCGACAATCCTGCCATCATTGCCCTGAGTCAGGACAAGGGCTTTGCACGCTATTTCAAGAAGTACCAGCACGTATCGCTGGTGAACTTCGGCACTGCCTTTGGCATGGGATTGCTGGTGCTCATCTTCATGGTGGGACAGGGCTATTTCCTGGCTCCCTTCGTGGGCCTGTTCGGTGCCATCAGCGGTTGCGTGGTAGCAACACGACTGATGCAGTACTTCACCCTGAAGATGTACCCCAACTACAAGCACGAGGACGCTACGGCCATAACCGACTACAAGGGTGGCGAGGCCCTTCCCGATGTTAGTTTCTCCGAGGACGGCAACGAGAAGAAGAGCGACGACAGCCTTTTCGTACGTGTGCTGAATGCCATGCTCGATGGCGGCAAGGACGGTGTTACCATAGGTCTGGCCATCATTCCCGGTGTGCTCATAATCAGCACCCTGGTGATGATGCTCACCTTTGGCGGAACCGCCGAGGGTGTGGACGACATGGGCAACGAGATTATCGTTTACACCGGTGGTGCCTTCCAGGGCACACAGCTGTTGCCATGGCTGGCAGGCAAGATAAGTTTCGTCTTTGAATGGCTCTTCGGTTTCACCGCCCCCGAACTGGTAGCCTTCCCCATCACCGCACTGGGTGCCGTAGGTGCAGCCCTGGGCCTTATTCCCGAGTTTGCCGCCAAGGGCATCATAGACGGCAATGCCATAGCCGTGTGCACCGCCATGGGCATGTGCTGGAGCGGTTACCTGAGCACCGATGCCGCTACACTGGACTCTCTGGGCTACCGTCCCCTGGTTCCCAAGGCATTCCTGAGTTCTTTCCTCGGCGGTATCAGCGCCGGCATTATCGCCCACTGGGTATATGTTGCCATAGTGGCTGTAATGACCATGTTCGAGGCCTCGCCCGTATGGAGCGTGCAGACACAGGGTACACTGTGCAACTCGCCCCAGCACCAGCAGATAGAGCTGACCATGATGGACGACAGCACCTTCATTGCCAAGGACTGGTTCGGCGAGAAGGGCACAAACCTGGAGTTCCGATTGAGTCAGCAGGATTCCTCTATCGTAGTGACCAATGCCTATGCCGAGAAGAACAACCGCTTCTTCTTCGTCCGCGTCAACGAGAAGGCTCTGCCGGGCGAGGTGTCATACGCACTGCTGCATCTGGACAACGAGTACTCCAAGTTTGACGGCGATGCCGACGGCGGATTCATGTATGTATTCGCATTCCTGTACGATGGCGCTCATCGTCCCATCGACCGCGGCTACTACGAACTGGTATGGGGCGACGGAGTTCCCCACACGGTAGAGGCCGAAGCATATATCCAGAAGGAGATTGCCGCCGAGCGGGACAGCCTGCTGATGGATTCCACCTACAAGACCATGGGCGAAAGGGTGCTGGAAACCCAGGACACCCTGAGCAGCGAATCGGCAGAACAGTAGGATATAGTTTTATCTTGCAGAAAAATAATTACAGCATGCCGCCCAGCCAACGCCGGGCGGCATGCTTGTTTACAGACGGCCGTCGCGACCTGCCCTTTTGGCCTCACGAGAACAAGGGCCCGTCCTCCCGAGGACCGAGGCGAGAGTTCCCGGTTCTTTCGGGCCGGTCCTCGGGACGGCCAAAACAGGGCCTCGTATGCGCCATTTTGCACTATCTGGATTACAATGTTGCAATATAGTGTATATCTGTCTTTGTCTTCGGATGTTTCCTGTGTTTTTTTTTTACCTTTAACTCCTCAAAAGGCTATTTTTGCGAGCCGAAGAAGCATAATTAAACCTAATATAAACCTAAACAACCAAAAACAAATCACATCATGAGAAAGTTATTACTCACGTTGACGGCGTGTCTCTGTGTGCTTGGCGCATGGGCGGACTTGCCGTTCAGGAATCATCGCTATGATTCGTTCAAGGCATTGCAGCCAGCCGAGGGCAGCATCCTGTTCATCGGCAACAGCATCACCGACATGCACTGCTGGCCCGAGGTGTTCAAGACATCTGACGGCAAGTATCTGCCCATAGTGAACCGTGGCAACTCAGGCACCTACTCCACTGAGCAGAGCGACAACCTGGAGAGCTATCTGGCAAACAAGCCCAAGAAGGTGTTTATGATGATAGGCACCAACGACATTGCTACCTCAGGCGGCCTGAACTTCAGCCCCGAACAGGTGCTGGCATACGTCAAGAGCATAGTGGCACGCATACATGCCCGCTCGCCACAGACCAAGGTGTACCTGTACAGCATCCTGAACAACAAGACCAACAACCGCGTGGAGGCTACATGGCTGAAGGCAAACCAACTGACCAAGGCCTATGCCGATGCTACCGACAAGGTAACCTACATCGACCTCTACGACAAGCTGACAAACGTAGCCAACGGCGGCCAGTGGAGCTATGACAACCTGCACCTTACCGCAGGTGCCTACCAGGCATGGGCAAAGGAGATTTGCCAGTATCTGCAGGAGGGAGAGGACTATACCGTCAGTACCGTTTATCCCGACAACACTCTGGAGAAGCAGAACAATGGCGGGCTGGGTGGTGCTAATGGCATGCGTGCCACCTATTTCAGCATGCTGCCCATTTCCGAGAACGACGTTCTTGTCTTTGGCGACGAGTTCATAAAGAACGGCGAATGGCAGGAACTGCTGGGCAACCCCAACGTAAAGAACCGTGGCACAGGCTGGGGCTATGGCGGCGACATTGCCACAACGAGCAAACTGGTGGATGCCACCTATGCCAACACAGGTGTGGAGAAGAAGGACGCCAAGGCTATCTTCCTGTATACCGGTACCGGTGATGCCAACGGCACAACAGACCTGGAGACCGTGAAGGCAAGCTACAAGGCCCTGGTGGACAAGATCAAGCAGAAGTCCCCCACATCCGTTATCTATGTGATGAGCCTTTGCCCCACAAACAATGCAGGCAACAACACCAGCCGCATCTCCGTGCTCAATGCATACCTGAAGACATTGGAGGGCGTGAAGTTCGTTGACTTCTACGATACCCTGCTCAACGGCAATGTGGCAAACACCAAGTACTTCTATCCCAGCAACTACCTCGGTGCACTGGGTTATGTGGAGATGGCACAGGCCATGAAGGAGGCTCTTGCCGCAGATTTCCCCCAGGATACCTACACCGTCATTGACGATGCCACCGCCGAGGCACGCTATGCCCAGGCAGGTCTGCGCAACCAGCTGACCCAGGTTATTGCACGTGGTTTGATAGCCACTCGCGGCAATGCTGCTGGCCAGTACGACGAGGAGAAGATGAAGGCCTTTGATGCCAAGATGGCAGAGGCCAATGCCCTGCTGGAGAGAAACGACATCACACAGGAACAGGTAACCGAGTTTGCCAATGCCCTGAATGCCATACTGAACGAAGCACTCTCCATGCCCACAAACAGCACAGAAGGCAACGAGGTGTGGTACCAGCTATACACCCCCAACCGCGACAGCAAGTACATGACCAGCACAGGCGCTGGTGCTGGCGTAGTGGGCGAGGACAAGCACAACTATGCCACCGGCATGTGGAAGTTCGTGGCACGCCAGGACGGCAAGGTGGACATCGTGAACCGTGCCGACCAGTCTTATCTGGCTCCAACAGCGGCCTACAATACACAGATCACCACCTCGGCAACCCAGCCTGCCAATGGCTGGACACTGAGTTATGCCAACACCCCGGGCCTGTTCATCATAAGCAGCGGTACTGTGCAGCTGAACCAGACAACATTGAGCGGAACCCCAGTGTACAACTGGAGCAACGGACAGACAGGCACCGACCGTGCCGACACAGGCTGCCAGTACCAGATTGAACTCGTAGAGGGCGAACCCGACGTAATGCCCGAACCTGACGAGCTGACACTGACACTGACCCTTACACCTGCCGAACACTTTGCCAATGGCAAGTCAACATATACAAAGCATGTCAGTTCCAGCGACGGATGGTATGGCAAGTTCGTTACGGGCACCACACCTGCCCTCACCTGCGAAAGCACCGACATGAGCGCCAACAACATTGGCTGGTCTCAGAACCGTCCCTGGCTGAAGGCAGGCTATACCTACAACCTCACCTTGTCTCAGGGATATGAGTTCGTGGGGTATGACCTGACTACACTAAGCACAAGTTCCGGATACTCCGGCACATACACATACACCACTGCCGACGGCACAGCAACAAGCCAGGCACAAAGCAACAGTACGGCAGAGACTGTAACGGCAAACGGCCTGTCTACAAACAAGATTGTGCTCACCGTTGGCGGCACTGCAGGCGGAAGCAACTATGGCATACTGATAACCAAGATGGTAATCAGATACAAGGCCGTTGAGAATGAAGAGGAACTGCCTCTGGAGGTGGTATATACCATTGATAAGCAGAATGGCGACCTCTACCGCGACAATGGCCAGGCAAACCAAAGCTGGAACCACGTGTGGAAGAGCCACGAGGAGCCCCAGTTGCAGTTTGGCTGCGGCCCCAACAACATGAATTGGGCTGACAACAACATCCAGTTGATGACGGGCGGCAGCAATTGCCGATATACCCTTACAGCACCCTCGGGATATGTAATCACCGAGTACAGTTTCACATACGCCAACAATGGTCACGACAATGCACAGGAAATCCTGATGGACAATGGCGACGTGTACACCACCTCTACCACAGCCAAGACCGTCAGCGCACAAAAGCAGAGACTGACCTCTTTGGTATTCGACCTGAAGGGACCCAACGGCAAGGGCGTGGTGCTGAGCAACTTTACCGTGAAGGTGAGACAGGATATTGCAGAACGTCCCATAATCAGCACCGAGGGCAATGAATACTGGTACTACATCACCAGCGCTTCCACACATGCCTACTGTGCAGGCAAGGTAATGTACTACGACAGCCAGGTGCAGAAGATGCGCTTCGGCGACAAGGAGTTCAAGCCCACCCACGTGTGGAGTTTCTGGGAAAAGGACGGCAAACTGGCCATCAAGAACTACAATGGCGAGTACTTCGGCACTGCAGGCAACGGAACTGGTGGCGACACAGCATTTGGTGTTGTCACTGAACCCAACTACATCTATTATATAAACGAGGCACATGGTTTCTTCGTGATCAAGGACAATGCTGTTGAGTTGCATGCCCAGAACGACAACAAGGTGATTGTACGTTGGGGTGCAGCAGCCGGCAATGCCTCGCTCTGGCGCTTTAACGAAGTGGACCTGAGCAATGCTGAAGCAAGTGTTGCAAACACTCGCGTGGTGCAGGGCAAGGTGAGCACAGGTATCGGCAACGTGGACCAGGCCATTATCCGCTCCACCATCCGTGTGGCAGGTTTGGAGGGCAAGGTAACCTTCCAGGGCGTGAAGGGTGCATTCTCCGGTACCAGCAAGGCAGACGTTACAAACGTGAAGGCATACTTCGCCACCAACGACCGCGAACTCTTCGTAGACGCCGCCAAGAAGATGACCTGGCGCGAGGAGAACGGCGTGCAGTTCGGACAGGCAGTAACACTGGCTGAAGACGGTACCTTCACCATCACTGGCACCAAGGACATGGCACCTGGCGACTACTACCTGTGGATTACATACGACATAGCCGAAACGGCCAAGGAGGGCAACCTTGTGGATGCAAGCATCACTTCATACACCGTGGATGACGCAGAAATAGAGGAGGCGAATGGCAATCCCAAGCATAGCGTGACTGTATTCCTCTCCGAAGGTTCCGTGCTCATGCCCATGGACAAGGGCTCTCTGCACTACCGTATCCCTGCCATCACGGCAACCAAGGACGGCAAGCGCCTGGTAGTGCTTACCGACGACCGCAAGCAGAGCCAGGCCGACCTGCCCAACCACTGCTATGTGGTGGCTCAGTATTCTGACGACAACGGCAAGACATGGAGCGATCCTCTGACCGTGGCAGGTACTCCCGAGACAGGTGGCAACTACGGACATGGCGATGCTTCTATCGTTACAAACCGCGACAACGGCGAGATCGTGGGCATCATGACCAGTGCCGGCACATACGGCCACGGCTTCTTTGCAGGTACTGCTGCCGAACCTCCACGCTGGAAGACTATCACCAGCCGCGACGGTGGCCTGACATGGGAGGCTCCCGTGGACCATACCGACGACCTCTTCGGTGCCAAGTGCTCAAATCCTGAGACACAGACATGGAAGAGCGGCTTCTCCGGATCAGGTGCTGCCCTGCAGAAGCGCGACGGTACGTTGGTTTCTAACTTCGTTAACCGTCAGGCAGACAACAGCCAGCACTTCTACTTCTTCATGAGTAAGGATGGTGGCAAGAACTGGTATGTAAGCGGTACCAGCGGTACTGCCGGTGCCGACGAGCCCAAATCTCTGGAGCGCAACAATGGCGACCTTGCTATCAGCGTACGTGCAAGCGGATATAACTACCACAACGTTACCTCCGACGACGGCGAGACATGGCACTACCCCTCACAGACACGCTTTACAACTGGTATCTCTGGCAACGCCTGCGACGGCGAGTACATGGTATGGTGCTCTACCCTGGAGGGCAACCCCTGGAACATAGCACTGCAGACCTTGCCCAACAGCGGCAGTCGCGAGAATGTGAGCATAGCACTGTCTACCGACGAGGGTGAAACCTTTGGTTCTCCCAAGACCATCTGTCCCCGTGGTTCTTGCTACAGCGCAACCGTAGTTCTGCCCGACGGCACCCTGGGTGTCTACTATGAGGAGAACGGTGTTTCCGACGCATTCGTAATGCGCTTCGTCCGCTTCTCTCTGGATTGGGCAAGCAACGGCACATACAAGTTCACCGAGGATAACCCCTTCTATCCCATCAAGTCAACAAACGCAACAGGTATAGACGAGTTGATCTCAACACCGGAAAAGGCCGAGAATGGAGTAATATACGACCTGCATGGCCGCCGCATCGCTACACCTGCCACTTCAGGTATCTATATCCAAAACGGCAAAAAGATAATCGTGAAGTAACGTTGCATGGAAAACGAGATTGAGATTTATACTCAATAATACAAAAAGAAGAGGGCACCGAGGTGTCCTCTTCTTTTTATGATGGAGGGGTCAGGAGGGATTAGGAAAGCGCAGGAGAACACAGGACATCCCATAGGGAAGGATAAATGCCTGGTGGGTCCGGGCTTCCCAACTGCCTACTGCTCCAAAAGGAAATGCTTGAAGGCCAAGAAGTCGTTGGGCATCTGCACGGATTGCTTCTGGCCCTGCATGAAGGCGGCGAGGCGGGCGGGGATCTCCACGTCGGTGTGGCAGATGTCGTCCACTACCTGCTTGAACTTGGCGGGGTGTGCGGTTTCCAGGAAGAAGCCTACCTCGCCGGGGCGAAGGCCGTCCTGCAATGCCTGGTATCCGCAGGCACCGTGGGGGTCGAGCTGATAGCCCGTCTCGCTGAGGCACTGGCGCATGGTGGAGGCAATCTGCTCGTCGGTGTATGTGGCACCGGAGATGTGCTCGGTGATGGCCTCGTGGCTATGGCCGTAGAGGTCCAGAATGCGGGCAAAGTTGCTGGGGTCGCCCACGTCCATGGCATTGGCTATGGTGGCGGTGGAGGGACGGGGATTGTACTGGCCTGTCTGCAGGTAGTTGTAGAAGATGTCGTTGGCATTGTTGGCGGCAATGAAGCGGTCGATGGGCAAACCCATGCGACGGCCGAAGAGGGCGCTGCAGATGTTGCCAAAGTTGCCCGAGGGCACGCAAGCCACCAGTTTTGGAGCCACGGCAGAGGGAGCGCCATTTACGGCAATGCCCTGCTTCTTCAGCTGTGCGTATGCCCAGAAGTAGTAGAAACTCTGGGGCAGGAAGCGTGCCACGTTGATGGAGTTGGCAGAGGTGAGTTTCATGTGCTGGTTGAGTTCCTCATCCATGAAGGCGCTCTTTACCATTGCCTGGCAATCGTCGAAGACGCCGTCCACCTCGATGGCGGTGATGTTCTGTCCCAGGGTGGTGAACTGGCACTCCTGGATGGGAGAAACCTTGCCCTGGGGGTAGAGCACGTAGACGTGGATGCCGGGGACGCCAAGGAAACCGTTGGCCACGGCAGAACCGGTGTCGCCGGAGGTGGCAACCAATACATTGACCAATCGGTCACCTCCCTGCTTCTTGTTGAAATATCCCAGCAGGCGGGCCATGAAGCGTGCGCCCACGTCCTTGAAGGCCAGTGTGGGGCCGTGGAAGAGTTCCAGGGAGTAGATATTGTCCGTTACCTTTACGGCAGGGATGGGGAACGACATGGTGTCGTAGACAATCTGGCGCAGGTCCTCGGCAGGGATGTCCTCGCCAAAGAAGCATTCTGCCACACGGAAGGAGATTTCCTGGAGCGACATGTCCTGGATGTTGTCGAAGAACTCCTGTGGCAGGGGACGGATACTGGTGGGCATATAAAGTCCACGGTCGGCGGCAAGACCCTTGACAACGGCGGTTTCAAGGCTCTCGCGAGTGGTGGGGGTGTTGGTTGAGTAGTATTGCATGATTATATAATGTGAAATCGGAAATCGGAAAACTTTATTAAACGGAAAGGTGAAAACGGAAAACTGGGAGTAGTCAGAGTAATCGGAATAATCGGAGTAATCAGTTTTCCTATTTTATCCACCCCCTCCCCCCTTGCGGGGTACTCACCCCTGTCTCAGGGGGAGAAAGTGGGTGATAGCGTTAACTGTTGTAACTACTCCCTCCCCTTGTGGGCGAAAAGGTCCTTTAGAGAAAGTATTGAATATACTTTCGTGTCCTTTGAGGGGAGCAATCTCCATTGCGACGCGCGGACAGGATGGGGAGGGGTCCTCCTTTGGTTAATATATCTCTGATGGTTGGGTGGAAGAGGATTGCTCCTGCATGAAGGCATGGATGAACTGGTCGCCTTCGAGAAGACCGTAACAGCCCTGGCGTGCGGCATCCTCGTCGAAAGTCTCCACGGCATCGGGGGTGATACCCGGGTACCAGATGGCGAAGGGGACGGGCTCGGCGGTGTGCGTGCGCAGGTCGATGGGCGTGGGATGGTCGGGCAGGAAGGCTATGGAGAGAGGTTCGGAGGACATCTCTGCCGCCTGCATGATGGGACCAAGGATGAACTTGTCGATATTCTCTATGCACTGGATTTTCAGTGCCAGGTCGCCATCGTGACCAGCCTCGTCGGCAGCCTCGACATGAAGGTAGACGAAGTCGTCGGTGCGCAGAGCCTCGAGTGCGGCATGCGCCTTGCCGGCATAGTTGGTATCCCACAGGCCTGTGGCACCAAGCACGTCTATGGTGCGAAGTCCTGCATAGTGGCCAATGCCACGGATGAGGTCCACGGCCGTGATGACCGAGCCACGCTGTATCTGCGAAGCAAAGGTTTGGGTGAGAGGAGCCATCTGAGGGCGGTATCCCCCACCCCACGGCCAGATGCTGCTGACGGGATCCATGCCCTGCTCGGCACGCTGAGCATTGAGGGGATGATACTTCAGGAGAACCTGGCTCTTGTAGATGAGTTCGGTGAGCAGCTGCGCCGTCTCCTCGGCCTCGGGAGTCTCGGCACGGAGCATGTACTCGCGCCAGGGCTTGCCGGGGATGTCGTGCGGAGGGGTGCAATGCAGGTGCTTGTTGCCACCCTTGATGACAAGCAGGTGGCGGTACTGCACGCCGGTATAGAAATGTACGCGGTCGTTGCCAAGTTCCTCCTGCAGGTACTTTATGAGTATGTCGGCATCCTCCGTCTCCAGACGGCCGCAGGAATGGTTGCGCAGGAGGTTGCCGTCCAGGGATATGAGGTTGCAACGTAGGGCAAGGTCGTCATCGGCCAGTTCCACACCTATGCTTGCCGCCTCCAGAGGGCCACGGCCCTCGTAGACAACATGCTGGTCGTAACCCAGGATGCTGCTATTGGCAACCTCGCTGCCCGGGTGGAAGCCATCGGCCACGGTGCGGAGAAGTCCGCATCGGCCCATGCGTGCCAGGCGGTCGGCATTGGGAGTGTGGGCATGCTGGAGGAGGGTCTTGCCACCCAGAGCCTCGTTGTGCCAGTCGGCCATGCCATCACCAAGGATAATGATATGTTTCATGTTTTGAACGGAAATGTGAAAACGGAAAACGGAAAGCTATCCACCCCCTCCCCCTTCGGGGACTCCCCCTGTCTCAGGGGGAGAAAGTGGGTGATAGCGTAAGCAGTTGTATCTGACTGTCCCCCTGAGACAGGGGCGACGAGGAGCGAAGCGACGGAGGGGGTGGATCATACGCAGAGGGAGATTCTATTAGAGTACAGATTCATTGTACGAATGCTCCATCCTCATTGTCGGCTGTAACTACTCCCTCCCCTTGTGGAGGGGTTGGGGGAGGGTCCGTCTGTTGTTTGAGCGTCACGCCAGTGACATTATATCTGCAAAGACACCGGCGGCGGTAACGGAAGCACCGGCACCATAGCCCTGGATGAGCATGGGGTACTCGTTGTAGCGTTCGGTGGTGAGAAGGACGATGTTGTTGCTGCCCTCCAGCTGATAGAAGGGATGTCCCTGCTCTATCTCCTGAAGAGAGATGCTGGCATGGCCGTCCTCGTACTTTGCCACAAAGCGCCATACCTTGTTCTGGCTCTCGAGCATCTGGCGGCGTGCCTCCCAATCGGCATCAAGCGAGGGGAGGTTCTGCCAGAACTCCTCCATGGTGCCATCGAAGAAGGACTGGGGCACGAAGAGTATGGCCTCGACATCCTCCTGATTGATGCTATAGCCGGCCTCGCGGGTGAGGATGACCAGTTTGCGGAGCACGTCCTTGCCGGAGAGGTCTATGCGCGGGTCGGGCTCGCTATATCCCTCGGCCTTGGCCAGTTGCACGGTCTTGCTGAAGGGGATGTCGGCAGAGATGGTATTGAAGATATAGTTGAGCGTACCGCTGAGCACGGCCTCGATGCGCAGGATCTTGTCGCCCGAGTTGCGAAGGTCGTTGATGGTGCGGATGATGGGAAGCCCAGCACCCACGTTGGTCTCGAAGAGGAACTTCACGCCACGCATCTGTGCTATGCGCTTGAGTTCGCTATATTGCTCGTAATCGCTGGAGGCCGCTATCTTGTTGGCCGCCACGATGTTGATGTTGTGCGAGAGGAAGTCCTTGTAGAGCGAAGCCACATCGGCAGAGGCGGTGCAATCCACGAAGACACTGTTGAAGATGTTCATGCCGATGACCTCGTCGCGAAGACGCTGGAGGTTGCTCTCGGGCGCCTGCTTCAACTGCTCGCGGAAGTTTTCCAGATTCAATCCCTCGCGGGCAAACATGGCATTGTGGCCAGAGGCAATGCCCACGACATTGAGCTGGAGGCGGAGTTCGCGCATGAGTTTCTCGCGCTGCTGATGTATCTGCTCTATCAGGCTGCTGCCCACGGTGCCCACACCGCAGATGAAGAGGTTGAGCACCTGGTATTCGCTCAGAAAAAAGGAGTCGTGGATTACGTTCAGCGCCTTGCGCAGATACTCCTCGGCAATGACAAAGGAGATGTTCGTCTCGCTGGCACCCTGGGCACAGGCAATAACGCTGATACCGCTACGGCCAAGCGTGCCAAACAGCTTGCCGGCAATGCCCGGTGTGTGCTTCATGTTCTCGCCCACAATGGCCACGGTGGCCAGGCCTCCCTCGGCCATCATGGGATACATGGCACCCTCGGCTATCTCCTGGGCAAACTCCTCGTTGAGCACACGGCATGCCTCGCCGGCATCCACGTCGCGCACACCGATGGAGGTGCTGTTCTCACTGCTTGCCTGAGACACCATGAACACGGAAATGCCATTGTCTGCCAGACAGGTGAAGATGCGGCGGTTCACACCGATGACACCCACCATGGACAGACCGCTGACGGTGATGAGCGTGGTGCCCTTGATGCTGGAAATGCCACGGATGGGCTTCTCGCCCAGGTGTATGTCCTTCTTGATAATGGTGCCGGGAGCATCGGGGTTGAAGGTGTTCTTCACCCAGATGGGGATGTTCTTGATGCAGACGGGATAGATGGTGGGGGGATATATTACCTTGGCACCGAAGTTGCAGAGTTCCATGGCCTCGGTGTAGGAGAGTTCATCGATGACGTATGCTGTGCTGATGACACGGGGGTCGGCGGTCATGAAACCGTCCACATCGGTCCATATCTCCAGAGCCGTAGCATCCAGTGCTGCCGCCACGATGGCGGCGGTGTAGTCGCTACCGCCACGGCCAAGGTTGGTAACCTCGCCGCTCTCTATGTCGGAGGAGATGAAACCGCCCATCAGGCTTATCTCGGGCAGGCGCTTCCAGGTGTTGCGCACAATCTCGTTGGTGGCCTGTGCGGAAAGCACGTTCTTGCCGTTCTTCTTCTCGGTGCGGATAATGTCGCGCGAGTCAAACCAGCGTGCACCCTCTATCACCGTGGCCACGATACGGGAAGACATGCGCTCGCCATAACTGACGATGGTAGCCTCGGTCTTCTGCGAGAGGTCGCGGATAAGGAAGACACCCTGATAGATGCTGCGCAATTCCTCGAGCAGGGCACGCACTATGGTGAGCAGTTCGCCACGGGCAGAGCCGGCAGGGAGAGCCTCGCGGATGACCTTCTCATGACGGCCAACGATTTCCAGGAAAACCTTCTGGTATCGCTCGTCGCCCTCCTTGGCCATGTGTGCCGTCTGTATCAACTTGTCGGTAATGCCTCCCAAGGCACTTACCACCACGATGACGGGCTCCGTCTGCGACTCCACTATTTTCTTTACGTTAAGTATGCTTTCTGCGCTACCCACACTGGTACCGCCAAACTTCAATACTTTCATACTTATATATATATGTCTTATCTTTTAGAGCGCCAAAGGTACGAATAATTACAGCACCTGACAAGCATTTTGCTCTTATTTTTTATAATTTCGCTATCATTTTGTCTGATATTGCACCGCCATTTCGGCACAACGTTCGCCATCGACACCTGCCGAGACGATACCGCCGGCATAACCGGCTCCCTCGCCACAGGGGAAGAGTCCACGGATGCGCACGTGCTGGAGTGTCTCCCGCTCACGAAGGATGCGCACAGGGGCAGAGGTGCGGGTTTCGATGGCTATCATGTTGGCCTCGTTGGTGAGAAAACCATGATAGGCACGGCCAAAGGCCTTGAAACCCTCCTGCAGACGTGTGGTGATGAAGCGTGGCATCCAGAAATGCAGGGGACTGGCAATGAGTCCGGGAGCATAGGTGCTTTCGTTGAGGTCGGCACTGAGGCGGTTGTTGACAAAGTCAGCCATGCGCTGGGCCGGGGCCGTCTGCTGACGGTTACCCTGAAGCCAGCAATGACGCTCCAACTGCTCCTGAAGCAGGAGGGGACGAAGTATGTCGTCCTGCATGTCTCTGGGATCTATGCTCTCGCCCACACCCTCCAGGGCAATGATGTCGGTGCTCTTGATGTCGTTGGGAGTGAGCAGGGATGAGGGCATAATGTCCTCGGGACGTATCTCCACCACCATGCCGGAGTTGCTCCAACGGCCTCCACGGTTGGAGGGGCTCATGCCGTTGACAACTATCTGCTCGGGACCGCTGGCGGCTGGTACTACCACACCGCCGGGGCACATGCAGAAACTGTACACGCCACGGCCTGCTGCCTGGCGCACCATGCTGTATTCGGCGGCAGGGAGCCACTTGCCACGGCCTTCCTTGGAATGATACTGTATCTGGTCGATGAGGTGCGAGGGATGCTCCAGGCGCACGCCTATGGCAAGGCCCTTGGCCTCCATCTCTATGTTTTCGTAATGGAGATAGCGATAGACATCGCGTGCCGAATGACCCGTGGCAAGGATAACCGAAGAGGCAAGGAACTCGCGCTCGCCACAACGTATGCCACGCACCTGGTCGTTCTCCACAATGAGCGAAGTCATCTTCGTCTGGAAGTGCACCTCGCCACCACGCGAGAGGATGGTCTTGCGCATGTTCTCGATGACACGGGGCAGACAATCGGTGCCGATATGGGGATGTGCATCAACGAGGATGTTGGGGTTGGCACCATGCTGAACGAAGACACGCAGGATCTTGTCGCAATCGCCGCGCTTCTTGCTTCGGGTGTAGAGTTTGCCATCGCTGTATGCCCCGGCACCTCCCTCGCCGAAGGAGTAGTTGCTCTCGGCATCCACACGCTGCTCGGGGCGTATGCGTGCAAGATCCTTCTTGCGCTCGCGCACATCCTTGCCCCTCTCCACCACGATGGGACGAAGGCCAAGTTCTATCAGGCGCAGGGCAGCAAACAATCCGCCAGGACCAGCACCCACAACGATGACGGGTTCCGCCTCGCTGACATCGGGATAGTAGATGGGGGCGAAGAGCTGCTCCTGAGGCTTCTCGCCCACGAAGGCACGCACGGTGAGATTGACATATATGATGCGCTGGCGTGCATCAATACTGCGCTTGAGCACCTGCACGGCATTGGCCTTCAAGCCCTTCTCGCGTTGCAAGTAAGCGAGGATTCCCCGTTCGTCGTAAGCCTCGCGAGGGGTTATGCGCAATTGGAGTTCGTGTATCATAATAAAATGAAGACCCCTCCCCCTGCCCTCCCACAAGGGGAGGGAGTATATAGTAGTGAGGATTGAGGATTTTGTTAAAGGATTTATATTCATTGTCTGTTGTAACCACTCCCCTCCCTTGTGGAGGGGTTGGGGGAGGGTCTTTCATCCAAACAATTCCCTTACGGCTTCTGCCACACGGCGAACGGGTACTATTTCTATGGTGTAGTTCTTCTTGTCCAGGGAGGACATATTATTATAAGGTATGAGTATGCGCGAGAAGCCAAGGCGCTGGGCCTCACTGATGCGCTGCTCTATGCGGCTGACGGGACGTATCTCGCCACTCAATCCCACTTCGCCTGCCATGCAGACACCGGTGTCTATGGGGGTGTCCACATTGCTGGAGAGCACGGCGGCTATGACGCTGAGGTCAAGGGCGGGGTCGGTAACGCGCAGACCTCCGGCTATGTTCAGGAAGACGTCCTTCTGTGCCAGCTTGAAGCCCACACGCTTCTCCAGTATGGCAAGAAGCATGTTCAGACGCTTGCCATCGAAACCTATGGTGCTTCTCTGTGCCGTGCCGTAGGCGGCGGTGGAGACGAGTGCCTGAGTCTCTATGAGGAAGGGGCGCACGCCCTCTATGGCGGAGGCTATGGCAACGCCGGAAAGACCCTCGCGATTGTCGGAAAGGAGCAGTTCGGAGGGGTTGGTAACCTGACGGAGACCGTCGTGCCTCATCTCGTAGATACCCAGTTCGGAGGTACTGCCGAAACGGTTCTTTATGCTTCGGAGAATGCGGTACATGTAGTGCTGGTCGCCCTCAAACTGAAGCACGGTGTCAACAATGTGCTCCAGGACCTTGGGACCTGCCAGGGAACCCTCCTTGGTGATGTGACCGATGAGCAAGATGCTCACTCCGCCCGACTTGGCATAGCGCAAGAGGGACGCGGCACACTCCCTAATCTGCGAGAGCGAACCGGGACTTGACTCCACGGCCTCGGTGGAGATGGTCTGTATGGAGTCGATGACCACGAGGTCGGGCTGTGTCTCCTGTATCTGCAGGAAGATCTGCTCCAGGGAAGTCTCGGTGAAGACGAGCATGTCTCCACTCTCGGCACTGGCCTCATCGGGAGCCAGACGCTCGGCACGGAGTTTTATCTGTCGGGCACTCTCCTCGCCAGAGACATAGAGGATGCGCTTGTCCTTCAGTGCCAGCACCGTCTGCAACACCAGGGTGCTCTTGCCAATGCCGGGCTCGCCGCCAAGGAGCACAAGGCTGCCGGGCACCAGGCCTCCGCCGAGCACGCGGTTCAGTTCGCCATCCAGCAGATCCATGCGAGGCTCCTGCGTGGCATTGATGTCGGACAGGGGCATGGGCTTGCGGCGCTTCTCGCCATCCTCATCCCCGGCGGCCTGCATTGCCATACGAGTGATGGCCGATTGTGGTTTCTCGGGCTGAATGTGCATCTCCTTCATGGTGTTCCACCTGCCGCAAGCGGGGCACTTGCCCACCCAGCGGACGGATTCCTGACCACAATAGTCGCACACGTATATTGTCTTCTGCTTTGCCATCTATGGTTGTAATTGTTTTCTGAGTAATCGGAGTAGTCAAAGGTTTCCGAGTAGTCGGAGTAATCGGAGTAGTCGGAGTAATCCGTTCACGCTCACCGATCACGCTCACCGATCACCGCTCACCGTTAATCGCTCACCGTTCTATTTCCACCGTCATCTGGCATGCCTTGCAATCGAAGCGCAGGAGAAACCTGCGGCCGTCGGCACCACGAAGGTAAAGGGGACCTCGTACCGCCTGGGGATTGCGCTTGAGACACTGCCCCAACTGATAGCGTATGCAATAGCGGCAGGTCATCAGAGGAGGGAGTATAATGTTCTGCTGATGTGGGCACAAGTCGATTGTGACCACTCCCCTCCCTTGTGGAGGGGTAAGGGGGAGGGTCTGCTTTTCCTTTTCCACTTCCGCCAGCACTTCCCTCCTCCATTCTGCCAAACGGCTACGGGGTATGAACCAGGGGCGGGAAAAGGCAATCTCCGTATGGGTAACCTCGTAGATGGTGTCGCCCACCTTGCTGAGTACATCGGTGATGGAAGCAGTCTGGTCGGTTCTGGCCAGTTGCTGTTCGCATTCGTATTCCTTGCTTGCGCACCTACTGCCCTGCTTTGCCGTTAGGCGGAAACCCTGGGGCGTTTCTTCCAGCCTCCACTCCAAGGGCAATACGCGGCGCGAAGTCTTTCCGCTCAGTACGGCCTCCATTGCCTGGTCCTGATTGCGGTATATTACGGTGCCGTCCTTCAAACCCTGTGGCATGCGATGAGGATACAGATGGTTGCCCTCGGCACGGTTTATGCGGAAGCCAACTAGTTGTTCCTGACCTCGGTTGCCCGACACGTAGCAAAGTCCGTCGCCATTGGCAAAGGAGGCGGTGCCAGCCACCACGATGTGGTCGCGACGTATCTCCTTGACAAAACCCACCCGCTCGCCCATACTCTTTGGAGTGATGGTGTTGCACAGGTCGGCGGTTCGCTCGTGCATGAAGTAATCGGTGAAACCGCGGTTGAAACTCCTTTCAGGGTTTGGGGTAAAGGACAGTTCCACCCTGCCCTGCGAGGCGGCACAATACTCCTTGCGGCGCTTGAAGATTGCATCCAACTTCTGGCGATACCATGCCGTGACGTTCTTCACATAGGCGGCATCCTTCAGGCGGCCCTCTATCTTCAGCGAACGGGCACCTGCATCGAGCAAAGCCTCCAGTTGTGCTGTGCGGTTCATGTCGCGCATGGACAGGAGGTATCGGCCGCTGACCAGTTTCTCTCCATCCTGCGTCTCCAGGTCGTAGGGCATACGGCAGAACTGGGCACACTCGCCACGGTTGGCGCTACGGCCATAGCACACCTCCGAGGCATAGCAACGGCCATTATAACTGACGCAGATAGCACCATGTATGAATACCTCCAGGGGCACCTGAGGCACCTGGCGGTGTATGTCGGCAATCTCCTCTATGGTGAGTTCCCGTGCAAGCACCACCTGCTCGTAGCCCTCGCTATGGAGTCTCTGCACCTTCTCTGCCGTGCGGTTGTCCATCTGTGTGGAGGCATGCAGGGAGATGGGAGGCATGTCGGGCAAAAGCCTTATGCGCTCGTCCTGCACAATGAGGGCATCCACACCTATGCGGTACATGCGCCATGCAAGGTCGCGGGCCTCGCGGAGTTCCTCCTCGCCCTCAAGCAGGGTGTTCAGCGTAACGTACACCTTCACGCCAAAGGGATGTGCATAGCGCACCACCTGGGCAATGTCCTCGTCGGTGTTGCCGGCCGAGGCACGCGCACCAAACCTTGCGGCTCCGATGTACACGGCATCCGCACCATGGTCGATGGCGGCAAAGGCGCACTCCTTGTCGCGAGCAGGAGCAAGGAGTTCTATGGGTATCTTCTTACTTGATGGCATTGATGTCGTATGGAGTCTCCTGATATACGTAGTAGTTGAGCCAGTTGGTGAACAAGAGGTTGCCATGTCCACGCCATGTCACATGCACGCCCTTTTCGGGATCGTTGTCGGTGTAGTAGTTGTAGGGCATCTGTATGGGAAGGCCCTTGCCAAGGTCGCGCTTGTATTCCGTGTCCAGGGTAAGGGGCGAGTACTCGCTATGACCCGTCACGAAGATTTCCCTGCCGCCTCGTGCCATGACCATGGACACGCCGCTCAGGGGGCTCTCGGCTATTATCTCCAACTGAGGCACACGCTCTATGTCCTCGCGGCGCACCTCGGTGTGCCGACTATGGGGCATATTGAACACATCGTCGAAGCCACGGAAGATGGGCAGACGGGGATTGAGGGGTGTCTGCGGGAAGATGCCAAACATCTTCTCGGGCAGGGGATACTTGGGCACACCGTAGTAATGACTCAGTGCTGCCTGTGCCGCCCAACAGATGAACATGGTGGAGGTGACGTTGTGGCGGCACCATTCGAAAATCTCCACCATCTCCTGCCAGTAGGTAACATCCTCGTACTCGAGATGCTCCACGGGGGCACCGGTTATTATCATGCCGTCGAACTTCTCGTGCTTCATCAGTTCGAAGTCGCGGTAGAACGCCTGCATGTGCTCTATGGGAGTGTTCTTGGACGTGTGTGCCTTCACCTTCATCAGGTGTATCTCCATCTGCAGGGGCGTGTTGGACAGGAGGCGGAGCAGGTCCGTCTCGGTGGTTATCTTCAGGGGCATCAGGTTCAGTATGGCAATACGCAGGGGGCGTATGTCCTGATGCTTGGCTCTCTCATCTCCGAGTACAAAGATGTTCTCTTCCTTCAGGTACTCTATGGCGGGCAATTTATCGGGTAGTGTTAATGGCATGGGTTAAGGTCTTTTCTACTCCATAAGTTCCATCCATCGCTCTTCGGCTTGGGTGAGTTGTTGTTTCAGTTTGGTATGTTTCTCGTACAGGCTCATGTCCTGCGAACCAGTTTCGGTGGCCATCTGCTCTTCCAGTATGGCTATGGCGCTCTCCAATTGTGCCACTTGTGCTTCGGCATCGGCAAGCTCCTTTTCGCGCTTCTTCTGGGCACGGGCCTGGGCTTTCTGCTCTTCGTAAGAGAGTTTGCTGGAGGAAGAGGTCGGAGTACTCGGAGTATTCTGAGTATTCTGAGTATTCCGAAAACACTGGGCAGAGAGGGTACGCTGGGCTCCCTGTTCCGCCTCATGCATGCGTATCCAGTCATATATGCCTCCCAGATGTTCGCGCACTTTGCCTCCGCCAAACTCGTAGACACGCTCAACAAGGCCGTCGAGGAAGTCGCGGTCGTGGCTCACGATTATCACCGTGCCGTCGAAATCGCGTATGGCCTCCTTAAGAACGTCCTTGGATTTGAGGTCGAGGTGGTTGGTGGGCTCGTCGAGGATGAGCAGGTTTACGGGCTCCAGCAACAGTTTTATCATGGCCAGACGGGTGCGCTCGCCGCCGGAGAGGAACTTTACCTTCTTCTCCGAAGCTTCGCCACCGAACATGAAGGCTCCCAGTATGTCACGTATCTTCAGGCGGATGTCACCACGCGCCACACGGTCGATGGTGTCGAACACGGTAAGTTCGCCATCGAGCATCTGTGCCTGGTTCTGTGCAAAGTAGCCTATCTGCACATTGTGGCCCACCTTCACTTCTCCATCGAAGGGAATCTCGTTCATGATGCACTTCACCATGGTGGACTTTCCCTCGCCGTTCTTGCCCACGAAGGCAACCTTCTCGCCACGCTTTATGGTGAGGTTCACCTTGTCAAAGACAACGTGGTCGTACTCCTTGCGTGCCTCGTTGCAGATGACGGGATAGTCGCCGCTCCTTTGCGAGCAGGTGAACTTCAGGTGCAGAGCCGAGTTGTCCACCTCGTCTATCTCCACGGGGATAATCTTCTCCAACTGGCGTATGCGTTGCTGAACCTGTATGGCCTTGGAAGCCTGATAGCGGAAGCGGTCGATGAAGGCCTGCGTGTCGGCTATCTCCTTCTGCTGGTTCTCGAAGGCACGGAGTTGCTGCTCGCGGCGCTCGGCACGGAGGTTGACATACTCGTCGTACTTCACACGGTAGTCGTATATCCTGCCGCAACTAATCTCTATGGTGCGGTTCGTAACGTTGTTTATGAAGGCACGGTCGTGGCTCACCAGCATCACGGCACCCGAGTAGGTGGCAAGGAATTGCTCCAGCCATTGTATTGACTCGATATCCAGATGGTTGGTAGGCTCGTCGAGGAGCAAGACATCGGGGTGCTGAAGCAGGATCTTTGCCAACTCTATACGCATGCGCCATCCACCAGAGAACTCGCTTGTGGGACGCTCCAGGTCGGCCTGACGGAAGCCAAGCCCCATCAGCGTGCGCTCCAGTTTGCCCATATACTCGCTTCCGCCCATCATCTCCAGGCGCTCGCTCTCGTGGGTAAAACGTTCGCACAATTGCATGTAACTCTCGCTCTCGTAGTCGTCGCGCTGGGCCATCTCCTGCTCCATGCGCTTTATCTCTGCCTGTATCTCATGCAGATGGGCAAAGGCCTTCTCTGTCTCCTGGCGCACGGTGCACGAGTCAGAAAGCACCATCACCTGTGGCAGATAGCCCACCGTAGTGCCCTTGGGAACCGACACACCGCCACCAGTGGGTTGCTCCACACCGGCGATAATCTTCAGCATGGTGCTCTTGCCGGCACCGTTCTTGCCCACGAGGGCAATGCGGTCGCGGTCGTTCACCACGTAGGTGATGTCCGTGAAGAGCGGACGCGCACTGAATTCAACTGACAATTTATCTATCGAAATCACTTCGTCTATTTCTTTATTTCCGTGCGCAAATTTAGCGATTTATTCTCAAACTACCATAGGGTGGCAGTTCATTTTGTTTGCGAATTAGGGCAGTTTATCGTATATTTGCACGCACTAACATACTAACACTTTAATTTTTCATGAGCGAAACAACACAGAAAATCAAGTTCAGCAAAGCCTTCTGGGTCTCGAACCTGGTAGAACTCTTCGAGCGTGCCGCATACTACGGCGTGTTCATTGTCATCACCCTTTACCTTAGCCGCATCCTGGGATTCAACGACATAGAGTCGGCCACCATAGCAGGTGTCTTCTCGGCATGCCTGTACCTGTTGCCCACGTTTGCCGGCGCCCTGGCCGACAAGATCGGTTTCCGCCATTCCATGCTCCTGGCCTTCTCTCTGCTCACCTGCGGCTACCTGGGACTTGCCGTCTACCCCACCTGGCTGGAGTCGGCAGGGCTGGTGCAGTATAGCGACATAACAAAGTTCACCGGCTTGCTGGAAAGCAACCTCCGCTATGGCATCCTGCCCATCATGGCACTGATCGTGTGCGGCGGAGCCTTCATAAAAAGCGTCATCTCGGGCACCGTGGCAAAGGAGACGACTCCCGAGACACGCGCCAAGGGCTTCTCCATCTTCTATGCCATGGTAAATATAGGCGCCTTCTCGGGCAAGACCATCGTGAAGCCCCTGCGCGAGGCGCTTGGCAACGAAGGACTTATCACGCTCAACTACTTCTCAGCCGGCATGACCCTCCTGGCGCTCCTTACCATCTGGTTCTTCTACAAGAGCACCCAGCACTCGGGCGAGGGCAAGACCTTCAAACAGATATGGAACGCACTGATAAAGGTGTGCACCAACGGCCGCCTCTTCACCCTCATTCTCATCATCACGGGTTTCTGGATGGTACAGCACCAGCTCTATGCCACCATGCCCAAGTATGTGCTTCGCCTTGCCGGTGAAGGTGCATCGCCCTCGTGGTATGCCAACGTAAATCCCCTGGTGGTGGTGATTACCGTCAACTTTGTCACCCAACTCATGCGCCGCCACTCGGCCCTTACCTCCATGACCGTGGGTATGTTCATCATGCCCATCTCTGCACTCTGCATGGCGGCCGGCAACATGCTCGATGGCAACCAGACAATCCTCACTATGCACCCCGTGGCGTTCATGATGGTGGTGGGCATCGTGTTCCAGGGCTTGGCAGAGACTTTCATCTCTCCCCGCTTCCTTGAGTACTTCTCGCTTCAGGCACCCAAGGGCGAGGAAGGTCTCTACCTGGGTTTCAGTCATCTGCACTCGTTCCTCTCCTCCATATTCGGTTTCGGAATCTCTGGCTTCCTGCTGAGTAAGTACTGCCCTGAGCCCACCTTATTCAACACACACGAGGAGTGGCTCCAAGCCAGCGCCAACGCACACTACATCTGGTACTATTTCGGAGGCATTGCCCTCGTCTCCGCCTTCGCCCTCATCATCTACGGCCAGGTGGTGAAACGCATAGATGCAAAGAAACAACTGGGAAGCACAAGACATTAAAGCATTTACTGAGCAACAGGGAGATACGGACAAAAGTCCTTCTTTCTACCCTCACCTACAATATAGAAGATATTCTTAAAGGTGCAGAAACGACCTTTAGGAATATCTGTTTTTATGCGATAGGGGAATCATATGGGGTAAAAGTCGCCATACGCAACATCATCCCACTACAACAAAGCCTCCGTTTGTAGGAATCTCCACCTTCAGAGTTTGCTTACGCGAGAGGTTCACATACTTCACATTGCCGTTCTGGTAAAGACATACGGTGCTCTTGCCAGGCAACATGGGCAGGGTGATGGTCTTTAGCAGAGGCTGCTCCATGGCATTGACACCGGCTATGTACCACTTATTGCCCGAGCGACGTGCCATGATGATGTACTTGCCGGGATAACCGTCGATGAAGCGCACCTCGTCCCATCGTGTGGGGACACTCTTCATGAAGTCTATGGCATAGGCCGGAGCATCGGTGAGATTGTTGGGAGCCAGAGCAAAGTGTTGTACAGGACTCTGGAAGAGAACAGCCGTGGCAAGGGCATAGATGTCGGAGGTGATACGACGCGAACCATGCCTGTTGTTGGCATTATAGAATTTGTTCAGGGCTGAGCCTCCGAAGTCCATAGCTCCCACGGCATTGCGTGTGAAGGGATACATGGCACCACAATCGCGCGCCTCCTCGTTGCAGAACCCTTGCGAGAAGTGGAGATTCTCCGATGCTGGCACCGCCTCGGAGGATGCATAGTTGGGATACATGCGCTCCCATCCTCGGGGCAGGGTGCATCCGTGGAAAATGCACATGATACCGAAATCGTTGGCATCGCTCAGGATGTCCTCATAGTATTGCATCATAGATTGCTTGTCGCCACCGAAGAAGTCCACCTTGATGCCCAGCACACCTATCTCCTGCATCCATTTCATCTCCTCTCTGCGCTTGCGAGGGTCGTTCATAATACCTCTGGGCGACTGGGGAGCATCGTTCCACGCACCATTGCTATTGTACCAGAGATAGAGTCCAACGCCCTTGGAACGTGCATATTGCGAGAGTTGTGCTATACGTTCACGACCTATCTGCACATCCCACAAGGCATCTATCAGCAACGAGCGATAACCCATGGCAGCAGCAAAGTCGATATAACGTTTCTGTTCATCAAAATTGCAACTATGGTCCATGCCTATAATCCACGACCACATACCCTTGCCATAGTCGGCAGAATAGTCTTTGGAGGCAGGGTATTTCTGCTCTACGAGGTCCCATGGCACGGTAGTCTCGATGGCATTGGCAGGGGTGTGACCTATGGTGATGGTGCGCCAGGGTGTCTTGCCAGGCAAAGCCATCTGTGCTGAGGTGCTACCCCACCCGTTCAGCTCTCCCTCCATAGGAAAACCTATACGATACCTGCCACCCCTCTCCCCCAGCAGACGGCATCCAACATAAGTGCCATCAGTGCCCGTCTCGGAGATAAGTATCCAGAGGTTCTTTGCCTCGTCGGCATTTGGAACCTCAAACAAGCATGGGAATGTATAGCCATTTCCCCAACCGTTTCTGCCCACGGGTTCGCCAAGACTGTATTTCGTTTCGTAACTGGGAGTAGTGCGTGCAAAGCCTCCCATGGGATGACTCTGAGGGGCAAGGAAGGCGCGAGCATTGGAGGGGATGCAAAAGGATGAGGTTTCTGAGGTGACAACACAACAGCGTGTATCCCGACGTGGAAGTATGGTGTAACGGAATGCCACATCGGAATTGCTCACCATGAACTCTATATCCATCACCGGACGCTCTTTTTGGGAGAGCGACAAGACACTACGATTGTATAGATAGGCTTGTTCAGCACCCACCTTGATGCTTGGCAATGTGTAGGTGCCGGAAAACTCTCCCTTGCGAACTTCGGAGGCATTCCAAGCGAGGTTGCAGGTATAGTCGCCCATATTGGTCTGCACTCCCAAGGCAGAAGGGGCTATTGCCACCTGGCCGTCGTAAATGACAGAGTACATGGGGCGACCGTCCTTCACCTCAAAGTCCACAACAATACGACCATCGGGACTGCTTGCTATTGTCTCTCCTCTCATTGCCATCAGTCCCATCAGGGCGAGGCATAGTGTGATGCAAATTCTCTTCATGTTCCTTGTCCTTGGTTCTACATATTGCTAATGTATATAGCAGAAGAATTACTCGCCATAGAAAATCTCTTCGGTAAACTCTGGTTCGGTGGTAAACCAATCAATGTCGACATAGCCCCCAAGTGCCTTGGTGGCATAGTTGAAGATGGCAAACTTGTTGCCGGTGAAGACAGAGAGGTCAAACTTCATGTCCAGTTCCTTGCCAAAGGGGATATAGCTGGTATTGTCGGTGCTATAATAGAAGCGCGCCTTGCTGGTACGGTAATCCGTAACGGCACGCAGGTATATGACAGATGCCTTGATGCGCTCGCCCCTGGTTTCCTCCTTGGATTTATGGCGCAAGGATTGTGTGAAGTGCACAAGGAAGCGCTTCCTTCCCTTCTGGCTTATGGCTATGAATGCCGAGGGATCCTGCATCACGGCAAGACCAGCCACATCGCCATCCTTCATGTGCGAGATTTCAATGGCAATGGTGGCATAGGTAAGTCCGTCGCCCTGATGATAGCCAAGGATACGTTGTGTGAGAGTGTTGCGGGCACGGTAGAAATTGTCCGTCACGGTTGCCGTATGCAAGCGCAAATGCCCAGGGTTGGCGGTCAGCGACCACTTGGCTTTGTCACAAAGATGGTTCCACCCCCATTGCCTGCCCAGGCGGTGATGGCTGAAGTTATCGTTTGCGGTCAGTCCGGACTGACTCTGTACGGCAATGGCAGGCTTGCGGTATATCTCCGATTTATCCTTGTTGACACCAATCACAGGCCAGTCCTCCTCCCAACTGACGGGCAATAGATATGGAGTGCGGCCATAGGCGCCCTTGTCGGCAAAGAGCATGGTCCACCACTCTCCCTCCTGGGTGTGAATCAGTGCTCCCTGGTGTATGTTGCGGTCATTCAGGAGAAGCTTCTCCTCGTATGGGCCAAAGATGTTTTTCGAACGGAATACGGTCTGATAGGCTGGCACTCCGCCATAGGTGGCATAGATGTAATAGTATTCTCCTATCTTGTAGAGACGACTACCCTCCAGTCCCGGCTTTACGCTATACTTTGCCACCTCGTGGTCTTCAATTCTCTTAAAGTTCTTGTCCACACGGGCTATACGGATGTTGTTGATGCCATAGGCAATGTATGTGTTATCTCCATCGAAAAGCAGTCCGCCATCATAGAAACCGCCCTCCAGTTTCCTTTTCTTCCATGGTCCGCGGATGTCGTTGGCGGTGAGCAGATAGCCACCCTCATCAAGCGTAGTGAAAAGCATGTAGAACGTTCCTTCCTTATACTGGAGTGCCGTGGCCCATTGTCCTCTGCTATAACGCCATTGCCCGTTTAGCAGACTGAATGCATCGCTATCCTCTATACTCTCCAGAGGATTGCAACAGTACTTCCAGTTGACAAGGTCTTTCGACTCCATGATGGTAGCACCGGGAAAGATGTGCATGGTGGTGGACACCATATAGTATGTATCGCCAACGCGGCACACGTCAGGATCGGGGAAATCTGCAAAGATAACAGGGTTGGAGAAGGTGCCGTCTCCCCTGTCGGACGAGGATATGCGTGTGAATGCCTTGCGAGGATAGTGGCTCTTGGCATATTCCTTGAACCAATGGTACACGGGCCACGGACATGCCTCGGGGTCGTTGAGGAAGGTGTACTGACCATCCTTGGCTGGCTCGTCCTTGAAGGCGGCAAGATGCTCGGGCGAGGTGAACAGTACCCAACTGACATTGCCGGCATCGTCGGTAATCTTCTTGAAGTTGGCGCCGAAGTTTCCATCACCAGCCACTCCGGTGTGTGCCTTGCCCCAGGAGGCATTGTACTTCTTGTCGGCCCAGTCCATTTCTGTTATCATAATAGGGGCAAAGTCGGCAACGGGCTGCACATCCTTTTGCCAACCTCGTGCGAAGGCTTCATATCCGTGTCCGCTACCAAACCAGCCTGGATAGATATGCACGGCATAACCGATGTTCTCTCCCTTGATGGGATAGTCGGCAAAGCCGGCATACTTGGACTGAAAGCCCAGACCTGGAATCCACAATATGTTGTGGCACCCTTGTGCTCGCATGGTGTCCACTATCTCCTGGAAGTAGATGCTCAATTGCTCGAACTGTGCCTTGGAACCTCCGCCATAAGTACCGTCGCTACCAAGGATGCTGATGGGTTCATTGGCCAGTTCAAACATGATATTTGGGTGGTTCTGCAACTTGGGATGACGTGCTACATGGCGCCATACCTGCAGGAGGAACTTCTGGTAGTCATCGCCTACGGCAATCTTCTCTGGGCATACCCCAGGCGGGCGCATCACCACATACATGCCTTTGGATATGGCATACTCCGCCATGGGGATGAACACCTCGTCGAGATACTTGGTGAACCTGCCGAAACTGAATGCAGAAATATCGTTCTCGCCCTTGACACGCCTGCCAGGGATGTTTGACCAATAGGGGTCCATGTGCATACGCACGAAACTCATCTTCCACCCAGCCTCCATGATACTGTCTATGATACCCTGGTTGTAGGCAAGGCATGCCTTCACGTCGTAGTTGTTCCAGCGTGTGCTGCACTCGTTGAACCATGGACTGAATGTCTGCACATAGCCATGGAGTTTCACGATGTTTCCGTTCTCGTCCTTCAGGTGCTTGCCGTCAACATGAAGCCGTGGCATGGCCATACCCTCCCATGCATGCAACTTGGCTGACACGGCACATAGCAATGCCGCTATCAATGTAATGGATAGTTGTCTTGTCCTTAAAATCATACACTTAAATGCTATATGTCCGGCACGAATGTACAAATAAGTAGGGAAAGTGCAAAGAGTTTTACGATTTTTCATGCTTCGCTGCTTGCAACATAAGCAAGTTTGAGGGAAGCAGGGATAGCCAAGTGGTTCAATAGCCCCAAGTCTCAGTTGTGAAGCCTAATAGCCGTTGGAGATAAAAGACGACTACGTCAGTTCGGGATAAGAAAGTTGTCTAAAAAGTTGGTAATCTGAGGTACCTCCCCGACAAAACTGCAGTTTCTACACGATGGTACTGGCTGGACAAAAAGGCGACTATTTCCAATGTATTGCCTCGATGTATTCATCGAATTCCATGTTGTGATTTGCGCCACTTTGTTCCAGGGCACGCCTTATCATGGACTGTTCTTCTGGGGTCAGAAGAACGGTGCCCTTTCTATACTTAAAATATTTGTTGCGCCCCAGTTGCCAGATAAGTGTTGACATGAATTTGTCATACTGCCCAGGAAACATCTGCTTCCTGAATCCGGTAAATCCTTTTGCGAACCTCTTTGGCTGACAACTGGCATAATGAGGGCATTCTTCATTCCTGGTACAATGGGTTGGGTTAATAAGTCCCACAATCTTACCCATCCTCTCCCATTGTCCGTATACCAACTGATGCAGGCATGTTTTTGCCATCGGGCAATCCTCGTGCAGGCAAACCGAATAACCAGCAGGAATGTCATTAAGTTTTTGTGTAATCTTCGGCATAGTATCTGTCGCTTAAAGGTTTTTCACCGACAAATATACAACACAAATTGAGTTTTTCCAAGCACAACGAGCCGGAGTTTTCTAATAAAGTCATGCCTGGCATACAAAAAAAGAGTCCCCAGCAAACCAATCGGTTTAACCGGGGACTCGGAGGGAGGGAGGGTGACTAGTGGGATTCGAACCCACGACATTCAGAACCACAATCTGACGCTCTAACCGACTGAACTATAGTCACCATCTTGGTTAGTATTGCCTCCCGAAGCAGTTATTGCTTCCTGAAAGCGAGTGCAAAGATATGGCATTTTGATGATACCGCCAAATATTTCGGCACTTTTTTTCAATCGCAAGGCAAAATATAGAGGATTAGGGTACCTGTGGACCTTGGAGCATGCTAAGGAACGCAAGACACCAAGGCTCCTGAGGCTGTATTATACGCGTTGCTTGTATGCTTGAAGTGTATTGAGCATGAGCATGCAGATGGTCATGGGACCTACACCTCCGGGCACGGGGGTAATGGCAGAGCACAAGGGAGAAACCGCCTGGAAGTCCACATCGCCCTGAAGACGGAAGCCTGAGGGACGGGTAGCGTCGGGCACACGGGTGGTACCTACGTCGATTACCACGGCACCGGGCTTTACCATATCGGCGGTAACGAAGGCAGGGCTGCCGATAGCGGCAATCAGGATATCCGCCTGACGGCATTCCTCGGCAAGGTTCTGCGAATGGGAGTGCAGAACGGTAACGGTGGAGTCGCCATACTGCTTCTGCATCATGAGCATGGACATGGGCTTGCCTACGATGTTGGAACGGCCAAGAACGGCAACCTTCTTGCCACGAGTATCAATGTTGTAGCGCTGAAGCAGGGTGAGGATACCCAGAGGTGTTGCCGAGATGAAGGCGGGCAAACCGATGGACATGCGCCCTACGTTTACGGGATGGAAACCGTCCACATCCTTCTCGGGGAGGATTGCCTCAGTCACCTTCTGCTCGTCGATATGACGGGGCAAGGGCAACTGGACGATGAAACCGTCTATGGCCTCATCCTTGTTGAGTTTGTCCACCACGGAAAGGAGTTCCTCCTCGGTGATAGTATCCTCGAATGTAAGCAATGTGCTTTGGAAACCACATGCCTCGCAAGCAAGAACCTTGTTGCGGACGTATGTTTCGCTACCTCCATCGTGCCCAACAAGCACGGCGGCAAGATGAGGGGCACGGCCACCTTGGGCAACAATGGCCTCTACCTCGGCCTTTATCTCCGCCTTAATCTGTGCGGCGGTTGCTTTACCATCTATTATTTGCATAAGAGAGTTTTTTTTAACGGAGGAGCCTCGAGGGGCTCCTTTCCGTTCTAATTACATTTTCCCCTTCATCATGCCTGCCAACTGAGCCATCTTGGACTTGTCGGTCATCATCTTCATCATCTTGCGTGTCTGGTCGAACTGCTTGATGAGACGGTTGACCTGCTGGAGGTCGACACCGGCACCCTTGGCTATGCGATGGCGGCGAGAGGTGTTGAGGCATTCGGGATGCTCGCGCTCGTAGGGAGTCATACTCTGGATGATGGCCTCGATGCTCTTGAAGGCATTGTCGTCAATATCAACGTCCTTCAGTGCCTTGCCCACGCCGGGAATCATGCTGGCCAGGTCCTTGAGGTTGCCCATCTTCTTGATTTGCTGAATCTGGTTATAGAAGTCGGAGAAGTCGAACTTGTTCTTGCGAATCTTTGCCTCCAGTTTCTTTGCCTCGGCCTCGTCGAACTGCTCCTGGGCACGCTCTACCAAAGAGACAATGTCGCCCATGCCCAGGATACGGTCGGCCATACGAGCGGGATGGAAGGGGTCGATGGCCTCCATCTTCTCGCCGGTACCCACGAACTTGATGGGCTTGTTCACCACGGTGCGGATGGAGAGAGCGGCACCACCACGGGTATCGCCGTCCAGCTTGGTAAGAATCACGCCGGTGTAATCCAGGCGGTCGTTGAACTCCTTGGCGGTGTTAACGGCATCCTGACCGGTCATGGCATCCACTACGAAGAGGATTTCGTGAGGATTGATGGCATTCTTGATGTCGGAAATCTGTTGCATCAGTTCCTCGTCGATAGCCAGACGGCCAGCGGTATCCACGATGACTACATCGTGTGCCTTGGACTTTGCCTCGCGGATGGCATTGAGAGCCACCTGCACGGGATCGGTAGCGCCAAGTTCCATATAGACAGGCACGCCTACCTGCTCGCCAAGCACACGCAACTGCTCCATAGCAGCAGGGCGGAAGGTATCGCAAGCAGCCAGGAGGGGAGACTTGTGCTTCTTCTCCTTAAGCATCTTGGCCAACTTGCCGCTCATGGTGGTCTTACCGGAACCGTTCAAACCTGCCATCAAAATGATGGAAGGATCACCGGTACGACCGGGCAAATTGATTTCAGCGGTCTCGCCACCCATCAGTTCTGCAAGTTCGTCGTGCACGATCTTCACCATCAGCTGCTGAGGCTTAACGGCGGTGAGCACGTTCTGACCAAGCGCCTTCTGCTTCACGGTATCGGTGAAGTTCTTTGCCACCTTGTAGTTCACGTCGGCATCAAGAAGGGCACGACGTACATCCTTGAGGGTCTCGGCAACGTTGATTTCGGTAATCTTGCCCTCACCCTTCAGTATTTTCCACGAGCGTTCAAGACGCTCCGAAAGATTTTCAAACATATATCCTATATTATTATATTATTTGTCCTAAAAAAGTCGTCGTATTGTCTTGCCTTGATAGTCGTATTGTCTCGGCAAGGACGTCGTATTGCCTCACCTCACGCAAAGTATTGTCTCTGCCAAGGGGATGATAACCTTGCCCAGCACCTCGCCGTTCAGGTAATGCTCGCCCTCGAAGAGCGACATCTGTGCCGTGCCGTAATGCTTACGGAAGTCGGGCTGGCAATTGACATTCTTGTCCTTGGTGCCAAACAATCCCCACACCAATTGCTTCTCCTCTGCGGTGATGCCCTGGAAACTCTGCTTTTCCACTTCCTTGAACTCGGCAATCATCTGCTTGTCCACCTTGAAATCCTTCGCACCATCCTCGCGCTTGTTGCGGAACTCCTGTCGGCCCATGCCACGGAAAGTAAGCAATCGCGCCATATGGAAGGAGGGATTCACCAGAATGCGCCTGATGCCATGCAACTGCTCGGCATACATAGCACCCATGGAGGTGGCAACGATAAGGTTGGGCTTGTGCTCCTGCACATATTCGTGCAGAAAGGCAATGGCACGAAGCGGTTCTACGGGCACATCGGGGCTGAGCACCTGCACTCCCTTGGGATAGAAGTGATTGCGCAACTGGGTGGCACTGCCTGTGCTACCGGCCGAAGCAAATCCATGTATGTATAGTACCTTCATCGTATCCTGTAGAAAAGAAAAGAACTCTCCAGCAAAGAAATAATCTTTAACCGGAGAGTTCCACCACCACTTCAGTTGCGGGGGTCCGACTCGAACGGGCGACCTCCAGGTTATGAGCCTGGCGAGCTACCAACTGCTCCACCCCGCGATGTTGTATTGTCAAAACAGGCCTGACAGGGACGTCATTTCCTGTTTGCGAGTGCAAAGGTATGACTTTTTATGCATACCGCCAAACGTTTTAGCAAAAAAAAGCAAAATAATTGTTTATATGGCAGAAAAGCCGTATCTTTGTGCAAAAATACACCTTATATAATCACACACATATATGGCGGTAGAAAAAACGAGAAAAAGACTGATTGAGGTTGCCCGGATGCTGTTTGCCAAAAACGGCATCGAAGAGACCACCATGAACGACATCGCACTGGCTTCGGGCAAAGGGCGACGTACCCTGTACACCTACTTCAAGAACAAAGAGGAAATCTACGATGCCGTGGTGCAGGACGAACTGGAACTGATGGCAGAAAAGATGAAAGAGGTTGTGCAACTGGACATGGACCCCGAGGACAAGCTTGTGGCCCTCATCTATGCCCACCTTCAGGCAATCAAAGAAGTAGTGCAGCGCAACGGGAATATCCGTGCAGAGTTCTTCCGTGATATCTGGCGTGTGAGCCTCATCCGCCAGCGCTTTGACCGCAACGAGAAGATCCTGCTCACCACAATCCTGTCAGAAGGAATGGAAAAGGACATCTTCGAGATAGACGACCTCTCCCTCATGGTGGACATCATCAGGTACTCTGTCAGAGGACTGGAGGTGCCGTTTATCTACGGCCGCATAGCCGACGGCATGCCCAAGGGCCTGATCAGAGGTGTAGTGCATAAGATCATACATCGCTCGCTGAGCAAAAAGTACAACAAATAACACATACGACTATGAAATTGCTGGAAGGGAAGACCGCCCTTGTGACAGGTGCGGCACGAGGCATAGGCAAGGCAATTGCCCTGAAGTTTGCCCAAGAGGGTGCCAACATAGCATTCACCGACTTGGTGCTGAACGACGAAATGGCGGCAGGCTTGGAAGCCACACGCCAGGAGATAGAGGCTATCGGCGTGAAATGCATAGCATACGCCGGCAACGCCGCTGATTTCGCACAGACAGAGGAGACGGTCAAGAAAATAAAGGAAGACTTTGGCACAATAGACATACTGGTAAACAATGCCGGCATTACCAAGGACGGCCTCATGCTCCGAATGACCGAGGCACAGTGGGATGCGGTAATCAACGTGAACCTGAAATCGGCATTCAACTTCATCCACGCCTGTGTGCCAGTTATGATGCGCCAGCGTGGCGGTTCCATCATCAACATGGCCAGTGTGGTAGGCGTACACGGCAATGCCGGCCAGGCAAACTATGCCGCATCAAAGGCCGGCATGATTGCCTTGGCAAAGAGCGTGGCTCAGGAAATGGGTCCCAAGGGCATCCGTGCCAATGCCATAGCCCCCGGTTTCATCGAAACCGCTATGACCGCTGCCCTGCCCGACGAGGTGCGCGAGGAATGGAAGAAGAAGATCCCCCTGCGCCGTGGCGGACAAACCGAAGACATCGCCAACACAGCTTTGTATCTGGCCAGCGACCTTTCAAGCTACGTTACCGGTCAGGTTATCCAGGTGGACGGCGGCATGAACATGTAATCCGAGAAAATGACCGTTTTATACGAAGACAACCATCTTATTATCGTCAACAAACAGGCAGGGGAGATTGTGCAGGGCGACAAGACCGGCGACGCTCCCCTCTCTGATATTGTGAAGGACTGGCTGAAAGAGAAGCACAACAAACCTGGCAATGTGTACCTGGGCGTCGTCCACCGTCTGGACAGGCCCGTCTCGGGAGTTGTGCTTTTTGCCAAGACAAGCAAGGCCTTGCCACGGCTGAACAAAATGTTTGCCGAGCACGACAAGGTAAGCAAAACCTATTGGGCCATCGTGCAGAACCGCCCCCCACAAGAAGAAGGCACCCTGACGCACTGGCTGACCCGTCAGGAGAAGAACAACACGGCCCGTGCCTACGACCGCGAGGTGCCGGGATCAAAGAAAGCAATCCTTGACTACCGGCTCATAGCATCAGGCGACAGGTACCATCTACTTGAAATAAGCCTGCACACTGGCAGGCATCACCAAATCAGGTGCCAATTGGCAAAGATGGGATGCCCAATCAAGGGAGACTTGAAATACGGAGCGCCACGAAGCAATCCCGACGGAAGCATCTCCCTACATGCACGAAACCTCACCCTGGAGCACCCTGTCAGCCACGAGACGATTTCCGTAACCGCTCCGGTGCCAAATGACACCCTCTGGCAAGCATTGAGCAAATAAAAACAAGAACATAGACGCGACAGAACCTTGAACATCATCCGCAAAATATGCAAATGGGCGGGCATTACCCTTGGAGTACTGCTCATGCTGCCCATAATTCTGATGTCACTCTTGTACATCCCTACGATACAGAATTGGGCGGTACAGAAAGCCATAGGCATAACCTCCGAAGCCACCGGCTTGGACATAAGCCTGGAGAGGGTCGGCCTTACACCACTCCTTGACATTGAACTGGACAACCTTACGGCCCGGCAGGAAGGAGACACCCTGTTGCATACGGGCAAGGTGATAGTAGATCTGGACTTCTCGCATATTACCGACTACCGCATAGGAGTTGAGACAATTGAACTAAGGCACGGCGTGCTCAACTCACGCGATCTGATTCCGCAACTTACCATAAACGGCAAACTGGGTTCGCTCCTTATAGGGCAAGAGGACAACGACATAAAGAACGGAATTGCCAAACTGGATAACGCAACGATAAACACCTGCGACCTGGAAATCTGCATGCGGGACACCAGCATCGTAGACACTACCGAAAGTACCCCCTTGCCATGGAGCATACTGGTAGACAGAATAGAAATTCTGGACAGCCGCATAGGCTTCAGCATGCCTGGAGACACCCTGTCAGTAAGTACCGGCATAAGGAAAGCCAACATGCATGGAGGGCGTATCAACCTGGGGGAAAGCATCTACGAAATAGACTCGCTAAGAATATATACAGACTCCCTGCTTTTTTCCATAAAAGATTCCATGGGCGTAGACACGCGCATGTCCCTGCCGTGCACTTCACTTGAAATAAACGTACTGAGGATGGATACGGCACGAATAGATTTGCCGAACCTTGCCCTCTGCATCAACGAGAAAGACAGCACACAAAGCACTATACATGGAAGTCTGGGAATGGACTTCAAGGCACTGACACCCAAATGCGGCGGAAATATCAACACACACATCAATGCTTCCATCGCACATACCACCATACAGAATATAGCCAAGGATTTCATCCCCAAGGACTTGACCAAGACCTATCCTCAGAAACCGCTTATTGCCAGCATCTCGGCCGACGGCAATATTGATTCTCTGAATATTTCCGACCTCAGCATCTCCATGCCATCTACCCTTGACATCAAAGCCAAGGGAGATATTTCAGGCATCATGGTCCCAGATGACATGAGAGCGCACATCGACCTGGAGGCAAAGACAATGGACCTGTCCTTCGTGCCCAAATTACTGAAAATGCAGGACCTGCACCTACCCGGAATGACACTATCGGCCAAGGCCGACATCAAAGGTACTGAATACAAAGCCACCGCACGTCTGAAACAAGGGAATGGACTAGCAGAGGCACAAGCCAAACTGAACCTTGACCACATGGCATACGAGGCACGCCTGCAGACAAAGGATCTGAATATCGGCAAATTCCTACCGAAAGACAGCTTGGGGCACCTCTCCATGAAAGCAGAGGTAAAGGGACACGGCACAGACTTCATGTCAAAGGCGACGGGGATCAAGGCAACGTTGAAACTGGACAAACTGGAATACAAGCAACTTGTTGTTGACCAGGTGTCCATGAGAGCACGATTAAAACAAGGCAAGGCCATACTTGACCTGCACAGCAACAATGACCTGTTGGTTGCCGACGCATGTGCCGGAGCCGATCTGGACAAGAAAAAGGCAAAAGCAGATTTCTCACTCTCGCTAAACAAGATAAATTTCCAGGCATTAGGAATAACCAAGGACTCGCTTGTTGCTTCCATGTCGCTGACTCTGGACGGAGGCACCAACCTGAAGAACAGGCACTACCTTAACGGCAACCTCCACAACATGGAACTGACCACCAAAGACACAGTGGTATACCCCTTGGACATGAAACTGGAAGTAAAACTGGATGAGGACAGGATGTTGGCGCGGGCAAATGCCGGCGACATGTGGGCACAATTCCACGCAAGCGAAGGACTGGACAGCCTGACGTACAAACTTGGCCTCATCGCCCAGGAAGCAGAACGACAAATAAATCTGCGAAAGATCGATCCTGATACGATAAAAGACCTGTTGCCCGAAATGGACCTGCACCTGCTTTGCGGAACCAACAATCCTCTTGCAAACATGTTGCGCTCCATGACCGGTGCCACATTCAACGAAATGGCATTTGACCTGACATCCGCCCCCAAAAAGGGCATCAATGGCCGTGGGCACATGCACAAGCTGAACACTGCAGCCGTATGCCTTGACAGCATTTCATTGTACATACAGCACAAGGACAGCGAAATGGACCTTGAAGCACGGGTGAAAAACGGACCGAAGAACAGGGTCGTGAACTTTGAATCCACCCTGAGTGCCTCTATTACCCCTGACGGTCTGTCAAGCCACCTGCTTTTCCTTGATGCCAAAGGCAAGAAAGGCGTGGACCTCGGAGCAAAGATAGAGAACAGGGACAGCACTACCCAACTGTCGCTCTTCCCGTTAAATCCAATCCTTGCATACCGAAAGTTCAACGTGAACCCCAGCAACTACATCTCCATTGACCAGATGATGCATGCCAAGGCAGACATGTCGCTTGTTGCCGACGACGGTACAGCATTGAAACTGTACAGCACGCCCAATGAGAATGCGGAGCAGGACATCACACTCTCTATCGCAGAATTCAATCTTGGAGAATTGTCAAAGGTTCTTCCCTTCATGCCTGTAATAACCGGCATGCTCAACGGCGACATACATGCTGTACAAGAAAGCGAGCAAGCCACGCTGTCCTTGGATGTTGATGTAAGGGAGATGGGATTTGAAGGCAGTCCCTTGGGTGACATAGGCATGGAGATTATCTATTTCCCTAATACCGACGGTTCGCATCTGGTGGACGGCATTCTTTCACAAAACCAACGCGACGTAGTTCTTCTTTCCGGACATTACAATACGCAGGGCGAGGAAGGGCGTATAGATGCTGAAGCACAACTGCAACGACTGCCTCTGAACATGGCAAACGGTTTCATCACAGACAACATTGCTCGTCTGGAGGGATATATGTCCGGCATTCTGAAGGTACGTGGGGACGTGTCGTCACCACGCTTGTCTGGTGCGCTGGCAACAGACAGCATGCATATATGCTCCGATCCTTACAGCATCAACCTCCGCCTGCCCGATGACACCATTGTCATCAGAAGAAGTTTACTTGACCTGAAGAAAATCCAGGCTTATGCCAACGGAAACAATCCTCTTACATTAGATGGCACGATAGACTTCTCCGATCTTGAGCAGGCCAAGATAGACCTCGGCATTGTTGCAAGGGACTTTAACCTGATAAACGCCCCGAAACGTAAGGGGGCCGAGGCTTACGGCAAGGTATACGTTGACCTATTCGGACGTATGCAAGGCACACTGAACAACCTGGATATACGCGGCAGGCTCAACGTAAACGGAAAGACAAACGTAACATACGTGATGATGGACTCGCCTCTAACCGTTGACAACCAATTAAGCAGCCTGGTCACCTTCATGGATTTTGCAGATACCATTGAGGTCAAGCACCAGAAAATGCCAGAACAAAATGTAAAGATGGACCTCCAACTGAATATCGACGAGGCTACGACGATACATTGTCTCATGAGCGAAGACGGGCAGGACAAGATAGATCTTGAAGGAGGAGGAGAACTGCGCATGACCTACGACATGCTAAACGGCATGAAACTCAATGGCAGATACACCATACTCTCCGGACGTATGGATTACAACCTGGTGGTCGTTTCGCTGAAGAACTTCCAGATAGACAACGGCAGTTACGTGGAATTCAGCGGCGACATGCTCAACCCGAAACTGAACCTTAGCGCCAGCGAACGCAAGAAGGCATCGGTAACAAGCAACAACGTGTCACGCTCAGTAAACTTTGACGTAGGCTTGAAGATTACGCAGACCCTGTCCGACTTGGGACTGGAATTCACTCTAAAGGCTCCGGAAGACCTAACTGTACAAAACGAACTGTCTGCCATGTCCGTAGAAGAGCGTGGCCGTGCAGCCGTGGCAATGCTAACCACAGGCATTTACCTTTCTCCCAACGGAAATAGCGGAGGTGGCTCATTTGATGCCACCAGCGCACTAAACTCATTCCTAAACAGTCAGATTTCCAACATAGCAGGAAAGGCCCTGTCCACCATAGACATCGGATTCGGCATAGACAACTCCACCAGTGCCACTGGTGCTGCACAAACCGATTACAATTTCTCCTTTGCAAAACGATTCTGGGGAAATAGAATCGGCATTATCATCGGTGGCAAGGTAAGTTCCGGAAACGACGTTCAAAATACAGGCATGAGCATCATAGACAACGTGTCCATAGAATACCGACTGGACAATTCCGGTACGAGATACGTTAAAGCCTTCTACAACAAGGATACGGAATCACTGCTCGATACTGATGTCATGGAAATGGGCGCCAGTCTTGTGCTTAGGAAGAAGACTGAGAATCTTGGCGAACTGTTCATCTTCCGTGATACCAAGAAAAGACAAGTCGGACAAGGGACACGGGCTCCAGGCAACACAACAAAATCAAACGACCAAAAGAGTCCAAGAAAGATAAGACAATAAACCAGGGGAAAAGTCATGGCTAACTATATATATAATAAGGTATATGGTATACTCCTGCTGATGCTTGCAGCGGTGGTGCTAGGCAGTTGCTACCAAACCAAGAACATTCCCGAGGACGAATACCTATATGCCGGCATAAAGGACCTGTCCTACGGACACCGATGGGGTGAAAAGCGTAAAAAGCAGCACGATTCAACCGGCGTCATAACAGCTGTTGCAGATGCATACCATGCCGTAGAGAATGTACTGCATGGCAACTACACTACAGAAGAAGAAGGCATACTCCACGGCATTCTGACACCGGAAGAGGAGGATAGCCTGAAACGTCAAAAAAGTATAGACGACGAAGCATATTCCACCGCTAAATCCGAGGTTATTGGTGCGCTGCACTATGCCCCCAACGGTTCATTCATGGGTTCAAGCCAATGGACACACCCCTTCACTATAGGACTTTGGGTATGGAACCGTTACGCCCAAAGCGAAAGTGCATTCGGAAAATGGATGATGAACACATTGGGAGCCACGCCAAAATACATTAGTACCGTAAATCCTTCGGTGCGTACACAGGTTGCCCGCAACACCCTGCACAACTACGGTTATTTCCACGCTGATGCGAAATACAGGATAGAGGACATGAAGAATCCTCGCAAAAAGAAAGTTTCATACCAGATACTGCCTGGCGAACTCTTCCACATTGACGGCATAGAATACAAGGGGTTCCCCGAAAACATTGACACTCTAATCAGGGCAACTCTTTCGGAAGAACTGCTCAAGAGCGGTGCACCATTCTCCGTCCCCGCCCTGTCCAACGAGCGCGAGCGAATATCCTCTCTACTGCGCAACCGCGGACACTACTTCTTCCGAAGCGACCACATAACATTCCATGCCGACACTATACAAAGACCCCAACACGTGCAGATTAAAGTGGTACCCTCACCTACTATGAGTCAGGCCGCCATGCAACCGTTCCATGTAGGCAAGACAAACATCACCATTCTAAAATACAACAACAGGGAAATAACCGATTCCATCATAACAAGCAACTTTTCTCTGCGCTGGAGCGGAGGAGACAAGCGCAAGCCCTCACTGCGACTGTCCGCATTCTATCGTTACCTATACCAAAAGAAAGGCGACCTCTATAACCAGGACCTTCACAACCTCATACAAAACAAGCTCTCAGGCATGGGCATATTCTCGTCAGTACAGGTAAACTATATACCACGAGACAGTGCTTTACTTGCCGGTCAGTACAACCAGTCAACAGCATACTGCGACACACTGGACCTGGACATACAATGCATGCTGGACAAACCATACGACAGCGAGTTCGAAGCCAAGATTACCAATAAAACCAATGGTCTTCTCGGCCCAGGCCTGTCCTACTCAATAAACAAACGCAATGCTTTCCGTGGAGCCGAGACTCTCACCCTTGGCGTAAATGGCTCCTATGAATGGCAGACAGGAGCCAATATGCAAGGCGATGCAACCGGAATAAACTCGTGGGAATTGGGCGGAAACCTGAACCTGACCTATCCACGATTCATATTCTTCGGAAACCTTTGGCGCAAACTAGGCAGAAGAACACAGGCCAGCACCCTTTTCAAACTGGATGTAAAATGGGCAAACAGGGCGGGTTACTACGGCAGTGTAAGTGCCGGAGCACGAATAAAATGGACATTTCACCGGGGAGAGAACATCCTGCATGAATTCACTCCTGTACGCTTAGAATACAACCACCTGCTAAGTACCACTGAACGTTTCAACATACTCATGACGGAAAATCCGGCTCTATATGAAAGCCTTAGAGATAAACTGGTACCGAGCATGGAATATGGTTTTACATGGACTACGCCCAAGATACAAAAACACCAGGGCAGAGTGTCACTGTCCACCAAACAAGCAACTATTTTCCAGAAATACACAGCCGAGTATTCCCACATGCTGCGTATCAGTCCCCGAAGCCAACTGGTATTTCACACATTCCTGGGCTTTATATGGAACTACGGCGACACGTCTGCCCCATACACCGACCTTTTCTCATCTGGAGGTGCCAACAGCATACGAGCCTTTGGCGTGCGTGGAATAGGTCCAGGAAGTTATCATCCGGCCAACAGCAGTTACTCATATCTGGACCAGGTGGGCAACATGCGCTTTGAATGCAATGCCGAATACCGCTTCCCCATAGTCAGCAACCTTTTCGGTGCTGTATTTGTAGATGCCGGAAACATCTGGCTTACGCAGGACGATCCTGCTCGACCCGGAGGACGTTTCCAATGGAAGAATTTAGGTAAAGAACTGGCATTAGGTACAGGAGTGGGCCTTCGTTACGATTTGGAGTTTCTGGTAATCCGTTTTGACCTTGGCATAGGCATACACGCACCCTATGACACAGGCAAAGACGGATACTATAACATGACCTCATTCGGGAAATCATTAGGATATCACTTTGGCGTGGGTTACCCGTTCTAAAATGTCCGTTTAGCATTCAAAATACGCTATTTCCAAGTCTTTTTTGTGTTGCTTATGCACATGGCATGATGTTTTTCGTCTTCTAATGACACAACGTATGTAAATTCTTTGTATATTTGTAGCAAAAGAACATTGGATATTAACCATTTTAAAACACTATTAAACAATGAAACCTACACTATTTCTCTTGGCTGCCGGCATGGGTAGCCGTTATGGTGGCTTAAAGCAGCTGGACACTCTCGGTCCTCAGGGACAGAGCATCATGGACTATAGCATCTATGATGCCATCCAGGCCGGTTTCGGCAAGATTGTTTGGGTTATCCGCCGCGATTTCGAGGAGCAGTTCCGCACCCAGATTTTGGCCAAGTACGAAGGTCATGTTCCCTGCGAACTCTGTTTCCAGGCATTGGACGCTCTGCCCGAAGGCTTCACCGTACCCGAAGGACGCGAAAAACCCTGGGGCACAAACCATGCCGTAATGATGGGCAAAGATGTTATCAACGAGCCCTTCGCTGTTCTGAACTGCGACGACTTCTATGATCGTGACGCTTTTCAGGTTATGGCCAAGTTCCTGACCTCTCTGCCCGAAGGCAGCAAGGGTAAGTATGCCATGGTTGGTTTCCGTGTGGACAACACTTTGTCCGAGAGCGGAACAGTCAGCCGCGGTATCTGCGAAATGGATCCCGAGACACACCTGTTGACCGGTGTTGTAGAGCGTACCAAGATTGAGCGCCACAACGGTGTTGTGGAGTATCTCGACGAAGATGGCAAGTGGGTTGGTATTCCCGACACTGCTCCCACCAGCATGAACTTCTGGGGTTTCACTCCCGACTACTTCCAGTACAGCGAAGATTTCTTCAAGGTATTCCTGTCTGACCCCAAGAATCAAACTAACCTGAAGAGCGAGTTCTTCATTCCTCTGATGGTAGACACTCTCATCAAGGAAGGCAAGGCTACATGCGAGGTTCTCGACACCACCTCCAAGTGGTTCGGCGTAACCTATCCCGAGGATCGTCCCGAGACTGTTGCCAAACTCGCTGCTCTGCACGAAGCTGGACAGTATCCTGACAAGATGTTTTAATTGATATCCCCTCTTTTCGGGAGGGAATACTTGAAATTTCACAGACAACTACAGGTGTGCAATGCCGGAGCATTGATAAAATGCAAAGGCGCACACCTGTTTTTATGTAAGGAGACTACATGAATTCGGATTGAGCGATTCATTGCATATCATGCAAATCTAATAATGCTGCACCAGCTGTATGCCATTCCCCAGAACGCTTCTACCCCTATTTTTTATCCTATCCACCATTACCGTTTCCCAGGCACAGGAGAAGGAAAACCTTTGGCTATGCGGGCTGATCCAAACAGCGGAAAGCCTGCTTACCAAAAGATACTTCAAAGCAGACTTCGATACGCTCTATCTGGCACGGCCAAGAACAGCATGGACAGTCAAGGGGCGTGTCAACTTATCCGGTTCAAACATGTACCTGAGAGGCACATCCAAAGGAATTGGATACAATGCCATGTTGTACTCCGATTTCAAGACTACGCTGAATGTCTCAATTGGTTTCCGCGGCCTTTCCATTGGCGTCTCAGTCAATCCTCTCTCGTGGACAGGCAAATATCACGACTACGAATTCAACCTAAACTCATATGGCAACCGATGGGGAATAGACATCGTGTACCACAACCAGCAGAGTGCTGAAGGATGGATAAAATTCAACGACCAAGAGCAAATAAGGAAACTTGATGCCGGCACACTGCTCAGCAAGACACTGAATGCGGACGCATACTTTGTCTTCAACAACAAACGCTTCTCCATCCCAGCGGCCTTCTCCCAATCGTACATTCAGAAACGCAGTGCCGGATCCTGGTTATTAGGAGTATCCCTAATGAATCAATGGGTAGAATCCACAAACGACACTCAAAAAATACATTCAAACAAATACAGTAGCCTGAGCATTGGCGTAGGAGCGGGCTATGGCTACAACTTTGCCATGCGCAAGAATTGGTTGCTACACCTTTCCGCCGTGCCTTCAGTTGTCATCTGGAGCAAGACGGAGACGTGGAGTGGCCGTGAATGGAACAAAGTATCCAGTCATTTTCCTGATGTTATCATGGCCGGACGCGCCGCTCTGGTAAAGAACTACAGACAGAACTTCATGGGTATATCGCTTATAGCCAATTTCAGCGCTATTGGCGAAGCAAGCAGCATGCAGGTATCAACAACAAAATGGAGATTACGTATCTTCTATGGATGGCGTTTCTGACTTTGCACACAAGTTAGCTACAGAAACATCACCAACCATATATGAAAATCCCCAAAGGCAAGAACCTTCGGGGATTAGATAAATATCTATCAATGCTTTTCCTGTACTTATCCATTGTAAGGAATAGCGTAAAGGGAAAACTTCCCCAAGACAGGAAGAATAATTAAGCCTGTTCGTTAGCACCCTCAGCGACTACATCGAATGCCACATTGGCAGTTACGTCCTTGTGCAACTTAACCAAAGCCACATAAGAACCAACCTCCTTGACATCCTTCAGTACGATAGCCTTGCGGTTTACCTCAAGACCGAGCTTTGCCAACTCGTCAGCAATGTGCAGGTTGTTCACGCTACCATAAATCTGACCAGTAGCACTAACCTTAGCGCTGATAGTCAACTGAACAGCGTTCAACTTCTCTGCCAAAGCCTCAGCCTCAGCCTTAATCTTAGCCAACTTAACGGCCTTCTGCTTCAAGTCCTCTGCCAACTGCTTCTTTGCGCTCTCGCTAGCAATTACAGCCTTGCCATAAGGAATCAGGTAGTTACGGCCATAACCAGCCTTTACACTTACGATTTCATTCTTGAAACCCAAGCCAACGATATCTTCTTTCAGAATAATTTCCATATCTACTTCCTCCTTATTTTACTTCATCAAATCGGTTACGAAGGGCAGCAGAGCCAGGTGACGAGCACGCTTAACGGCCTGAGCCACACGACGCTGGTACTTCAAAGATGTACCAGTGATACGACGGGGAAGAATCTTGCCCTGCTCGTTCAGGAACTTCTTCAGGAACTCGGGATCCTTGTAATCGATATACTTGATACCGCTTTTCTTGAAACGGCAATACTTCTTCTTCTTGATATCAATTGCAGGAGCGTTCAGATAACGAATTTCAGACTGTGCCATGTTTATGCCTCCTTTTTATTGTTACGACGCTTTTCAGCATACTCTGCTGCATACTTCTCCATCTTTACAGTCAGATAGCGCAGCACTCTCTCGTCACGACGGTAAGCAACCTCCAGAGTCTTGATGGTCTCGGGAGTAGCCTTGAACTCGATGAGCTCATAAAAACCGGTGCTCTTCTTCTCAATAGGGTAAGCAAGTTTCTTCAGGCCCCAGTTCTCTTCGCTGATAATCTCAGCGCCACACTTGGCGAGAACGCCCTTGAACTTCTCTACCGCTTCCTTCATCTGTTCATCAGACAAAACGGGAGTCAAAATGAAAACGGTTTCGTATTGGTTCATAATACGTTGATAAATGATTAAATAATGTGTTAATAGTGCAAAATGCGGTGCAAAGGTAGTGCTTTTATATGATGTACGCAACTATTTGCTCCATTTTTTGCCCAAATACGGCTTTTTTACGTCAGCATATTAGGTCGTTTCGTTTATTTTTCATTATTTTGCATATCACTTTAGGCATACGGAGTGCCTTTTTACATAGTTCCGCTTATAAAACAACAACATATACATTACACGATGAAGTACACTGGTATAATCATGCTCGTGATTGGAGCACTCATTCTGGTACTCAGCTACACAACAGACAGATTCCTGAATTCAGGAGCAGTAGATTACAATTGGATTCAGGGTTTTGCCCTGTTGTTGATTATTGCCGCAGTGCCTACTCACATACATGTGACAGGAAAATCCTCAAAAGCATAAGCAACAGTATTTTGGACAAAAAAGATACGGGTCTCTCAATTGCTGAGAGGCCCGTAGTTTTTATATTGCTTGCCAGAAATGGACGTGGGTCCTAAAGATTCCGAGGTCCCGATGGCACGATAGTTTGTCTTATGATTCGGGCACAATGAGTTTGTAACCCTTGCCATGTACATTATTGATTTCAATGCGCGGATCAGCCTTAAGGTGCTTACGAAGTTTGGTGATATAGACATCCATGGAACGTGCATTGAAATAGTTGTCGTCTATCCAGATCGTTTTCAGAGCCAGTTCACGCTCCAGCACCTGATTGGTATGACTGCACAGCAATGAAAGTAGTTCGCATTCCTTAGTAGTAAGTTTGGTGTTGCTATCTCCAATGGTAAGTAACTGGCGCTGGGAATCGAAAGTATAGTTACCCAACTGGTAAATGGTCTGGGGTTTCTTGGCATTTCCCTTGACACGACGCAGGATAGCCTCCATGCGGAATACAAGTTCATCCATACTGAAGGGTTTGGTCAGATAGTCATCAGCACCAACCTTGAAACCGTCCAGGATATCACTCTTCAGGTTCTTTGCCGTGAGGAATATAATGGGGATTTCCTGATTGACAAGTCTAATTTCCTTTGCCAGAGTGAAACCATCCATTTTGGGCATCATCACATCAAGCAGGCACATGTCAAAGTGACTCTTTGTGAATGCACGGTATCCAGCCTCACCGTCCAGGTATAGTTCTGCGTCATAGCCCTTAGCCTGCAGATACTCTCTCAAAAGCATGCCGAGACTTTCTTCGTCTTCGCACAGCAAAATTTTCTGTTTCATTTCCATATCCTTCTTTTAATTATCCCTTTCGGCAATAGCCTCCATACCATGTGAAAGATAATGCCGAGCAGGTTTGTTATTATTACTTTACTTTATCCAAGGGCAGGGTAATTGTAAAAGTCGTGCCCCTGCCATACTCGCTTGTTGCCTTGATTGTTCCGCGATGCAACTGTACCATCTTGTGGACATAGGCCAATCCAAGACCAAATCCCTTGACATTGTGCGTATTGCCGGTATGCACCCTATAAAACTTGTCAAAGACACGTTTCAAGTCATCCTTCTGGATACCTATGCCATTGTCGGATATCCTTATATACAAGTGGTCAGCATCGTTCTTCGTGGATACCTCCAGATGCAACGGGACATCATCACGCTTATACTTAACCGCATTATCCATCAGGTTGAATATGATATTGGTAAAATGCATCTCGTCAGCCTTGACCATGGATTTATCAGCATCCAGGTTCTTGTCGATCTCCCCGCCATTCTGGGTAACCTTGATGTTAAAAGTCTGGACCACGCCATCTATGATGTCGTTAGCATCCAGCGTCTGCTGTTTCAGAGCAATATTGCCACCCTCGTACAGGGACATCTGCAAGACTTTCTCCACCTGATAGCGCAACCTCGTTGTCTCGCTATATATCACTCCGCTCAATCGTTCGTAGGTTTCGTTCGATTTAGGCAAGTTGGTATCGGACAGCATCTGGGCAGCAATGCTGATAGTGGATATCGGAGTCTTGAACTCATGTGTCATGTTGTTAATAAAGTCATTCTTCAACTCCGTCAGTTTCTTCTGCCTAACCACCAGATACACCGTTAGCAGGAAGGTAACAAACAGGATCATGGTAAAGGCCAATGCCAGATATATCATATTGGCAACCTCGTGAACATACTTGTTGAGATCTGGGAAGTGAACACTTACCACACCCATCTTACCGGTAGGATCGTTACGGAACAGAGTTTGGGTATAACTATAGTCTTCTCCACGTGGATCATAATCTGGGCAACGATATACCTCCCTTCCCTCGCTATCAAACACGCGATAATGGAAAGTCAAGTCTATGCCATTGTTACGCAAGGTGCGTCTTAGCGTCTGCACCAGGAAATCCTTGTCAACACGTTCCTCAAACCCTCGCTCTCCAGAAGCATAGAGCACCCTGAGGATAACCTCGTCCAACAATTCCTTTTCATATATATAGGCATTGCGTATTCTGCGCTGGAAGGCATGCATACCCGTCATGGTAATGTCCATGCCATAGGAAGAGGAATAAACGTCCAATGAATCCCCGTAAAGGTTTACCACGTCACGCAAGTACACCATAGTCTCGTTGCGTTCCATGTTTCGTGATGCAATATCCAGGCTCCTCAGTACGCTTTCGTTGAACTGCTCACGTCTGACGGCCATGATAGTTTTCGCATACCTGACTTGCAGATATAGCAGTATCACAAAGCAAAGGCCCATGGTCAGGCATATAGTCCATATCATCCATTTTTTCATACTGCAAATATAGGCATCATATGTGTACGGAGAAAAAAAAGAGAGCAGAAACGCTCTCTTTTTTACCTTTATTTAGAAACACGAACCGGATAGTTAACAAAACAGCAACTACGCCGAAGAATATTCGTTGTTTTCTGGTGTCTGTCAGTCCCGCCAGGTTACTCCTCATCTGCACCCTTGTATTCAGCAACCAACTTCTGCTGAACGTCGCCGGGAACAAGTTCATAGCTTGCAAACTTTGTGATGAAGCTGGCACGTCCACCTGTCAGACTTGACAATGCTGTTGAGTAACTGGACATCTCCTTCAAGGGAGCCTTGCAGGTCAGTTTCTCATAACCGTTCTCGCTCTGCATACCGGTAATCATGGCACGGCGTCCCTGCAGATCGCTCATCACATCGCCCATCTTGTCACCAGGAACGAATACCTCCACGTCGTAAATGGGTTCCAGAATCTTAGGTCCTGCCTCGCGGAAAGCAGCGCTGAACGCATTACGGCCGGCAAGCATGAAGGACAATTCGTTGCTGTCCACGGGGTGCATTTTGCCATCATATACTATAACGCGTACGTCGCGGGCATAGCATCCAGTCAAAGGACCTTGTTCCATACGCTGCATAACGCCCTTCAGTATTGCAGGCATAAAGCGTGCATCGATAGAACCACCGACAATGCTGTTTACAAACACCAGTTTGCCACCCCACTCCAGCTCAACGGTTTCAGTGTTCTTAACGTTAATACGATACTCCTGGTTGCCGAACTTATACACTTCGGGAGCAGGCATACCCTCGTAGTAGGGTTCAACAATCATGTGCACCTCGCCAAACTGACCGGCACCGCCAGACTGCTTCTTGTGACGATAGTCAGCACGGGCAGCCTTGGTGATTGTCTCGCGATATGGAATCTTGGGCTCGTCAAACACTATTTGGATCTTCTCGTTGTTCTCCATACGCCACTTCAAGGTGCGCAAGTGGAACTCACCCTGACCATGTACCAGAATCTGCTTCAGCTCCTTGCTCTGCTCTATCTTCCATGTGGGATCCTCCTCGCGCATCTTCTGCAAGGCATTCATCATCTTCTCTGTCTCGCTCTCGTTCACGGCACGGATAGCACGAGAATACTTGGGATTGGGATACTTGATAAAGTTGAAGCGATGCTCGGCACCCTTGGCGTTCAAGGTGTTTCCGGTCTTCACATCCTTCAGCTTGACGGTACAGCCTATATCACCTGCCACAAGTTCCTCCACCTTGATACGTGTAGCACCGGCACAGCAGAACAACTGAGCCATGCGCTCCTTGCTTCCACGGTCTGCATTGGTAAAGTCGTCACCCTCGTGAACCTTACCCTGCATTACCTTGAAATACTGTACCTCGCCGATATGTGGTTCCACGGCGGTCTTGAAGAAATACAGGCTTGTGGGGGCATCCACGACAGGAGCAACCTCCTCGCCACGGGTATTGTGCACCTTGGGCATCTGGTCAACAAAGGGAACCACATTGCCCAGGAACTCCATCAGACGACGAACGCCCATACACTTGCCGGCGCATACACAGAATACAGGGAACATGCCACGTGCGGCCAGACCCTTGCGGATACCTTCGCGCATCTCGTCCTCGGTAAGGCTCTCGCTCTCAAAGAATTTCTCCATCAGGCCCTCGTCATGCTCGGCAGCAGCCTCCACCAGTGCCTTGTGCATCTCCATGGCCTTGTCCATCTCCTCGGCAGGAATCTCCTCGATAGTCGGTGCGCCACCTTCGGGACCCCATGAATACTTCTTCATCAGAAGCACGTCAATCAGGGAGTTGAAGTTGGGGCCTGTCTGCAAGGGATACTGTACGGGAACCACCTTGGAACCGTAAACATCGGTCAGCTGCTCCATAATGTTGTCAAAGTCGGTATTCTCGTCATCCAACTGGTTTACCAGGAAGATCACGGGCTTGCCCAACTTCTCGGTATAGCGGAAATGGTTCTGTGTACCCACCTCCACACCGTTTGCACCTTTAAGCAGAAGGATTGCAGTATCGGTCACATTCAGTGCGGTCATAGCGGCACCCACGAAGTCATCACTTCCAGGGCAGTCAATGATGTTCAACTTCTTGTCGTTCCACTCCACATGGTAAACAGTACTGAATACGCTATATCCATACTCCTGCTCAACAGGGAAATAGTCGCTGACGGTATTCTGCTGGGTAATACGTCCTCTACGGTTGATTACGCCTGCCTCATAAAGCAGGCTCTCTGTGAGTGTTGTCTTACCGCTACCGTCATTGCCCAGCAAGGCAATGTTCTTGATTTCTTGTGTCTGATACGTCTTCATAGTGTATTAGTTTTGGTTGTTCAAGGTTTCTTGCAGGCACTGCATTGACCGGAATAGGTCATGCAAAATGCCGAAATCGGACGTAAAAATACGTTTTTTTTGCGAGACAGAACACAAGAAAACTTATGTTTTACAACATCATATCAGACATTACGTCGTTTGAAACGAAAATTCCCTCCTCCGTGAGCCTCAGCACGTTTCCTTCCCTTGACAAACGGCCGCTTGCCAGATGAGGTTCTGCCATCCTCAGGGCATAATCCCTGTATTTCTGCGGCAGAGCACACACATCCAGCCCATCAGTGGTGCGCAGACCCTTTAACACCTGCTCTTCGTAGAAGGCATCCTCGTCCAGTTCCTCTATGTCCATCCCTGGCAATCCCTGGGACTCTATGTAACTGGCAAGGTCGGGCGGGTTGCTGCATCTTCTCCTGTTTCCGTCATAACTATGGGCACCGGGGCCTAATCCCACATACGGCTCGTTCTTCCAATATCCACTATTGTGCCGCGCCCTCATGCCGGGCATGGCAAAGTTGCTGATTTCGTAATGTTCCATCCCTGACACGGCAGTTGCCTGCACCAGATACCTGTACATTTCCAAAGACAGTTCCTCCGGCGCTTCCTCCACCTGCCCCTTCTCCAACATCCGGAAAAGCGGTGTCCCTTCCTCCCATTGCAACGAGTACGCACTCATGTGGGGGACGTTCATGGCAAGCAGTTCGTCCACATCCTTCTTCCACATGTCCATGGTCTGCCCGGGCAAACCATACATAAGGTCCAGACTGATGTTGTTATAGCCCGCCTTTCGCAACATCGCCACGGCATCGCGTGCCTGCATGGCATCATGCCTTCTTCTCAGCAGGCGCAACAGGTTGTCGTCAAACGTCTGCACGCCCATGCTCACCCTATTAACCGGAGTTTCAGCCAGAGCGTTAAGAAAACCGCTGCTGATATCGTCCGGATTGCATTCTATCGTCACTTCTGCGCCATGCTCCAAGGGCACTATACCTTGCAGAGTGCTGAAGATAGCCTTTATATCCCCGCAGGACAGTTGGCTGGGCGTACCTCCACCTATATATATAGTATTTGCGCGCGCATGCAAAAGTTCCTCCGCCCTACCCTTCATCTCATTCAGCAGGGCCTTCACGAAGGCTCCCTTGCGCTCATGAGCAGTGGTAGAAAAAAAGTCGCAGTACAGACACCGCGACTTACAGAATGGTATATGAATGTATATCATCTTTCCTGCTGATATGTGAGTTCGTAGAAGCAAGGATAAACCAATGACTTTGCATGCGATTGCCCCGAACTGTGAGGAACAACGACCCTTACCTTGGCAATGCGTGTTTCCGAATCCGTCTGCGGTCCCACACGGACATACTCCAAGGGTTTCAGCCATCCGGCAGGAACATTAGTATCGCCATACGTGGAGTTCATCAAACTATGGGGAACCATTTCCAGGTCAATGCTTCCGCTGAACGTTCCAGAGTTGTTTGACACATTCAGGTATTCCGGGCCTACTGTCACCGACATAACCTTATTGGTCAGCTGCAAACTGTCTCCCAGAATATTGTACTCCCAAAAATAGCAGATCAGTTTCTTGTTCTCCCCATGCTCTATACGCTTGCCCGCACCCTCTCGCACAATCTGCATATAGATACCGCTGTTCCGGAACAGGACATATTCATTGTTCCTGACATCCGTAGTATAGCTACGGTTCTCGAATTCCTCCTCGGTAATGACATTCATCTTGCCCATATTGAGCAGCGTATCCCTGCCGTTCACTATCAGCACATTGCGGCCGACGAATGATTTCACCGCCTCGCGCTCCTGCTCCTTTTGCTCTTCATATGTCTGCTCCTCCGATTTGCACGAATATTGGAGCATGACCACGGAGATTACCGCCAAAAACCAAAATATCCTTTTCATTTACATTCAATTTCGCGCACAAAGGTACGAATTTTAATTAAGATTAGACCACGTTGGCGCAAAAATAACATAGGCATTGTACTTATTTAACATGCTTATTTAACATGCGTCATTTCTGCTCCACCCCTTTCATACTCAGCGCTATGCGGTTGCGGGTGTAGTCGATTTCTATTACCTTGACTTTGACCTTTTGCTGAAGGTGTACCACGGTCATGGGGTCGCTGACGTAGCTGTCGGCAAGCTGAGAGACGTGGACAAGGCCCTTCACCTTGATGCCGAGGTCGACGAAGCAGCCGAAGTTGGTTATGTTTGAAACGATGCCGGGCAGCACCATGCCTTCCTGCAGGTCATCGATGGTGCGGAGGGTGGAGTCGAAAGAGAACTCCTCGTTTTCGCCACGCGGGTCGCGACCGGGTTTGCAAAGTTCCTGCATGATGTCGGTAAGGGTGGGCATACCCACGGTGTCGGAGCAATAGCGTTGCAGGTCGATACTCTTGCGCTTCTCTGGCGAGGAGATAAGTTCCTCTACCGTGCATCCGCTATCCTTTGCCATGCGACGCACCAGTTCGTAGCGCTCGGGGTGTACGGCGGTATTGTCCAGGGGATTCTTGCCATCTGCTATGCGCAGGAAACCGGCACATTGCTCAAAGGCCTTGGCACCCAGGCGTGGCACACGTTGAAGTTCCTGGCGAGAAGCGAAGGGACCGTTCTCTGCACGGTACGACACAATGTTCTGTGCCAGGGCAGGACCGAGGCCTGAGACATAGGTGAGCAGGTGCTTGCTGGCGGTGTTGAGGTTCACGCCCACGGTGTTCACGCAACGCTCCACGGTGAGGTCCAGGGCATGCTTCAGTTCTGTCTGGTCAACATCGTGCTGGTATTGTCCCACACCGATGGACTTGGCATCTATCTTTACCAGTTCTGCCAGTGGGTCGGCAAGGCGGCGCCCGATGCTCACGGCACCACGCACGGTGACATCGTGGTCGGGGAACTCCTCGCGTGCTATCTTTGAAGCGGAGTATACAGAGGCACCATCCTCGCTGATGAGAAAGACAGAAAGACCGGGACGATGAAGCATCCTGACAAGGTCTTCTGTTTCACGTCCAGCCGTGCCATTGCCTATGGCCACCGCCTCAATTTTGTACTTGCCCAAAAGTCGTTCCAAGATGTCCAGCGCCTCCATGCGCTCGCCACGTGGAGGGTGGGGAAAGATGGTCTCGTTGTGCAGGAGATTGCCCTGCTGGTCGAGGCACACCACCTTGCAACCTGTGCGGAACCCTGGGTCGATACCCATTATACGCTTCTGTCCGAGAGGTGCGGCAAGGAGAAGTTGACTCAGGTTGGTGGCAAACACGCGGATGGCCTCCTCGTCGGCAAGTTTCTTTGATGCCGTTGCGAACTCCGTTTCTATGGAAGGCTTGAGCAGACGCTTGTAGGCATTCTGCATAGCCATGACAATCTGTTCGCCACATTTGCCACGAGTGGGAAAACCGCGAAGCAGGCGTTCGATACAATCCTCCTCGTCGCGAGGGCTGATGTCCACACGCAGGAAACCCTCACTCTCGCCACGGCGTATGGCCAGGAGGCGATGGCTGGTGCAACGCTTCAGTGGTTCGGAGAAGTCGAAATACGTGCGGTAGTTCTGCGCCTCCTCCTGTTTACTCTTTACCACCTTGGAGGAAATCTGGGCGGTGAGTTCGAAACTACGGCGCAAGGTATTGCGCACACGCTCGTCCTCGTTCATGCGTTCGGCCAGAATGTCCCTGGCACCCTGCAGGGCATCTGCCACCGTGGGAACCTCCTCCGTGATGTATGCCTTGGCATATTGCTCGGGGTCGCCATTGGGACGGTGCAGTATGGCATCCGCCAAGGGTTCAAGGCCACGCTTGCGAGCCACCTCGGCACGAGTCTTTCGCTTGGGTTTGTAGGGCAGGTATATGTCCTCCAGTTCGGTGGCATCCCAGCAGGAGGTTATTCTTTCCTTCAGTTCGTCGGTCAGTTTGCCTTGCTCCTCGATGGTTTGCAGGATATACTCTTTGCGGTGGATGAGTTCCTTGAACTTCTCGTTCTGCTTTGCCACCTCGGCTATCTGCACTTCGTCCAAGCCACCCGTGGCCTCCTTGCGGTAGCGGGCAATGAAGGGAATGGTGGCACCGCCGTCCAGCAGGCTAAGTGTCTGTTCTATCTGTCGTGCACCTATGCCAAGGGCCTGTGCTATGAGTTTTATTATTTCTTGCATAGTAATTATATCTTGCTGTTCAGGTCATTCTCTTTCATGTATGCGGTGACGATTTCCAGCAGGTCCTTGCCATACTTCTCCACCGATGCTTTGCCCATGTAAGGGATTTTGAGCAGGGACTTGGGATTGTCGGGCAGGAAGTGCACTATGCCCAGGAGTGCCTTTTGCTGAAGCACGCAATAGGCAGGGATGCCCAGCTCTTGAGCCTTCTTCTGCCTCCATAAGACAATACGTTGATAAAGGTCGGGCAAGGCTATGTCCGAGGGTACTTGTAGTATTGTCTCTTCCGATTTCTTACGACGACTTTTTGACGGTGTAGTGGTGTCTGCTCCGCCCTCTGCCTCCAGGGTGATAACGGCCTTTTTGTGCAGATATGCACAGACCTCGAATCCTTCCTCGTGCACGAATTCCAGGAGTTTCCTTTTCTGCGTGCAGCATTGTACAAGTTTTTCCGTGTAGTCGGCGATTCGCTTCTTCAGTTCCTTGTTGTCGGTGGGTATGGAGAGTTCTTCTGCCCATTGGCAAATGGGGGAGAACTCGTCCAGGAAATACTTGGTGGCATTGTGTATGCGCTCCTTTAATAGGGTGGACGAGGCATAGTCGGCCTGTTCGGAGATGATGCGCGTGTATTGTGTGGCAAAGCGTGCGGCAATGTCGCAGAGTTTCTTTTGTATGCTTTGGTCATGAAGATTGAACTGCTCGAGCAATTGCGGATAGAGTGTGCAGAAATGTTCTGCCACGAGGCGGTGCAGCCCGTTGAAGTGCTCAAGGAGCGTGTCGAAACTGAAAAGTTCCTGCACCAACTGGTGGTAGTATAGTTTCTCCCAAGTGTCGATTGCCGTTACACCTGGTGTGCGCTGTGCCATGGCGGCATTGAAGTTGTTTACCGTCGTGTCGCAGATGATAGCACCGGCACTTAACGGCGAACTGAGCACCATGCCCTCCAGTGTGCGGCATCGGCTCAGTGCCACGTACACCTGTCCGTGTGCAAAGGAGTCGCGGGCATCTATGATGGCATGGCTGAAGGTGAGGCCCTGGCTCTTGTGTATGGTTATTGCCCATGCCAGGCGCACGGGGAACTGCTCGAAACTGCCCTCCACCTCCTCGTTTATCTCCATCGTCTGCTCGTTGAGCGTGTATCGGGTATTGTCCCATTGTTCGCGCTCCACCCTGATTTCGCCGTTGAAGTCCTGGCTATGCACAACGAAGCCCTCCTGGTCAATGCTGACTATCTCGCCAATCATGCCGTTGAAGTAGCGCCTCTCGCCCGAATGGTCGTTCTTGATGAACATCACCTGCGCACCCTCCTTCAAGGTCAGTGTCTCCTCGGTGGGATAGTTGTACTCAGGGAAGTTGCCCGTTATCTTTGCACGGTATGTAAAGGTGGGTGTGCCCAGTTTGCCCAGTTCCCTGTCGTTTATGCTCTGTGCCAGCACGTTGTGTGTAGTGAGGCGTATGTAGCGGGGCGAGGCAGGAGGTGTGAACTCCGGTATGTAGCGCCTGTTCAGTTGCTCAAGCGTGGCGGCATCGGCCCTGTTGGTGCGAATGTTATTGAGCAATGCCAGGAAGTGCTCGTCCGTCTGGCGGTAGGTCTGTTTCAGTTCCACGGTGGCATAGTGTGTCTCGCTCAGTGCCCTGCTGCTGAAGAAGAACGGCGTGTCGTAGTATTGCGAGAGCATGTCCCACTCCTCGGGTTTCACCACGGGAGCCAATTGTTGCAGGTCGCCAATCATAAGCAGTTGCACCCCTCCGAAGGGCAGGTGTGGCGAGCGGAAGCGCCTCAGTACTGCATCCACGGCATCCAGTATGTCGGCACGTACCATACTTATCTCGTCAATGACAAGCAGGTCGAGGCTCCGAATCAACCTCTTCTTCTCCTTGCTGAACTTGTAGCGATGCACATCCTTCTCGGCACGGAAGGTGGAGTCGGGGACATACGGTGCAAGAGGCAACTGGAAGAACGAGTGCAGGGTCATGCCGCCTGCATTGATGGCGGCAATACCCGTGGGGGCAGTAACCACCATGCGCTTAGGCGAACGCTGCTTGAGGTCCTTCAGGAAGGTCGTCTTGCCCGTTCCTGCCTTACCAGTAAGGAAAAGGTGTGTGCCGGTGTTCTCTACGATACGGCGTGCAAGGTCGAGTTCGGGGTTGCTCGTGCTCATGTGTGTGGAGTTGGTGTTTGGTCAGTCTTTCGTAACTATAGAGCGGTACAGGAGCATGGCATCCCTCATCATGTCGGCATGGTCAAAGGCCAGAGGAGGCAGTTCGTCCACATGCCACCATTCAGCCTTGGCGGCATCGTCCAATCCCTGCACGGGCATGGGGCTTTCTATGATGGCCAGGTATGCTATGCCCACGGTACGTCCTCGCGGGTCGCGGTCAACACGGCTGTATGCACCTACTTGATAAGTTTCTGTCACCGTGAGGCCAGTCTCCTCGGTAAGTTCGCGCATGGCACACTCCTGTGCCGTCTCGTCCATGTCCATGAAGCCACCGGGCAAAGCCCAATGGCCACGGAATGGCTCGCCACCACGCTGGATAAGGAGCACACGAGGGCGCTCCTCGCGGGTGATGACGATGCAATCCGCCGTTACGGCAGGTCGTGGGTATTCGTATGTGTATGGCATAGGAGGTCAGATTTCAAAGTCCAGGCACACCCTCTGCACGGCATAGGGCTTTACCCTTTCCTCTGCCACCTTCACATGGGCAGGGTGTACGGCATAGGCCTTCAGAGCCTCCTCGCTCTCCAGGGTACTGTCCAGCATCAGGTCGGCATTGGACGAGGCAAGGCGGCCGTCTATGTGTACCGTGACTTCGGTAAGTCCAGGCACCACGCCCACCAGTGCCTCCAGGTCCTGCTTGATGGCGGCCTTTACGTTCTGCTTCTCCTCTTCGGACAACTCGGGGTTGAGCGTCCATAGTATTATATGCTTGATCATAAGTATTGAGTTTATATTCTTTTATATTGTGAGACAAGGACACTCATAGCACTTGAGGCCATCTGCAAGCCAATGCATCATCGGAGTAGCCGAACAGCAGTTCGCCTCTGACGACGAATGATTCTCCGTTATCTTCCTTGAAGCGATACGTATAACCTCCAGATTTCTTCAGTTCTTCCTTGTCGCCATACTTGCATCTGTCCATATAAATGTCCTGCATGAAGTATCTGCCGTTCTCTTCGAATATCACGGTGTATGCAAGGTCTGGAATCATTTCCCATACACCGACTCTGTTGATATTCTTACCTAAACCATTGACCATGTCCTGTAATGTTTTGCCTTGAATGCTGTCTTTCTGGAGCGGTTCTGCATATGGAATAACAGGAGCGTGTACAAATATTGTATCTGGCTTTCTTTCCGTGTCTTCCAATTTATACATATGCGCAGACTTGAGCACAGCCCACACCATACAGAAGAGTATAATCACTAAAAGAAAGGCGGCAATAATGGATGTCTTTTTCATGTGCGGTTTGTGTCTGTTGATAAATGTACTTTCTTCCTGTCTACAAAAATACGATTTTACTTTAACATATCCTCCTTCTTGGTGCATGAAATTGAATTTCTCGTGATAGAAAGGTTGAAAAGCCGTATTGTAAAGGGAAGAAGAACGTGAACAGGAAAAAGGGCCTTCTTGACAACAAGTCAGTTTTCTTGTGAGGAAACTGCAGTACTCTCGTGGAAGGACTGAAGTTTTCTTATGAGAGTACTGCATTGGCTTCAAGATAAGCCAAAAAGGATGCTTGGACAAAGATTCAGTAGCGTATAGGTTTATAGTTTAATGAAATTTGATTACCTTTGTGCGTATATTTGAATATAGAAAGAGAATGCCGAGCAATATATCCTATAACGATGGAATGAAGGAGGATGAAAAACCAACTCCCTCCTTGCCCCTTTTCCAGCGCCCTGTGTGGGTGGCATGCTTTGCCATAACGGCGGCCGTGGTGTGGGGATGGGCATATCCGCTGATAAAGTTGGGTTTTGAATACCTTGCCATCACGCCCGAGATGACGGGCAACAAGATTTTCTTTGCAGGATTGCGCTTTACCATGTCGGGCCTCATAATCCTGGCAATGGCAAAGGTCATGGGACGGTCATTCGCCATGAGGAAGGGCAGCGACTGGTGGTTCATGCTGCTATTTGCCCTGATGAATACCACTCTGCACTATGCCACCTTCTACATAGGCCTGTCGCATAGCGCCGGGGCAAGGGCGGCGATATTGAACTCGCTGAGCGTCTTCTCGCTGGTCATCATGGCGTGCATGTTCTTCAAGAGCGACCGCCTGACACCAGGCAAGATACTGGGATGCGTCATTGGTTTTGCCGGAATACTGGCGCTGAACCTGGGCGGAGAGGAGAGCGGAAGGTTCACCCTCCTGGGCGATGGCATGATTATTGTCAATGCCCTCTGTTCGGCCGTGGCAAGTCTGCTGACACGAAGTCTGGTAAGGCGTATTGATGTCTTCGTGGGCACAGGATACAGCCTTGCCATGGGTGGATTGCTCCTGCTTGTTCCCTCGTTCCTGCTTGGTGCCACATTGCCGCAGGTCAACTGGCAGGGCGTGGTAATACTGCTCCTACTCATAGGCATCTCTGCCCTGGGATTTGCCCTTTACAACAAACTCCTTACCTGCAATCCCGTGGGCAAGGTGGCCATCTACAACTCGCTCATCCCCGTGGTGGGAGCACTGACCTCGTGCCTTTGCCTGGGCGAGACGTTCTACTGGAAATACGTCCTTGCCGCCGCCCTGGCTACGACAGGAATATACATCATCAACAAACAGAAAAACGGATAAGCATTTATGAAGAACATCATCCCATTTCTCATGCTCCTGTTGCTCCCCTCGTGCTCGGGAGAGAGCAGGACCCCGGACAAGAGCATTGTCCTCCCCGTGGAGGAGTATACCCAGAACCTAAACTCCGACACTACGGCCTATCTGATAGACGTTCGCACTCCTGAGGAGTACAACGAGGGGCACATCGAGGGTGCGGTGCTGATGAACGTGATGGACGAGCAGGCTTTTCTTGCCGGCATAGACACACTGGACACCAGCCACACCTATTATATATATTGCCGTAGCGGACGCCGTAGCCAAAAGGCTTCAGGGCTTATGAGTGAACGCGGTTTGAAGGTCGTTGACCTGCAGGGCGGATACAATGCCTGGCAGAAAGCAGGAAAGAAGTAGAAGAGCCTGCAATATTTCCACCGACAAATGCTAATAAGGTAGAACTAACCTTAATAAATTTATTTGCTTATGAAAAGAATCTCTACTTTCTTCACTCTGTTTGTGGTCGTGCTGACCTCTGCAATGGCACAGACAAACGACTATCCCTTCACCATCACCAAGGCAGGAGAAACTCCCGTCCTCTACTACATCTATAGCGGCAGAGACGGTGGTGGCGACAAGAGTCAGTATGTCTTTACCAATGTTACACCATGGGGAGCAGAGAAACCTGCTCTGTGCATCAACAACCAGGACCCTCGTTTGCCCTTGAACCAGTTCTGGTATTTCATGGAGGCTGAGGATGGCAACATCATGATTATCTCTGCCGAGGACGGCAAGATGGTTACCGTGCCCAATACCAACAATGCTCCCAAGTGCACCGAAATGCAGAGCAAGGAGGAACTCACCAACAAGTTCTACACCTGGATTTTCAACGAGACAAAAGGTTGCTATGCTTTCCAGACTTCCGACAAGAAGAACTTCCTTAGCCACAACGGCAATTGGCAGACTGGTGGCCAGGTGATGGGGTTGTGGAATGCTGATGGATCAAAAGACGAGGGCACACGCGTATTCTTTGAACCTGCACCAGAAGGTGTCAGCACCGGCATCAAGGCCGTAAAGGTAAATGCCAATGAAGTCCCCAAGGCTATCTACACATTAGCGGGTCAGAAGCAGAATAATGTCGTACGCCCAGGCATATATGTGGTAAATGGCAAGAAGACGATTGTAAAGTAATAACACACACATTAAAGGACAAACGGCAGGTAGTATCAGCATTGCTATCTGTCGTTTGCCCGTGAGAAGATGACCATTACCGCCATCATAGAGAACACCTCACATGGTGGCTTGCCCACCGAGCATGGCCTTAGCCTGCACCTTCGTATGGAGGACGGGCGAAACGTGCTTTTCGATATGGGGCAATCGGACCTCCTACTACGGAATGCCGAGGCACTGGGTGTTGGTCTTGACGATGTGGATATGGCCGTACTGAGCCACGGGCATTACGACCATGGCGGAGGGCTTGGGGCATTCCTCAGTGTAAACCACCATGCGCCGGCGCACATGCATCGCCATGCCTTCCAACCTCATTACTCACTCAGGGCGGACGGCATGCACTACATCGGTTTGGACGCGGCTCTGCAAACCTCTTCCCGTATTGTCTTCCACGACGATGGGCCAATGGAGATAGCACCGGGTCTCCTGCTCTTCGGAGGGGTGAAGGGCACACACACGAGGCCAAGGGGAAACCGTCTGCTCTTTGGACCTGAGAAGGACACGCAAGATGCCTTTGCCGACGAGCAGAACCTGATCGTGCGCGAGGCAGGAAACATCGTGCTCCTGGCTGGTTGCGCTCATTGTGGCATACAGAACATCGTGGAACGTGCAACGGAGATATGCGGCAATCCGCCAACGCATGTCTTGGCCGGTATGCATCTTGCAAAAAATGGACTTGATGCCGAGACCGAACACCAACACATACGTTCCTTGGCCGAGCACCTCCTGTCCTTCCCCCACACGCAATACCACACCATGCATTGCACCGGAGTGGGGCAATTCGCCATGCTCTCCCTGCTGATGGGCGAACGCATCACTTATCTCTCTTGCGGTGAGAGGGTGGAAATACATTGACACGATAGCACATACAAACAATCAAGCATATACTATGGAACAGGATATAGTCTTCCGCCACGAACTGCCTGCTCAGTTGCGTTGGTCGGACGTTGACCAGTTCGGGCACGTTAACAACAATGTCTACTTCGCTCTCTACGACATGTGCAAGACCCGCTACTTTCTGGACGTGGCTGGCGAGGACATTTTCCAGCGCATGGCCATAGTGGTGGCGAACATCAATGCCAACTTCCTGGCACCGATATACTACCCCGACGAGATAGTCATACAAACCACCATGGAGCGGATAGGACGCAAGAGTTTCACCCTGCTCCAGCGTGCCGTCAATGCCCGCACACGCTAAGTGAAGTGCGAATGCCACACCATCATGGTATGCTGCGACCGCCAGCAAGGCTCCGCAAGGCTCCGCCATGCTCATGCCCGACGATGTCCGCCAGAAGATAGAGGAGTATGAGGAAAGGAAGTTTTAAAAACGGAAAGGTGAGGACGGAAGACTGCGAATAAGCGAGAGCAATCAAACTTGTTTGAATTACCGAGTGGAAGCAGGCTCGACGAACCAAAGGTCGACGTTAAGTCAAGTCAAAACGGAAAACTGGACGGAAAACGAAGACGATAACTCTCCACGTTAATCGTTATACTTTCAACGTTAATCGCCCACAGATGACACCGATTTGACGAGATTATCACAGATTTAGTTATATCAACGGATTAAACGGAAAGGTTAAAACGAAAGGTGGATTACATTAGTCAATAGAGCAGACAAGTGAAACCTAATGATGATATATCGTTTACTTCAATAAGCGGGACAATCTAAAAAACGCTTACTGGAGTAAACGATTTTAGTATTATTTTGGTTATTACAATAAGTTTTCTTACATTTGCCACAGGTTTTATAAAGGTATTATATGGAAACGCTTTACAAAAAACACAGGATATTGATATCGCAGACAAATCTTGACATCGTTCGTGAGGTGATGCATACTATTTCGTGGGACCGTCAACTGGTAGCCATCCGTGGTTCACGCGGTGTGGGCAAAACCACTCTCATACGCCAATACATCAAGCAGAGATACGGTGCAAGTGCTAGCGAAGCACTCTATTGTGTGATGGACAGTATCTATTTTACCAACCATTCGTTACTTGACCTTGCTGAGCGTTTTCATATGATGGGTGGCAAACACCTTTTTCTTGATGAGGTACACAAATACCCCACATGGAGTAAGGAACTGAAGGAGATAATTGACCTGTGGCCCGATATGAAAGTTACCTTTACCGGTTCATCGCTTATACAAATACTTAATGCTGATGCCGACTTGTCGCGTCGCGTGCTCAGTTATACAATGCCTGGGCTTTCGTTTCGCGAATACCTCCATTTCTACAAGAACATCAATCTGCCAATTCATTCTCTCCAAGAGTTGTTGTCCGATGCCGATAGTATATGCGACGAGGTTTGTCGGGTATGCCGCCCCCAAGCGTTGTTTGAAGAGTATCTGCGCGTAGGATACTACCCATTCTATGATGGAGAGGAAGTAGAATACTATAGTCGTATTGAAAATGTTGTCAGTTTCATCATTGACCAGGAAATGACTCAGTTTTGTGGCGTAGACCCAGCATATACGCGCAAATTAAAGGCCATGATGCTTTACCTTGCAGACAACCTTCCCTACGAAGTGAACATCGCCAAGTTGTCTTCTTACCTTGAACTCAACAAAACCACCGTACTGAGTTACTTGTCTGGTATGCAGCGTGCCGAGTTGCTACACCTGCTTTATACCGATAACAAATCGGTAACCAAGATGCAAAAGCCTGACAAGATATATGTGCACAACCCCAACATGCTCTGCGCTCTTAGTTCGCAACTGAACATTGGTACGTTGCGAGAGTGTTTCATCGTAAACCAACTCTCCACACAACACACCGTGGAGTATGGCAAAGAGCATGGCGACTTCAAAATCGATGGCAAGATAACCTTTGAGGTGGGCGGACGTGACAAATCGTTCGATCAGATTGCCGATCTTCCCAATTCCTACGTCCTTGCAGATGCCATGGAGCACCCTATAGGCAAGAAACTGCCTTTGTGGCTGATGGGGTTATTGTATTGACTTCGTTTAGCTTGGTACCATGGGGTAACGGAAACTATCCACCCACTCCGCTTCGCTCCCTCCGGGTCCAGCGTCGCACAGGAGTGTGCTCCCCTCACAAGGTACAGATGGACATTGACTTGACTTATCGTCGACCTTTGGTTCAGCCCCTTCGGGCGTCGAACGTTGTTTCAGTCCATCCTTCCCTCTTTACGTTCGCAACGCTCTCACACCTTCAGGAATATCTTGTGGCGATAGAGGAAGTAGAGGAACAACCACCATACCAGTACGTATGCCGTCCAGTATGCCAAGGCATAGAGGTTTTCGGGCACAAGAGCGAGAACGCCTCCGAAGATGGTCTTTAGGGGCTTCTGTGCATCCAGGAAGTGCTGTGCCAGATAGATGGTGATGGAGTTCATGCCCACAACTCGGAAGAAGAGGGTCCACTTGCGCCATTGCATTACATCCACAACCCAGTAGAAGGCCGAGAAAAGCATCATGGACAGGCCTCCTGCCACGAGGACAAAGGAACTTGTCCATAGGTTCTTGTTCACCGGCAGAACAATGTCCCAAAGCCATCCCAACCCGAAGAAGGTAAGGCCCAGGAGGAACAGGATTGCGCTTTTGCTATGCCCACCAGCCTTGGCAGAGCGGATGAACTCGCCCGTCAGTATGCCCATCAAGGCGGTAGCCACGGCAGGAAGGGTGGAAAGCAGACCCTCGGGGTCGTGTATGCCCAGATGTAGTTTGCCAGGCAGGAACAGGCGGTCTATATAACCTGCTATGCTCCCTTCCATAGAGAAGGAGGAGGCATCGGGATAGTCAGGTGCAGAAAGTAGGGCAAGCATTGCCCAATAGAGCATCAGTATGCCCGAACCAACGGCCACGCACACCCTGCGTGATGCCCACACATATAGCAATGCCGCCAGCATCCATGCCATGCCTATTCGCCCCAGCACACTGGCATAACGGAGGTTCTCGAAGTCAAGATCCAGCAATCCATTATATAGTATGCCCAGAAGGACGAGCGTAAGGCCTCTGCGCACTATCTTCATGGAAATGCTTTTCCTGTCTGCCCCCATGCCTATACTCTTGCTTAGGGAGAAGGGAAAGGATATGCCGGCAATGAAGAGGAACATGGGGAAGATGAGGTCGTAGAAGGCAAAGCCGTTCCATGCCACGTGTTCCATCTGTCCGCCCCACAGGGCAAGCAGAGTGCCTGGGAACATGCCTCCCAGGCACATGAAGAAGGCATCTGCCCCCATGATGAAAAGCATATCGAACCCTCGCAAGGTGTCCAAGGAGAGCAGACGCGAGGGCGTATTTGATGTGTTCTTGTCCTGTTTCATGGGGGTAAAGTTATGAAGAATAAGTGTAGAAACCTCAATAACACCTCCTTTTCTTTTGCGAGTTGGGCAAAAAACGCTAACTTTGATGCGATAAAATGCCAACAATAATAAATTAGATACAACGCTTATGAACAGACTTTTCCTAACCTTACTGCTCCTGGTGGGCGCCATCTGCGCACAGGCACAGGAGAAAATCCGCGTGGCATGCGTGGGCAACAGTATCACTTATGGTAGCGGTGTGGCAAACCGAGAGGTGAATGCCTATCCCGTGAAGTTGCAGGGCATGCTGGGCGACGGCTACGAGGTGGGCAACTTCGGCAAGCCTGGTGCTACCTTGCTGAACAAGGGACACCGCCCATACACCCAGCAGCAGGAGTACAAGGACGCTCTGGCCTTTGCTGGCGACATCGTGGTAATACACCTGGGTATCAACGACACCGACCCTCGCAACTGGCCCAACTTTCAGGATGAGTTCATTGGTGACTATCGTGCCCTTATCCAGTCCTTCCGCAAGGTGAATCCCAAGGCACGATTCCTCATTGCCAGGATGACACCCTTGTCCGACCGCCATTGGCGCTATGAATCGGGCACACGCGATTGGCACGAGCAGATACAGGAGGCCATTGCCTGCGTGGCACGTGCCGAGAAGGTGCAGATGATAAACTTCTTTGAACCTCTGCACCCATATCCCTACATTCTGGAGGACAACATCCACCCCAATGCCGAGGGCGCTCACATGTTGGCGGAGATTGTCTACAAGGGCATAACAGGCAACTACGGAGGTCTGAAGATGTCGCCCTTCTACTCCGACAACATGGTACTCCAGTACGGACGCGACCTTCTCATCCAGGGCATGGCAAATGCCGGAGAAAAGGTAACCCTGTCCATAGCAGGACAAAAACTGCGCGCCACGGCAGATACCGATGGCAAGTGGCACGTGACACTCTCGCCCCTGAAACCCGGTGGCCCGTACACCATGACGGTGGAGGCCGGCGACAAGAAGCTCCAGTACAAGAACGTGATGGCTGGCGAGGTATGGCTCTGCTCCGGCCAATCAAACATGGAGTTCATGCTCAACCAGTCGGCCACAGGCAAGGAGGACATCCCCCTGGCCAACAACCCCAACATACGCCTCTTTGACATGAAGGCCCGTTGGCGCACCAACCCCGTGGAGTGGGATGCCTCGGTGCTTGACTCGCTGAACCATCTGCAATACTTCCTCCCCACCCAGTGGACGGAGTGTACCCCTCAGACGGCATCGCGCTTCTCGGCCATAGCATACCACTTCGGACGCATGCTTCAGGACAGTCTGCAGGTGCCCGTGGGACTTATCTGCAATGCCGTGGGAGGCTCACCTGCCGAGGCATGGGTATCGCGCCGCATGCTCGAGTTTGAGTTTCCTGCTATCCTGCGCAACTGGACACAAAACGACTTTATCCAGGATTGGGTGCGTGGTCGTGCCGCACAGAACGTGCGTAAGTCCACCTACAAATTCCAGCGCCACCCCTACGAACCCTGCTACCTCTTTGAATCTGCCATCCTGCCTATGGAGCAGTTCCCCATACGCGGTGTCATCTGGTATCAGGGCGAAAGCAATGCCCACAACATAGAGGCACACGAAATGCTCTTCCCCCGCCTTGTGCGTAGTTGGCGAGACTACTGGAACGATGCCGATATGCCCTTCTACTATGTCCAGCTTTCCAGCCTGAACCGTCCCTCATGGCCCTTGTTCCGTGATAGCCAGCGCCGCATGATGTACACCATAGAAAATACCGGCATGGCTGTATCTTCCGACAAGGGCAACCCCACCGACGTGCATCCCACGCAAAAGCGCGAAGTGGGTCTGCGCCTGGCTTGCCTGGCACTGAACGACACCTATGGTTTCAAGCATGTTGTGCCCTCTGGACCTCTTTTCCGTAAAGCAGAGTTCAAGAAAGGTGCTGCCTACGTGTCCTTTGACCATGCAGATGGACTCCAACCTGCCAACGAGGGTGAAGAACTCCTCACCTTCGAGATTGCCAGCGAGGACCGCACCTTCCATCCTGCCAAGGCAGTAGTGATGGAAGATGGCAAAGTGAAGGTGTGGAGCAAGGAAGTGAAGGACCCCACCATCGTCCGCTATGGATGGCAACCATACACCAAGGCCAACCTCGTGAACGGAGCAGGCATGCCAGCCTCCACCTTCCGCTCGGATTACTAAGGCTAAGCGGAAAAGCAGCGGGATACTATTGTCATTTCCCGTACTTCTTTTTGAACACAACCAAACAAGATCACTGGCAGCAAAAGCAATACGGAATAATCTCAACAATAGCACTGCACGAACTTGGGACCTCCCAAACTATGACCGGCCGCGCGATTCCCGCTTTTCGCTATAGCCCGCTTTGCTACAAACAAATAAGGTGGCGCACCTCCGAAAAGGAACGCCACCTTATTTATATATATATAAGACTTCGGATTAATCCTCCTTGCCCAGCAGGATCTTCATCATCTGTACGGCAGAGTATGCCACAGGAGTACCTGGACCGAAGATGGCTGCTACGCCTGCCTGATACAGGAAGTCATAGTCCTGAGCTGGAATTACACCACCGGCGATAACCATGATGTCCTCGCGGCCAAGCTTCTTCAACTCCTCGATAATCTGAGGAACGAGAGTCTTGTGACCTGCTGCCAGAGAGCTGACACCAACGATGTTCACGTCGTTCTCCACTGCCTGGCGAGCACTCTCGGCAGGAGTCTGGAACAAGGGACCCATGTCCACATCATAGCCACAGTCGGCATAGCCTGTTGCACAAACCTTGGCACCACGGTCGTGACCGTCCTGACCCATCTTGGCAATCATGATACGGGGGCGACGACCATTGAGCTTAGCAAACTCCTCTGTCAATGCGCATGCCTCGTGGAAGAGAGCATCGCTCTTACTTTCTGATGAATACACGTTGCTGATAGTTCTGATTACTGCCTTATAACGACCTACGACTGCCTCGCAAGCGTCTGATATCTCACCCAATGTGGCACGGTGGCCTGCTGCACGAACAGCAAGGTCAAGCAGGTTCTGCTCGCTCTTCTTGCCATCCTGGAACTCCTGAACACAACGGGTGATAGCCTCGAGGTCGGCCTTGACCTGAGCCTCATCGCGGTTTGCCTTCAGTTCCTTGAGAGCCTCCTCCTGCTGCAAACGAACAGCGGTATTGTCAATCTCGAGGATATCGATGGGATCCTCGTGGTCCAGACGGTACTTGTTCACGCCAACGATGGTCTGTGTGCCACAGTCGATGCGAGCCTGAGTGCGGGCAGCAGCCTCCTCAATACGCATCTTGGGTAGACCTGTCTCGATAGCCTTTGCCATACCGCCAAGCTCCTCAATCTCCTGGATGTGAGCCCAAGCCTTGGTGTAGAGTTCTTGAGTGAGCTTCTCAACATAGTAAGAACCTGCCCATGGATCGATGTGCTTACAAACCTCCGTCTCGTTCTGGATGTAGATCTGAGTGTTACGAGCAATACGTGCAGAGAAGTCGGTAGGCAGAGCGATAGCCTCGTCCAGAGCATTGGTGTGCAACGACTGGGTGTGACCCAGGACTGCTGCCATAGCCTCGATACAGGTACGGCCTACGTTGTTGAAGGGATCCTGCTCGGTCAGCGACCAGCCTGAGGTCTGAGAGTGGGTACGCAGAGCCATAGACTTGGGATTCTTGGCACCGAAACTCTTTACGATCTTTGCCCACAGCAAACGACCGGCACGCATCTTGGCAATCTCCATGAAGTGGTTCATGCCGATAGCCCAGAAGAAGCTGAGACGGGGAGCGAAGGCATCCACGTCGATACCAGCATTGATACCTGCACGGAGGTAGTCCATGCCGTCGGCCAGAGTGTAGGCCAACTCGATGTCGGCAGTAGCACCAGCCTCCTGCATATGATAGCCAGAGATAGAAATGCTATTGAACTTGGGCATCTTCTGAGAGGTAAACTCAAAGATGTCGGCAATAATCTTCATTGAGAATGCAGGTGGATAGATGTAGGTGTTACGCACCATGAACTCCTTAAGGATGTCGTTCTGGATGGTACCTGCCATCTCCTCAAGCTGAGCACCCTGCTCCAGACCTGCATTGATGTAGAATGCCAGTACGGGCAATACTGCACCGTTCATGGTCATGGACACAGACATCTTGTTCAGGGGGATACCGGCGAACAAGGTCTTCATGTTCTCCAGAGAGCAGATGCTTACACCAGCCTTACCTACGTCGCCAACCACGCGCTCGTTGTTGGGGTCATAACCACGGTGAGTGGGAAGGTCGAATGCTACGGAAAGACCCTTCTGACCAGCTGCCAGATTGCGGCGATAGAAAGCGTTGGACTCCTCGGCAGTAGAGAAACCTGCATACTGACGGATGGTCCATGGACGGAAGGGATACATCATGCTATAGGGGCCACGGAGGAAGGGAGGGATACCTGCGCCAAAGTCAAGGTGCTCCATGCCTTCGAGGTCTTCCTTTGTATATACGGGCTGGATATCAATCTGCTCGGCTGTCTTCCAGTTGGCAGTGATACCATTCTCCTGTTGCCATTGCTGGCCGTTCTTTGCCTCAATGCCGGCAAAGATGTCTATATTACTAAATGATTTGCGTGCCATAAGATTAGATACCAAGTTTAGCGTTATACTCCTTGAGAGTCTTCAACTGGTCCACACGGACGTGGATGAAGTTCTCGATACCGGCCTGCTTCAGATCCTCACTGCAAGCGGGAGCACCTGCAACAACGAACATTGCGCGGCCATTCAAATACTGGAATGCGGGGATAGCATACTCTGCATACTCATCGTCGCTTGAACAGATGACAACGATGTCTGCACCAGCAGCCATAGCGGCATCAACACCCTCCTCTACGGTCTGGAAACCGAGGTTGTCAACAACCTGATAACCGGCAGCAGCCAGGAAGTTGCAAGAGAACTGGGCACGAGCCTGACGCATTGCCAGGTTACCGATAGTAAGCATGAATGCCACGGGAACCTTGGCAGCCTTCTCTGTGCTCAGGCGCAGAGCCTCGAAGTCGCTGGCAAGACGGCTTGTCTCTATACCTGCGATAGCGGGCTTCTCGCCACAACCGCACTGACCCTTGCAGCAGCATGCCACGGGTTCCTTGCCCTCGCTCTTCTCGGTGAAGTTGGGGAACTGGTTGGTACCCAGCAGGAACTCCTTACGCTTGCCGGCATCGGCATGACGCTTGGCATTGGTCTCGTTAATAACAGTCTGTACGGCGCCAGCCTTGACAGCAGCGAGGAAGCCGCCCTGCTCCTCAACAGAGAGGAAGAGCTTCCATGCCTGCTCGATGAGAGACTTGGTGAGCTGCTCGATGAAGTAAGAACCACCGGCTACGTCCACCATGCGGTCGAAGTGGCACTCGTCCTTCAGCAAGAGTTGCTGGTTGCGGGCAATACGCTCTGCAAACTCGGTGGGAGTCTCGTAGGGAGCATCGAAGGGAACAACAACCATGCTGTCCACACCACCCAGAGCAGCACTCATGGCCTCGGTCTGAGAGCGGAGCAGGTTCACGTAGCTGTCAAACACGGTCTGGTTGTATGTTGTGGTGTAGGCACAGATGTGCATCTTGGCAGCCTCCTTGCACTCGGTGTACTGAGCAACAATCTGAGCCCAGAGCATGCGAGCAGCACGAAGCTTGGCAATCTCCATGAAGTAGACACCATTGATACCAAGGTTGAACTTGATATTCTCGGCAGCCAACTCGGCAGGAACACCAGCCTCGGTGAGCTGAGCCATATATTCGTTACCCCAAGCCAAGGCATAACCCAGGTCCTGATAACTGTAGGCACCAGCGTCGGTAAGCTTGTAGGCATTAACCGCCACCGCACGGAACAAGGGATAATCAGCCAGAGTCTCAACAAGAGTCTTTGCCACGGGGAGCAACTTCTCTGTATCCTTACCCTTCATAACCATCTTCTCCAGAGGGTCAAAGCTGATGCTACCTGCCAGACGGGCCTTGTCATAACCCTTAGCCTCGAAGTAGGCCACGAGAATCTGTGCCAGTTCCACGCTGCAACGCTGACAGGTGCGGAAGTTCAGTTCCACACAGTCTGCCAGGATACCGTCGAGCAGAGTCTCGACATACTCCTTGCCAACAAACTCACTGGGAAGAATAAAGCCCAGAGAATCAACACCACGGTTCAGAACGTCCAGAGCCTTGGTGTTAGCCTCCTTGGCACACTCGCCGCACTTGATGTCCTGACGAACATACCAAGAGTTGTCTGCAGCCTTGTTGCCACGAACATAGGGATACTGGCCGGGAAGGGCATTCACTGTAGCCAGATTTTCCACATCCTCCTTACGGTAGAAGGGCTCCATGGAGAAACCCTCGTTGGTTCTCCATACCATTTTCTTCTGATAGTCCGCACCCTTGAGGTCGACCTCAATCTTCTCGCGCCACTCTTGGGCGGAAGGAGCGGTAAAGTCAGAGAAAAGCTTTTCTTTACTATCTGCCATTTTTATTTAATGAATTATGTATGATATTTGTTATATATTCCGAGCAAAAGTACGCTTTTTTGGTTGGTTGGCAAAATTAAAGCAAGCAAAAGTGGCAGTGTTGTCATTATTTTAAGTAATTTTGCACGTGAAACACATATTTAATACATCTATATAGCGCTTATGGAATGGTTAAATTCACTTCTCACCACTACTGACAGCATAGGCCACATTGTTATGCTTTATGCTGGTGTTATCAGTATAGGTCTGGCACTGGGCCGAATAAAGTTCTTCGGCATTTCCTTAGGAGTAACCTTTGTGCTTTTCGCCGGTATTCTGGCAGGACACTTCGGCCTGACCGGCACCACCTCCACACTGACCTTCGTGCAGGACTTCGGACTGATTCTGTTTGTCTACTGCATAGGTCTGCAGGTAGGTCCCGGTTTCTTCGAGAGTTTCAAGAAGGGTGGCATCACCATGAACCTGCTGGCCGTGGGCATAATACTGCTGAATGTGCTGTGCTGCATAGGCCTGTACTTTCTGGTATTCTACGACGGCGGAGGCATGGCTGGCGAGAACAGCCGCAACCTGGCCATGATGGTGGGCGTGCTCTGCGGTGCCATAACCAACACCCCCGGTCTGGGTGCCGCCACCGAAGCATGCACCAATATCTTTGGAGCCAACGCCCCTGCCATAGCCAACGGTTATGCCTGTGCGTATCCCCTTGGTGTTGTGGGTATTATAGGCGCAACGATACTGATACGCCTGCTCACCCGCACATCTTTGGCAAAGGAACAGAAACAGATCGAGAACGAGATTGCCGCCAACCCACATGTCACCCCACACAGAATGACTCTGGTAGCATCCAATCAGGCTCTGGCAGGACGCACCATATTGCAGGTGAGAGAGTTCCTGGCACGCGACTTCGTGTGCAGCCGCATCCTGCATGATGGCCACGTGAGCATGCCCAACAGGGATACTATCATACACCTTGGCGACAAGATGTTCATAAACTGCGCCCAGGACGATGCCGAGGCTATCAGCGCATTCATCGGTCCCGAAGAGGAAGTGGTGTGGGAAGAGCAGGATGTGCCAATGGTAACAAAGCACGTGCTGGTGACACAGTCCAAGATGAACGGCAAGACACTGGCAGAACTGCATTTCAGCAGTGTGTACGGCGTGAACGTTACCCGCGTGAAGCGTGGTGGCATGAACCTCTTTGCCGAGAGTCATCTGCGCCTGCAGGTTGGCGACCGCATTGTCGTGGTAGGCCCAGAGGACGCCGTAAACCGTGTAGCAAGCAAGATGGGTAACTCAGTGAAGAAGCTGGACCATCCCAACCTCACCGCTATCTTCATAGGTATCTTCGTGGGTATCATCTTCGGTTCCATCCCCTTTGCCGTGCCCGGTGTGCCAACACCCGTGAAGCTCGGTCTGGCAGGAGGACCGCTGATTGTGGCTATTCTGCTGGCACGCTTCGGCTATAAGGCAAAGATAGTCGCATACACAACCACCAGTGCAAACCTGATGCTACGCGAGATAGGTCTGGCATTGTTCCTTGCCAGCGTGGGCATAAAGGCGGGTGCCAACTTTGTGGACACCGTAGTGGCTGGCGACGGTCTGACATACGTATGGTGCGGTTTCCTTATCACCACCATACCCATTCTGATAATGGGCCTTGTTGGCAAACTGTACTACAAGCTGAACTACTTCACGCTAATGGGCCTTATAGCCGGTGCCAACACCGACCCACCAGCACTGGCATTTGCCAACCAGACAGCCTCCAACGACGCCCCCGCCGTAGGTTACAGCACAGTGTACCCCCTGAGCATGTTCCTCAGGATACTGACGGCACAGTTGATAATCCTGCTGCTATGCATAGCATAATAGTCCTTTCAGCATGATAGTCTGCATAGCCGAGAAACCTTCCGTAGCCAAAGACATTGCCAAAGTGCTCGGTGCCACCCAATCCAGAGACGGATACATGGAGGGCAACGGGTATCAGGTAACGTGGACCTTTGGTCACTTGTGTGAACTGAAGGAACCGCACGAATACAACCAGCAGTGGAAGTACTGGTCCCTTGGTTCCCTGCCCATGATACCGCCACGCTTCGGCATCCGTCTGAAGCAGGACAAGGGTGTGGAGCACCAATTCAAGGTGATAACATCGCTGATGCAGAATGCCGACTCCATCATAAACTGCGGTGATGCCGGACAAGAGGGTGAACTGATACAGCGCTGGGTGATGCAACTGGCAGGAGCCAAGTGCCCCGTGCAACGCCTGTGGATATCCTCGCTGACGGAAGAGGCCATACGCGAGGGGTTCCAGAACCTGAAGGACCAGTCGCATTACCAGAGTCTGTACGAGGCCGGACTGATGCGTGCCATCGGAGACTGGACCCTGGGAATGAACGCCACCAGACTCTACACACTGAAATACAGGAGCAACGACCGCAGCCAGGGAGCCAATCAGGTACTGAGCATAGGCCGTGTGCAAACCCCTACCCTCGCTCTTATCGTTCGCCGTCAGCAAGAGATAGAAAACTTCGTGCCTACCACCTATTGGGTGCTGACCACGCTGTACCGCGACACGGTGTTCAACGTGGTGATGGAGGAGGAGGAAAAGGAAGAGTCTCAAACGGAAAAGCAGGAGCAGGCCAAGACCAAGGAGAAGACTCCCAAGGGATTCAAGACCCGCGAGGAGGGCGAAGCCGTATTGGAGAAGATAAAGGACTTACCCTTTACCGTAAAGAAAGTAGAAAAGAAGAAGGGCAAGGAGGCACCACCACGCCTGTTTGACCTGACCAGCCTGCAGGTGGAGTGCAACAAGAAGTTCGGATATTCTGCCGACCAGACACTGCAACTGGTACAGAGCCTTTACGAAAAGAAAGTATCTACATATCCCCGTGTGGACACCACATTCCTGCCCGATGATGTGTACCCAAAGTGCGGACAGATAATGAACGGGCTGAAGGACTACTTCCACCTGATGGACAGGATAAAGGGCCAGAAACTGAGGAAGGACAAGAAGTTCTTTGACAACAGCAAGGTGACGGACCACCACGCCATCATACCTACAGGACAACCTATCATTGGATTGACGGAAGCAGAGAAGAAAGTCTTTGACCTGATAGCACGCCGCTTCATAGGTATATTCTATCCCGACTGCCTTTTTGAGACCACCACCATAACTGGCGAAGTGGGCGACATCGCCTTCCGTGCTACTGGCAAACATATTACCGACCCTGCATGGAAGGTACTATGGAATACAAACACCAGCACAAACCCTGACTCTGCCGACACACCTGCCGAAGAGAAACTCCTGCCCGAATTTGTTAAAGGCGAGAGCGGACCACACGCGCCCGACTTGGCAGAGAAACAGACCACGCCACCCAAGCCCTACACCGAAGCAACATTGCTTAGGGCAATGGAAACAGCAGGCAAAATGGTGGAGGACGAGGAACTCAGAGATGCACTGAAGGAGAATGGCATAGGCCGTCCATCCACACGTGCTGCCATCATAGAAACCTTGTTTCGCCGTCGCTACATCCGCAAAGAGCGCACCTCACTATGGGCAACGCCTACTGGAGTGGAACTTATAGGCATCATTCACGAGGAACTGCTGAAGAGTGCAGAACTCACTGGCATTTGGGAACGCAAACTCAGGCAGATAGAACAACGCCAATACGATGCCCGCCAGTTCTTGGACGAACTGAAGCAAATGGTCACAGACATCGTTATGGAAGTAATGCGCGACAACAGCAACCGCCATGTAAGCATTACGGAAGAAGTTGCGAAGAAAGGCAAGAAGAAGTAAAATAAATAACCCAGCTTTTACGTTATAGTTAAAAGAGAATAGGAATCATAGGAGACCATAGGAAAACCGAGGACTTCCTAGGAGAACCTAGGATAGCCTAGGATTTCATAGAAGAGCCTATAAGAGCCTATAAGAGCCTATAAAAACACCCCCATGCCCAAGCACAAGATACTTCTTTTCCTGACTGGCATTATTGCTCTACTCCTCATCCTGAGCGGATGCGGTGCGGACAACTATGCACGAAAGGCAGAGGAATACTATGCTATAGGCGAATACTTTGATGCAGCCGAAGAGTTCAAGAAGGCATATTCGCACACTCCAGTCAAGGAAAAGGCCAAGCGTGGCGAAAGGGCATGGAAGATGGCGGAGTGCTACCGCCGCATAGGATACAGCGCCAAGGCTGCCGGTGCATACCAGAATGCTGTGCGCTACAAGACCGGAGGACCAGAGGCCATACTGCGGCTGGCACAGATGCAGCACTGGATGGGTAAATACAACGAAGCCATAAAGAACTATACCCTGTATCTGGACAGCGTGCCATCGTCGCTGGAAGCGAAGAACGGTCTGGAGGGATGCAAACTGGCTGCCGTATGGAAGAAAAAAGGTTCGCTGTACAGCATAAAGAAGATGCCTATTCTGTCAAGCAGACGTGCCGACTACTCCCCTGCCCTTTATGGTGACAACTGGGACCAGCTGTACTTCACCACTACACGTCCACAGGCAAAAGGTGAGGACGCTAGCGGCATTACCGGCGTGAAGATGGCAGACATATTCTTCAGCCAGAAGGACGACAAGGGGAAATGGTCAAAGCCAGAGGCTGTGGAGGGAGAACTGAATACTGATTTTGAGGAGGGGGCATGCTCCTTTAGTCCCGACGGAAAGACCATGTACTTCACCCGTTGTACGCACGACCCCAACTATCCACGCTATGCCGTAATCATGTCCTGCAACCGCAGTGATGCGGCATGGAGCAAGCCTCAGGAAATAAAGATTTCCAACGACACGCTTTCCACTTTCGCCTATCCTGCCGTCTCACCCGATGGACTATGGTTGTATTTCTCCAGCAATATGCCAGGTGGAATGGGCGGAATGGACCTATGGAAGGCTCCCCTGGACGAAAAGGGGCTCGGTGCGCCTGAGAACCTTGGACCGAAGATAAATACCTTGGCCGACGAGGTCTTTCCCTCTTTCCGTGCCAATGGAGAACTGTATTTCTCATCCAACGGACATCCCGGCATGGGCGGTCTGGATCTTTTCCGTGCAGAGCAGGACAGCACAGGCTTGTGGGCACTGGCCAATCTTGGTTCACCTATGAACTCGCCTGGCGACGACTTCGGCATGACGTTTGAAGGACTACACAACCGCGGTTTTTTCTCCACCAATCGCGGCAACGGTCGTGGATGGGACCAGATAATGTCCTTTGAGTGCCCCGAGATAGTACAGAGCATCAAGGGATGGGTCTACGAGAAGGACGGCTATGAGCTGCCAGAGGCTTTGGTTTACATGGTTGGCAACGATGGCACAAATCTGAAACTCTCCGTCCGCTCCGATGGATCTTTCGTTCAAGAGGTCAATCCCAATGTTGACTATGTTCTGCTGGGTACTTGCAAGGGGTACATGAACCACAAGCAAGAGATTTTCATCGACACAAGCAGTGTGTCGCGCGAGCATGTGCTTCAGTTCCCCTTGGCCAGTATGACGGATCCTGTTCTAATACGCAACGTGTTCTACGAGTTCGACAGTGCAGAACTTACCGATAGCAGTACCATAGCACTGGATAGTCTGGCCGTGCTGCTGGCGGAGAATCCCAGTGTGACCATAGAATTGTCTTCGCATTGCGACTATCGTGGCAGGGACGAGTACAACCTGCGCCTGTCCCAGCGTCGTGCCGAGAGCGTGGTGAACTATCTCATCAGCCGAGGGTTGCCTGCCGGCCGAATGATTCCTGTGGGATATGGCGAGAGCCGCCCAAAGATTGTGACACGACGCCAGGCCGAGCAGAATCCTTTCCTTCAAGTTGGCGACACACTGACCGAATCCTTCATCCTGGCTCTTCCCAACGAAGAACAGCAGGAGGCGTGCAACGCTCTGAACAGAAGAACGGAGTTCCGTGTAATGCGCACCACCTTTGGTTTGCCCTGAGCAGATTACAATCCTTAGTCCTTATTCACATTTTACTGGTGTCGTAATCCCTTTTTCGAAAAAATAGGACTACCTTTATCGCCAGTTATGGCAATATTGACATCAATAAACAGTCCCCGTTCCATGTCTGCTGTCTTCATAGCAGGTTGTGGCATAGTGTTGTCTGTTGTGACCGAACTTTGCTTTGGCAGTTTCCCGCTGGACATATTCAGTTTTCCGCTCAACATATTTATAGTGGCGCTGTGGCTTGGGCTGATAGCAATTATGTACCGCAACCGTACCGGCAGGTTCATGCTCTCTCGCCAGGCTACATGGCTCTCGCTTGCGCTGATGGCTATGGTAGGCATAGTTCTCGGCCTGCAACGCAAGCCATCCACAACAGCATGGCCAGTGGTAGTGTCGTTACTCTTCATCCTGAGCCACCTCTGCTTTGTGATACTGCGGGGCTGGCGCAATGCCAAGGGCATACGCTGGCATTTCTGCCTGACACACGTGGGACTGCTGCTGGCTCTTGGTGCAGGTTTCTGGGGTGCTCCGGACCGTGAGCAGTGGCGCGTAGCCGCACATCACTATCCCTCCAACGAAGCATATACGATGGAAGGCAAACAGAGATTCCTGCCCTATACCATAGAGTTGGAGTCTTTCCGCATGGAGCAAGCAGAAAACGGTGCACCCACACATTACGAAGCGAAGATAAAGGTGGACAGCAAGGATGTAACACTAAGAGTGAATCACCCCTACAACCGCACTCTGAGCGAGAAGATATACCTTGTCAGTTTCGGCAAGACGCCAATGGGCGAAACATATGCCGTCATTGAGATTGTGAAAGAACCATGGCAATGGTTATCTGCAACAGGCATAATTATGCTCATCGCCGGCGCGGTGTTGCTCTTTGTACAAGGACCTAAAAACGGAAAACAGGAAACTAAAAACCTGCCATGCCAGTAGGGACGCAGCGTGCTGCGTCCGCAAAATAACAGACACGACACCATTCGGACGCTGCACGCAGCGTCCCTACTCGTTCAACATAAAACGTTAAACGTTCTACAATATGACGATGGGCTGGAACATTTTCCCCATGTGGGCGGCAGGAGTGGCATTACTTGCCACAACAGGAGCCACAATAGCGGTACTGAAAAAGGACCGTAACCTATGGGCCATAGCCTTGATGCTGCTTGCCATTCTGGGCATGGCTGGTTTCATTGCCATGCTATGGACAGCGCTTGAACGCCCACCACTGCGCACAATGGGCGAGACACGTTTGTGGTACTCCTTCTTCCTACTCATGGCAGGACTCTTCACATATTACCGGTGGCAATATCGCTGGATAATGCTGTTTTCCACTGTACTGGCTGGAGTTTTCATCGTCATAAATATTGCAAAACCAGAGATTCACGACCAAACACTGATGCCTGCCCTGCAAAGCGTGTGGTTTGTGCCTCACGTTTCCGTGTATATGTTCTCATACTCCCTGCTCGGATGTGCGACACTTCTCTCAACCATTGCACTGGCACGAAAAAACAACGACATGGACATGGCAATAGAAAGACTCCTGTATGCCGGCATGGCCTTCCTCTCCATTGGCATGCTCACTGGCTCACTTTGGGCCAAGGAGGCATGGGGAGCATACTGGAGTTGGGATGCAAAGGAGTCGTGGGCTGTTGCCACGTGGGCATTGTATCTCATTGCCTTGCACTTGGCTCCGAGTGTAATGAACACCAAGCACCACTGGTTATACCACACAACCATTGTGCTTGGTTTCCTCGCCTTGCAAATGTGCTGGTATGGCATCAACTACCTGCCGTCGGCAGAAACAAGCATACATACATATAATCAATAATCAACAATATCAAAGTTATGAAAAAGCAAAAGAGAGGTCAGTTCCTGATTGGCGTTGCAATGCTGCTTATTGCATGTGGTTGGGTCACCTACCGTGTAATGACGGCAAATTCAACGCCATCTAAGGAGTTAGCTCCGGAGGCACGCGTTGCTGCCATTCTGGAGAAAGGCGGTTGCATCAGCTGCCATAGTGCTAATGCCGAACTTCCGTTCTATGCCAGCATCCCTGTGGCAGGTGATATGGTGAAGACAGACATTGAGGATGGCTACCGTGCATTCGACATTGAAGACATTGTGACAAAACTGAAGGATGGCGGCATTCCAAATCCTGTGGACGTTGCCAAGATAGAGAAGGTGGCACAAGACAAGCGCATGCCCATGGCAAAGTATTATCTCGTACACTGGGGCAGCCAGATGACAGACGGCAAGGCTTCCATTATTGCAGAGTGGGCACGCGACTACCGCATGGCATACTACAACGACGGTCTTACGGGCGAGCGTGCCGGCGAACCAGTACGTCCTATCATTGCCAACCCCGATGTCAATCCACAGAAGGTGGCGCTTGGATTCAGTCTTTACCACGACACACGCCTGTCTACAGACAACACCGTTTCATGTGCCACCTGCCACGGCCTCAATACCGGCGGTGTGGACAACCTGCAGTATTCAAAAGGTGTGGCAAACAATATGGGCGGTGTGAATGCCCCAACCACATACAATGCCGTATACAACTTCGTGCAGTTCTGGGACGGCCGTGCCAAGACTCTTGCCGAACAGGCTGCCGGTCCTCCACTGAACCCCGTGGAGATGGCATCCACTTCCTTTGATGAGATTATTGCCAAGCTTGCACAGGACGAGAAGTATGTTGCCGAGTTCAATGCCCTCTATCCCGACGGTATCACCGAGGCAAACATCACAAATGCCATAGAGGAGTTCGAGCGCACGCTCATCACTCCCAACTCACAGTTCGACAAGTGGCTGCTGGGCGACAACGAGGCTCTTACTGCCGACGAACTTCGTGGCTACGACCTGTTCAAGGCCAACAACTGTGCCACCTGCCATGTTGGTGTGAACCTGGGTGGCGAGTCCTACGAACTGATGGGCTTGCGCCAGCACTACTTCGAGGCTCGTGGCACGGAACTCACCGAAGAGGACAACGGCCGCTTCAAGCAGACAAAGAACGAGCGCGACCGTTATCGTTTCAAGGTACCCGGCCTGCGCAACATCGAACTCACCTGGCCCTATTACCACGACGGCACACGCCTGACCATGGACGAAGCGGTCAGCGACATGGCACGTTACCAGTGCGACGTGGAACTCAGCGATGCAGACATCACATCCATCGTGGCCTTCCTCCGCACCCTCACCGGCGAGTATCAGGGCAAGAAACTTACTTCAGAGAACGACTATGACTATGATTCTGAATACAGGGGAGAATAGTCACGAATAGTACAAATATATAAACGAAATACGGGGCGGTTGCTGCCCCGTATTTCGTTTACATTTCATCAGTCTTTTAGAAAGTATAGCCCACACCAACTATAAACTCATGATTGAGTCTAAAGCTAATAGAATAACCTACATTAATATGAAACTTTGAAGAAACATTTACAAGGGCACCTATATCTACCTGACCTGTTATATAACCACTCCAATATCCGTCATACCTTACTTGTTTATAAGTTTTTGAATAATAATCATAATAGCTCCACGAATACTCTGGGCAATATTCTAAACCTTCTGTCAAGCCCAATCCTAAATATGGAATAACCCTATTCTTGATGTTTTTCATAACACCTACAGAAACTGATGGAATACCTGTCACTGTAGAAGGCATTATGCGAGCATACGCACCCCAACTGGCATAATATCCAGCCATTACACCAATTCGAGAATAGTAATAATCATCACGATCAATACATGCACCATAAGACAAGTTAGCAAACCAGTGACCTTGCGTCTTCTTTGACATATAGAACACGTGGTCATTGCGGTTTGTGCTTAGTTTCTTGTCTCTCATTCCTGCATACTTCGCTGTAATTGACTTTAGCCAAATAGGAACCTCAAGAGAGAATGTTCCATCTGCATCAACAACGGTGCTTTCTGCACCATTGGTCGCTTCTACTACTGCTCCAGGGAGCGGATTTCCGTTTTTGTCTACAACGGCACCCTTGATAACTCGAGTGCTCTGGGCAACAGCAATAACACTACTGCATGCCACGACAAGCATAAACAATAATTTCTTCATAACTTTTGTTGTGATAAATTAATTAATATAATTATAATTCGTTCTTACTTAAAACTCCAATTGCGCCAATCCTCGGTACCGACGGAATGGGTTATAATAGGTGTCTGCAGCTTGCTGTTTACTACAACGCTTCGTTTTTTAACCTCCCTTATTACGTAGTCTGCCAATTCACCCATAGAGATATTTCCCTTTGATTCCTGCAATTTTTTCAGGAGGTAATAAGTAAACAACCCATGCCTTTTCTCTTTGTATGGATAAGCAGTCTCATCACCTTGAGCAGCAGACAAAACAACCACTTTACCCTTAGGAACAGCACGCTTAGCCTTTATGGCCACACCTCTTGCCGAAGCCAACATTTGGCCATTTCGTTTTGCACCGCTAAAACATGCATCCATGAACACCGCCACTCTCTTTGCAGAAAGATTGCCTAATTTTTCGTACAGTTTAGTCAAGCTGTAACCAGTAGCAAGCATACTTCCCCGACCATCTACAGGCAGAAGATACGCATCTCCTGTTGCTTCATCAGGAATGCCATGACCTGCATAATAAAATATGAATGTGGCCTCATTACCATATGCTGATGCTATTTGCCTCATCCAATCCAGTTCCGCCAATATATTATTCAGTGTGGCATTGGCACGAAAACGAATATTTGTTTCCGGCAATCCCAAGACATCCTTGCAATACGTCTTAAATATTTGGCCATCGTTCAAGGCATACTCCACCTGCGATTCTTCCTCATACTTCTCATTGGCAATAATCACGGCAAACGTGTTTTCGTTGACATACCCTGTTTTGGGAATATTCAAATCAACATCCGAGGGACGTATGTCCTGAGGTGTTTTTTTCTGAACCCTATTGATGCCATTATCCCTTTGGGGTGTTGGTGCCTTAGAATCCTCTCTGGCTATAAGATTCTTCCCATTTGGTCTTGTATTTTTAGGACGTTCTTCACTAATGACCACAAGTTGTGCCTTATCTACCGGAGCATAACCCAACTGCGTCATCTGGGCGTTAATCTTATTTAAGCTTTCCGTATCTCCGATGTAGGCATATGCATTTGCCATGGCAAGTGCATAATCAAGAGCCAAAGGATCATTGTGAAGCAATCTGTCAAAATACTGCGTTGACTGATTGAAGTATTGTTTCGCACGCACATTATCATTTCGAGTATTAGCCAAAGCATGTACCACTCCTTGATTATAGTTGGAAATGGCCAATCCTCGAACAACCTTAGTGCTATTGGGCTTTATTCTATGTAATTTCCCGTAATATGTCGCAGCTCTATCGTAACGCTGGTTTCTGAAACACACTTGGGCTGCAATATACAACAATCCCTCATCATTAGGTTTCAACGTCAGGGCATGGGATACATATTTCTCCAACCTGCTGTCGTCAGATTTAGTTTCGCTTAGCAGATTAATAAGCGAAGCAAGAAGATTGACATCATTAGGAAACTCCTTCAGACCTCGCTCATATACATACGTTGCGTTATTATAATCCTTTAGCTGTTCATAGGCATCTCCCATATAGAGGAAAGCATCCTTCCTCTTTACCGAAACTCCTGTATTTATAAACGATTCTATATAATGTATGGCCAATTCCCATTGTTTCGTTTCGTAATATTTACGTGCCACCTCATACACAAAGACATAATAGTTATCATCCAATTGCAGTTGTGCATTCTTCATTTCCTCATGAAGATAAATATCTGCATATGCTGTCATAAATTGCCGTTGTCTATTGGGGTCTTTCCTGTCAAAGTAATACACAGCCTTACATATATCATCAAAGATTCTTACAAGTCCCTCCTGACTTTGTGATTTCTCAAAGACAGAAGAACTGGACGAATTTAGGACCTGCATATAATTAGAGTATGCTTTATACAACAGGGTATAGGCTGTAACACTCTCCCCATAAGCAGATTTGGATGAAACGTATTCAGCATAAATCTTTTTACCTTCATCAACAGACTGTGCAAACAAAAGCGTAGTCAATAAAGGAGAAACAAGAATCAAGGACAACCTCTTGAAGAATATATTCATTATGGTATCTACTAATTAAATGCGTCTATAAAAATAAATTCAATGTTAATTCTGCGGTATTGGCTACCTGCTTTGTCGGAAACCTCAACATAACAATTATATTCTGTATTCATCGCGTCCAACTGAACGATACTACGTTCTATATACCTTCTTACTCCAATTGCACGCATAAAAGCGAGTTGAGTATTTTCTTTAATGCCTGCATGCTTGGTAACAGACAAATTACTTAATTCCTTATTTACATAATATGGTTCTTCCACAAACTCACCATAGCAGCCATCATATCCTATTACACCCCTTATGGGCAATGCATCTGCTGTACCGGTGATGTTTACCCTGACCTTTTTCCCTGGTTTCAAGTACTGGGCAAAGTCTCGCTCAAATGCCTGTATGACAATTTCCAACATTGACAGAGCGGCATTGCTTTCCTCAACCTTAAATGCTCCGGGAGCAAAGTCATCCTTAATCGAATACTTTCCTTCTACAGTATAATTGAATGCTACCTTATAGTTATTGACTTTACTTCCGGAAGCGTCTACATCAGTAAACACCGACGTTCTTACATCAATATGAGTGTGATCGGAAATCAAGTCACTGCTCATTGCCTTATCCACCACATTTCTTTTTATCTGATTCAGCGTCATCTCCTCCATACCGGACTGCCTTACCAATTCTATTGGGACAAAGTCATCCTCCATGCTTAGGAAATCAAGGGATCTACGCTCCTTGTTGTCAAACTCATACGTTTTACCTGTACTCTTGTTATATACCTCCGCATAAACCAATTCAAACTTATCGGCAGCGCCTATTCCATAAACAGGGTTACGAAGTTCCAAATCCGCTGGATTCATAAATGTCTTAACCTCATCCTCCGGTACAGTAAGGTACATTGGTGGCATATTATCGAATTCCAAAGTCAACATGCGGTTCTCTGGATTATAACCACCCAAAGACATTTGAGACTCCGGAAGATATTCCTTAGCCATTCTTGTTGCTATCTCTTCCTCAAAAAGCTTTGCCTGTGCAATTCGCGTATCGTCATTCACACGGTTTCTATACTCATCCAAAGACTCGCCATCTCTAATCCTTGACCACTCTTCCATCTTCAAGGAAAGTTCATTCCTCAACAGCTTAGAATAGTTTTTGCTTACTCCACCCAGAATCTTATAAATTATGGCATCCTTTCCTGCATGAGAAAGATAGACGTTGCTCTTTCCGTCCTTTACAAAGCGAACATAAGAGCCAACACCATTCATGGGATCAGACAAAACCAAGCGTTCCTGTACATTATTTACATTGAGCAGCGAAACCACGTTATCCGGCATTGCTACTGCAATATACTTATTATCAGGATGGAAACTCAAGGCCATACCTCCTGTCGCCCCCTCTGAATATTCCTGCATTAATTGGAAATCCCTTGTATCATACACTGCAACCTGAGAATCGGTAACAAAGGCCAACATTGAACTATCATCCGAGAAGTCTATATCCCGCACATCAGAATCTGCATAAATGCGCATTCGCACATCACCGGTCTCCAGATTAACCACCAGAAGTTCCGTTCCCTTAGCAATAGCCAAATAATAACCATTAGGACTTGCAACCATTTTTTGAGGAGCAATTGGCAACTGCATAATGCCATGTTTAACCTCTGATTTAGAGTCATAGACATGAAGGATTTTGTCTTCCGAGGCTATATACAAATTCTTGCTGTCCGAAGAATACGCTATTGCACAAGGAGAGATAACATTTTTATATTCTACAAGCTTCTCGTTAGTCTTGTTTATTCCATATACTATGACCTCTGCTTTATTCTTTTTCCTACACAGCACTGCGTATGAGGAACCAGCAGGATTCACCGCCAAACCCACTATCGGCTTTGATGTTGTGCAAAGCGCAAAACCTTTCAAGTTATAGACAGACTTTTCACCCGCAGACAAAGTCGTATACAGGTAATTGTCTAACAAAGATGGGGGCTCCGCTTGCCTATACCGAAGCATTTTATTTACTTCAACAGGTGATGATTGCAAAACTCTTTGTGCACACACCAATGTACTAACACAGAACACAAGGATATATACAATAAACTTTCTCATAATCGTCACTATTGCATGAATTGCTTTAACTGGATTCAATGTTTATACTATACTCATTAAAAGGAGAGTTTATAGCTCTTACCGTAATCTATCTTTGACAATTTAATTACCTTGACATCGCTATTTCCACTTTCCGCAGAGATCCACCCAACGGGAGCTCCATTTGTACATGTGGGTTCACAGACAACATATTTATCCTCGCCTATTGAAATATATGCACCATCTACATTATCAGTAAACCTGACAGCAGTAAATAGATGGCCTGGCGAATATACTAAAGCAACGTCCAATCCCAATAAATCCCTCATCAAATGCGAGAACAGAATACTGCGGTCTTCGCAATCGCAATATGGATATGCCAAAGACTCCTCTGCAAAGAATGCCCTGTCCCTGCCCCATACTTCATCATCATATTTATATACAAAGCCTGTCTGAACAAAGTTGAGCAGCATATTTGCGGCTTCCAACTCACCCTTGCCGGATATCAGCGATGTAAGCTGAGCATACAATTCTTCTCGTGTTGCAACATTCAATGGTGTCTGGGCATATATCGCCCATCTGGTCATAAAATTCTCTCCTAATTGGGACGCTGGGTAAGTAGCGTAAAAAGAAATCAGGTTTTTATTTGAATGTACAGACACCTTAACCTGCGGATACCGTATTGACTGCAATGTGCGAGATTCTGTCAGCACGTCACCAATCTTCATTTCTGCCGATATTTCCAAAGACAGAGGTTGCTCCTTAGGGAAATTCACGTCACAGATGTACAAAGACTGTTCTGAACAATTCTGCGGATAATATTTTTCACCCTCAATCTGGTAGTACGGCATGTTATAAATTTCATGGCGACTATTGACCATTATATAAAGACGCCCGCTTGTTCCACGAGCAAGTCTCATCTTATAACCAGATTGACAATAAAGATAGGCCGTCAGCAAAGCAGCCTCATTCGTATCCTTTCCCAAATACTCGTCACACATCTCCACCAGCATCTGCAAATACGCCCAATCGCATAAGCCATGCTTTATGCGCAACTCCAAACAATCACGTATAACATTATTATATTTATCATCTGACAACGCCCTCCATGCCTCTGCTACACTTTTCTCCGAGACAGCGCTAAGTTTGAAACGATGCCTATCTGACAGGCGAACCTTTCCCTCTGTGCCAAAGAACAAGAATGTGAATCGCTCTTCCTCTGGTTGCGGTTGCTCCTTGATTGGTTCTATGGGAGTCGGTTGAGGAACTGGTGGAGCTACAGGAATAATGTCCGAGTATTGCAGGTTCTGGTCCTTGATACTATCCCAGGAGCCTTCATAAGGCATAGGAGGGGTTGGCATGTCCTTAACAGGTGGCTGTATTGAAGGAAGAACCTTGTATTGCAGCCATGCTTTCTCCAGGAGTTCTGCATATTCCATGTTGCAACGAGCACGAAATAAGCCATATTCTTTTACTGCCTGCCTACGGAAAACATCATATGACTCTCTAAAATCCTGAGCAAATGCATACGTATTGGCAAAGGCCAATACGGCAACAACGAACATTCTCCTGTACATTAGGCTACCTGGTTATTGTTAGCAATCGAGTTAAATGCAACATCTCCCTATCTCTTTGCTTACCTTTTGTCAACCACTTCTGAAACTCCTTAAACGGCAGTTCTGCCGGAATCCTATCGTCCACATTCTTAGAAACGGCCTTAGCAAATTCATTTGGGGAAAATACAATATACAAAGTATTGCGCTCAATTGAAGCACTACACTTCATCTCATATTCATCGACCGAATCAGCATTGTCACCTGCATGCTTGGGCGAAAAGAATGTGTATGGCGTATCTTTTTTAACGGGAACTATCGATTCTGGCGAACTCCTGTATGGAAGTAAGCAATATACCATCTGAGTTACCTCGTCCAACAGGTATACCGCCAGATAGCCATTCACAGGCGATTGGAAGTACAAATAAATATCATCACCGTGCTTGAAGTCTGTTCCCGCAAACTTCAAATCAGTACCATTGCATAATACCTCTGCCTTCAAGTCAATCTGCGCCGAAATGATTTCTCTGATACGACCGGACACAATAGCCTTCACTACAAGCATACCTTGCTCATAGCTGACTTGGTATGTCGGTTGGCCTATTGTTTCTATCCATTCTCCCTTCACTTCGCTTTCAGCCAAAGAGGAGAAATCAGCAGATGATTCACCGTTGCGGTTGCTTACGAGTGTTGCATTACTTTGAGACACAACCGTACCAAATTCATTTGCAATGGCTTGTATTTTTGCCCTCTCTAAGGCTATGCGCTTCGCCTCCTCCAAAGAAACATTCTCTGGAGGATAGTAAACATATTCAGCACGCACCTTTTCTGTCCGCTGGGCAAATACCGCAACGGACAGAAATAGCATGCAACATAATATTACTATACGATACATTACAGCAAGTTTACCAACCTAAAGCCTTGTCCAACTTGCCATGAAGAGCCTCACCTTTCTTTTCCAATTCTTCCTTGACAACCTTCTTGGCAATATTCTTAGCCATATCTCCGCTATAGGCAATACGAACAAGTACCTCCTTATTCTTGTTATTCAAAGTACGATACGCCTCTACTACAGGAATCGTTCGTCCGATACTCTGAGAAATGAGATTCTTGCTTGCCATAATGGTGCGAGTAACAGAAGCAGCAGCTTCCGCCTCCATTTGCTCATTGGCAACACTATTTTCTATCAAAGCTGTCACCTCTGTTTGTATCTGACCAGCCAAATTCTGCTTAGCCAATTCCAAGGCCTGCATCTTGGCTGCATCATAATTTTCACCAATACTCATGGCTTCGCCCATAATATACTTAGGATACATATCCGCATCATACTCATACTGCATCAAGTATGACTTATCCAATTGTTTTTCCAAAGGTAAAGCTCCAGGAACTGTTTGCCAACCAGCCTTCTTCAACTTCTTGGCTTCCTTACGAGCTGCTTTAGAAGCTTTTTTATCCAATTCGCTCTTTGATGCCTTTACCAACTCCTTACGTTCCTTTGCCAATTCCTTTGCAGACTGCGCAAAACCAACACCACTTGCCACCATGGACAATACAATGCAGAATAAAAGCTTTTTCATATCCTTAATATTTAAAGTTAATAATAATACACACATCAAGGAAACTAAAAGCGAAGCGGTATCCTAAGTCCCTCGGGCACAAAAAGAGCGTAGATGTCATCTTTTTAATGTCCTTGTCTGTTGAGGTCTTAGGATACTCGAATGGTTATTATAGCATTGGAATTCATAGCTCCGTCTACAACATCCACCTCTAGTTGAAATTCAAATTGCGTTACATCATTCAGGTAAACTACAGAGCCATCTGAATTTTCGTGATAAAAATCGTAAGCATAACTACCAATATGAGTTAAGCATAACAATAACAGAACAAAGAGAAAACGTATCCTCATAACTGAATATTATTAAAGTTAACCGGCTCCATGATTAACTATAAGCTTATACTCAATTATCATAAATACACAAAAAGCGTGAAGCCAGTCTGATGCTCGTTCCACGTGTTAAGGCTCTCGCATTGCCCTGCTTGTCGAAACGAGCAACGCCGAAAGCCCCACGCCGATGAGTATATAATATGCCAACATTAGCCATTGCATGCAATAGCCAATAAGAGCAGTATATAACCACCTCATGAGACGTTCCCGTTGCTTTGTTTTTGACTAACAGTTTGAATTTGCGAGATTCTTCTACCGTCAAAACCAAAGCGTACAGATACGCCTTTATGTATATATGTGCCTTGCCCGCCTATGCCCTATGGGGGCTTTCGACATTGCTCAGCGGTGCAAATTTAGCAAAATTAAAATTAACAAAGAAAGTTTTAGATAGCAAAAACTATCATAAAGGATTATTCTGCCATTATTCAGCCCAAAACTATATCATATTGTAATATAATGTAGATGGAAAAGCTTTTGACAACACCGTTTCAAATGAAATGGAGGTAAAAAAAACGTTTGACAGCACTAAAAAAAATGAAATGATGCTAGAAAAGCATTTGACAGCATCAATTTAAGCAAAATGGAGCTGTAAACTCTGCAGACAGCATTAATTTAAACAAATTGATGATAGAAACTGCGCCGACAACATCGATTCAAACAAAATGGAGGGGTGAACGGGTGCTATGAGGAAAGATAGGAGAGTATGCCTACAATACTATTCTTTGAGCATCAACGGGATGGTCAAGGAAGATGGAGGCACATTCGTTGAATTGAGTGGGGTGCTCGGTAGTGAGCATACGCAATGTTCCGCCTTGTGAAAGACGTGCTTGCATATCAGTGTGGCGAGAAAGATAGTCTTGCAAACTTGTGGCAATATATTGTCCCTGAGGTATTACTGTGACACCGGAGGGCATAAATTGCTCTATCTTGGCCTGAAGTAGTGGATAATGTGTACAACCAAGTATAACGGAATCTATTAATGGGTCTGCCGAAAACATTTCGTCTATCTTCTGCTTGACAAAATAATCGGCTCCAGGCATATGAGCCTCGTTGTTCTCTACAAGAGGTACCCACATGGGGCATGAAATGCCTGTAACCTGTATGTGGGGATGCAATTTGGCTATCTCCAATTCGTAGGTTTTAGAACGAATGGTGCCAGGGGTGGCAAAGATTCCAACGTGATTGGTTTTGGTAATGTCTGCTATGCACTCGGCTGTAGGGCGAATTACTCCTAAGACACGGCGAGTGGAATCAATGCAAGGGAGGTCATTTTGCTGGATGCTCCTTAAAGCTTTGGCAGAAGCTGTGTTGCATGCAAGCACAACTAAAGGACAACCCTCAGAAAACAGGCGACGCACAGCCTGAAGAGTGAATTCATACACTACCTCAAAGCTGCGCGTTCCGTAGGGAGTACGTGCATTGTCACCCAAATACAGATAGTCATACTGAGGCATCAGTTGGCGAATCTTGCTAAGAATAGTCAATCCACCATAACCGCTATCAAAAATACCTATTGGTGACATGAACGTTTGAATATTTTCTAGTTGTTGGATGGGTCGATACCCAAAACTTTCAATACATGGGGAGTAAGATCTATGGTAAGACCGCCAACGACATAAGGCACGCTACCATTATCCAAATCGAATACGATACTGACTCCACGCTCTTGTGCTGCTATTTCTATAGCATCGGCAAGTTCTGCTTTCACGTCGGCAATCATACTCTTCTCTGCCTCAGCGAGGAGGGCTTGCACCTTTATGCGGAAGGCAGCATTAGTTTCAAGCATGCTCTCCAGCTCGTTTTGGCGCTTCTCCAAAATTGTCTTTGGAAAATCCTTTTGACCCTGCATGAATTCTTCAAACTTGCGCTGAAAATCCTTTTCGCTCTTCTTTGCCTCTGCTTCATACTGCTCGCGCAAAGCTATCATATTGTTTTGGATAGCCTTGTATTGTGGCATCTGACGAAGAATGGCGTTAGACCTAATACTACCCATCCTAAAAGACATTGGCTTGGGACGAGATATAGGTGCCGGATTTACCTTCTGAGCATTTAGGGTATCTACTTGCAGAGTGTCCTGTGTCTGGGCTTGAGCAGAAAAGGCACAAACCCAAATACATGTGAGGCAAAATGCTTTTGCAATATCTGAAATACTAAATACCTTCATCGCTAGATTTTTATTTCAATTACTTAGCGGGTGTTGTAGGAGCAGTGGTAGCAGTAGCTGATACTGTTACACCTAGTTCCTTCTGAATCTGAGTAGTAATATCGGTACTAATAGCTGGGTTAACAAATGAGATGGCACCTACGCTCAAATCAACAACATATACATAGTTACCTGCTTCAGCCAATTTCTTAACAGCTGCATTTACCTTCTGATAAATCAAAGCCATCTTCTCCTGAGAAGCCTTCTCTAGAGTCATCTGACTATCTTGCACGCTCTGCTGAAGACGTTGACCAAGGTCGTTAAGCTCCTGCTCACGACGAGCGCGTACATTTTCCAATAGGTTATTATACTCCTTCTGAAGGTCAGTCAACTTCTTCTGATACTCATCCTGCATTAACTTAATATCCTCAGAGTATTGCTTTTCCATAGCCTGAAGCTCTGTCTGAGCAGTAGTATACTCCTTCATGTGGGGAACGATGTCAGCAAGATTGTAGTGAGCAAACTTAGCCTGAGCCATAATGGTAAGGGGTGCTATCATTAGAATAGCTAAAAGAATCTTCTTCATAATCTTAAAAAAATATTTATTTATTTGTTTATTAATTTACGTTTAATTGGAATGATTAATTGTAACCGAGCTTAGCCAAGACCTCATTAGAGATGTCTGCCTTGGGCGAAGCAAAGATGATACCGGCATCTGAAGCACGATCCAGGATCAGGCTATATCCCTTTAGTTCGGCGATGTCCTTGATGGCATTGTATATTTCGTCCTGAATAGGAGCCATCAGACTTTCACGCTTCTTGAATAGTTCTCCTTCGGGACCGAAATACTTTTTCTTCAGTTCGCTAGCTTCCTTTTCCTTGGCGATGATAGCTTCTTCGCTCTTCACCTTCTGCTCATCAGAAAGGAACATTGACTCTGATTGGTACTTCTTGTACATATTCTGAGCTTCGGTTTGAATTACTTCCACCTCGGCTTGCCACTTCTTGGAAACCTGATTCAACTGCTCTCCTGCACGCTCGTAAGCAGGAATATGCTTTAGAATGTATTCCATATCTACCAAGGCAAACTTCTGTGCACTAAGAGGCATAAGAGATGCACATAGAGCAATGATTGCAAAAAATAATCTTTTCATAATTCTGTGTTTTTAATATTGTGCAAGAAAGACTCATAATGAAAGGCTCTGCACAATAGGTTAATATGTATTAGGTTATACTAGAATTCCTGACCAAGAACGAAATGGAAATGACTACCACTATATGTACTTACACCCTGTACTTTGTCGAAACCGTAAGCCCAGTCAATACCAAGCAAACCGATCATGGGTAAGAAGATACGTGCACCCACACCCACCGATTTCTTCATATCAAAGGGATTGATCTTGCTGATGCTGCTCCAACAGTTACCACCCTCGGCAAACACGAGGCCATACAAGTTGGTACTAGCGCCCAAGAGGAATGGATAGCGAAGTTCCAGAGAGAAGCGTGTATATGCATAACCCATATTACCACCAGGAGTAATAGAACCATTGTCATAACCACGCAAACCGATGGTTTCTGTAGAGTAGATAGATGAGTAACCAGAAGTACCATCACCACCCATGTAATAGTTCTCAAATGGAGAGGGTTTGTGCTTGTTGTACGAACCTAGCATACCCACCTCGGCACGTGTCATGAGTACGAAACACTTGTCATGATTGGAAAGTGCAGTAAAGTTGCGGAACTTGAACTTCCACTTGTGGTACTCAATCCAAGAATACTTCTCCTGCAATTCTCTGTTGTAGGAACTGCTATTAGGATTGTTGGCCAAATTAGCATAATCCTTGCCATCCCATAGAGAATATGGAGGAGTAACTGAGACGGACATCAACAACTCAGAACCCTTACGAGGGTAAATCTGATTGTCGAGGCTATGACGAGACAATGCCAAGGTCAATGCGAAGTTGTTGCAATTACCATTTGTCATCAATGAGAAGTAATTCCAATCCTTCATCATATATCTTGTATATGCAAGTTCGGCATTCAACTGGAAATAGTCATCTGGCCAGCGCAAACGCTTACCCCAACCCAATGACACACCGAAGATTTGCTGAGACTTGTCGGGGTCATAGAAATTTTCGTAATTGCTACCATAGCCATAACCATAACCATAGCCATATCCATACATACTATTATAATAATTGTTGTAATAGTTGTCGTAATAAGCTGAGTTGTAGTAACGGTCGCTCACGTCTGTTTGCTTGCTATAGAAAGCACCAAAAGACAAAGCATTGGGGCGCTTGCCACCAAACCAAGGATTGACATACTGAATGCTGTACTGCTGATAGTATGTGCCATTGGTTTGACCACTGATGCTGAATGTTTCACCATTACCCTGAGGCATGATACCACGGCGCAAGCCGCCATTCTTGAAGAGATTGGACAAGCAGAAGTTTGAGAATTTCAAACCAATCTTACCGATAACACCCGTCTGACCATAACCTAGCGAGAACTCTACCTGGTCATTGCTCTTAGGCTCCAATCCCCATGCTATATCCACGGTACCATTGGTACCATCTGGCTGAATGTCTGGTTGAATGTTCTCTGGATTGAAATGACCCATATTGGCAATTTCACGATAAGAACGCTCAAGAGCAGCCTTTGAGAAAAGGTCGCCTGGTTTGTTTCTCAATTCGCGACGGACAACGTGCTCATACACACGGTCATTACCCGTAATCTTGACGCGACTGATCTTTGCCTGAGGACCTTCGGAGATACGCATTTCCAAATCCACGCTATCACCCACGATGTTTACCTCGACGGGATCCAACTGATAGAATACATAACCATTATTATAATATAGGTTACCGATGGAGAATTCATCCGTAGAAATACGGTCGTTCAAGAGTTTCTGATTATAGACATCCCCCTTCTTCATGTCAAGTACGGCCTGAAGATAATCTGTCTTGTACACGGTATTACCCACCCATTCTATGTTGCGGATGTAATACTTGTTGCCTTCCTCGACATACATGTTGATGTCTACATGCTTCTCATCAATATTCTTCACGGTATCAGCCACGATGATAGCATCTCTGTAACCCAATTCGGCATAGTAGTTTTGAAGATTTTCCTTTGCCTCCTTGTACTTGCTATCTATAAACTTGTGGCTACGCAACCAGTTGTTGATACCCTTTCTTTCACGAATGGTTTTCAATACACCCTTGGTGAAGAGTGTACCCTTCAACTTCTTCTCTGGTATAATGGTATTGCCGTAAAGGTTGATCTTGTTGACAAGAATCTTGCCATTCTTCTTCACGTTTACATCAACGACAACCTTGTCAGGAGCAGATGGGTCATCGTGCTGAAGTATTTCTATCTCAGCATTTTTAAAGCCCTTGTCCTCAAAGTAGCGCTTACCCAGGATTTTAGCATTTCTGATGGTGTTTGGTGTAAGCTGACTTTCCTCTGCAAGACCCAGTTTGTCCTTCAAATCGTCCTTCTCCGACTTACGTACGCCGTTGTAGTTGATTTTCGATATACGTGGACGAGGAGCCAGGTGTATGTGCAGATACACAGAGTCGTTGATGATAGAGTCGACATTGATGGCCACGTTGGAGAACAAGCCATTCTTCCAATAACGCTTGATGGCTTGAGTAATTTCTTCGCCTGGCACAGTAATGTGATCTCCGACATTGATGCCAGAGAGACGTGCCAGCATAGCCACATCGTAATTGGGTATGCCCTCTACCGCAATGTTCTTGACCACCACCTCGCGAGGAGTGCGGCTATAGTCAATGACCACCGCGGTGTCACGCTTGACATATTGCGCCTTGGCAGGTAGAGCCACCAGGCACAACAAGATTATATATAAAATAATGTATATATTATTCTTCATCTGAAACTTGATCTCCTGTTTTTCCATAACGGCGTTGACGCTGCTGATAATCAGCTATTGCCTTGCGCAAAGATTCCTCATTGAAATCGGGCCAAAACTCGTCGGTAAAGTAGAACTCTGAGTATGCGCATTGCCATAGCAGATAGTTGCTTATACGTAGTTCGCCGCCTGTACGTATCAGCAAGTCGGGGTCGGGCATGAAGTTTGTTGTCAAGCGAGAGCTAATCATCTCCTCGTTGATGTCTTCAGACGAGAGGCGACCCTCTTTTACGTCCTCGGCAAGCATGCGAGCTGCTCTTGTCAACTCCCAACGGCTACTATAACTCAGTGCAACAATCATAGTCATACCAGTGTTTACGCTGGTACGCTCTATGCACTCTGACAATCTCTTCTGTACACTTTGTGGAAGACGCTCCATCTCGCCAATCATGCGGAAGCGCACATTGTTCTTCATGAAAATCTCTTCCTCCAAATTGGTAAGAACGAGATGCATCAGAGCCTCAATCTCCTCTACTGGGCGATTCCAGTTTTCGGTACTGAAGGTATAAAGCGTCAGATACTTGACACCTAGCCTTGTGGCTTCCTCGGTAATTTTCTTTACTGTTGCTACACCCTCAACGTGTCCTGCAGTACGAGGTAAACCCTTTGCCTTGGCCCAACGGCCGTTGCCATCCATGATTATGGCTATGTGCGCCGGTATACGGCTATTGTCTAATTGTTGCATAGTCGGTATTTTGGACTTATGTCATATGTTAGTGTAAACATGAAGAAGGAGTATATATCCTTATTCTTCAAACCAGAACTCTCTATGTCGTATGGGTCGTTCAAACGAGGCCCATCTAATTTGTCTATCGTAGTAAAGCGATGCGTCCACTCGAAGATAAAGTTCAAACGGGGCATTACTTTGTATTTTATTCCTGCGCCCAGAGGAAAGTTGATGCCAAAGCTATTGGCTCCTTCCACTATTCCTACCGTAGTGCCCACGCCCAGGATGGCGTATGGGGTGATGCGCGACAATTTCTTGTAGCCAGGGCCTAAACCGTATCCCCAGAAATTCAACTCAAATTGAGCACCAATATCCACCACATTTCCTTTGAATGCTATATCGTCAGCTCTATCTGGCAACGAAGGACCTTCTGGAAGGAAGTAGCCCTTGGAGGTACCGCCGTATCTTCCGTAGGCAAGATTCAGTTTCAGAGCCATACGAGGATTGAAATTCCTTCTTAAGGTAAAGGCCCCCATCACACTACCGCCAGAGAATGGAGTACTATTGACATCGCCCAAGTAATAGCACATTCCTAATCCTCCGCCAACATCCCATCTGTATTCGAGCAACTCCTGAGCAGAGAGGCCTCTCATGGAGAATATCAGCAATAGTATAGTGTATATCCTTTTCAATCTCGTTGAGCGCTTTTAATATATATCCTGGCGGATGAAGCCTAATCTATTGATACGACCACGATATGCCTTGCCACCTGCTATTACCCAGATGAAATTGTCTGCATCCACGGCCGCCGTGAGATATCCGTCTGTGCCCTTCAAGTCGGCAGGAGGCAGAATGCTTTGCAAACGCCACCATGTCAAACCGTTGTCCTGACTATAGTATATTCGTTCGAGGGCACTAATGCTACCATCAAGACTCTCGCCAGCCATCATCATCAGCATATTGTCGTAATACATCAGATTCATCTGCGAGAACCTTGGCAACTGGGAGGTATTCACCCAACTACGGGTATAGTGCATCCATGTTTCGTTTTCCTCCTTTTCAAAATCCGTCCAGCACTTTGACCACACCACGGCCGTTGTATCAGAAGCCTCGCTTCTATTGCCCAGGAATATCATTCTTGTGAGGTCGGAATTCTGTTGGTAGGTCAAAAATGCGATTTCCTGGCTTGGGAGAAGACTTTCGGAGTCATCAAAACTCTCTCCCGACCAAGAAATGTTGTTCAGAAGAGTGCTTTGTATGTTTTGGCCATCCAAAACGTATATTTTACTGTTGGAGATTCCAATTAAGCGGTGACCTTGCTTCTGACTAAGCAATGACCAACTGGTTCCATCGGTGCTGGAGTAAATCTCGCCATCGGTAGTATTAACAAAGAGCGACTGAGAGTTCTTGGTCAATGAATAAACGTCAGTTGTCAAGGGAAGATTTGTCACCTGTTCGCTCCATGCGCCAGAGTTGGCATTATCGTGTGCCGACCATAGCAGAGCGCCACCATTGTTGGTCAATACGCCCATCTGCTCTTCCCAAGCAATGGCCTTCATGGGGTATTCGCCACTGATGGCACTGGATGTTTCTACGGTATTCCAATGCAGAGAATCACCCTCTTGGGTGTGGATATTGATGCGAAGAGTGTACTTGCGCTCAGTATTGTCCGTGGCTATCACTTTGATGAACAGTGGTTTGCGAAGGTCGATACTATCCTCGGAATTGTAAGACACCCAGGGGTCATCGTCCCATGCGTCAGAACTCTTATAGTAAGCAACACCACCAACGTATGAGAGATTCATGACCACTCGAGACAAGTCGGTATTGCAAGGCAACGAATCGCGATTCTCAATAAACAACGTCTTATTGTCGATGGTGAAAATCCAATTCGATGCAGAGTAAGTCGAATAGTATGTGCTATCTGTCACTCCGTCTGATGCCTTGATGCTCAACTTCTTTCTGAAGGAATTGAACGAAACTTTGGAAATGTAACACTTATTGCTAGCCGTGGTTTCGTATTCAGTATCCGACATACATGATGTCAAGAATGTCACCAGCACCACCAGGGGAAATACCAGGCGGAAGAGCTTTTCTGTAATCTTTTTTCTGTTCGTGTACATTATAATATGCAATTTGGTCACAAAAGTACTGCATTTATTCCAATTCTCTGCCAAATATGGCATCAAAAGTGTGCAGATTTAAGAATTTTTAACATTTTATGCCCTTCAACATAGTATTCTTCATACAACTCTGCTCCTTTTAACATAGGTGCAACAACTCTTTCTTGCCACTCTTCTCCCACACTTTCAGCTACAGTTTGTGGAGAAATTTCCACTCTCGCCTCATCCCAAAGACCTGCATCGATGAAACTTTGCAAAAGCTTGCTTCCACCCTCCACCATCAGGTGCTGTACTCCTCGCTTGTGCAGGTCGTAAAGGATTTCGGAGAGTATCTCATTGCGATACACCACCGTCTCCACTTCGCTCTTTGCAAAGTCATCGTTCAGCACGCCTCTTCTATCGATTGTCACCCTAAGTGGAGATGCTCCTTGCCACAATCTGGTGGTTAGAGAGGGATGGTCGTTAATGGCCGTATTTGTTCCTACCATTATTGCCTGACAACGAGCACGTAAACGGTGCACCAGCATTTGAGTAAAGGGAGTGGATATATGCAATCGATTCTCATCCTTCGTCTTGCATCCGATAGTGCCATCAGACAATTGTGCCCACTTTAAAGTTATCCATGGACGATGCTGGCTATGAAAAGTATTGAAACGAGGATTTATTGCCCGGCACTCTTTCTCTAGCACACCTGTAACTACTTCTATTCCTGCTTCTTGCATCCTGCGAATACCTTCGCCATTGACCTTGGCATTGGGATCAAGCATGCCAACCACCACTCGCTTGATGCCAACCTCTATAATCAACTCGCAACATGGTGGTGTCTTCCCCCAATGCGAGCATGGCTCAAGGGTAACGTACATGGTGGCTTCAGACATCAGTTGACGCAGCTCTCTCAGCACTTCCTCATCGTTTCGAAAGTTTGCCAAAGACTTACCCTCCAATTTCACACTATTGATAGCGTTAACCTCGGCATGAGGACCGCCATACTGACGATGAAAACCCTCGCCCACTATCTTGTCTCGGCACACAATCACCGCACCCACCATAGGATTGGGCGCCACACTAGCTTCACCGCATCTGGCCAATTGTATGGCTCTGTGCATATACTTCTCGTCAGTTGTCATTTTTTAGCCATTTGTGAAAATACTATACTCTTTTCTTTGTTTCTTTCAGCACTTAATCGTACCTTTGGGGCATGAATTGGAAACAAGAACTTGAAGATCACTATGAAGAAAGGGAGGCCTACGCTCTCTATCGCATGGTTATGGAGGAGCGCTTTGGCTTGTCCCATACCGACATATTGCTTGGCAAAGATAGCCAAATTTCCGAAGAAAAACAAGAGCAGCTGAAGGAAATCCTGGAGCGTCTCAAAAAATTCGAGCCTATACAATACATTTTGGGCTTTGCCGATTTTTGTGGACACAGATTTAGCGTGGCACCTGGTGTACTGATTCCCAGGCCTGAAACAGAGGAGTTGGTGAAGACCGTAATCTCGCTTGCTGGCGATAGAGTGCCTGCTCAGACGCAAATTCTGGACATCGGAACAGGTAGTGGTTGTATAGCCATTTCGCTTGCTTTGGAGGGCTACAAACTATCTGCTATGGACATTTCAGAAGACGCATTGAGCATAGCAACTAAGAATGCCAGCAACCTTGGTGCAGAGATAAGTTTTATTCACGAAAATATCTTACAACCATCCCCTTGTTCGGATAAGTGGGATATAATCGTGAGCAATCCTCCCTACGTTTGTGCAAGCGAAGCAAATAACATGCGCTTCAATGTGCTCATGCACGAGCCTCATATAGCACTCTTCGTTCCCGATTCCGACCCCTTGATTTTCTATCGTGCCATCGTTTCATACGCCCTGTCTCATTTGAATCCCGGTGGATGGATTTGCTTGGAAATCAACCAGGCTTTCCCAGATAAAATCAAACAATTGCTCACTTCCTTTGGTTTCAAGGAACCAATAATCATCAACGACCAATATGGCAAAAATCGCATCGCGTACGCTCAGCTATGAGCAGGCTCTCCAACGGGCTGCCTCGCTTTGTAGCACATCCGAGCATTGCATCTATGATATTACCAACAAGCTCAAAAAATGGGGCATTTGTACACCTGATATAGACAAAATTATCGATCGCCTCATCGACGAGAAATTTATTGACGAATCAAGATATGCTAGGGCCTACGTCAACGACAAGTTTAGATTTGCTCACTGGGGACGAGTAAAAATCAAAAATATGCTCTACTTTCAGCACATACCCGAGGCGGAGATTAACGAGGCACTGAACAACATTCCTCAACACGAATATGAAGAGGTCTTGAAAGGCGTGATCGAAAGCAAGCAACGCACCTTGCCGGAAACCGAAAGCTATGAAGCAAGGACAAAAATCATACGATTTGCCATACAACGTGGATTTGAATTACACGAAATCACAAAAATTATAGACGAATCATAACACATTATTAATAAAAAAACACTATCTTTGCAAGGACAAGAAATTTATAAACCACTAAAAATATATTGATATGAAGACATTAGAATCTATTTTTGCCGACAAGCTATTGAAAGTCAAGGCCATCAAGCTTCAACCCACCAATCCCTTCACATGGGCAAGCGGTTGGAAGTCTCCCTTCTATTGCGACAATCGTAAAACTCTATCATACCCCGACCTCCGTTCTTTCGTTAAAATTGAGACAGCTCGTCTCATCATGGAGCGTTTTCCCGAGGCAGAGGCAGTTGCCGGTGTAGCTACTGGTGCTATTCCTCAGGGTGCCATGGTAGCTGATACATTGAACCTACCCTTCGTGTATGTTCGTTCAAAACCCAAGGATCACGGTCTTGAGAACCTTATCGAGGGTGAATTGAAGCCCGGCACTAAGGTAGTTGTAGTAGAAGACCTAATCAGCACTGGCGGCAGCTCTTTGAAGGCAGTTGAAGCCATCCGCAATTATGGTTGCGAGGTAGTGGGCATGGTTGCATCATACACCTATGGTTTTGACGTGGCAGAGAAGGCTTTCAAGGATGCCAACGTAGAGCTTGTTACCCTTACCAACTATGAGGCAGTTGTTGCTCAGGCTCTAAGCACTGGTTATATCAAGGAGGAGGAAGTAGAACTTCTCAACCAGTGGCGCAAGGCTCCATCTGAGTGGCAAGGCTAATAGAAGACAACACACTTACCCACTTTTTAGACATTACATTTATGAATAAATACGAAAGTTCCGTAAAGACTGTCTATGCTCCCGTAGAACGAGTATATGCACGCCTTTCTGACCTCAACAACATCCAACCTCTGAAGGAAAAAGTTGACGATCCTCGCTTTGAAGAACTTATCAATAGCCAGGTTCCTGCCGACAAGCGTCCCACTCCAGAGCAGTTCCAAAAGTTGCGCAATAATATCCGCAACCTAGAGCTTACTCAGGATACCCTCTCTGGTCACATCGGTCCCTTGGGCGATATCACACTACGTATCGTAGAGCGTGCTGAGCCTAAGCTTGTCAAGATGGAATTGGAGGGTGCTCCCATTCAGGTTACCCTTTGGATTCAGATGTTGCCCAATGACGAGAATACCAGCCGTCTGAAGGTTACCATTGGTGCAGAGCTCAACTTCTTCATCCGCAAGATGATTGAATCTAAGTTGGAAAAAGCTCCCGAAGGATTGGCACAAGTGCTTTCTCAGCTTCCTTACTAGCTCTCTCTGAAGGGAGAATGGTTGCGTAAGCCAAATTATCATAATTTAACAAACGACTATGGCAAAACTTTGGGATAAAGGTTTTGAAATTAACGCAGAAATAGAAAGGTACACCGTTGGTCGCGACCGCGAGTTGGACCTCTACCTAGCACAAGATGATGTTGTGGGCTCAATGGCCCACATCACCATGCTTGAAAGCATTGGTCTTCTTGAGAAAGAGGAACTTATTACTTTGCTAGCAGAATTAAAGAAGATACACGCTCAGGCGGTAAATGGAGATTTCATCATTGAGGATGGGTGCGAGGATGTTCACTCACAAGTGGAACTCATGCTCACCAAAGCCCTTGGTGAGATGGGCAAGAAGATACACTCTGGCCGTTCACGCAATGACCAGGTACTTGTAGACCTTCGCCTATTCACCCGTCGCCAATTGCGTCTCATCGTCGAGGACGTCCTTTCTCTATTCAAGGCTCTTCAGGCACAAAGCGAGCGATACAAGCATGTCCTCATGCCAGGATATACTCACCTGCAGATAGCCATGCCTTCTAGCTTCGGCCTTTGGTTTGGTGCTTATGCCGAATCTCTCGTAGACGATATGATGATGCTTCAGGCAGCTTATCGTCAAACCAATCGCAATCCCCTTGGTTCTGCCGCTGGTTATGGTAGCAGCTTCCCCTTGAATCGTAGCATGACCACTCAATTGCTCGGCTTCGACTCAATGGATTACAATGTGGTATATGCACAGATGGGACGCGGCAAAACCGAGCGCAACGTAGCATTCGCTATGGCATCTGTAGCCAGTACTGTTAGCAAAATGGCCTTTGATGCATGTCTCTTCAATTCTCAGAATTTTGCCTTCGTACACCTCCCCAAGGAATGTACCACTGGTAGTAGCATCATGCCTCACAAGAAGAATCCCGATGTGTTTGAACTTACACGAGCTAAGTGCAACAAACTTCAAACACTACCCCAGCAGATTATGATGATTATGAACAATCTGCCTTCGGGATATTTCCGTGACCTTCAAATCATAAAGGAGGTATTCTTGCCAGCATTCCAGGAATTAAGAGATTGCCTACAAATGTCAGCATACATCATTCGCGAAATGACCGTTAATGAAGACATCCTCTCCGATTCTCGCTACGACCTAATCTTCTCAGTAGAGGAGGTCAATCGTCTAGCCACCGAAGGAATGCCTTTCCGCGATGCATACAAGAAGGTAGGTCTTGACATCGAAGCTGGCAAGTTCACACCCAACAAGAACATCCAGCACACCCACGAAGGAAGCATAGGCAATCTGTGCAACCAAGAGATTGCCCAACTGATGGATTCTATCGTAAATGATTTCCACTTTGAGCGCATCGACCAAGCCATGAATGCCCTCCTGTCATAACAATGAGAAGAACAAAATTCATATCCTTTATAAAAATGCTGGTTGTACTCCTGTCAATCAGCATTTTCTCTTCTTGCCAAGAAGCAATAGACAAGTACTCTGATTTTCGAGCCAAGTTTACATACAAACCTGTTAGTGCCGCACCCAATCTCTATCGTGCATGCACATCATTGGGTGAATTTTGCTCTATCACCGTTGGAGCACAAAGATACCTTATCAAGAGTCCTAGCACACCATCACACACTGATGAAATACCATGGACGGCAATACAAGGATATAATAATTTTCAATTAGGACTTGGAGGCACAGGACTCATAGTTGGTCTCCCCACCATACCCGAAATGCTAGCCTCAGAAAGCCATGTAATTTGCTTTGATTTATCATGCTCAAATTGCCACAGAGATTTTCATATCACCAAGCGTCTGGAGCTAAAAACGGGAGGTAGTGCCACTTGCGCCACATGCAATCGTGCCTACGACCTAAACAACCAAGGAATTATTTCTCAAGGGGACAATGGGCGCTCCCTTTACAGATATTACGTACATTACGATCCATCTAGCCAAAGGTTAACAATAAACAATAATTAGTATTTTTTACACTTATTATTTGTCCAATTCATTTTTTTGTTATACCTTTGCACCCGCTAATGAGAAAGATTAGCATCCCAGGTTGACTCGCTAGCTCAGTAGGTAGAGCACTTCACTTTTAATGAAGGGGTCTCGGGTTCGAACCCCGAGCGGGTTACCACAGACAGGAAGATACAGTAACGTTATCTTCCTGTCTTTTTTGTGTACCAAACATTATGATTTTGCCACAACCCCTCACTAGCATCAGGATAATTGTATCATTCCAAAGGTGTAGTCAGTAAGTCAGTAGTGTCAGTAGATTTCTTACTACACATTACCTATATTTTATATAATATTATACTATAAAAAAAATTCTATATAGTAATAGAGGTGAATAAAAAAAAATTTGTACTGACTTACTGACTCACTGACTACACCCTTGCTCAAAATTGGCCTGTAGAGCCAGTTCCAGAAGACTGGCATAGTTGATGTAGTGTTCGCTGACTACACTTTGGGCATGTTTTTTACATCT
>JAZLAC010000021.1:0-23482 GCA_045612965.1 Bacteroidaceae bacterium | reverse complement strand
CCGGTTAGTAGGAGTTGTTCCCGTTTTGCGAGTGCAAAGGTATCGCTTTTCCTGAAACCGGCAAAGGATTCAAGCACTTTTTTTCAAAAAAATGTAAAAAAGACACGCAAAAGGGGGAGAGAGAGGGGGATAAAGGAAGGGGACACCTTATTTATTATATATATAGGGAGCGGAAAAGGGAAACGGAAAACGGAAACTATGCGGACGCTGCACGCAGCGTCCCTACCGCCCTACCGCTCACTGCGCCAGCAAACTGTCCCCCTGAGACAGGCGGGACGAGGAGCGAAGCGACGGAGGGGGTGGATGATACAAACGGAAAAGTCAAAACGGAAAACGGAAAGGTGCGAGAACATAGGAAGGCATAGGAAAACATAGGAAAGCCTATAGGGACTAGGAAAGATAGGAGTTTTCCGTTCTCAAAAGCGGGGAGCGGGAAACTATCCACCCCCTCCGCTTCGCTCGTCCCCCTGTCTCAGAGGGACAAAGTAAGCGGAAAAAGGAAAACGGAAAACTGGGAGGACATAGGAAAACATAGGAAACCATTGGAAAGACTATGAGGAACTAGGAAAAGATAGCATTAGCGGTTGTAAACAGCAGGAGGTTTGGAGCATGATGATGCAATGAGTTGGCAAGGAGGAGGAGGAGGGGAAAGTGGAAATTTATGACATTGGAGCAGGGTTTTGTCCCCTGTCAAAGGGAGGATTTGCCAAAAATGCTTAAATACTTTGGAAGTAAGGAATAAAATGGTTACCTTTGTTCGACTAAAAGCATGCTGTAAGGCATATAAACCTATGGAAGGCGAACTTATAAGGACATACAAATGGCTAACTCCGTTATCGTGGATATACGGCATGGTGACGTATGTCCGTAACCGCTTTTTTGATTGGGGAGTGCTCAAAAGCAAACGTTATGACATCCCCGTCATTGCCGTTGGAAACATAACGGTCGGAGGCACTGGCAAGACCCCTCATATCGAGCACCTTATCCGCCTGCTGTCCAAGGACTATAAGGTGGCGGTGCTGAGCAGAGGATATAAGCGCAAGAGCAGCGGATACGTTTTGGCCACGCCCGACACTCCAATGGAAACTATTGGAGACGAGCCATGGCAGATGGCACAAAAGTTTTCTGACATTTATGTTGCCGTAGATGCTAACAGGTGCCGTGGCATAGAACGCCTGATGAACGATCCCGAAACAAAAGACGTACAGGTGATACTGCTGGACGATGCCTTCCAGCACAGATACGTAACCCCAGGACGCAGCATCCTGCTTACCGACTACCACCGCTTGATAACACAGGACATGATACTGCCGGCAGGCAGACTAAGGGAATCGGCAAAAGGAAAGGACAGAGCCAACATGGTTATCGTGACAAAATGTCCCGAAGAAATGTCGCCCATGCAGTACAGGATAATTGCGGAATCACTGAAACTGAGGCCATACCAGCAGCTGTTTTTCAGCACATTCAAGTACGGAAGAATGGTGAATATGGCTACGCACGAAATACGAAGTGCAAAGGAAATGGAACGATGCAACGTGCTGCTCGCGACAGGCATAGGATGCCCCAAGCAGATGAAGATAGATATAAGCAGACGCTTTGCCTCGGTGGAAAGCATGGACTTCCGCGATCACCACTATTACGATCTGAACGACATAGAGAATATCACACGCAAACTGGAGACCCTGCCCGAACCACGAATAATCGTAACCACGGAAAAGGACGTTACAAGACTGATGTCCATACAGGACCTTCCCGACAAGTTAGCACGACACATCTGGGTGATGCCCATAAAGATACACTTCCTGCAGGGAAAGGGCATTTTGTTCAACGATAAAATCACAGGTTATGTACAAAAGAATCTTAGAAACGGCTGAATGGCTCAAGACCAGGATGACGACAAAGCCTGAAACAGCCATTATCCTGGGAACAGGTCTGGGAGAACTGGCCAAGGAGATAGAAAAGGAACTGGTTATCCCATATACAGACATCCCCCATTTCCCCGTAAGCACGGTTGAGGGGCATGCCGGCTGCCTGATATTCGGCCGACTTGGAGGAAAGGACATACTGGCCATGGAGGGACGCTTCCACTACTACGAAGGCTACGACATGAAGCAGGTTACCTTCCCCATCCGTGTAATGTGCGAACTGGGCATAAAGACCCTCTTCGTCAGCAATGCTGCCGGCGGAACAAACCACGACTTCCAGATTGGCGACCTGATGATCATTGCCGACCAGATAAACTTCATGCCAGAAAACCCTCTGCGCGGCGAGAACATTCCCCAGGGGCCACGCTTCCCCGACATGGGACATGCCTATGACCCTGCCCTGATAGACTTGGCCGATTCCATCGCCCAGGAAAAGGGCATAAAGGTTCAGCATGGCGTATATCTGGCCACACAAGGACCTGCCTACGAAACCCCATCGGAATACCGCATGTTTGCACGCTGGGGAGCCGATGCCGTGGGCATGAGCACAGTGCCCGAAGTAATAGTGGCACGCCATTGCGGCATCAAGTGCTTTGGCATAAGCATCATCACGGACCTGGGAGGCTTTGCGGAAATTGTAAAGATAACTCACGAAGACGTACAGAAAGCCGCTGCCGAAGCACAGCCGCGCATGGCAGCCATCATGCGTGAGATGATTGCACGTTCATAACAAGCAAACACAAATATACATTGGAAATAGCAGAATTGGGTGAGTTCGGCTTAATAAAGCATCTCACCAAGGACACAGAGAACAAGAACGAATCCACCTTCAAAGGCGTGGGCGACGACTGCGCTGTAATCTGCCCTGAAACGGGGATGCAAACATTGGTAACCACGGACATGCTGATGGAAGGCGTACACTTCGACCTGACATACATGCCCCTGCGCCATCTGGGCTACAAAGCCGTCATGGTGAACCTAAGCGACATATATGCCATGAACGGCACGCCACGACAGATCACCGTAAGCCTGGCCATCAGCAAACGCTTCATGGTGGAGGACATAGAGGAACTGTATTCCGGCATGAAACTGGCATGCCAACAGCATGGCGTGGACATCGTGGGCGGAGACACCACCAGCAGCATGACAGGCCTGGCCATCAGCATCACTGCCATAGGCACTGCCAAAAGCGAGGACATAGCATACCGCAACGGAGCAAAGGAGACCGACCTCATCTGCGTGTCGGGCAACTTAGGTGCAGCATACATGGGCCTGCAGATACTGGAACGCGAGAAGGCCGTATATAACCAGCAGGTAGCGGAAACCACCCGACAGGCACAGAAGAACGGTACCAGCGTGGAAGAAGCCATAGCACAGATCCCTCAACCCGACTTTGCCGGCAAGGAATACCTTTTGGAACGCCAGATGAAACCCGAGGCACGCAAGGACATCGTGGAGAAACTGCGCCTGGCCAACGTGAAGATAACCTCCATGATAGACATCTCCGACGGCCTGAGCAGCGAGCTGATGCACATCTGCGAACAGAGCCAGTGCGGATGCCGTATCTATGAGGAGCGCATCCCCTTGGATTACCAGACCGCCGTGGCGGCAGAGGAGTTCAATATGAACGTCAGCACCTGCGCCCTGAACGGCGGCGAGGACTACGAACTGCTCTTTACCGTGCCCCTGACGGCAAATGAGATTGTCAGTGCCATAGAAGACGTGAAAGTAATCGGCTACATTACAAAACCGGAATTGGGCAAGGCCCTGATTTGCCGCGATGGAAGCGAATTCGAGCTCAAGGCTCAAGGGTGGAACCACATGAATGCGGAATAATACTATACACCTTATTATATATATAGCACTCAATCCCAAAACACTGATTTTGGGATTGAGTTTTTATTAGCCAGACAGTGCAAATAGTTAGCCCAGTCTGAACATGATTGGCAGGACAAACTTCACTGTGCAGGGTTTTGTCTTCTCCTTGTCGAGATAGCCAGGTTCCCATTCGGGCATTTCACGCACTACCCTTTCGGCCTCCTTGAGCAAAGCCATCATCGCAGCCTTGTAGGCCTGAGACTCCTCTGCAGAAAGAGTTTTGCCTTGAGCCGCCATCTCCTTGGCATAGGATTGAACAATAAGTTCCTCCAAGGTCTGGCCGTCTTCGGGTTCCTGGCACCCAACAGATACAGCCCTGACATTGAATATCCTGCCCGTTTCCGAAACATAGAACTGCACATTCACCCTTGCCTGCACACCGGCGGATTGGGAAACCTTTGGATAACGGGTGTTCCTACTGAGCCATTGCATCATTGCAATCTCCCCTCCCTTGAACTGGGCATTCCATGCAGGGTTCTCCACAATGTTGACCTTCAGGGTGTCCAGTTTTGTCTTGGTTTCAATCACAATCACCGTTTTGCCGGCATAGCCAAGAGACTTGGATGCATCGCCATTCTTGATTACCGTCATGGAAGCGATGTCCAGAGTAGGCAAGTTGCGAATCACGTCGCCGGACGACTCCTTGCCGTTCAGGAGATAGACAACATCCTTGCCGTCTGTTTGCATGGGAACAGCAGAAATCCCATGGCCTTCTTGCACAGATGACGAAATTTTAATAACTTTGTCCTCGTCTATGGCAATGCTGCCGCCGGAAGGGGACGTTGGTTCACTGGTGGCAAAGGCACTGAGTGCCAGGCCTGCCATAGGGATGATGTACAGCACCTTGCTGCGCATCCACACACTGGATTTGGATTTTTGCATCATAATGATACGTTTTAAGGTTAAGTTATGATTGAAGTTGTTGGCAAAAGTGTAGGAGCTGGCGCCAACAGCTTTTTTTATAAGCAATAGCTGATATTCACGTGCCGAGACACCATGTCGGAGGACATTGTCGTCGGCCTCGTATTCATGCACATCCCTTAGGCTCATGCCAAGCACATAGGCCAATGGATTCCACCATTGCAGTATCTGCACGGCAGACAGCAGAAGCAAGTCCCAGGAATGCAGAGCACGGATATGGCCTGTTTCGTGGAGCAGGATTTCACGTCCGTTCTCGTGGAAGTCCTTTTCCGATATTACCACATGGTTCATCCAACTGAACGGCGACACCTCGCCTCCGCGGCAATGTATGTGGACACCGCCTTCTATCTCATGCCAAAGGCTGCCGCATGTCACCTCGTGGTTCATACGCAGAACTTGCACTGTCCGCCACAGGAGAATGGCCAGAGCCACAAGAGAGAAGAGCACGGAAACGATGCGGAACCAGGAAATCTGAGTCGGGACATGCCGTGCCTGTACATCCAGTTCCGGCAAAAGGTGGTATCCATGCACGGGTATGCCTACCTGCAGCATTTGGTCCTTGGTGGCCTGAACCACAGGATGGCTGTCCAATGACAAGAAGTGGACATCCACCACGGGGAGTACCACGGAGAACAGGAGTATGAGCAGGAGCACCGCCCTGTTCAGACGGAAGAAGCTCTCCTTCCTGAGAATGAGCATGTATGGCACGTAGAGCAGTGTCAGCACGAAAGCGGAGCGGATGGAATAAAGAAATATTGCCTCTAACATAGACAAAGGTAGATTTTTGGGGTTGAAGGTTCAGGGTAATCAGAAACCTTACTGCTGCTCATCCTCCTCCACCGAAGACAGGAGTTCGCGGATTTCCTCGGGTGTAAGTTTCTCTTCGCGTATGAAATAGCTGAACATGGACTTTAGGCTGCCGCCAAAGAAGTTCTTCTTCACATCCTGCATGGTTCTGCGCGTGTACTCGGCACGCGATACAAGAGGTTCGTACATGTGAGTCTTGCCCTCGCCCTTATTTTTGGAAAAATCCAAATATCCCTTCTCGTAGAGCACCTTCAGATAGGTTGCCACCGTGGTATAGGCGGGTTTGGGTTCTGCCCATCTTCCAAGCACGTCCCATGCACAGGCAGGGCGGTCCAGGTCCCAGAGGATGTTCATCACTTCGAACTCCAATCGGGTAAGTGTATTCTCATTGCGTTTCATATACAGATAATGGTTTAATGGTACGTTTGCAAGGGCAAAGTAAGGCAATGCCCACGAATATCGCAATACTTAGATATTGGAAAATTGCGACATCGGCGGGATTTTAACGTTTATTCGTAGTAATAGAGTGATGACTACGGGGCTATTGCCACATAAAGCCGGCAGGATGCAACGAATCGCAAGAGCATATACATGAAGCACTGCCAGGGGGCAAAATTAGCCCTCCCGAAGACCGAGGCGAAAGAACCGGGAACTCTCGGGTCGGTCCTCGGGACGTCAAGGCTTGGTCCTCCCGAGGGCATATATGGGGGCAAGTCAGCATCCGAACAAGACAATGGATGAAATCTCAGCGTTCTGCCCAAGGCAAGACTTCTGGCAGATGGAGAAGAGGCATTAGTGATGCAGCAATTCTGCTACTGGAAAAAAGGAAGATTACTCAAAGGACAGGTAGGGCAGCAGACGATGAATATCCTCTTGAGTGAAATGGGGCAAGGTCTTGAGCGTTTCTGCATCACGAATGGGACCATGAACACGACTATAGTCGGCAATATCCTGAGCACGATAATAGCCCATATAGGGATGCTTCATCAGTTTTCGTGTGCTCAGGCGGTTTACAGCCAGTTTACTTTCCACTGCCGTATCCTCCACAACCATCCATGCTATAGCATCGGCAGGGAAGTCCTCGATTTCCAGTAACTGACTGGTAGAAACATAGCCGCCCAGGCGTCGGCGATACTGTACTATCTTGCGGGCAAAATAGGGACCTATCCCGGGAATACGGCAGAGAAGGATACTGTCGGCAGTATTGATATCCACGGTTTCATCGCCAGTCAATTTTATGGGATAAGCAGGACGGGGCATAGGTTCCGGCAAAGCAGAATCCACAATCTCGTTGGCCGATTTGGCGGTAGCATCTGCAACAGACGCCCTTTCATTGCGCGGCGAATAGGTTCGTGGCGTATTCTGCTGAACATCTACAAGCTGATACCTGCGGTCTATACGAATTAGTGGCGACAGGCGTTCCCATTGCTCATTGGTCAGGCGATAGACCCGGCGGAAATCATCCTTGGTACTGAAACGTCCGCCCTTGGCACGATAGCGATAAATGCTGCGCACCTGGAACGGTGCCAAGCCAAGACGCAGCAACTGGGTACTATCTGCTACATTGGGGTCAAAGAAGAAAGAATCCGGCTGGACAGCGTCAACGGCATAGTATTGGGGAGAGGCGGATGACAATTTGGCATTGGAAAGGGAGGTGATGCTCTCCCCCACTCCAACATTCTTGTCATTCCTGTACTTTGACAGGAAGATTGCGCCCAATACCACCAAGCAAGCATTCAGAACTATGAGAAGGAACCATAGTTGAGAGCGCTTGAACCATCCTCGCCTCTTCATACTAAATACCAATCATCTCCACAAGACCCTTGACAAACATGGAAAGAATGGCAATCGGGACAACCCAACGCAGCAGGAACATGATGATGGGGAATACGCGTTGCGACACTTGTCCGTCGTTGGTAATCTCCCGGCGCACCAATGCCTTGCTAAGGTACCAGCCGACAAACAATGCCAGCAGCACTCCGCCCAGGGGCAGTATTATGTTGGAAGAAACCACATCGAGCAAATCAAAGACAGTAAGCCCAAACACAGTCCAATGGCTTAGTACTCCAAAACTCAGGCAACAGAAAACACCAAGCGACATGGAAGCCACAGAAACGATAGTGGAGGCCTTCTTTCTGGGCAGTTTCCAATTCTCATGCACATAGGCCGTTACTGCCTCGTGCAAGGATATTGCACTTGTCAAAGCAGCCAAGAAGAGCAGGACATAAAACAATCCGCTGAATATGTAGGCCAGGAAAGGAACATTGCCAAACGACATATTAAACACGTAAGGCAGTGTCTGGAATACCAGGCCAGGACCGGCATTGGCCTCTACTCCGGGAACAGAGAAGACAGCAGGAAAGATAATGAAACCGCTCAAAATTGCCACAAAAGTGTCTATAGAACTTACGCTCAGTGCGGAAGATACCAGACGGGTGTTGCGGCCAAAATAACTTGCATAGGTGCACAAGCAGCCCATGGCAACGGACAATGAGTAGAAAGCCTGCCCCATGGCATCCAAAACCACAGAAATGGTCAACTTGGAAAAGTCGGGCTTCAGCAGGAAGGAAATACCCTTGTGAATGCCTGGCATACTGAATGTACACACCACCAATATGCCGATGATAAGCAGAAGCATGGGCATGAGCACCTTGGAACATTTCTCTATACCATCACGCACCCCACGTATGATAATCAGGTGAGTCAAAAGCATAAATATGACGGCAGACAGAAGACAGAGCCAAGGATTGGCTACGTAATTGTTGAAAAAGGCCTCATAGTCACAAGAAGGGTCCGACAGTGCTCCTGTGAAACTGCTATAGGCATAATAAAGCGTCCAGCCACTGACCACGATATAGTAGCTCAGTATCAGGAATGCCACACCTATGCCCATAAAGCCTATGATACGCCACCACTTGCCTGGAGCCAACTGGCGAAATGCATCTATCATATTGGTCTGTGTGTGGCGGCCAATAACGAACTCGCCCACCATGATAGGTATGCCGATGAGCAATATAGACAGAATATATATAAGAATGAATGCCGCACCGCCATTGTCGCCAACCAACATAGGGAAACGCCATATATTACCCAATCCCACGGCACTGCCTGCCGCAGCAAAGATGGCTCCCATACGGGAACTGAAGTTTACATGCTTTTCCATTATCCGCTAATCAAACCATAAACAAATATAATACCTATTCCTATCGGTGCTACCCAGCTGAACAGAATCATGAGCAACGAGGTGAACCGTGAATCAAGCTCTGCTGCAACAAGTTTCTTGTTCATATCCCAACCCACAAAGGTACAGATGAGCAGACCGCCAAGAGGCATGAGGAACTTGGCCGTAATAAAGTCAAACAGGTCAAAGAAACCACGTCCCATGACGGTAACATCCTTCCACACGCCAAAGGACAGGCTACAGGCCACTCCCATGACAAGGCAGATGACCGTAACGATGGTTGCTGCTCTGGGACGGCTGAGCTTGAATGTCTCGTGAATGTATGCCGTACTTATCTCGTGCATGGAAATGCTGCTGGTCAGGGCAGCCAAGAGCAACAAGATGTAAAACAGGCCGGAGAACACATACTCGAGTACGGGAACCGAACCAAATGCTTCCTGAAACACATAGGGCAAGGTGATAAAGACCAGTCCCGGACCGGAATCGGCACTGACACCAACACTGAATACCGCAGGGAAGATGATGAAACCTGCAGAAATTGCCACAAGGGTATCTATCGTACATACGCCAATGGCAGAGGGGAGCAACTTAGTCTCCTTATTGAAGTAACTGGCATAGGTGGCCAAAGTGCCCATGCCCACACTCAAGGAGAAGAAGGCCTGCCCCATGGCACTGAGGACGACATCCTTTGTAACCTTGGAGAAATCCGGAGTAAGCAGGAAACGGACACCCTCAATGGCATTGGGCATAAACATGGAAAAACCAGCCAATACCAGGATTATAACAAGCAGCATTGGCATCATTATCTTGCTGTACCTCTCTATGCCTTTCTCTACACCTGTGGCAACAACGCAATGCGTCAGCAGCAGGAACAGAGAAAGAAAGACAACAGGACGCCAGGGATTGCTCACGAAGTCGGAGAAGAAACGTCCGAAATCCGACTCAGACATCAAACTTCCGGTCAAGGACTCGAACGTATAGTCCAGTGTCCAGCCTGCCACAACACTATAGTATGACAATACCAGAAAACCGGCAAGTACGCCCATGAAACCGGAAACCACCCAAGGTTTTCCCGGTGCCAGGACCCTGTACGAACCCACCGCATTGGAGCGGCTGGAACGACCAATGACAAACTCTGCTACCATGACCGGCATGGCCAGAAAGAACACGCATAGCAGATATATCAAAATAAATGCAGCACCACCATTGCTGCCACACTCCATGGGGAAACGCCAGATATTACCGAGACCCACGGCACTTCCTGCCGAGGCTAAGACGGCACCTATCTTGCTTCCGAAATTTCCTCTTTCCATAATTTATAGGGGTAGTTGCGCATGTGGCTGTTGTAGAACCTACGGTCGCCCGTAACCTCGCGGCCAACGAAGTCGGGCTTGAGGAAATGCTCGTCCTCGCCTGAAAGTTCCACTTCTGCCAACACAAGACCTTCATTATCGCCATAGAACTCGTCTATCTCCCAGACATGACGGCCATCGGGCGACTTTACCAGAAAACGAGTCTTGTCGATGATGCCCGGTTCGCATATCTGCATCAGGTCGCGGGCATCATCCAGAGGAATCTCCGTATCAAACTCGTAGCGTGTAAGACCAGCAAGGCCACTGGGTCCCTTGATAGTCAAGTAACCCTTATCGCCACGGATACGCACACGCACAGTACGGCCATTGCCGCTGGCAATGTAGCCTTGCTGTATGCGAGTGGCGTTGTAGGCTTGCGACTTGTACTCGCCAACAACGAGAAACTTCCTCTCTGTCTCGTAATGCGCCATTATCGAACTAAGGTTGGTTCTGAAAACTTATATTTACACACGGACTATTCGCCGCCGAACTCCATAAGGTATGCCTTGATAAAGGCGTCTATCTTGCCGTCCATGACACCGCCGACATCACTGGTCTGATAGTTGGTGCGATGGTCCTTGACACGACGGTCGTCGAAGACATAACTGCGGATCTGGCTGCCCCACTCTATCTTGCGCTTGCCTGCCTCTATCTTGGCCTGCTCCTCCATGCGGTGCTGAAGTTCCTTGTCATAGAGCATGGAACGAAGGAGACGGAGGGCGTTTTCCTTGTTCTTGGGCTGGTCGCGGGTCTCGGTGTTCTCGATGAGGATTTCCTCCTCCTCGCCAGTATAGGGGTCCTTGTACATGTAACGGAGGCGGACACCGGACTCTACCTTGTTTACGTTCTGACCACCGGCGCCGGAACTGCGGAAGGTATCCCATGAAATACGTGCCTGCTCAATGTTCACCTCGATGGTATCGTCCACCAAGGGGGTGACGAACACAGAAGCGAAGGAGGTCATGCGCTTGCCCTGGGCATTATAGGGAGAAACGCGGACCAGGCGATGAACACCATTCTCGCTTTTCAGGTATCCGTATGCAAACTCGCCCTCAAGTTCGAGTGTACAGGACTTTATTCCGGCATCATCGCCCTCAAGGAGGTTGGCAATACGTATCTTGTAGCCGTTCTTGTCGGCCCACTGCATATACATTCGCATGAGCATCTGCGCCCAGTCCTGTGCCTCGGTACCACCGGCACCTGAATTGATTTTAAGCACGGCATCCATCGAGTCCTCCTCTTTGCGGAGCATGTTCTTCAGTTCAAGTTCCTCTATGGATGTAATGGCACGGGCATAGAGGTCGTCCACCTCCTGTTCGGTAACCAGTTCTTCCTTATAAAAGTCAAATGCCGTTGCCAGTTCGTCGGCCAGGGTGCTAACCTCCTGATAGCCTTTTATCCATTTCTCCAGGCCCTTGACCACCTTCATCTGTTCCTCGGCTCGCTTTTGGTCTTCCCAGAACTCTGGAGCCTGTGTTCGGAGCTGTTCCTCCTCGTACTGCATTTTCTTTGCAGGAATGTTCAGATAATGGTTCAGCTGTTCTACTCTCTCCTGAACCCCTTTCAATTGGTCTTGTGTAATCATTCTTCTTCGTACATCTTTTCTATCTGCTCCCGGTAGTTTTTATATACGACGGCACGCTTCACCTTGAGCGTGTTTGTCAATTCGCCTTTCTCCAAACTGAAAGGTTCGGGCAGCAATGTTATTTTCTTTATTTGTTCGTAATTAGCAAACTCCTGCTGCAAAGTGTCGATACGGTACATCATGAACTTGACAACGCGCTTGTCGACACAGAGCTCGGCGTTGGAGTGGCAGTTCACCCCATAGTCTGCAGCCAAATCCCTGAGCAGATTATATTGGGGAATAACCAGGGCAGAGACAAACTTACGCTGCTCGGCCACCACCACTATCTGGTCTATGTATTTGTCCACACATAGCTTGGATTCAATCAACTGTGGAGCAATATACTTGCCGTTGCTTGTCTTGAACAGGTCCTTGATCCTGTCTGTCAGAAAGAGTTCACCGTCCTTCATATAGCCGGCGTCGCCGGTATGGAACCATCCGTCGGCATCGATGGAACGTTCTGTAACCTCGGCCTTCCTGTAATATCCGGGGGTTATGGTATCGCCCTTAAGCAGAATTTCGTTGTCCTCGCCAAAACGGACTTCCACACCATCCAGAATACGGCCTACGGAACCTAAAGACGTGGGATTGTCAAAACGGTCGATACTCACGGTGGCGGTGCTTTCCGTAAGTCCATAGCCTACCACCATCTTCAATCCGGCGGAACGGACAAAGTCTTCTACCTTCGGAGGAACGGCAGCACCTGCCGTAGGGAAGAAGTTGGCATGTTCCAGTCCCAACTGCTTCTTGAGGAAAGCGATGATAGTACCTTCGTACAAGGAATACTGCATACGGAGTCCCATGGGGGGGGTAAGCCCCCTCATCCTATACTCCACGTTATACTCGTGGCCCACTCTCAGGGCATCAAGCAAGAGGCGTTTCTGCATGGGGCTGCTTCTCTCTATCCTTTCCTGGACGCCGTCGTAGACCTTTTCCCAAAAACGCGGCACGGCACACATACAGGTCGGATGTATCTCGCGCATGGACTGCAAGACATCCGCCGGCTTGAGGTTAATGGCCATCGTGCAGCCATTTGCTATACACAGGTATGCCCAGCCTCGCTCAAGCACATGGGTAAAAGGCAGGAAATTGAGTATGACATCCTTGTCCGACAGGGGAAAGACACCGTAATGGGCAGAGAGGGCGGAATTGTACATCCTGTGGGTCAGCATGACTCCCTTGGACAGGCCTGTAGTACCGCTCGTATAAAGGATATTGGCCAAATCATCGGGCTGAACAGCCTTGGTACGGCGCTCCACCTCGGGCCGGCATGCCTGGTTGTCAGCGGCAATGAAATCGTCGAAATAAAGACTTATCCGGTCCTCGGGATCCTTCTTTACTGCCCTGTCAAAGATAATCAGCCTTTCCAATGAGGAACCGTGCTTCAGCACACGGGAGGCAATATCGTACTGTTCCTGCTCGCCGACAAAAATATAGCGTATGCTTGCATCGCTGACAATGTACTTGACCTGCATTTCACTGCTGGTGGCATACATGGGAATGGTTACCGCCCTTACAGCATAAGCGGCAAAGTCCACCATTAGCATCTCGGGCATATTCTGGGAGAATACCGCCATATTCTCCTGCTCCTTTATGCCAATGGCAACCAGGGCTGCGGCCAACCTGCGGACACGTCCGGAGAACTCCCTCCATGAAATATTCTTCCACACCCCTTCGGCATAGTTGCGATAACGTAATGCCACCCGATCGCCATATATCCGTGCCTGGTCGTGCACAAGAAGGGGTAAAGGACTGAAATTCTGCATGGTGTTATTCTCTTATTCACGCACAAAGATAGCGTTTTCTTGGCATACAGGAGGAATAATGCCGAAAATAATTGCGATATTGCGACAAAAAAGACTAACTTTGCTGAAAGTTTACGCTATACAGGATAGTATGAATACAGAGTATCTTACGCAAGAAGCCGTGAACCTGCTTTGCAGGCTCATAGAAATTCCGAGGACAAGCAGGGAGGAAAAAGAGGCTGCCGACATGCTGGAAAAGGTCATGAGAAATGAATACGGACTGACCGTAAACCGCGACGGCAACAACTTATGGTGCATTGCCCCAAACTACACGGAAGGCAGGGCAACACTGATGCTGAATGCGCATATAGACACCGTAAAGGCAACAGCAGCGTGGAAGCGGCAGCCCAATGTGGCAAGCATAGAAGGGGACTGCATCTACGGACTGGGGAGCAACGACGATGGTGCCTCGCTGGTCTCGCTTGTCCAGACCTTCAGGGTTCTGGCAAAGGAAAGTCTGTCATATAACCTGATACTGGCTGTCAGTGCAGAAGAGGAAGTTAGCGGAAAGAACGGCATGGAGCACTTGCTGACGGTTCTGCCCAGGATAGACGTTGCCCTGGTAGGCGAACCTACAGGCATGCATCCTGCCATAGCAGAAAAAGGACTGATGGTACTGGACCTCACCGCTCACGGTGTTTCGGGACATGCCGCCAGAAACGAAGGCGACAATGCCATATACCATGCCATGGACGACATCGCATGGCTGAGGAACTATACCTTCCCCAAGGAGAGTCCGCTTCTGGGACCTGTAAAAATGACCGTAACAATCGTGAATGCCGGGACGCAACACAACGTGGTTCCATCGGAATGCACCTTCACGGTAGATGTACGAAGCAACGAGCTGTACACCAACGAAAATATATTTGAAATCGTACGGCAGAACGTGAAAAGCGACGTCAAGGCACGAAGTTTCCGCCTTTCCTCCTCTGGCATAGCCACAAGCCACCCCTTGGTAGAGAAGGCAATATCGTTAGGCAGGGTCCCCTTTGGCAGTCCCACACTGAGCGACCAGGCACTGATGCGCTTCCCATCGCTGAAAATGGGTCCTGGCGACAGTTCAAGAAGCCATACTGCCGATGAATTCGTGAAAATCAGCGAAATCAGCGAGGCAATTTCTATCTACCTATCCATGCTTCGGGATTTAGTTTTGTAGTCTCCCGACGCAACTGGAAGTGCAGGACGCCATTACCAGAATCGTCCGACATAACCGTGCCTATAAGATCCCTGGCCTTGAGTTTCTGTCCTTTTTTAACAATAACCGAAGAAAGGTTGCAGTAGACGGAAATATAACTGCCGTGGCGCACGAGCACGTTCTTGGAACCCGAGAACTGGAAGACGGCGGTAACCACGCCATCGTATATACAACGGGCACGGGCACCTGACTTGCCGACATAGTTGACACCCTTATTGTCCAAGGTAACATTCTTCAAGCCGGGCACATTGTATGCGCCATACCTGCTGCCGATACGGTATTGGCCTGTAATGGGCACGGGCAAACGGCCCTTGTTCTGAACAAAGGTGCCTTCGAGTTTCTTCTCGTCGGCAGTCAGCCATGAGCCGGAAGAGGACTTGGCTGGGGTTGTCGTCTTGGGAGGGGCAGACGGTTTGGCAGAGGGCTTGGCCGTCTGACCTGCCGCCGGTTTCTTGGCATTTGCCGCCTTGCGTTTGGCTTCAGCCTCGGCCTTACGCTTTGCCTCGGCTTCGGCACGCTTTCTGGCCTGTTCTATTTCATAGGCAATCAAGTCGTCGATTTTCTTGTTCAACGAAGCCAATTCCTGCTGTTGCTTGGATACCTTTGCACGAAGGTTCCCCTCGCGACGTTCCAGGTTCTTGATATACTGTTGCTGGCGAACCTGCTGCTCGTTGAGCTTGCGGCGCTGGCGTATCACCTCCTGCAATATAGCCGCTTTCTTGCTCTTGGCATCCAGCAATGAATTCCTGGCATTCATCAGCTCGCCCTGCTTCTGCTGAATCTGGAGTCCAAGGTCATGCTGATACACAGCATATTCACGTGCATAGCGTGCACGGCGGTACATCTGGGTCAGGCTCTTGGCACTGAGTACAAAAACAAGCGGATTGTTGACCTTTGGAAACTGATAGGAGAAGCGCAAGGCCCTGATATACCGCTGTTTCTTGTCGGAGAGCTGACGGCCCAGACTCTTGATGTCAGTACGGAGAACCTTAATCTCGGATTCCATGCTGTCCATTTCCCCCTCCATGCTACGGATGTGCTCCACGCGTTCCTCCAGTTTCCTGTCGATGTGGTGGAGATATGACTTGCCGTCCTTGACATCCTTGCCGGTCTTGGCAAGATCCTGCTGGGACTTCTTCAGATTCTTTTGCAGGCGTGTCTTCTGGGCTTTCAGGTCCTTGACCTTCTTGCTGTTTTGCGCATACACACCTTCCGTGCCGGCACCAAGCACCAGCACCAGCACGCACATGCAACGCAAAAGGAAAGAAGACAACCCGCTCATGCTCATCCTCCCATCAGCATTTTCAGCAAGGCTACGACCTGCTCTATTTGCAAACTGCTATAACTTGATGTGCTGACATTGGTCCGTGAGGCCCACCCCTCCTCGAACCTATAGTCAGACATGGACATGTACATGCCATAGGAAGCGGCACCTCTGCTTAGGCTAACCTCCAGTTCCTTGGGCAACCTGCGTCCATCTGCCGTGTTTGCAAAGGAGATGTATTTCCAGTCTATGCCACGCACCTTGAAGTCACCTGCCTCTCCCCAAAAGATATCCTGTATGTCCTTGAACGTCACGCTACGTCCCAACAATACAGACAACTCCGGATATCCTAATACTGCATACTGGCGTGTAATCCTGCTGACGACAAGTATGCTGTCCCTTGTGAGTTCTGCAGTACCTATCTGTATCCCGAGGAAATACGTGGCATTGATCTGTATAACGTCGTCACGCCTCATCCTCAGGGTGGCAGACACGTTGGCAGACTTGCCTCCGGGGGCCGACAAGCGAAGCGTGCTCTTAGAGACTACACTTTCGCCGGTTTTCCATGCAGAGACAACAGCAGCAGGTTCAACTGCAGCCTTACGGCTTGAGGAACAGGATGCCATACCCAATAGGGCAAGAACACCTAATATATATAAATAATGTCTCGTTTTCATCAGTCCTTACGATAATATTTCTTCTTTCTAGCTTTCTTGGGCAACATGGGGGTAGCATCCTTATCTCCACGCCTTACGGCTAACTGCCAAAGGTAGACGGCACGCTGAGTGTCACCATTCATCCAGGCAATATCGGCAGCATGTTCCAGTATGGCACTGGTAGTATGGCCGTCCGTCATAAGGAACTGCTCCGTACTGTCCCTGGGGACGACCTTGTCCATATAGCGCTGTGCCTCGGGATACTTGCCCTGCATGAACAGGATCCATGCATAGGTATCCAGATATACATTGTTGTCCGGTTCTGCCTTGATGGTACGATAGCTCATTTCCTCGGCCTTGTCCAAATCCTCGTTGCGCAGGGAGAGATAGTAGGCATAATTGTTCAGGCACAGGATATTGTCCCTGTTATATACCAGAGCCGAGTCGTATTCCAGGAAGGCCTCACGGAACTTGTTCATCGAATAGTAGATGTCGCCCTTCACGGTGAAGGCATCCGAAACCAAGGCCAGGCGGGTTTCGGCAGAACGCATGCGAATGCCTCTGTCCAAGACTTCCAGAGCCTCGGCATTGGCCTTTTCCTCCATCAGGATCATTGCAAGGAAATAGTAATATACCAGGTTGTCGGGATGATAGTTCACTCCCCTCCTGCATATTTCCTCGAGAGAAGCATAATCGCTGGCCCCGGCATAGTATTGGAGCAGCCACTGTGTTGCCATCTCATTGTCCGGCTCTACGGCAAGGACACGAGACATGACCTGCTGTATACTGGCCTGCGGCCTTTTTATGTAATCCAGGAACGCGGCATACATCGTGAGCAGTTCCACATTGGTGGAATCCATGCCTGTAACACGTTCAAAACGCTCTATGACACGCTCCACATCAGCCGAATCTGCCGACATGCGCTGCACCATCTGCTGGATCAGGACCACACGCTTGCCGGTATCCGTTTCCGGAGAAAAGAGAATGGAGTCGCGGGTTACCTCGTACAAGCTGTCCTGGCCCTGCATTAAATAGTAGTCGAGCATGGCCATTTGCAGCGGAATGCTCTTAGGGTCTATCTTGCGAACCTGGTCGTATATCTCCATGGCCTTGCCGAAATCACCCAGCTGCTGATAGCAATATCCCATGTCTATGCGGTGAGAAAGGTCTGCAGGGTACTCGTCGCACAGGCTCTGCAGCTCGGCAAAAGCGCTTGCACTGTCCCCCATCTGCATGTAAAGCGCAAACTTCTCGTTGCTGAGGCGGGACATCTTGCCTTCAAGCAGTTCCAGACGGTCGTAGGCATGTATGGCATCCTCCAGGCGGTCAGACTTGGCATACATATTGGCCAAATGATACAGGATGTCCGAACGTTTGGTCTGCAGCTTGCTGATATGCTCCAGCAAAGGCAGGGCCTCCTCGTCGCATCCCTGGCGCAACAGGATAGCAACCAAAGGTTCTATGTAATAAGTATTATCCGGATCGCGCTCGACTGCCCTATGCAGATATTCCAGGCCGATGCTGTCCTGACGGAGATAAAAATGTATGCGTCCCAACTGGTAAAGGGCCTCGGCAGAGGTAGAGTCTATATCCAGGCAATGACGATACAGTTCGGAGGCGCCGGACCATTGGTTGAGCATGCGGCACTTGGCTGCTTCGGTCAGGAAATAGTCCAAGCGTGTCTGTGCCATAGACACATGGCACAGGAATAACATCAATATGGTATATATCAGCCTCATTTCACTCCACTATGTCCGAAACCGCCTGCTCCACGCTCTGTTTCGTCCAATGTCTCAACAGCCAGCAGTTCCACCTGCTCGTACCTTGCCACTACCATTTGGGCTATCCTCTCGCCGTCATTGACAACAAAATCCTCCTGGCCAAGATTAACCAGTATCACGCCTATCTCTCCACGATAATCTGCATCTATGGTTCCTGGGGTGTTGAGAACAGTAATGCCATGCTTGAAAGCCAGACCGCTCCTTGGCCTTACCTGTGCCTCGTAGCCCTCGGGCAAGGAGATGAACAGTCCGGTCGGCACCAGCGCACGCTGGAAAGGACGGAGTACTATGGGGCTGGCTATGTTGGCCCTGAGGTCCATGCCTGCGCTACAGGCTGTGGAATATTGCGGCAACTGATGGCGCGACTTGTTAACTATCTTTACTGCTTTCATCGGAAACTGTAGTTATACGGTTAAAGTGTGGGTATGGACATACCATTTATCTTACGGTACATGTCCATAGCATATACGTCGGTCATTCCAGAGATATAGTCCAATACTGCCATTATCCTGCCGTAGAGAGTCGGTGCCTTGATGTCGTATTGGGTGGAGACACGGTTTATGAGCAGTTGGGAGAATGCCTTGTCGGGGTGAATGGCCGCCTGCACCATCAGGTCTATCAGGGTTGTTATTACCTTGAAACCGGCTATTTCTATATCCATAACGTCCTTGCTGTTATAGATTCGTGCATAACTGATTTCTTCGCAACGACGGTATGCCTGTCGGGGGATCTCGTCGATATGGTCTATCAGACTGCCCAGGAACTCGCCAGCAAGGATTTTGTCCTCGTTCTCGACAAAGACCTTGACGCATTCTGTTTCCAGGGTGTTTATCACACAGGAACGGAGATAGACAATCTGCTCGTTGCTGTCGTCAACGGTGGACATTCTTTGCAGGATACGCTGCCTGTTCTCTTCGGGGAAATAGGACAGCAGCAGTTCCTTTGTTTCTTCTGTGGTAAGGATCTTCAGCTTGTGGGCATCCTCTATATCCATTATCTCATAGCAGATGTCGTCGGCAGCCTCTACAAGATAGACAAGGGGGTAGCGTGCAAACTTCAATGTCCCCTCTGGGCTGTCAAGGCGTTTTATGCCCAATTCATCGGCTATTCTCAGGTAGGATTCCTTCTCTGCCTGGAAAAAGCCAAACTTCCTCTTGCCTTTGGCCAGATTGCTGCTGAAGGGATATTTCACTATAGAAGCCAGGGTGCTGTACGTCATCACGAAACCGCCCTTGCGACGGCCATTGAAATGATGCGTGAGCAGACGGAAGGCATTTGCATTGCCCTCGAAGCATACCAGATCGTTCCACTGGTCATCGGTAAGCGAATCACCGGTTTCTTCGCATTTGTAGTCCTTCAGGAAGCGTCCGTTTCCCTCGCTGAAATAGGTGCCTATGGCTTTTTCTCCGCTATGCCCGAAAGGCGGGTTGCCCAAATCGTGGGCCAGGCAGGCAGCAGAGACAATACTGCCCAACTCCATGAAATGCGTGTCCTTCAGTTCGGGGTGGCGCTCCAGCAAGGCACGACTGACATCGTTGCCAAGAGAACGTCCCACACTGCTTACCTCCAGGGAATGGGTCAGACGATTGTGCACGAAAATACTGCCAGGCAGGGGGAAGACCTGGGTCTTGTTTTGCAGACGACGGAATGGTGCGGAGAAAATCAGCCGGTCGTAATCTCGCTGAAATTCCGTACGGTCATCTGCCTGATGCGGCTGGTGCTCCTGCCCAAGGCGCTTATTGGAAAGTAGTCGTTCCCAATTCATCTGAGTCAACGTTCGCTTGTTATGTGTTATGCGTTAGCCTGATTGTGTATCAGCGGAATAAAACAGTCCTGCTGTTCAATCCTGCTTTTCCTGAGCATCCGCCGAAGAGTAGAACACTTTGTTTGCACCAGAGGTAACATTGACCAACTCCGGATGCTCTGCCGCAAAACTGTCAATGTAGCGCATGCGCTTCTCCTCCAGAATCTCGTCCACAGCAATAAGAATGCCTGTTTCTTCCACATTGCCAAAACCATCGTTTATGGCGGTGCCAAACAGTTTCATCGTGGGAGACAGACCCATGTAGGCGTTTACCAGGGGGGGGATATTCAAGCCACGGTCACGAACAGCCTTGTTCAGTATTCGGTAGTCAGCCTTGAACTCGTCCTCGACGAAGAGTTCCTCAAACTGCTTTGTGTCGTGCTCGTAATGCAAGGGTTCCAGAGGCGATATAAGGTTGTCGGGATCGGGGAAATGCTTGTTCAGGAAATAGATTATCATATCCCTGCTCAAGCGGTCATAGGAAGGATACATGGTAAACTTGCCGAACAGATAGCGGACATCGGGTTCGATTACCGTCACTGCCCCAAGGCCATCCCACAGATTGTCCAAAGCGAAAAGGCCCTTGGTGCCCATGCGGCTGCTCTGATACTCCAGCGTTACGAAAGAACGGCCCAGCTCCACTGTATATGGGGCATATTCCTGCATGAACTTGTCCGAGAAGCGGAACATGTGGCTGGTAGCCAACAGCGGCTGGCCATCGGCACCCACCTGCCAATCCTTACCTAATATATATCTGTAACCTCCCAGTATCTCCTCCTCCTCGGGATCCCATACAATAAGCTGCTTGTAGGGATTGTCGCAAGTATCAAACTCGTCCAGGTCCATGCTTTTGCCAGATCCTCCGCCTGCGGCGCGGAATGCTATCTCGCGAAGACGACCTATCTCGCGCAAGGTGTTTGGTGCATTCTGCCATGTGACGATATATACGTCGTTACCGCTCTTGTTGGTGCGGCGCAACTTGCGTTCCTCTGTCAGTTCCGCCTTAATCAGTTCTCTGGGGACTTTTGCTATTATCTCTTCCATGTTGAGTTTCGTCTTGGCCTGTGGCCTGTATTCCCTACCTTATCGTCAACAGTCTGTTGTTGACGAAATACTTTCCCTTGGGCAGGCCGTTCAGCCAGTTAGTGCCCTTGTTGAGGTGTACTATCAAATAAAAAGTTCCGTTGTGGGTGTAGATGGGCAGAATCTGGCTTTCAGGACTCTCTACCCTAACTGCATTTCCCACCACATGCATCTGCACCGGATGTGCAGACAGACTCATTTTGCGATGAAGAACCTTATCGTTGTCCCTGGTTTTCTGTGCAACGACACTGTCTGCATACGCCATGCCCTCCCCCTGACACATAACGCCAATCGGTGTTACTGCCTTAATTCCAAGCAGTACACCGACCAGCATAAATATCATCAATATTCTCTTCATTCCATTCAACCTTTCTGCCTTCCTGTCTTATTTAGACAACGGAAAAGCAGGAAGGTTTATTGTACAGATTACCTCAAGACCTGACCAGCAAGGTTATACTTCTTGCCGTCCTTTACGATTACGATACGGCCGTTCTCGATGAACTTACCGTTGACTACAGACTTAGCAGCATCAACATTGGCAATGCCGGTAGCATTAGATTCTACGATATCATCAGCGGTACGGGGACATATCTGCAAAACATTATACCAACTTACCATACCGGTGATATCATAAGTCTTGCCCTCCTCAAAAGTAGGCAGAGTCATGAAATTCTTATAGGGAGTAATGGCTGCTTCACCCTGATAGAATTTGCCATCCTTATATGTCAGACCCTTCAAAACCACCAAAGCACCATAGTTAGCAGCTGAAAGATCTGCTACATTCATTTCCAGTACAGGCACTTCCTGACCAGGAGTAATAGTAAGATTCTCATCATTAGCCTTCAAGTTCTTCAGTTCAGGAGCACCGTAGTAGAGCAGAAGAGGAGCAACGACAACACCAGAAAGTTTGTCACCTACCTTGAAACCATGGTTACTTGAATACAACTGAATTCCCAGACCCTCACCATCTGTGAAGTATGCATTGGTCGTTCCCTTTACAGCAGAGCAAAGCCAACCGTCTACATTAATAGCGACTTCTGTTTCCTTGCTTGTTGCTGCAGAAATAATTTCAGATAGAGTCATAGGTTCAACAATGCTATAAACCTCGGTAGCAACAAGGCTTGAAACGCCTCCCTTAACAGCAATTGCCTTTACTGTTGTTGTCTTCTCAATGGTAATGGGTGCTGTGTACTTTGTGCTTTCTGTTGTGGGGTCTGTTTCGTCAAGAGTATAATAAATCTCACAACCCTCGGCCGCAGAAAGTTCAACTGTCTGTGCACCAACATAAGCACCGCCATCAAGACTGAACACCGGTGCGTCTACTGCATCAGCAGGCTTTGCTCCATAGAAATCTACCTTCTTAATCTGAATGTACTTATTTGAAGACACCGCAACTGTAACATTAAAGACAAACTTATAGTATGCTCCCATCGCTGCAGAAACTGGTATTTCTACATCCGTATTAGCCTCAAGGGTAACAGAAACCTCCGATGCAGACTCAAATTCAGGATTGTCGGCAATCAACAGCTTGGTACTGTTTACTGTTATACTGCTCATTGTTCCTACTGAAAGAACAACCTTTTCAACGTCACCAATCATTGGAGTCTTGCTGTAAAGAGTACGATCCGTATTTGTAATGCTCTTTCCACCAATTCTCCAAGGAATCATGGTTGAATTACCTTGTAGGTTCCAGGTAATGCCATTGATATCAATATCACAATTACCTGCATAGCTATTATTAGAACCAGCAGCAGGTTCAAGGCTATATATAACCTCTGACTGTGCCACAGCCATACTGATGCCCATGAACAGGGCCACTAATGAAAGTAAAATTTTCTTCATAAGCTTAATATTTTTAAAAGGTTTATAAAATGATTACTATCCGACGGGGGTGAATTATTCACCTGAAAACATGCACAAAATTATAAAAAAAAGCGCACACAGACAAGTTTCATCTGCCCGAAATCCTCTTGAGCGGAAAAAAGCAACATAAATAGGAACAAAAACGGCCCTCCCGAGGACAAAGGTCGGTCCTCCCGAGGACAAGGCCTTGACGTCCCGAGGACTGTCTTTTCCTGATTTCAGTAGACGCTTTTTTGCTTCATTAGCTGAAAAGATTTACACCTTTTCTCTATCCATACTGTTGATGTTTACGGCATCCTTGATTCCATGCTGTGGTTGTTGATACTTTCGCTCAGATGGGACA
>JAZLAC010000020.1:0-19057 GCA_045612965.1 Bacteroidaceae bacterium | reverse complement strand
GACCTCATCCTTACCAAGGATGCGCTCTACCACTGAGCTAAAGCAGCAACATTCCCTCTTCTCTTAGAGCGGAAGACGGGGCTCAAACCCGCGACCCCCAGCTTGGAAGGCTAGTGCTCTATCGACTGAGCTACTTCCGCATACCTTATTATATATACGTCTCTAAAAGAGGTGGGTAGTGATGGATTCGAACCACCGAAGGCGTAAGCCAGCAGATTTACAGTCTGCCCCATTTGGCCACTCTGGTAACTACCCGTATGCCTAATTGCGGATGCAAAATTAGGCATATTTTTTGAAACCGCCAAAACTTTTAGGAGTTTTTAGCGTATAATTCATCTATTTTTGTGCTTTTCTATCTGGCGCTCCAGTATTTCGCACGTTTTATCTACTGCTTCTTCAAAAGTGTCGCATGTCTCGGAGGCAAATAAACTCTTTCCCGGAACATCAGCCCTTATGTCAACCTGCTTATTCATCGCAGTCTCAGGCTTTACGACCTTCAATGACACCTCTACCTTTCCTATTTCGCTTTCGAAGCGTCCCAACTTCCCAACTTTCTTCTCAATGAAGTCTTGAAGTCTCTCGTTCACATCAAAGTGAATCGCCTTGATTCTAATGTCCATAAAATCCTCCTTTTCTTTTAGGCTCTAGGGTGAGCCTGGTTATACATTTTCTTCAGTTCCTCGAATGTTGTATGAGCATATATGGCAGTTGTATCCAACTTTTCATGACCCAACAACTCCTTCACCGACTGGAGATCTGCAGAATTATTCAGCAACGAGGTCGCAAAGCTATGCCTAAGGACATGGGGGCTTCGCTTGGATTGCATGGTAACATTGGCCAAAGTCTCCCGGACCAACACTCTGAGTTTGGCATAACTTATTCTTCGGCCACATTTTTCCGTTACAAAAAACGCCTGAGTCTCACTCTTGCCCTCAAGGATTTTCTCCCGTTCAGCAAGATAGTCTTCAAGAACCCGAACTAACTCCGGAACCATTGGGATAAGACGGTGTTTGTTTCGCTTACCCACAACACTTACAACGGAGTTTCTGAAGTCCACGTCGGCCAAGTCCAAACCTATCAACTCTGCGGCACGCATACCCGTAGTATAGAGCGTAGCAACTACCGTTTTGCTGAGTTTCCCCTCATACGTTGCAGAAAAATCAAAATCATCCAATAGACGATCCAAATCCTTCTCATTTACAAAGTAAGGCAACGGTTTGCCTTTCTTAGGGGCAGTTATACCATACGCAGGATCAACGCGAACCAAGTCGCGCTTCAACAGAAACCGATAGAATGACTTCACTGCGCTGAGTTTGGGGCAAACCCCGGCAGGAGTAACTCCTCCGGACAACAATGCCACAACCCAAGAACGTATAACGTCCGACGTGACTGTATTCCAGGCCAAGTCTTCTTCCAAGGATTTATAATATAGCTCAAACGCTTTCAAGCTACTGCTATAAGACACGATTGTACTATTGCTATAATTGCGTTCGTATCTCAAATAAGCAATAAATTCCTCGAACCAAGCATCCATTTATATTCCTCTTATGCCTTTTCTGAGGATAAAGATAGACATTTTTTCGGCAACTTCAAAGGGATGCCTCAAAAATTAAACTTCTTTAATACTTTGCGGAGGATTAGTCCTCTACGCGCTGAAGCTGCTGAACATAGATAGCACGCTCCATCTTGAGACGGTTCTTAACAGAGGGCTTGTCGAACTGCTGACGAGCACGCAACTCCTTAACAACACCAGTCTTCTCAAACTTACGCTTGAACTTCTTCAAAGCGCGCTCAATGTTCTCACCTTCTTTTACAGGTACTACAATCATTGTTTTGTAATTAAATAAATTAGTTAATGTTATGCAAAAACACAATTTGCGGCGCAAAGGTACGACCTTTTTATGAAGTGGCAAAGGATTTTACAGAAAAATTAACACAGCATGACTCAACCTGCCTTCTGGCGAGAGGTTAGCATCCCTTAAAAACGGCTACAGCGTCAAATAGAACGGATTTTGCAACCAGGACGGCACAAGTTCATCGATTCAGCAACGACATATGCAAACGAAAGAGGCTGCGCCCACTGGACACAGCCTCTTGACCATATATATAAATATATAAGGTATAGTCTTACAGGTTGGGGTTCTCCTTAGTCCAATCCTCAACTGCGGGAATGATGCCCAGAGCGATGATCTCGTCGCGCATCTTGCCCAGATGCTCAACAGAAGACTGCAATGCAGCCATTTCCTCTGCGGTACCTTCGGGAGCAACATAGTGAACACCGTCAGCATCGATAGTGGTAGGCATAGCCATCATCACATTCTTGTAACCCAACTCCTCGCTGTTTACATAGCAACCTGCGGGCAGAGTATAGGGAGCACCGCCCATTGCAGCCTCAATCATCTTGATAGCGCAGTAAGAGGGACTCTGGAATGAGCTGCGGCCACGGAGCTTGATGATGTTAGAACCACCCTGAATGGTATTGTGCTTAATCTCTGCCCAACGCTCCTCAGACAGGCCCATTTCAGCCAAAGGCTTGCCATCAATCTTAACCTGAGATGCGAATACTGCCATCTGCTCGCCGTGACCACCATAAGTCTTGGCACCAGTAACCTTGTCCTGCTGAACACCGAACTCCTTGGCCAAAGCCTGCTGCAGACGCGTAGAGTCAAGAGCAGCCAAAGAAGTCAGCTGGTTGGGCTTCAAGCCAGAGTGAATCAGAGCTGTGAGAGCTGTTACGTCAGCGGGGTTGAAGATAACCACAACGTGCTTAACGTCGGGGCAGTACTTCTTGATGAAGTCACCGAACTCTGCAGCAATCTGACAGTTGCCCTTCAGCAAATCCTCACGGGTCATACCCTCCTTACGGGGAGCGCCGCCAGAAGAAACGATATACTTAGCACCTGTGAAAGCCTCCTCGGGATTAGTTGTCCAAGTAATGTTAGCACCAGGGAAACCACAATGAGCCATCTCGTCAGCAACACCATGAACACCAGGTTCGAAGATATCATACAAGCAAATGTTGGGAGTCAGACCCAGCATCAAAGCGCTCTGCACCATGTTAGAACCGATCATACCACCAGCACCAACAATAAGAAGTTTCTCGTCAGTCAAAAAAGCCATAATAGTGTTTATTTAATGTTTATGTAAAATTTATCCTCAACAAAGGTAATGTTTTTTCAAATACAATGCAACGCTAGAAGCGTTATTTTTGCCGATTGGCATTTGATTTGCAACATAAGGCTTACAAATACCTTTAGATTGGCAGTGTTGCATTCTCCAGCCAAACCCTTTCCGTCTCGTCGAAGAGAAATGGGAGCAGGACTTTACAAACCTGCGTATGGTAGGTATTCAGCCACTGGCGTTCTTCTGAGGCAAGCATCTCCGGAACAATCAAGTTTCTGTCGTAAGGACACAGAGTCAACGGTTCAAACTTAAGGAAACTGCCGAAATCACTCTCCTGCGCATGAACACACAGCAGACAGTTCTCTATGCGCACTCCGAACTTGCCCTGAACATATATTCCAGGCTCATCCGTAATGATTTGACCAACCTGTAACGGCAATACCGTGTCCGCACGATGATTCTTCCTAATCTGCACGGGGCCCTCATGTACTCCAAGAACATGCCCTACCCCATGACCTGTTCCATGACCGAAATCGTAGCCCTCGCGCCACATTGCGGTCCTGGCTGCCGTATCCAATTGCAAACCCGTAGTACCCTGGGGGAAATGCATTGCCTGCAATTGCAGATGCCCCTTGAGCACAAGTGTGTATGCACGCCTTTCTTCCTCCGTTGGCTCTCCTACGGACACGGTTCGCGTTATATCTGTAGTACCGCAGTCATAATGCGCACCACTATCCAGCAAAAGCAATCCGTTGGGTGCAATCTCCGCATTGCTTTCCTCCGTAGCCTCGTAGTGCACTATAGCACCATGTTCGCCAAATCCTGCTATCGTCTCAAAACTAAGCGAGAGGAAACCTGGCTGTTCGGAGCGCAAAGCCGTCAGTTCCTTGTCAACCCAAAGTTCCGTAACCTTTTCACCTTGAGCAATCGCATCATACATTTTTTTCAGAAAGCGAACCATTGCAAGTCCGTCACGAACATGTGCCTGGCGGAAGCCTTCCTGCTCAACAGGATTCTTCTGCGATTTCCACTGGGCAACAGGCGTTTTGCCACAGTAGCGCACCAACTCTTCGTCATAAGGTTCTATGCTTATGCCCAATGTTGACAAGTAAGACTCTATGTTTTCCACCTGCTCCCTATTGACATAAAGCACATGACAACCGTCCGCACTGACATACAGGAAAGAAATCACAAATGGATTGTAGGCGATGTCATTGCCTCGGATATTCAGCACCCAAGCCACCTCGGCAAGGTCGGATATATAGATACCTTCAAGACCATTCTCCGAAAGATAGTCCACGATACGCTTAATTTTGCACTTTGCCAACTCCCCGGCTACGCCGTCCTCCATCATCCACGCCTTGGTGCAAGGCAAGGAGGGGCGGTCTGCCCATATCCTGTCGAAAGGCTCGTTGTAACTCCAACGCACCTCCTCGCAATGGGCAGCGAGCCATTCCTGTATATCCGTGTCCACGCCATCCCTCATCAGCCGGAACTCAGTTCCTTCCAACTGTTCCTCGGCCTGAAGCCAATAGCGGGAATCTGTCCACAGCAAAGCCTCATCCTGTGTAACTACAGCCGTACCGGCACTGCCGGTAAAACCTGTCAGCCACTTGCGGCACTGCCAATGCTCGGCCAGATATTCGGAACCATGCGGGTCATCGGTAGGAACAACCAAGGCATCCAATCCCTCCTCGGTCATCCACTCACGCACGGCACGGAGCTTATCCTCTATAGACATATTCGTCGCTTGTTGTTACATTCTGTGTATTCTCAGGATTGCTGTCTGCCTCCCTGTACCAGTCGCTGTATTCTACATAGTGTCGGGCATAGGTCTTGTTCAATGCCTGGGCCTGTTCCGGGTCCACCTTCTTTACGAACTTGGCAGGAACTCCGGCCCACAATTCGCCATCACCTATAACCGTATTGCTCAGCACCAGGGCACCGGCAGCCACAATAGCGCCACGTCCCACTACCGCATGATCCAGCACCGTTGCTCCCATACCAACCAGAGCGCCGTCCTTTATCTCGCATCCGTGCAGAGTTACGGAATGCCCTATGGTAACGTCGTCTCCAAGAACGCAAGGAGCCTTGCCGTTCAGAGTATGCAGGCAGGAATTGTCCTGAATGTTTGTCCTGTTGCCTATCTTGATAAAGTGGACATCTCCCCTAACCACTGCATTGAACCATACGGTGCAGTCGTCGCCCATTTCCACATCACCGGCAATCACTGCTCCTTCCGAGAAATAGCAGTGCTTTCCGAATCGAGGAGCAGGCATGCCCTTCAGCGTCTTTACTATTGCCATGTCTTTATTCTATATAGAAACTAACCCAAGGTTTCTACGGCAAATGCCATTCTGCGCAAGGTTTCATCCTTACCAAGGAAGGCGGCCAAGTCATACATGTCAGGACCTTGGCCTTCGCCTACGAGGCACACACGCCAGGCATTCCAAGGCTTAACGCCGCTCTGTTCCACCCATGGGTCGCAGACTGCCTTCATTCCTTCCACACTCCAGTCCTCTACAGTCTCCAGGACAGAGGCAAACTGTTTCATATCCTCAGACGTAGTGTCCTTCCAGTTCTTTTTCACAAACTTATCTTCCTTATCAAAAGCGCCTGGAGCGACAAAGAAGAACTTTGTCAAAGGCCACAAGTCGGAGGCAAAACTGATATTGCGCTTCTTCTTGTTGCCCTGAGCATCCACATACTCAATAACCTTCATCTTCATCATACGCACCACCTCGGTCATCTGCTCTGCAGTAGCCTCTATGCCTTCTGCTGCCAGCACCTTGCCAAACTCGGGCGCCCATTCGCAGTCTTCACGGAGCACCATATACTGATGGTTGAACCATGCCGCCTTTACGAAGTCGAACTTGGCCCCGTTCTTCGAGCACTTGCTCAAGTCGAACAGCTTTACCATCTCATCCAGAGAAAGCATCTCAGAACCCTCCTCACCTGGATTCCAGCCAAGCAAAGCGAGGAAATTCAGCACAGCCTCGGGCAGATAGCCCTTTTCGCGATAACCGCTGCTCACCTCGCCGCTTTTGGGGTCGTGCCACTCCAGAGGGAATACAGGGAAACCGAGCTTGTCACCGTCACGCTTTGACAACTTGCCGTTGCCCACAGGCTTCAATAACAGAGACAAATGGGCAAACTGAGGCATAGTGTCCTGCCAGCCAAAAGCACGATAGAGCAATACATGCAAAGGAGCACTTGGCAGCCATTCCTCACCACGTATCACATGGGTAACCTCCATCAGATGGTCATCCACTATATTGGCCAGATGATATGTGGGCAGATCGTCGGCACTCTTGTACAATACCTTGTCATCCAAAATGCTTGAGTTTATGACCACATCGCCACGGATGATATCAGCCACATGTACGTCTTCGCCCGGTTCTATCAGAAAACGTACCACATAAGGATGACCGGATGCCATCAAAGCGTCCACCTCCTCCTTGGGCATGGTCAGTGAGTTGCGCATCATGCCACGTGTCTTGGCATCATACTGGAAGTTCTCTATCTCAGCACGCTTGGCGTCCAATTCCTCAGGAGTGTCAAACGCAATGTAAGCCTTGCCGGCATCCAGCAGCACCTTGACATACTCCCTATAGATATCCCTGCGCTCGCTCTGGCGGTAGGGACCATGGTCGCCACCTAACCCTACACCCTCGTCAAACTTTATGCCAAGCCAATTGAAAGACTCTGCAATATATTCCTCAGCACCAGGCACGAAACGACTGGAATCGGTGTCCTCAATACGGAAGATGAAATCGCCGCCGTGCTGACGGGCAAACAGATAATTGTATAGTGCGGTACGCACGCCACCTATATGCAAAGGTCCTGTTGGACTGGGGGCAAAACGCACCCTAACTCTTCTTTCTGCCATTACATTATTCTATTATAGTGATTATTGCCACAAAAATACAACTTTTTTTTCTATCACACGGCATTTTTTTGTAATTTAGCGGTCGAAAGAAAGGAATTAAGACATGAGCAGATTCAACCATCGCACCAAATGGACACAGCGTGACTACATCATTCGCTGCACGGCTATAACTTTAGTCATCGGAATACTGGTATTATTCATGCCTCGCGAGAGCGTTCGAACCTACCACTATCACGAGGGAGGCATCTGGGACTATGCCACACTGATTGCCAAAGACAGTTTCCCTATCCTGAAGAGCCAAGAGCAATTGCTTGCGGAAAGAGACAGCGTCATACACTTCTATGAACCCTATTTCCAGGCCAGTGCCAATACCGCCGACAGTGCCATAAAGGCATGGAATGATTATTTCCAGACAGAACTTAACGCTGTCGTTCCTTCCTACTACAAAGAATACATCAATTCCAAACTGCTGGAGATCTACGACCACGGTATCATTTCAGGAACAGAACAGGAGATCATCAGCGACCCACGACTTTCAAGAATACACATAATTACCGGCAACGTTTCCACCACACGTTCCATTTCGGAGATTTATTCTCCCAAAACGGCATACGAAACACTTATCAACTCAGCAGACAGCACAAAATATAAGCAAGCTGACCTGAAAAAGTGCCGCCTTGACCGTTTCGTTGCCGCCAATCTACACTACGATGCGCCAAAGAGCGAGCAGGAACTCCAGAATGTGGAGGGACTTATCACCCCATACCTTGGTCAAGTTGTAGTGGGACAAAAGATTGTGGACCGAGGCGAAATTATAGATGCCAGCACATTCCGCATTCTGGAAAGTATGCACAAGCATCTTGACGAGAGAGAGAAATCCAAGGAGGAAATCCTGCTGAACCTTTCCGGACAAACGATTTACACATGCATTATCGTCATCCTGTTCTTCCTGTATTTCCAGCAATTCCGCAACGATTACCTAAGCACGTCCAAGGCGATCTCATTGATATGCACCCTGTTCCTGTTCTTCCCCCTTGTCACCTATGCCATAGTAGTCCACAGCAACATCAGCCCATACATATTGCCGTATTGCATCACGCCGATATTTGTTAGAATATTCATGGACAGCCGTACGGCATTCATGGCACACCTGATGACTATCCTAATGTGCGTGCCGGCAATTTCCCAACCAGCAGAATTCATTACCATAGAGACACTTGCCGGACTAACAGCCATCATCAGCCTGCGACAACTCAACGAGCGTTCAGAACTGTTCAGGACCATACTCTTCGTGCTGACCGTATCCATCCTGTCATACATCTGCATACAACTCATAACCAGGCGTGTCCTGTATATAGAGGACGTAAACTACACCGACCTCGTAAGCCTTTCAATCAGCAGTCTGCTCATGATGATATCATACCTGTTGCTTATCCCCATAGAAAGGATTTTCGGTTTCACAAGCAATGTAACACTCATTGAACTGTCCAATGCCAACAATCCTCTGCTCAGGCGCATGTCGGAAGAGGCACCAGGAACCTTCCAGCACAGCATGCAGGTTGCCAATCTGGCGGCAGCCGTAGCCGAAAAACTTGGCGCCAAGAACCAACTTGTACGTACCGGCGCCTTGTATCATGATATTGGCAAAATACGCCATGCTGCCTTCTTTACAGAGAACCAACGCGGCATCAATCCCCATGACCGGCTTACCGACGTCCAGTCTGCCCGAATCATAATCAGCCATGTTCAGGAGGGCCTGGAACTTGCCGAGAAGCATAGGCTGCCTAAAGTAATTCGCGACTTTATCGCCACACACCACGGCAACAGCCTTACACGATTCTTTTATGTCCAAGCGCAGAACAAGTGTCCCGACATGGAAATCGACCCCACAAGCTTCACCTACCCCGGACCTGAACCCTGCACTATAGAACAGGCCATCCTGATGATGTGCGATGCCGTAGAGGCCGCAAGCAGAAGTCTAAAGGATATTACTGAAGAAAGCATCTCCGACCTAGTCGACAAGATTGTGGACAGCCAGGTGGCAGAAGGGCATTTCAAACTGACGCCAATAACATTCCTGGACATTGAGAATGCCAAGCAGGTAATGAAAAGCAAACTTCAGACCATCTACCACACACGCATACAGTACCCTGAACTGAAAAAATAAGCCCTCGGGAGGATCGCAAACCGCTCTCCCGAGGACAAAGGTCCGCCCTCCCGAGGACAAAGGCTTGCCCTCCCGATGCCCACAAAAACGGTGTCAATCCACGTCGTAGTACACCACTGCCGACTTGTACTCCGTCTTAGCCGTCATGTACTTCTGTATTTCCAGCAGTCGACGGCGTGCCTCAGCCATATTGACTGCAAGTTCCAGTTTCAGGCACACTTTTCTTATGTACATGGTCTGTACACGGGCTATGGGTGGCATGTCAGGTCCCAGCACACGCTGTCCGAACACTTGTCTCAGCAGAGCAGCCATCTCCTCTGCCAGATGTTCCAGAACAGTTTCGTCCCTGTGCTTCATATACACATATATCAAACGGCACACAGGAGGATACGAAAACAAACGCCTTTCCTCCATCTGCGTGCGGAACATCGCTTCGTAGTCTCCCGTCACCACCTGCAGCACCGTAGGCTGCTTGGCATCATGCACCTGCAGTATCACACGGCCGGGCCTTACGCTTTGACCTGCCGAGCGTCCGGCACGTCCAGCCACCTGCGTCATCATCTGATAGGCTCTTTCATAACTTCTAAAGTCTGGCTGGTTCAGCATGGTACTGGCATTCAATATTCCTACTACACTGACTCGTCTGAAGTCCAGTCCCTTGGTTACCATCTGCGTTCCTATCAGTATATCTGTTTCTCCTCGTTGAAACGATTTGATTATTCCCTCGTAAGCACTTCTGCTCCGGGTCGTATCCAAATCCATTCGGGCTATTCTCGCAGAGTGGAAGACATTCTGAAGCACATCCTCTATTCTCTCCGTTCCATAGCCTTTGCCGCTTAAGTTATCTGCATCGCACTGGGGACATTTTTGGGGAAGCGGGAAAGCACTGCCGCAATAATGGCACACCAGCTGATTGGAACGTTTATGGAATGTCAGGCTGACATCACAATGAGGACATTGGGGTGTCCAGCCACAAACACGACATTCCACCAACGGAGCGAAGCCTCGCCTGTTCTGGAACAATATTATCTGCTCCCTACGTTCCAAAGCCTCCCTAACCTCCCTGAGAAGAAGCGGTGAGAAAGGACCGTTCATCAGTTTCTTGCGTTTCAGTTCTGCTATGTCCACCACTTCAATCTCTGGCATACAGACATTGCCAAATCTCGTAGTCAATGCTACATATCCGTATTTCCCAGACATGGCATTGCTATACGACTCCAGCGATGGCGTTGCAGTACCCAGCAACGTCTTGGCACCTGCCATTCTGGACATCATCAAAGCCACACTCCTGGCATGATAACGAGGTGCTGGCTCTGCCTGCTTAAAACTCGACTCATGCTCCTCGTCTATTATCACGAGACCCAGATTACGGAATGGCAGCAGGACACTGCTTCTCACGCCAACCATTATATCATACGGTATGTCTGAAACCTGCTTGCGATATACCTCTACCCTCTCTGCATCAGTATAACGACTGTGATATACGCCCAATCTGTCCCCAAAAACACGGCGCAGCCTGTCTGTCAACTGACTGGTAAGCACGATCTCGGGAAGCATGTATAGTACCTGCTTGCCTTGGGCCAAGGCCTCGGCAATAAGGTGTATGTATATCTCTGTCTTGCCACTGGATGTTACCCCGTGCAGCAGACATATGTCTTTATGCTCCCACTGATGTATGATATTTTCCTTGGCCTCTTGTTGTGCGGCAGACAAAGGCTGCAGTACCAGTTGGGCCGGAATGGAATCGGTGGGGATCCTGTCCACCGTTTTCTCGTATTCCTGCAGGATTCCCTTATCAAGCAGTGCCTTCAGTATGGATGCGGAACAACCTGCCGCCTTCAGCAATTCGTTTTTTGTTATCTCCTTGACGATGGCAGGATTCTGAACCGTCAGAGCCGCTCCCACTCCGGTCAGGTCTACATACTTCATAAGCAACGTCTGCTGTTTATGAGCCCCCTTCATGGCCGCAATGGTCAAGTTGAGTTTTATTCCATCAAAATACTCGTTCGACAAGCGGATGTATTCCACTGTACGTGGCCGATAACGCACCTGCCCGTCCTTCTCCTTCAAACCGGAAGGAATAGCTGCCTTATACACCTCGCCCAATGTACACATATAATAACTGGCCACCCATTGCCAAAGCTTCAGCTGATGGGGCAGAAGCATCTGTTCTTCGTCCAGAACATCAAGAATATCCTTGGTCTCGTAGACAGGCTTCTCTTCATGCAACCTTGTGACCAAAGCCGCATACTGCTTCTTCTTGCCGAAAGGCACATTCACACGACAGCCCACCTGAACCTTGTGAATCAAGTGGGCTGGTATGTTATAGGTAAACTCCCCATCCAAAGGAAGGGGGACTATGCAGTCTGCATACATGGACGAAGCAATATTAGAAGTAATATGCCAGACGGACCTTCACGGTCTTTTGCTTATAATTGTAATTTGAGATAATGTTGGCTGCATCTGCCCAAGTCAAACTACCGCTGTCACTGATAGGAATGGTATAGGTTACACCCAACTGAAGGTGGTCAAAGAGTTCAAAGCCTCCACCTATATTCCATCCCCAAGTAGAGCGGGATATTGTACCGTCTGCCTTACCGTACAGCTCGGTTATCGTGGCATCGGAACTTAAGCAGTAATTGTACTGCGGACCTGTTGCCAGATAGATGGCCAAGACCTTGAACAAACTAAAATCATAACGAATGTTCAGCGGAATCTCAATGTTTGAGAGATTCTTGCTGATATTTGTTCCTGTGTTCGGGTTCTCCACATTAACACCATTCATGCTATAGGTCAACGCAGCATCTGCACCAAAACCTAACAAAGGAATATTCAACTTTACCTTAGGACCAACAAAAAAACCAGCACGGTTAGAACTCTCGAACATTTCCTTATCAAAACTCAGGCTGTTGAAATTCATACCGGCTTCCACGCCCCATCTGAACATCTTGGTCTGTGCCGATGCTGCCAAGCCACAGGCAACAAGGGCGATTGCAAGTAAAATCTTTTTCATGAATCAAATATGTTTAGGTTTGTATTTCTATCTTCTCTGTCTGCGCACACTGACACGGGCGGCACCTGCGCTACCAGTGCTAGTCTTCTGCTTTGGAACCCTAACTGAGGAAGTGCTGTTGCCGGAACGACGCGAAATCTGTTTCTTTTCCTTTACCTTAGAACCCGCTTTAGCCATGCGTATACTATCCTCTCGTGCGGCCTTGATGCTATCCTCCTTGCTCATATGTCCCCAAATCCCCTCCTCGAAGTCAAAGATTTCCTTTTCTATCCTTTTCTGCTCCTTAACCATGGCAGAATCGGTCTTGCAATAGTTTGCCAAAGCCAGGCCCTGCATATTGTTTGTCTTATAAATCTGGCCATCATATCGGTTCATGGCAAAGTAGTCGTCGGCAGTCATGTTGGTGACATTATTCAGGTTACTTGCCATAATGGGCAAACGGCTTAACCATGGGGCCAATTCATCATAATTTAACCAGAACAAGGGATACGGAGTTGCCTCGCCTCCGAAATCATCTGCTCCACGCATCAACACAGGACAAATTGCTGTTACCTTGGTAGAGAACGTTCCCGTTCTTTGGTCCAGGAACACGCTTTCCTTTATATAATAGCGTGTTACCTCGGCGGAAGGGATATCGTTGTCTGCCACTGTGCACTTGCCGTCCTTTTCCTCATAATATATACTATAGCGATCCAGAACATCGCGTACCTCCATTTTGTCCTTCTTGTCAAAACTTTCCACTCCATCCAGTTTGTAGGTATAGGAATCCAGCCTACCGGAAAGAATCAGGTGAAAGACGTATGTAAAGAGGTTTACCTGACGGCCTTGCGGTTCCACTGGATAGTACAACGGGGCATTGGCGTCCTTGGTCAAATCCAAGGTACGGTACACATCACGTTTCCAAACCACATCCTCTGGCATGGCCTGCTTCACAGGGAACATCAGCGCGGCACGGTCCGTCTGTGCTGTGCCTGTTGTTGCCTTGGATCCTCGCTGAGCCACTGCACTGCTTGTAGTTACACGACGTTTTGCCGGCTGGGCGTTCACCCATGTGGCAAGACTCATCACCATCAGTATCAGAAACAATCGTTTCATATATCTTTGTTTATGTTTTTATCAGTTTACTATTACCTCCACAGCCCCTTTCAGTGTACGCTCTATGCCATCGGGACCCTGAGCACGTATCTTTGTTATAAAGAAACGCTTGCCACGGGACAATACACGCATCATGTTCTTCTGACGGTCCGTAAAAGCCGTTCCGTTGCTGACCTCTGGCACTGCATTGCCCAGATTATCGAAGAAAACAGTCTCAAAACCCTTCACGCTGAAAGGTATGTTCAACAGTCCGTCATCTATCGCTGCACCTATTCCGCTGGCAGACATCAACTGCTGTTTGGCTATCTTGCCTCCGGTAAAGTGATTGTCGCCTACAGGGATATATGCCGTTGGATCGGGTAATTTACGTACACGATAATTGAACTTGCCCATCACCTGGTTTCTACCTTCCAGGTGTGCAGAAACGGTAAACACCGCATCGCCACCAACATTAGTAGGCACTGCAACATACTTGCCAGGTGCAGTCTGTCTCAACGTTCCTCCAGTCATGCTCAAACTAACCTGATTTGCAGGAACCCCAGGCACGCTGACACTCATAGGGTTGCTGTATCCGGCATAAAGCACATTCATTATGTCTGCACTTACCGTTGCACTGGGAGCCACTACAGTATACTGCTGTTCAAAATCACGCTTCACGACCTTTCCCTCGCCGTCTTGCGTTTCCATATGACCCTTCAGTGTGAAATCGCCGGTTTTTGTACAGATTGTCTCATACAAGCCATTATCATTATCTACGACCTTTCCATTGATGTATATTTTAGGATGACGTGTTGTATCTACAGCAGCCATAATAATCTGCGCCGAGAACTTGCCACCCTGCACCACGGTACGGCTACTGGGGATAACGTATGCGTTCAGCCTGTTCACCCTTATATCCTTCACGTCAATATTGGTCACCAGATCGTTCAGCACCTGGCCTTCTGCATAACGTATGTCATTCTGCAACTTGGTGAGCAGCGTCACGGCTGCTGCGGTAGGCATGGACTCGAACATGTACTCCTGCCAATTCTTGCCCAAGGCACTTGCCTCCTTAGGCACATCTGTATTCAGGTTACTCTGCACCAGCTTACGCTGGGCTTCATTCTGCAGCATACCCACCACACGTGTCCTATATCCAACAATGGCATCGTGCAATTCCTCGCCCCTTCCTATACGCGGAGCCAGCATAACCTGTGTCGCAGCCTCAAGGTCTTCCTTGTGCTGTATGTCTCGCACGTCGGCATCCTTACCGTCACTCTTACGTACGATCTCCAACTTCAGTCCCTCCAACAGCACGTACAGGGAGTCCGTCATGCCACGTACCTCCTGTGCCTTGTCGTACCAAACCTTCACCTTGGTTGGGTTGGCCTTGTACTGCTGTTCGAAACGTTTGTACACTTCCTCGTTCACTCGGGCAGCATTCTCCGTGCTCAGGGTCAGTTTCTCGTCCACAAGCACAAAACCTTTCAGTACATCGCTGCTTACATTCAGAGCCAACATGGCCATCAGCACGACGTACATCAGATTTATCATCTTCTGACGTGGCGATATCTTCTTTTTGACAATCTTTCCCATGTTCTTCCTTCTGCGGTTTTACCGAGGTAATTACTTCTCTTCCTGAGGCACACCAGTTGACGCCACACCCATGTTAACAGTAAGAGCCTGGATCATGCGTGCATACACCTTGTTCAGTTCCTCTATCTGCCCTGCCATCTTGCGGGTCTGCTCGTCAATCTGTTCTATGGTGCTAACCTGCTTGCTGATGTTGCGCAACTGCAGTTCATACACGGTGGCAATACCTGTAAGCGTACGATTCAAGTTTTCCATCTCCTCGCTGTCAGTGCTCATGCGTGCTGCCTGTGCCTTCACTCTGGAAAGAACCTCTGTCAACTCTGTCAGTTCCTCAGCATAGTTCTTGACAGCCTCCTCTATTGCGGCCGGGTCAGTAGCCTTTATCTGGTTCGGGTCAATGGCCAAACCGCCTCCCTTCAACTGAGACAAAGCCAACTGTGCCTCGGCTGCGGCCTGTCCTGCACTTGCCAGGTTTGCTGCAGCGGCACTTAGGGCGGCACCATGTGCCAAAGCCTCAGGATCCACGGCAGACACAGGTGTACCTACTATGGGTGCAGCACCAATAACTACAGGACCGCTCTGAGGTGCAACTATCTTCTGCACACTCTCTGCATTGGCAGTTTCCTCTGCCTTGTCGGTAACTCTCTCGAAACCTGAAAGGATGAAGACAAACACCTCGGTACCCATACCAACGAACAGCATCAGGTTTGCTCCCGGCAAATGTGTCAGTTTGAACAATGTTCCCAAGATTACTATAGCGGCACCCCAACTATATGCATACTGCATAAAGGTCTGACCTGCCATAGTGTCCATCCACTTCTGAATCTTATATATGATAAACATGATATTTTGTTTGTTTTAGGTTATACTTATTGATTACTCCCTGCTATAATATAATAAGGTATAGGCAAGTGATATTACTTGGATCTTGCATTATCCACAACCATGCTTCTTACACAACGGAAACCAACGAAACTGCGAGGCTGGTTCTGGTATTCATAACTGCGCCATGCAGAGCGGATCATGCTCTCGGGATCCTTCCATGAACCACCGCGAACCGACTTTTTCTTCAGACGGTAGGGATCCTCCAATGCTGCGTTGTACTTCAATTCGGGATTCATGTCGCTCATAGCCTCAACACCTGCCTCGGTATAGACGGTGCTTGTCCACTCAGCCACATTGCCTGCCATATCGTACAAACCGCTGGAATTGGCACTAAAGATGCCACAACGCGATGTTATCAGGCTTCCGTCCTTGGTATAGTTGCCACGGTCGGGTTTGAAGTTTGCATAAAAGCAACCCTTGTCGCTCTTCGTATCCTTACTCTCCCAAGGGAAGGCATTGCCCTCTTTGCCACGAGCGGCATACTCCCACTCTACCTCGGTTGGCAGGCGGAAACGCTGCAATTGCTTGGCATATTCTCCCATTCCAACGTTCATCATCTCCGTACGCCAAGCACAGAAAGCGTTGGCCTGCTCCCAATCCACACCTACCACAGGATAGTCATCGTAAGCAGAATGAGAGAAATACAGTTTCATATATCGCTCGTTGTCGGCATTGTCAAAGTCATTCACCCAGCAAGTGGTATCGGGGTAGACATTCACGATATATGTATTCAGGAAATCCCAGGGACCACTCAAAGGTCGAGTAATAGTTTGGCGCACGATCTTACCGTCATCGTCAATCCAGGCAGTATCCTTGGAAATCATCACCACCTCATTCTCGTCCACCTTGTTGTCAGTATTCAAATCCCTCTGCTTAGGATCCAGACGATACTTGCGCTTTGCTGCCATGGCATAGTCATATATCTCATAGCGGTAGTTCATCTGGCTTGCATCCAGCATTCTGGTGCCATCTATGGGATGAGTTACATAAACGCTTTCTATGGCACGCAACTCGTCCTCAGTAGCCTTACGCAGAGTGGGGATAGGCTTGTCCCAGTTCAGATGCGGGGGCACAGGTTCGCCATAGCGGTCCTCCTCAATTTTGTAGGTTTCGTCGCCACCATAGGCAGGATCTGCCAAACGTTCGCGGATAATACTGTCACGAACCCAAAAGACGAACTGCCTGTACTTGGCGTTGCTTACCTCATACTGGTCCATCCAAAAACCGTCTACACTGATGTCCCTGCGTGGAAAAGCAGCCCCCCACAGTGTGTCGTTCTCCTCCAAACCTATCTTCAGGCTGCCTCTATTCACTGCCACCATGCCAAAAGGCGCGCTTTCGCCAGCCGAAGCGCCACGCACTCCAACCAGTTCACTACCATTTGCCATGGCATTGCTCTTGGTTCCCATACATGCGACCAATGCCATGCTTGCAACAACAAGCATAGACACCGCCATCATGTTTTTCATGTTCTTTGTCATATATCGTTTTTATCTTTCTTCGCTCAGTTTTTTCTTTGCGGAATAGAATCATCTACCTGCTGCGCTTCTGCTATAGTCTGCTTGCTGATTCCTGCCGCATATCATCACAGCCACCTAACCGACTGATGTTTGTTTTTACCCTTTTTGGCCAGGTTCAGTTCCATCTGATACCCTATGTGTATTTCATGTGTGCCGTTCTGCACGGCAATGCCACCAGTATACATCTCGTAACTGTAGCCTATATCCACCCCGCGGAAAGTAAGTCCGAGCAACAATGAAACGCTCACCATGGGACTGTAATTCAGACCGGCATACATCTTTCCCTTTTCTCCATCGTAGCACAAGCGGGCCGATATGTCGGCTCTCCAGGCCTGCAGGTCCGTACGGAACATAGCCGCCGTCCTCAACGAGAACTCCGGAGTACGGAATCTCAACCGATGCCCACCCATAGCATAAATCGTTGGCACGGCCCTCATCTCAAACTGTTTATCCTCGCCCATGGCGATCTGCGGAGAGAGCAAATGGGTTACCGAAGCACCCACATACCATACGTCTCTACGCTCGAACCTCAGACCCATGTCCATGTCAAAACCAGTTCCGTTCACATCGGCTGTAGGCACGACCTCGTCTGAAGTCCCCTCACCAAGCACCACTTCGGCTCCGTTAAAGGAATTTGCCATCAATGCCAATCTCAGACCTCCGCTCAGTATATATTTCTTGCCGAAAGGATGATGATAGGCATACTGCAGCCATATCTTCTTGTTGGAGAATAGACCAATCTTATCGTTCAAGAAGCCTACTCCTATACCATGCCTCTCGGCCTTGGGCATGAAGAACATTGGCAAATCACCATGGATAACCATGGTTTGTCCACCGTCTTCAAATCCTGCCATTTCCATCCGGTATGCCGCATTCACATCCAATGTAGCCGACCGTCCTGCCGCTGCGGGATTATAGAAACTTTGAAATCTCCAGTAGTTGGTAAAGGCCACATCATCCTGTGCCATAGCACCCAGTGCGGGTAGCATCATTGCAAGTATCGCCAATAGCCTTTTCATCTCTTTGTATAACGTCAACAAGGGCAATTTATTGCCTCAGGTGTGCAAATATACGTATTTTATTTGAGAATATGCATAAATTACGCCTAGCGTATGAAGTTTCCCACTAAACTTAAACTCCGCAGGGTACAGGAAAGCAACATTAAAACTTGTTGTCATAGTTAAACTATATCCTAACGCTTTGTCTCCATTTATGCCATAATTCACATTGAACGCACGCCCCCATAACCGATTTACCCTTGTGTTTCTGGGCTTGTTCCGCCCTGGGAGTACTGGAACATCTACACAAAAACACGGGACCCCATATTCAAACAGTTTCATTTTCCTCAGATTACACCTCGAGACACATAAACATTTACGCTTAAACAAAGGGCTGCGCCATCGCACTGCCTTTGATATTCTATCCGTAGTCTCGAATATTTTATTCCCCTCCTCGTCAAAGAAAAATCGCCACCTCATTACTCCCTGATAACCACCAATATATAACGGACTATCTCGTTCGGGCAGTATTCGGGCAGTCTATGACTTATTGGGTAGTGCCGAAATACGCCTTTTTAATTACCTTAAAATCGTCTCGAAATCTACTACTCCTCCTCTTCGGAGAGGATAAACCAACAACAAAATAATTTTTATTTTTGTTAGACACCGTTTTTTTTCAAAGAATACCTTCAACTTCTCTCTATCAGTCATATAGCCAGCATACACAAATAAGTTTTGTCCATTTTGAGTATATAATAAATGGAATAAACCAAACTTGAATAAATTCTCCAAATA
>JAZLAC010000019.1:0-10731 GCA_045612965.1 Bacteroidaceae bacterium | reverse complement strand
ATGTGAATTATATAAAATGTTCATTGGACGAGTATGCCGAAATGGTTGCTGCTGCAAATGAGATAGACGGGGATAACTTGTTCTAAACAAGGAGGTGGTTTAAAAATCACCTCCTTGTTTTATTATAAATCCCTATAAAACAGTCTCTAACGGGGGAAGAAATATCAAAATGTTGCCAAAATGTTGCCAAAACAAGGTTTCAAGTCAAAAGAAAAATCGCAAATAACCTGTTTTGAAAAGGAAGCCATCTTTTTTTGTTAAAAAAACCAGCGAAAACGGTCTCAAACGGGGGAGGAAATATCAAAATGTTGGTCAAATGTTGCCAAATTTACGTTTTAAGGCAAAAGAAAAACTCCCAAATCGTTGTTTTAGAACGTTTTGGGAGTTTTTTGGGGTGGTGCCACCAGGAATCGAACCGGGGACACAAGGATTTTCAGTCCTTTGCTCTACCAACTGAGCTATGGCACCAACATGTGCGCTTACTTCTAAAGGGTGGTGCCACCAGGAATCGAACCGGGGACACAAGGATTTTCAGTCCTTTGCTCTACCAACTGAGCTATGGCACCTTGCCTTTATCTGTTTTGCGAGTGCAAAGGTAGACTTTTTTTCTTATTCGGGCAAATTATCGGGTAACTTTTTCACGTTTTAGGGCAAAATATCCCTTGAAACAGGATTTTCTTCGTTTATCTGCAAGGTATTATACATTTTTGCTGTATCTTTGCACTGCTTTACAAAAGCATTCGGATAGTAGCGCAGTTGGTAGCGCACTACGTTCGGGACGTAGGGGTCGGGCGTTCGAGTCGCCTCTATCCGACATGAATCCGACACTAAGGAGACCCATAATCCGCATCGCTGTGCTCGTGGGAGCATGGTGTTGCGGATTTCTGTTTTATTGGCTGATAGGGAACTCCATGAGCCGAAGTTGGATGGAGTGCTCTATGGGCGAGTGGCTGTTTGCCACATGGCAGGGATGCGCAGTCTTTCTTCAGGAGAAACTGGCAAGCATGAACCTGAGCCAGGAGTCCTTTGGACAAATAGTGGCACTGACACTGGGCAACAGAGATTTTCTGACTCCAGAGACAAAACTACTATACCGCGAGGCAGGAGCCTCTCACCTCTTGGCCCTGTCAGGCATGCATCTGGGCATATTGTACGGTGCTTTCAGGATGGTGATGCAGAACCTGGCATACACACGATGGAAGTGGCCGGCATTCTGTGGCATTATGCTGCTGCTATGGTCCTATGCCGTAATGACAGGCTGCCCCAAGAGCCTCATCCGTGCTGCACTGATGACATCGCTGGCCTTGCTGCTACAGGTGTTCGGAGAAAGGCGCAGCCATATTGATATCCTGAACGTGAGCGCTGCCGTGGTACTGCTTACAGACCCTGCCTCGCTGTGGGACATCGGGTTCCAACTCTCCTGTGCCGCTATGTTGGGAATAATTATCCTGGGCATACCCACCACAGAGAATTGGAGGCACCTGCCTCTACTGCCACGATTGATACTGAGCAGTTTGGCAATCTCCATCTCAGCACAGCTGGCTACCCTACCCTTGACGCTTCTGTATTTCCAAAGCATTGCCACATACAGTGCCTTGACAAGTCTGGTGGCCATACCGCTGACCACATTGATAATATACTTCAGCATTGGCATATATGCTGGCATACCGTGGTGCATCCCCGTGGTGGAGTGGCTGATATGGTTCCAAAACAGGGTAATGGGAATGGTGAGCAACCTGCCAGGGGCATATATTGAATTATAGGGAGGGGCGAAGTTACTTCCGCTCGGGAAAGCAAAATTTAAGCAAGCTTTATTTTGCTTTTCGCTCGCTTATTCGTAACATTGACCTTCGGCGAAGCTACTTCCGCTCGGAAAAGCAAAATAAAGTACACTTTCTTTTGCTTTTCGCTCGCTTATTCGTAACTTTACCCTCGCCACATGACTAAATGCACCTTATATATTATATGAAAACACGCCTTTTTGTCCTATACCTCTTGTGCCTTGTCTGCGGAACGGGCATGCATGCGCAACTTCTGCTTAAGGGAAAAGCGTCTTACTACCACGATGCCCTGCATGGCAACAAAATGAGCAACGGTGAACCATACCACAAGGACAGCATGACGTGCGCCCACCTGAAACTGCCTTTCGGTACCATGCTGAAGGTGCGCAATCTGAGGAACGACAAGGAGGTGATAGTGGAGGTGACCGACCGGGGTCCCTATGCCAAGAAGTACATTCTGGACCTTTCGCGTGCCGCAGCCAGGGAATTGGGCATCATAGGACGAGGATTTGCACCCGTGGAAATCAGCATCTACACGCCTGCAAAAGTGCCCTTCCGACTGAAGGACGAGGAAGCGGAGATTCCCGAACTGGACCTCCAGCACCGTATCATGGCCATATACCCAGAACCTCTGTGGCAACAGGCAGACAGTACCAACACGGAATAAGAACTAAAAGACACAAGGACTGGACACATATAGCCCCTATAACTGTCCTCCCGACGACGAGCCTCTGTCCTCCCGACGGCCACTTTTGCATATTAAACGGCAGCCATCAACGGCTTGCGGAAATGAAAAGAGCCGAACTCTTCGATGACATTGCCATAGTTCCTGCCTTGTAGTGCCAATATATCAGTTTGCAGAGAGTTTTACTCCTCCGGTATAGTTATTTCACCAGCAATGCTGGTATTGAGTTGTGCCAAAATCTCATCCTTGGAATATCCCCGCCCCAGGAGATACATCAGTTTGGATACGGTGCTCTCCATGGTCCCGTCGTAACCGTTTACTGCACCTGCCTGCAAGAGCTGGCGCCCTGTCTCGTAGCGTCGCATCTCCACAGTGCCCTTGGAACATTGTGTTATGTTCACCAGGATTACTCCACGCTCGTTCAGTTCCTTCAGTTTCTCGAAAAGCCATGGTTTCTGCGGAGCATTGCCCGAACCATATGTCTTGATGATGAGTGCCCGTAGGTTCTTAATGCCTATCACCGCCTCCACATACTCCTGCTGTATGCCAGGGAAAAGCGTCAGTATGAAGATTCCCGTTTCCATGCAATAGTGCGGAGTGAAGGGAACATCTGGCTTGGGGCGGCGGATATGCAGAGTGTCGTACTTGATGTTGATACCAGCCTCAGCCAAAGGGGGATAGTTGTACGAACGGAAGGCATTGAACCCTTCGGCATTTATCTTGGTGGTACGGTTGCCACGCATCAGCATGCTTTCAAAGAATATGCACACCTCGGGCACCATAGGTTCTCCAGCCGAATTGCGGGCAGCGGCAATCTCTATGGACGTAAGCAGATTTTCCTTTCCGTCCGTGCGCAACTTGCCTATGGGCAACTGTGCACCCGTTATCACCACTGGCTTGGCTATATTCTCCAGCATGAAACTAAGGGCAGATGCCGTGAAAGCCATAGTGTCTGTGCCATGCAGCACCACAAAGCCATCGTAGGCATCGTAGTTGTCGGCAATGACCTGTGCTATCTTCACCCAGTGCATGGGTTCCATGTCGCTGGAATCTATGGGCGGTTCAAACGTATAGGTATGTATCTGCAGATGCAGGCGCTTCAACTCCGGCACATAATGTTGGAATTGGTCGAAGTCGAAATTCAGCAAAGCCCCCGTTTCCGGGTTCTCTATCATACCTATGGTTCCACCTGTATAGATGAGCAGTATGGATGGTTGCGTATTGTTGTTCATATCATCTTAATGTTATATCATAACCCTGGTCCGCAACAATACCCCTGAGCATATCAATCACCTCAATGTCTGCCGGTAGCCAGTTTACAGTGTCCAGTTCCTCCCGTGAAAGCCACAGTGCCGCCTCATGTTCGTTCAGTGTCCATGTATCCGAAGCCAAGGTACACAAGTAGCAGTGCATGGTAAGGTGAAACTTGGGATAGTCATACTCCACGGTGCACAGGAATCTGTCTATGTCTATCGGAACCGACAGTTCCTCCAGGATTTCCCGTTTCAGCGCATCCTCCGGAGCCTCGTCCGCCTCCATCTTGCCACCGGGAAACTCCCACCAGTCCTTCCACTCGCCATACCCCCTCTGCGTGGCAAGTATCTTTCCATCCTTGCAGATAACCGCTGCTACTACTTCTATATGTTTCATGGCGTTATTATATCGGTCAAATAATTTGTTGGCGAGGCATAGTAATGCCCTTCAAGTTTGGCTACAAATTTAGCAATTTCTTCTCTATCTTCAATCTATCCTCCACCAAATCTTTTCTAATTCGTTACTTGTTTGACAAATTTTATCCGCTCACAAAAACGAACGGAACCTGAGTCAAGATCCGAAGGGCCAAGCCTGTTAATAAGGATATGTAGAACTGTCTCTCTAATGAGAGTTTCGCTTTGAAAACTTCACAGTAGTGGTTCCATGTCAATATGTGGGACAGTATCCAACCTTTCAGGAAAAACTATGCAAAAAAGCGCCTCCCCTATGGTCAGGGAAGGCGCTCGATTTATTGCAATTTAGAATTATTCGGCACTTGCTGCGGTCTCTTCTGCAGTCTCTGCTACGGGAGCCTCAGCTACAGGAGCTTCTGCTGCCTTCTTGCCAGAGCGACGTGTGCGCTTAGCCTTCTTGGCAGTCTTTGCCATGTTCTCGTCGAAGTCTACCAACTCGATGAAGCACATGGGTGCATTATCGCTGGGACGGTTACCGGTCTTGATAATGCGAGTGTAACCACCGGGACGGTCACCAACCTTTGCGCTGATGGTACCGAACAGCTCGGTGATAGCCTGCTTGTCCTGCAGGTAGCTGAACACTACGCGGCGTGCATTGGTTGTATCTTCCTTTGAGCGGGTGATCAGGGGCTCTACATACTTCTTCAGAGCCTTGGCCTTAGCCACGGTCGTAGTGATTCTTTTGTGCATGATCAGAGAAATGGCCATGTTGCTCAGCATAGCTGCTCTGTGGGATGCAGTACGACTCAAATGATTGAATTTCTTATTGTGTCTCATAAGTTTTCTTAATCTTTATCTAATTTGTATCTTGAGATGTCGGTTCCAAACGACAGATTCAGACTCTCCAGCAAATCATCAAGCTCGGTGAGCGATTTCTTACCGAAGTTGCGGAACTTGAGCAGGTCAGTCTTGTTGTACTGTACCAGGTCGCCCAGGGTATCCACGTCGGCAGCCTTCAAGCAGTTGAGGGCGCGAACGCTGAGATCCATGTCAACGAGCTTGGTCTTCAGCAACTGACGCATGTGCAGAACTTCCTCGTCAAACTCCTCGTTGCTGTCAGCATCGCAGTTCTCCAAAGTGATCTTGTCATCAGAGAAGAGCATGAAGTGATAGATGAGGATCTTGGCGGCTTCCTTCAAAGCGTCCTTCGGGTGAATGGAACCATCAGTAGTGATCTCCAGCACGAGCTTCTCGTAGTCAGTCTTCTGCTCTACGCGATAGTTCTCGACTGCATATTTCACATTTCTGATAGGAGTGTAAATTGAATCGACGGGAATTACATTAACATCGGTGCAGTACTCGCGGTTCTCCTCGGCGGGAACGTAGCCACGGCCCTTGTTAATGCTAATCTCCATCTGCATCGTTGCCTTGGCATCCAGATGGCAAATAACTAAGTCAGGGTTTAACACTTCAAATCCAGTCAGATACTTATTGAAATCACCAGCCTTGAGTTCAGTCTTGCCCTCAACCTTGATGCTCATCTTCTCTGTCTCGAATTCATCTACTAACTGCTTGAAGCGAACCTGCTTCAAGTTAAGTATAATGTTGGTAACATCCTCCTTTACACCAGGTACGGTAGCAAACTCGTGCTCAACGCCACGAATTGAAACTGTATTGATGGCAAAACCATCAAGTGAAGAAAGAAGTATGCGGCGCAAAGCATTACCTACGGTAGTACCGAAGCCACCCTCCAGAGGACGGAACTCGAACTTGCCGTACTTGTCGTCCGCCTCCAACATTAATACCTTATCAGGTTTTTGAAATGCTAATATCGCCATCCTTAATTATTATTTAGAGTACAATTCAACGATTAACTGCTCCTTGATATTCTCAGGAATATCTGCACGCTCAGGCTTGTGAAGCAACTTGCCAGACTTGGTAGCCTCGTCCCACTCGATCCAGGGATACTTGCTGTGGTTGAAACCTGCCAAAGCATCAACGATAACCTCGAGGTTCTTGGCACGCTCGCGAACACCTACGATCTGACCGGGCTTAACAGCATAGCTGGCGATGCCTACAACCTTACCGTCAACGGTAATGTGCTTGTGGTTAACCAGCTGACGAGCAGCACGACGGGTGGGAGCGATACCCAGACGGAATACTACGTTGTCCAGACGGCACTCAAGGTTCTGCAACAGAATCTCACCGGTAATACCGCTGGTACGTGCAGCCTTCTCAAACATGTTGCGGAACTGCTTCTCCAGTACGCCATAGGTGTACTTTGCCTTCTGCTTCTCAGCCAACATCACACCATACTCTGAAGTCTTGCGGCGACGGTTATTGCCGTGCTGGCCAGGAGGGAAGTTTCTGCGTGAACGAACTTTCTCAGAGCCCAAAATGGTCTCGCCGAAACGGCGGTCAATTCTTGATTTAGGTCCAGTATATCTTGCCATAATCTTTTACTTACTTTAATTTAGGTCCTTGGTGAATTACACTCTTCTTCTCTTGGGAGGACGGCAACCGTTGTGTGGCAAGGGAGTAACGTCGATAATCTCAATTACCTCGATACCAGCACCGTGAACGGTACGGATAGCAGACTCACGTCCGTTACCGGGACCCTTAACGTATGCCTTCACCTTGCGCAGACCCAAATCGTAAGCGATCTTTGCACAATCCTGTGCTGCCATCTGGGCGGCGTAAGGAGTATTCTTCTTACTGCCACGGAAACCCATCTTGCCGGCAGAAGACCAAGAAATAACCTGACCTTCGCTGTTAGCCAAAGACACGATGATATTATTGAATGAACTGTGAACATGCAGCTGACCGAGAGCGTCAACCTTCACATTTCTTTTCTTAGCTGCAACTGTTTTCTTTGCCATATCAATTATTATTACTTAGTAGCCTTTTTCTTGTTAGCAACAGTCTTCTTCTTACCCTTACGTGTACGAGCGTTGTTCTTGGTGCTCTGACCACGAACGGGAAGACCATGACGATGACGAACGCCACGATAGCAACCAATATCCATCAGTCGCTTGATGTTCAGAGAAATTTCACTGCGGAGGTCGCCCTCAACCTTGTACTCGGCAGCAATCACCTCACGGATCTTACCAGCCTCGTCGTCGGTCCAGTCACAAACCTTCTTGTCCTTGTCGACACCAGCCTTCTCCAAAATCTTGGCTGAGCTACTGCGACCTATACCATAAACATAGGTCAAAGCGATTTCACCTCTCTTGTTCTGAGGCAAATCTACACCAACAATTCTAATTGCCATATACTATTATTCTTTTTTGCAATAAATTAACCCTGACGTGTCTTGAACTTAGGGTTCTTCTTGTTAATAACATACAAACGACCCTTGCGGCGGACAATCTTGCAATCGGGGGTACGTTTCTTTAATGAAGCTCTTGTTTTCATATTTAATGTCTATTATTTGTATCTAAATACGATGCGACCCTTCGTCAAGTCATATGGACTCATTTCCACCTTGACCTTATCACCGGGAAGGATCTTTATGTAGTGCATTCTCATTTTGCCACTGATGGTGCAAAGGATCTGAGCGCCTATCTTGTCAAGCTCAACACGGAAGTTGGCATTGGAGAGGGCCTCCACAACTACACCATCCTGTTCTATAACTGCCTGTTTTGCCATTACTGTACTTAGCTCTGTTTAATATTGATTCTCTATCTTTTCTATTTCCTCAAACGAAGAGAGGATTTCGGGTTTACCGTGATGGATTGCTATCGTATGCTCGAAATGAGCAGCCCATCCACCGTCACGGGTCTTGATTGTCCATTTGTCGGGCATCATCCAGATTTCCCTGCTACCCTGAACTATCATAGGTTCAATGGCAATACAGAGTCCGTTCTTTATCTGCTTACCGTTACCAGGTCGCCCGAAATTCGGGATTTGCGGATCCTCGTGCATGTTGCGTCCGATTCCATGTCCCACGAATTCCCTTACAACTCCAAAACCTTGCTCCTCGCAATGTGTCTGGATGGCAGAGCCGATATCGCCGATCCTCTTGCCGGCATATGCGGTCTCAATACCTTTGTAAAGTGATTCCTTGGTAATGCGCAGGAGTTTGTTGATCTCATCAGAAACCTCTCCTACCCGGAACGTGTAGCAAGAATCACCGTTGAACCCTTCCAAGAGCGCTCCGCAATCCACAGAAACGATGTTGCCTTCCTTCAAAGGTTCTTCATTCGGAATACCATGCACCACCTGGTCGTTGACCGAAGTGCAAAGTGTTGCCGGGAAGTCCCCTCCATAAGGATTGGGGAAACCCAGGAAAGTTGGTATCGCTCCGTGGTCGCGTATAAACTCTTCGGCTACCCTGTCCAACTGTTTTGTGGTAACACCTGGCTTAATAAGCCTGCCGACCTCTGTCAGCGTCTGTGATACCAATTGGTTGGCAGCACGCATTAAATCAATTTCATCCTCAGTCTTTAGAAATATCATGTAGAAATCCCTAAATTACTAAGCCATACCGTTACGGCCGTGAATACGACCGCTACTCAACAGTCCGTCATAGTGTCTCATCAACAAATGACTTTCAATCTGCTGCAATGTATCGAGAACTACACCTACCAGAATAAGCAAACTTGTTCCACCGAAGAACTGTGCAAACTCCTGAGACACGTTCAGCAAACCTGCGAAAGCAGGCATACATGCTATCAGTGCAAGGAATATAGAACCGGGGAATACAAGGCGAGACATTATCTGATCAAGGTATTCTGCTGTGTCATGTCCGGGGCGAACTCCAGGAATGAAACCGTTGTTACGCTTCATATCCTCTGCCATCTGCACGGGATTCATGGTGATAGCGGTATAGAAATATGTGAATGCTATAATCAAGACAGCAAACAGCAAATTATACCACACACCCGTCTGATCGCTAAGTGCAATCAAGGCTGCAGAAGGATTGTCACCTCCGCTTACCATCTGCAAGAATGTCACGGGAATGAACATAATTGCCTGAGCGAAGATGATAGGCATGACATTAGCTGCAAAAATCTTGAGAGGAATGTACTGACGTGAGCCTCCAATCTGCTGACCTGCATATACTCGCTTAGCATACTGCACAGGCACCTTGCGTGTACCCTGAACCAACAGGATAGCAGCACAGATAACAGCCATGAGAATAACCAACTCGACAGCGAACATAATCAGGCCGCCACCATTGAGGTTGTTCAGACGTGCTACCAGTTCCTGGCCGAATGCCTGGGGAAGACGAGCAATGATACCGAGCATGATAATCAGCGAAACACCGTTACCAATACCCTTGTCGGTAATACGCTCACCTAACCACAGGATGAACATGCTGCCTGCTGCAAGAATTACGGTGCTGGATACGATGAACAAAGTCCAATCCAACTCGGGGTTCAATGCACCAGGAGTCTGTATGCGAAGGTTAATCAAATATGAAGGAGCCTGGAACAGCAGGATAAGGATTGTCAGCCAACGTGTGTACTGATTCATCTTTCTGCGTCCACTCTCACCCTCACGCTGCATTTTCTGGAAATGAGGTACTACAAAAGCAAACAGCTGAATGACGATTGAAGCCGAAATGTAGGGCATAATACCCAATGCAAAGATAGATGCATTGGAAAACGCACCACCAGAGAACATATTCAGCAGAGACATCAAACCAGTGCTGGTCTGCTCGTGCAACTGGGTCAAGGCATTGGGGTTGATACCGGGAAGCACAACGAATGAGCCAAAGCGATATACCGCTGCCATGAGCAGGGTGAAGAGGATCCTGCTTTTCAGATCCTCAACACTCCATATGTTCTTTAAGGTTTCAATAAACTTTTTCATTCTGTTTAGAGTTTTGTAGCAGTACCACCGGCAGCTACGATTGCAGCCTCGGCAGCCTTAGAGAAGGCATTGACAGTAACCTCAACCTTAGCGCTCAGAGTGCCATTGCCGAGAACCTTTACAGGCTGACCGGCCTTAGCGAAACCTGCAGTAACGATCTCAGCAACACCGATAGTGGTGATGCCCTTCTCGGCCATTGCCTGCAGAGCGCAAAGATTAACTGCCTGATACTCTACGTGATTGATATTCTTGAAGCCGAACTTGGGCAAACGACGCTGCAAAGGCATCTGTCCACCTTCAAATCCGATCTTCTTGCTATAACCAGAGCGCTGCTTTGCACCTTTGTGACCGCGAGTTGATGTTCCACCCAATCCGGAACCGGGTCCACGACCGATTCTTTTACGAGTCTTTACAGAACCTGCGGCAGGGTTTAATGTATGTAATTTCATTGTTCGTCTTTTAGAAATGATTATTCTACGATAGTTACCAAATGATGTACCTTGCGAATCATACCTTGGAGAACAGGAGTGTCCTCTTTTTCAACTGTATGATACAACTTTTTCAGACCAAGTGCATCAAGTGTTCTCTTCTGGTCAATGGAAGCTCCAATTCGGCTCCGGATTTGCTTAATCTTTATTGTTGCCATAAGAATTATCCTCTAAATACTTTTTCCATTGAAATTCCACGATGTTCAGCCACAGTGCGTGCATCACGCATTTCGCTCAAAGCGAGAATGGTTGCCTTCACAAGGTTGTGGGGGTTAGAAGACCCCTTAGACTTA
>JAZLAC010000018.1:0-72885 GCA_045612965.1 Bacteroidaceae bacterium | reverse complement strand
CCTCTTCCCATTCCGAACAGAGAAGTTAAGCCCGTCCGCGCCGATGGTACTGCACACCCGTGGGAGAGTAGGTAGCCGCCGTTTTTAGATGATAGAGTCCTCTGGAGAAATCCGGAGGACTCTTTTTTTGTGCAGGAAAGGGAGGCGGGGGGGAGTGTCATGCAACGTACAATGCATGCAATCAGACTTAGTGCTCTGCTTGTGGTCCTTTAGTGCTCTGCTTGGAGTTCTTTAATATATATAGTTCTGTTTAGACGGTAAATCGTGGTTTATGTCTATAACTGATAATGCCTTGTTTCTTAGTTTTTCACTCCATCGCTTGCTTATTCTCTCGGGTTTGTTTACTTTTGTATCCTAATCTATAAGAATATTCTGGCATAGAATGTCGCTTGCGACACGGACATGTACTGTATATGTATGAAAAGGTTTTACTGTCTTATATTCTCCTTTCTGCTGTTTTTCCATCTGGTCGTGTATGGGCAGTGCTACGATGGTTCTAATTGGATGGCATCTTTGAAGGATGATATTCTGGTATCATCTTTATCCATTCCTGGTGCACATGATGCCGCTACAGGAGAGGGTATGTATGCATTGCCCGGTTTAGGCGTTACTCAGGAGTTGGGGTTGAGAAAACAGTGGGAAAGTGGTGTCAGAGCCTTTGATTTGCGTCCTGCTGTACGTGGTACAGTGCTGCATATATACCATGGACGAATGAGAACGAATGTCTCGTTTGAACAGGCAATAGATACAATATGTATGATGCTGGAGAGGTGTCCGGGTGAGTTTGCAGTAGTACTTTTGCGTGAGGAGACGGATAGTGAGGATAATGACGAGCATGCACTGTGGCCTTCATTGGTGGGTGAGTCTATTGCCCGTCTTGGCGAAAAGGCTGCATATTTTGCTCCCGATATGAGGGTGCGTGATGTTCGTGGCAAGATAGTTTTCCTGACGCGTAATGCGTATACGGGAACAGACAAAGGCGCAGAGATCTTGGGATGGTGGCATTCCTGTGATGGCAACTCTACAGCAAAGATAAGGTCGTACTGTAACGGATCAGTGGCACGATTGCAGGTACAGGATTTCTATGCACCTACAAGTGAGGAAAAGCGTGAGGCTAAACTGTATGGCGTGAAAAGCTTCATGGAAATGGCCGAGGTTGCTCCAGAGGGTGTGTTTACAATAAACTTCCTAAGTGGATATGCTACAACTTTGTTGGGCTGTACTCCTATTGCTACGACCTCTGGATACAAACTTAATGCAACGTGGCTTCATCCCAAGGTCTTGGATATCCTGTCCGAAAAAACGGGGAAGAATAACGGCAACCTTGGTATTGTATTCATGGATTTTGCCGGTGTAGACAATGTCGGCGGTAATTTGTTTAGACGGAAAGGGTATGACGTTTACGGTGCCAAGCTGGTTAGGGCTATCATCCAGCGCAATCTTTGATGCGCTGTAATCAGTGAATGATGCCCTGCTTTGTTGTTATTGGTGTACGTCCTTGACCTTGCGAAGCAAGTCGCTGGCAAAAATGAAGGAGGTGAGGCGCTCGTTGGTGGAGGACATGACCTGATCCTTATTTCCTACCCATTCCAGTTCGCCTTCATATATATATATAATGTGTTCGCCAATGCCCATGACAGAGTTCATGTCGTGGGTGTTTATTATGGTGGTCATATTGTACTCCTCGGTGATGCTGTGGATAAGATCGTCTATGACAAGGGAGGTTTTTGGGTCAAGACCTGAGTTTGGCTCGTCGCAGAAAAGATATTTTGGGTTCAGGGCTATGGCACGGGCTATGGCCACGCGCTTTTGCATGCCTCCAGAGATTTCTCCGGGGAACTTGTCTTCCGCGCCCTTCAAGTTTACTCGTTCCAGGCAGAACTTGGCTCGCTTTATGCGGTCGTCAAGGTTCATATCTGAGAACATGTCCAGAGGGAACATGACATTCTCCAGGACGGACATGGAGTCGAACAATGCTGCAGCCTGGAATATCATACCCATCTCTCGGCGTAGCATGACACGTTCCTTTCGTGTCATTTGCACGAAGTCGCGCCCATCGTAGAGGATTTGTCCTTGTTCGGGGACAAAAAGTCCAACGATATTCTTCATCAGAACAGTCTTGCCCGACCCCGACTGGCCTATAATGAGGTTGGTCTTGCCATCCTCGAACTTAGCGTTTATTCCCTTCAGAACCTCTTTGTCTCCGAAGGACTTGTGTATGTTCTTTAGTTCTATCATGAGAGCAATTGAGTTAGGAATATATCGGCAAACAGAATGAGCATGCTGCTGCTTACTACAGCATTGGTGCTGGCCTTGCCTACATCAAAGGAACCGCCTTCCACGTAATAGCCGTGGAAACTGCTTACCGAGGATATGATGAAGGCAAATACAAGACTCTTGATTATGCTTGCCCAAACGTACCAGGGCACAAAGTCGTGCTGAAGACCCAATGTGAGATCGTCTACCGTGATAACTCCTGCCCAGGCGGTTGCGTATGCTCCCACAAGGCCAAAGACGATGCTGAAGATTACCAGCATGGGAATCATGGTGATAAGTCCCATTATCTTGGGCAGTATGATGAAACTGGCCGAGTTGATGCCCATGATCTCTAAGGCGTCAATCTGCTGGGTTACACGCATTGTGCCTATTTCGGATGCAATGTTCGACCCCACTTTGCCGGCAAGGATGAGACACATGATGCTGGAGGAGAACTCCAGGAGCATGATTTCACGGGTAGTATAGCCTGTGACGAAAAGCGGCATCCAGGATGAAGCGATGTTCAGCTTTATCTGTATGCATATAACAGCGCCTATGAAGAAAGAAATCAGCAAAACTATGCCTATACTGTCTACTCCCAAAGCCACCATCTCCTTGGTGTACTGCTTGAAGAACATACGCCACCTTTCAGGAACCGCCATTACCCTGCCCATTAGACACAGGTATTCTCCAAACTTGCTTATTCCTTTTGTTAGAAACATATATTATACTTTTATGGTGCAAAGGTACGATTAAGCGAGCGAAAAAGCAAAAGAATTTTGATTTTTCCGAGCGTGAGTACCTAAGACACCAGTCAGAGGTGCGATTAAGCGAGCGAAAAAGCAAAAGAATTTTGGTTTTATGAGTCTGCGAACCGGAGAACTAGCCCCCCCAAGGTGCTAAAGATGACGAAAAAGCCTAAAACGCGCTCGGCATGACAACTCTCAACATTGCGAGGTGGACAGGAAGACTGAAAGCCTGCGTTAACATTTAAGGGTGTAGTTGCAGACGCGCCTTTTTTGCAGGCAAAGTAGAGCTTCGTTCCAAGAAAATCTTCCTTGTGCGGATTTTTAAGGCAAGATTAGCGACAAAATCGGTATTCACTGGAGAATAAATCCCTTCTCTCATTTAGGAATGAAGAAATATTCGTAAATTTGCCACACGATGGAAATACAGAATAATCAGGAGAGAATGGAATTGAGAAGCGAGGGCCTTGTCAAGGTTTACGGCAAGCGCACTGTTGTCAACAATGTTTCGTTCGACGTACATCAGGGAGAAATCGTCGGTCTGCTTGGCCCGAATGGTGCAGGCAAGACCACCAGTTTTTATATGACCACGGGACTTGTTGTTCCCAATGCCGGCCATATATGGCTGGGCAACGAGGAGATAACGACAGACCCCGTATACAAGCGTGCCCGTAAGGGTATCGGCTATCTGGCACAGGAAGCCTCTGTGTTCCGCAAGATGACGGTTGAGGACAACATTGCCTCTGTACTGGAAATGACAGGCAAGCCCAAGGACTACCAGAAGGAGAAATTGGAGAGTCTTATAGCTGAATTCCGTTTGCAAAAAGTACGCCACAATCTGGGCGACCGCCTGTCCGGTGGCGAGCGACGCCGTACAGAGATAGCGCGTTGCCTGGCTATCGACCCCAAGTTCATCATGCTTGACGAACCCTTTGCCGGTGTAGACCCCATAGCCGTAGAGGATATTCAGTACATCGTGTGGAAGTTGAAGCAGAAGAACATCGGTGTGCTCATTACCGACCACAATGTGGAGGAAACCCTCTGTATCACCGACCGTGCATATCTGCTCTTTGAGGGCCAGATCCTTTTTCACGGTACCCCCGAGGAACTTTCAGAGAACCCAATCGTGCTGGACAAGTATCTGACCCACTCCTTCAAACTCCGCAAGAAGGACTTCCAGAAGATGGACGAGATACGTAGTCAGCAGTAGTTCGCATTCCCCTCTTCACGTACCCTTTTTGGGGTCCTCCCGAGGACCGACCCGAAAGAACCGGGAACTCTCGCCCTGGTCCTCGGGACGTCAAGCCTCGGTCCTCGGGAGGGCCAAAATAGTGCCAATACGAGCATAGGGTTTAGGTGCCAGTTTCCTTTCATGGGTTATCTGGCTTTTTTGTGGTGCTTCATCTTGTCCCTTTAACCCCAATCGGTCATTAGCGTTATGATGATAATAGCTTTTATTTTCGAACAGATGTTTTGTCGCTTTGAGGGCGCAATGGGTTCCATTGTAACCGAGAAGCGAGGAAATAGATGACAAAAAGACGCCTTCATTAGCGCGTAACGGTCTAATGGCCGATTTGGGTTTAACTTTTTTGCTGTTTTCTTTCCCTTTTTCTTAAAAATCATTACCTTTGCCATGTCATAGCCACTGCAGAAAGCCCCTTAGGTGGGATGCGGGCATGACACATACATATAAAAAGGCGTAACTGAACGCTTTGATTTTGACGCTATAAGAATCTCGCAAATTCAAACTGTCTGTCAAAAACAAAGCAACGGGGACGCCCCAAGTGATGTATTATATACGTCTCTGTCTTCATAATGGGCATATAGTATGCTCGTTTATGTGGAATAGTGCTTATTATATTTACATCGGCGTGGGGCTTTCAGCGTTGCTCGTTTCGACAGACAGGGCAATGCGAGAGCCTTTATAGCGTGGAACGGGCAACAGGACTGGCTCCACGCTTTTTGTGTGTATGTTTCCTTAGAATAAAAACAAATGCCTTTATGGAGCCATGGGGCACATAATTCTTTTAAACAATATGAGAAGAATTTTACTTTTAGTATGGCTCTCCATGGCTGCATTCATGGGAGTATTGGCACAAAATTCAGGTGGAGTTAGTGTAAGTGGCACTAATTGGGAATTATCGGAAGATGGAGTTCTTTCAATTAGTGGCAACGGTAAGATGGATGGGGGCCTACCTTCTGAATGGAGATCCTATCGTGATTATGTCAAGGAGTTGGTCGTTAATGAAGGAGTTACAACGATCTGCTATATGGCTTTCGAAGGAATGAAGAATTTGACAAAGGTTTCTCTTCCACAAAGTCTGGAGTATATAGATGATAATGTATTTTACGGTTGTACATCGTTGCCTGTGGTAGATAACGTTAGATATGCTGGAGACTACTTGGTGGAGGTGGTTGATAAATCTGTAACTACATGCAAGATAAAGGAGAGAACTCGTTATATTGGGGCTTCATCATTTAAAGCTTGTGCGGCATTAACCGAGATTGCTTTACCGGAATCTATAGTATTAATAGGTAGAAATGCATTTGCTGGTTGTTGTTCTCTGACATTTATATCGTTTCCTAAAAATCTCAGGTATATTGACAAAGATGCTTTTACTGAAGCGCAAATTTATGTGGGTACTGCGAGAGAATATTTCAGAGGTCCAATGTTCAGGACTATAGTGTCATTAAACACTGTTGCTCCGTCTCCATATACGAACGGATATGAGGACTTTGAAGATCAGGTGTTTTCTCATTATACGTATAACCACGCTCCTCTCTATGTTCCCGAGGGTTCTTATTGGAATTATGCCTATGGGTATGGTTGGGGTGAGTTCATTCATATAAAGGAAATGGCAATGGACGAAAGCGCCCTGCAGTCACGCCAGGCATATATGATAGCCGATGCCAAGGGTTGCAACTACACCGTATATGATGCCGACAAGGGTGAACTGGTGAATGTGGAGTACACCCACTCTTTGGATGAGGAGAGCGAGGGCAGTTGCTGGACAGTATTGAAGGATGGCGGCAAGTCATTCCTTTATAACATTGGTGCCAAGAAGTTTGCCGCTATGGACAAGGACGGCAAGCTTACTTTGTCCGACGCTCCTGTGAACATGAACATCACCGCCACAGAAAACGGTCTCAGCATCAATGGCAAGTCTTGCATGTTCGTGCTGAACAAGAACATAGAAGTAGATGCCACGGGCATAGAGAGTGTTCTTTGCGACACCGAGTCTGCCGAGAAGAGCGAGGTATATGCTATTGACGGCCGTCGTATGGACAAGGCTGTCCGCGGCATCAATATAGTAAACGGCAATAAGGTGCTGGTAAAATAGAAACTCCGGTCCTTTGCTATGGCAGGATATAAACTGTAATATAATGCGCCTCCGTCAGAAATGGCAGGGGCGCATATTTTGCTTTACATCAAATGGAATACAGAAATAGGGTATGTCTCGGTGATTGGAGACATACCCTATGTGATTATTGGTGATAGATGTTAGATGCAATTCTGCAGGAAAAGCCCTGATGCTACATCACCGTCATGGAAATGACCTGTATGGCAATGATAAGGCATACCATGGCGATGGGGTAGACGGTGGCGTATGCCACGCTGGGGATGTTGCTGTCCACCATGGAGTCGGCGGCAGCCAGACCGGGGGTGGAGGTCATGCCACCGGTGATGGTGCCCAGAAGGTCAAGCATGGAAATCTTGAATACCAGTCGGCCTACCAGGGTGGCTACAAGCATGGGAACCAATGTGATGGCGGCACCTATACCGAAGAGCAGAAGGCCGCTTGTCTGGAATGTGGATACAAGTGTCTTGCCTGCCGATGTGCCCACTTCAGCAAGGAACAGGAGCAGACCCAACTGGCGGAGCAACTGGTTAGAGGGACCCGACATGGACCAGATGATAGGGCCGGTCTTGCCGATGGCACTGAGTACAAGGGCCACAAGCAGTACACCGCCGGTTAGACCCGGTGAAATGCTCATGCCGCCACCGAAGCTGATGTTCATCTTGCCCACGATAACACCGAGTACAATACCCAGGGCTATGGGGAAGAAGTCGGTGTCGGACAGAATCTTGGCATTGTTGCCCAGCATGCAGGCAAAACCGTTCAGGCCTTCCTTCTCGCCAACAACCATCAGCTTGTCGCCGAACTTGAGTTCCAGAGACTCGGAGGGGGTGAGATCGATACCGCTTCGGCGAACACGGGTAACGGTACATCCGAAGTTCTGGTGCAGGCGCAATTCGCCCAACTGCTTGCCCACCATCTTCTTGTTGGTGAGCAGCAGCTGCTGGATGTCCTGGTCAACGTCCAGGGGAAGTTCGCCCTCCTTGCGCTCGCCCAGCAGAACTTCTGCCTGTGCCAAAGCCTCCTTGGTACCCACGCACTGCACCCAGTCGTTGGCGTTCAGCACGGTGATGCCCATGGGGATGGTAATCTTGTCGTTAGACTTCATACGGGAGATGATGGCGCCTGTCATGTTGGCAAACTTCAGCTCCATGAGGGAGCGCCCTATTACTGCATTGTTGGTAACGCGGAACAGGCAGGTTTCCATCTCGGGGAACTTGCTGCGGCGCTGGGCATCCAGTTCCTTTGCCTCTTTCTCCAGGTCGATGCGCATAATCTTGGGCAGAAGCTTGACAAACAGTATCACGCCAATAACACCGAATGGGTAGGCTATACCGTAGGATATGGGCGCCAGGTCGCTGTTCAGCAGGTTCTTGGTGCTATCTATGGCCACGGCCAAACCGGGTGTGGATGTCAGTGCACCTGCCATAAGTCCTACCAAGCTGGGAGTCTCAATGTCGTAAAGGTATTTCAGGCCTATGCCAGTAAGGGCTGCCGATGCAATCAGCAGAGCAGTGATGATGATGAGGGTCTTGCCCTTGCTCTTGAACGAATCGAAGAAGCCGGGACCTGCCTGAATGCCAATGGTAAAGATGAATAGTACAAGGCCAAAATTGCCTAAGTCCTTTGGAATGAAGACTCCGAAGTGTCCAAACAGCAAGGCGATGAAGATAACGGCGGATACATCCAGGGATACACCCTTGATCTTGATTCTTCCCAGCATGAAGCCTAATGCCACGATGGTGAAGAGAGCAAAATACGACGATTTAAGCAGGTCGAATAGCATAGTTAGTGTTAATTTATACGATTTCTGCGTAAAGGTACAAAGAAAAGCCTAATGCCATATGCGCTATACCTTATAAATAGAGATAAATAGCATGTATAATTAAAAAACATCATGCCACGCTGTCTGTTCCTCATTATTTTTTATTACCTTTGCACGCTGAATGCGCTCATGCGCAAGTTTGACAGAGCAGATTAAATCATAATAAAAGATATAAACCAATGAACATTTCATTTGAAAAGACTGGCAACGTAACAGCGTTGCTGACCATTACACTGGCCAAGGCTGACTATGCTGCCAATGTAGAAAAGACACTGAAGGACTATCGCAAGAAGGCTTCTCTGCCCGGTTTCCGTCCCGGCCAGGCTCCCATGGCTCTGCTGAAGAAGCGTTTCGGTCAGGAGATTCAGGCCGAGGAGATGAACAAGATGCTGGGCACCGAGCTCTACAAGTATATCCGCGAGGAGAAGATCGATATCCTGGGCGAGCCCCTTCCCAGCGACAAGCAGGGTGAGGTAAGTCTGGAGGCTGACGAGCAGACCTTCGTGTTCGACGTGGCTCTGGCTCCCCAGATGGATGCCAAGCTGAGCAGCAGCGATACCGTGGAGTACTACAACATCACCGTGGACGACGCTATGGTTGACCAGCAGATTCAGATGTACACCAGCCGTGCCGGCAGCTACCAGAAGGTAGATGAGTATCAGGCCAAGGACATGGTGAAGGGTACTATCACCGAGTTGGACGAGAACGGTCAGGCCGTAGAGGGCGGTATCGAGGTTGAGGCTGCAGTAATGCTTCCCGACTACATGAAGGACGAGGACCAGAAGCAGAAGTTCAACGGTGCCAAGGTTGGCGACGTTATCGTCTTCAATCCCTCAAAGGCATACAACAGCGACGTAGAGTTGTCTTCTCTGCTGAAGATTACCAAGGACGAGGCTGCTCAGAAGACTGGCGACTTCCAGTACCAGATCAGCGAGATTACTCGTTACGAGGCACACGCTTTGAACCAGGAGCTGTTTGACCAGGTTCTGGGTGAGGGCAAGGTAAGCGACGAGGCTGGCTTCCGTGCTGCTATCAAGGAGACTCTGAAGAGCCAGTTCCGTGTGGACAGCGACTTCCGCTTCGTTATGGACCTGAAGAAGTACATCGTTGCTCGTGTGGGCGAGGTTGAGTTCCCCGAGGAAATACTCAAGCGCATCATGAAGCTGAACAACCAGGATAAGGACGACGAGTTCATTGAGAAGAACTTCAAGCCCAGCGTAGACGAGCTGAAGTGGCACCTCATCAAGGAGCAGTTGTGCGACCAGATGGAAATCAAGGTTGAGCAGCCCGATGTGATGGAGACCGCCAAGGAGGTAACCCGTATGCAGTTCGCTCAGTATGGTATGACCAACATCCCCGAGGATGCTCTGGAGAACTATGCCAAGGGTATGCTGGAGAACAAGCAGCAGGCCGAGGGTCTGGTGAACCGTACCGTAGAGCGCAAGCTGGGTGCTGCTGCCAAGGCTCTGGTTACTCTGGACGAGAAGACCGTTAGCCTGGACGAGTTCAACAAGGCATTCGAGGAATAATCTACAAATACAAAGAAGACCCACCCCCTTACCTCTCCGCAAGGGAGGGGTAAGGGGGTGGGTCCTTGTTATATATATAAATAATGTATATATGAAAGACTTTCGTAAGTTTGCAACCAGCAAGATGGGTATCAATGGTATGGTGCTGGACGACATCGTGTCCATGCAGAATCAGTACATGAACCCCTACATACTGGAGGAACGTCAGTTGAACGTCACCCAGATGGACGTGTTCAGCCGACTGATGATGGACCGCATCATCTTCCTTGGCACTCAGGTGGACGATTATACCGCCAATACCCTGCAGGCTCAGTTGCTATACCTGGACAGCGTGGATCCAGGCAAGGATATCAGCATCTACATCAACTCTCCCGGTGGCAGCGTGTATGCCGGATTGGGCATATACGACACCATGCAGTTTATCCAGAGCCCTGTGGCAACAATTTGTACTGGTATGGCTGCTTCTATGGCTGCAGTACTGCTTGTTGCCGGCGCCGAGGGCAAGCGTTCTGCCCTGCAGCACTCCCGTGTGATGATACACCAGCCCCTTGGCGGTGCACAGGGTCAGGCTTCAGATATTGAGATTACTGCCCGTGAGATCCTGAAGTTGAAGAATGAACTCTATACCATCATTGCCGACCACTCGCACCAGCCTTTCGACAAGGTGTGGGCCGATAGCGACCGCGACTACTGGATGACAGCCCAGGAGGCCAAGGAGTACGGCATGGTTGACAATGTGCTGTTGCGCAAAGGCTAAACGAGGATGGCAAAGAAATTGAACCGTTGTTCCTTCTGTGGCAGAAGTGAGAAGGACGTGCCCCTGATGCTGAACGGTCTGGAGGGTTTCATCTGTAGTGACTGCGTGGAGATGGCGCACCAGATGGTTCGCGAGAACCTGAAGAGCGGTAGAGGTAAGGCAGAGGATTATGATGTGGAGAAACCGCTGATGCGTCCTGCCGAGATAAAGGCCAGGCTGGATGAGTATGTCATCGGGCAGGATGAGGCCAAGATTGCCCTCTCAGTGGCGGTGTACAACCACTATAAGCGTCTCCGCCAGCAGGCATTGGGAAAGACCGAGGATGATGTGGAGATAGAGAAGAGCAACATCATCATGATAGGTTCTACCGGTACGGGTAAGACCTTGCTGGCACGTACCATAGCCAAGATGCTGGATGTACCGTTCTCAATCGTTGATGCTACAGTGCTGACCGAGGCTGGTTATGTGGGTGAGGACGTGGAAAGCATCCTGTCGCGTCTGTTGCAGGCTGCCGACTATGACCAGCCCAAGGCAGAGCGTGGTATTGTCTTCATTGACGAGATTGACAAGATTGCCCGCAAGGGGGATAATCCCAGCATTACCCGTGATGTCAGTGGCGAGGGTGTGCAGCAAGGTTTGCTGAAACTGCTGGAAGGCAGTGTGGTGAATGTGCCGCCAAAGGGAGGCCGCAAGCACCCTGACCAGGACTATGTGCACATGGACACTCGCAATATTCTGTTCATTTGTGGCGGTGCCTTTGATGGTATTGAGCGCAAGATAGCGCAGCGCATGAATACCCACACCGTTGGTTACAACAATGTGTCCGTGCGCCATAATATAGATAGCAAGAACCTGCTGAAGTACATACAGCCCCAGGACCTGAAGAGTTTCGGCCTTATTCCCGAACTTATCGGTCGTCTGCCTGCGCTTACCTACCTGCGTCCTCTGGACAGGGAAGCGTTGCGCAATATCCTTACCGAGCCAAAGAATTCTCTCATCCGCCAGCAGAAGAAACTCTTTGAGATGGACGGCGTTAGTCTGGAGTTCGCCCCCGAGGCATTGGAGGTGATGGTGGACAAGGCGATGGAGCGCAATCTTGGTGCCCGTGGCCTTCGTGGAATAGTGGAATCAGTGATGACCGACCTGCAGTTCTCGGTTCCCGGTACGGACCAGAAGGAACTCCTTATTACTGCTGATTATGTGCGTGAACAATTGGCCAAGTCCGAGGTTCTGTAGTAAAAGTCCGATAATAGTCATACAAACTCTGCCCTTCTGCCCGATATAAAAGGCAGGAAGGCAGAGTTCTTTTTTTATTGTTTTCTTTGGACGTTTCGTAGATATTTGTTACCTTTGTAGACGTGCGCCACTATCAGCGACTACCACTATGGAGAAAAATGACCTTATTTCTAATCTCAAGCGCTATTTCGGTTTCACTGCCTTCAAGGGGCAGCAGGAGGATGTGATAAACAATCTTCTGGCAGGAAACGACACTTTTGTTCTGATGCCCACTGGAGGCGGCAAGAGCCTGTGCTACCAGTTGCCGGCCCTTATTATGGATGGTACGGCAATTGTCTTGTCTCCACTTATTGCACTGATGAAGAATCAGGTGGATGCGATACGCCAGGTGAGCGAGAACGACGGTATCGCCCATTACTTGAACTCCAGCCTGACTCGCAGTCAGGTGGATGAGGTCAAGAATGACATTCAGTCGGGCCGTACCAAGTTGCTATATGTGGCTCCCGAGTCCTTGACAAAGGAGGAGACAAAGGAGTTCCTTAGAAATATTAAGGTCAGTTTCTATGCAGTAGACGAGGCACACTGTATCTCCGAGTGGGGACACGACTTCCGTCCCGAATACCGCAGGATACGCCCCATAGTCAATGAGATAGGCCGTGCTCCAATAATAGCCTTGACCGCTACGGCAACGGACAAGGTGCGTCGTGATATAAAGAAGAGCCTGGGCATACTGAAGGCTGTGGACTTTGTAAGTTCGTTCAACCGCCCCAACCTGTATTATGAGGTACGCCCGAAGACGAAGGACGTGGACAAGGATATTGTGCGATTCATTCTGCAGCATCCCGGCAAGAGCGGTATCGTGTACTGTCTTTCACGCAAGAAGGTGGAGCAGTTGGCAGAAATTCTCAGGGCAAACAATATCAATGCACGTGCATACCATGCTGGCATGGAGACTGCAGAGCGCAATCAGACTCAGGACGACTTCATCATGGAACGCCTGGATGTCATTGTTGCTACAATAGCCTTCGGTATGGGCATAGACAAACCGGATGTGCGTTTCGTTATACATTACGACATTCCCAAGAGCCTGGAGGGTTACTATCAGGAGACAGGCCGTGCCGGCAGAGATGGTGGCGAAGGCAAATGTGTGGCATTCTACTCTCCAAAGGACCTTATAAAACTGAAAAAGTTCATGGAGGGCAAGCCTGTGGCTGAACAGGATATAGGCAACCAATTGCTTGCAGAAACCAAGGCATATGTGGAGAGCAGTGTCTGCCGTCGTCGCCTGGTGCTGCACTATTTTGGTGAGCACTACGGTGAGGAGAACTGCCACAGGTGCGACAACTGTCTGCATCCCCATGAGTATATCGAGGCTACGAAGGAGATACTGAAAGTATTGAAGGTTATTCAGGCCATAAAGGGCAAGTTCAAGATAGATCATGTGGTCAATATCATGATGGGAGTGGAAACGGAGGAAATTACTTCCCATTGCCATGAACAGTTGCCTGAGTTTGCGGCAGGAGCATCCAAGGAGCCGCAGTACTGGTATGCGTTGATAAAGCAGGGCATATTGTCGGGTTATATCGAGAAGGAGGTAGAGAACTACGGCTTGCTGAAGGTAACCAAGGCTGGCAAGAAGTTCATGGCGGCACCAGAACCGTTCTATTTCAAGGAGAACAACGAGTTCGGTGATTACGAACCGGAACCCGAGGAGGGAATTGCCGTTCTGGACGATACATTGCTGAAGATGCTCCGCGACTTGCGCCGTAAGCGTGCCCAGGAACTGAACATTCCTCCTTATGTAATATTCCAGGACAATTCGTTGGAAGCAATGGCAACGATGTATCCCATTTCCATGGAAGAATTGCAGAATATTCCCGGAGTGGGTCAGGGCAAGGCCCAAAGGTACGGAAAGGAGTTCTGCGAACTGATCAAGAAGCATTGCGAAGACGGCGAGATAGAACGCCCCCTGGACTTGCGTGTGCGCACCGTTGCAAGCAAGAGCAAACTGAAAGTGAGCATAATACAGAAGGTGGACCGCAAACTGGATCTCGAGGATATTGCGGATGGTCTTGGCATAGAGTTCGAGGAATTGCTCGATGAGATGGAGGCTATTGTATATAGCGGAACCAAGTTGGATATCTCATATTATCTGGAGGATGTCATGGATGAGGACTATATGCTTGATATCTATGACTATTTCCATGATGAGTCCGAAACCGACCGCCTTTCTGTGGCCGTGAAGACTCTTGGGCCGGACTACGATGAGAACGATATACGCCTTGTGCGAATAAAGTTCCTGTCTGAACTGGCAAACTGAATCGTTGCATTGGGAAGTCGTGTACTCGTCTCCCGATGTCATGGCGGTGTTGCCCCGACAACAAGGCACTGTTGTCGGGGCAACACTGTTGTGTTGTCGAGACAACAGTTTTTGGGTGTGCTTATAGGCAGGGCAGGTTTCTGGACGGCAATTGTGCCAGTGCCCTAAAGCACTTTTGTCAGGAAACAGGGATAAACGGCCATTTTTTGCTTTGTGTTCGCCCGCTTATTCGTGCTTTGCCCTATGCTCAAAGGCACTTTCGTTCGGAAATAAGAACAAAAACGTGTTTTTGCTTTGTATTTCGCTCACTTATTCGTACCTTTGTCCCCAATAATAACATACAAAAACTTCAGATATATGGCATCATTTATTGAAGACAAGATTGTGATGGACGGTCTTACCTATGACGACGTCCTGTTGGTTCCCGCTTATTCAGAGGTACTGCCTCTTACCGTGGAACTGAGTACCAAGTTTTCCCGCAACATCGACCTGAAGATTCCTTTCGTGACAGCAGCCATGGACACTGTTACTGAGGCAAAGATGGCCATTGCTATCGCCCGCGAGGGAGGTATCGGTGTTATCCATAAGAACATGAGCATTGAGGACCAGGCTCGTCAGGTGGCTATCGTGAAGCGTGCGGAGAACGGTATGATTTACGATCCCGTTACCATCAAGCGCGGCAGCACTGTTGCCGATGCGCTTGCTCTGATGGCAGAGTACCATATCGGTGGTATCCCCGTGGTAGACGATGAGAACCACTTGGTAGGTATCGTTACCAACCGCGACCTTCGTTTCGAGCGTAATCAGGCTCGTCTTGTCGACGAAGTTATGACTTCCGAGAATCTCGTTACCACCCATGCTGGTACCGACCTGCTGGCTGCAAGCGACATTCTTCAGGAGAACAAGATCGAGAAACTGCCTGTAGTGGACGAGGAGAACCACCTCATCGGCCTGATTACATACAAGGACATTACCAAGGCCAAGGACAAGCCCATGGCATGTAAGGACAGCAAGGGCCGTCTGCGTGTTGCTGCTGGTGTAGGTGTTACTGCCGATACCTTTGATAGAATGCGTGCTTTGGTGGATGCCGGTGTGGATGCCATTGTTATTGATACCGCCCATGGTCACAGCAAGTTTGTGATAGAGAAGCTGAAGGAGGCAAAGGCCAACTTCCCCGGTGTGGATATCGTAGTGGGTAATGTTGCCACAGGCGAGGCTGCCAAGATGCTGGTTGAGGCTGGTGCCGACGGTGTGAAGGTAGGTATCGGTCCTGGCAGTATCTGTACTACCCGTGTGGTTGCTGGTGTGGGTGTGCCTCAGTTGAGCGCTGTCTACGATGTGGCTTCTGCTCTGAAGGGTACTGGTGTGCCCCTGATTGCCGACGGAGGCTTGCGCTATTCCGGTGATGTTGTCAAGGCATTGGCCGCAGGTGGCTATTGCGTGATGATAGGTTCTCTTGTGGCAGGTACCGAGGAAAGTCCCGGTGATACCATCATCTACAACGGACGTAAGTTCAAGAGCTACCGTGGCATGGGTTCTCTGGAAGCAATGGAGTGCGGTTCTAAGGACCGTTATTTCCAGGGCGAGGTGAAGAGCGTCAAGAAGCTTGTGCCCGAAGGTATTGCAGGACGTGTTCCATATAAGGGCAGCGTGCAGGAGGTTATATATCAGTTGATAGGCGGTCTGCGTAGCGGTATGGGCTACTGCGGCGCAGGTACTATCGAGGCTCTGCACAATGCCAAGTTTGTTCGTATTACCAATGCCGGTGTGCTGGAGTCGCATCCTCACGATGTGACAATCACCAGCGAGGCGCCAAATTACAGCCGTCCCCAGTAAAGGGGCGGCTCTTTTGCCTTTCGACCGATATCATTAGAAACCACTTATCCCCAACACCTAAAAGACTATGACCAAGAAGATACTGGCGGGTTTTGCCTTGTTGCTTTCCTCTGTTGTTGCCGTGGCGCAGCAGTCTGACGATCCAGTCGTGATGACTGTAGCCGGAGATCCTGTTACCCGTAGCGAATTCGAGTATAATTTCAACAAGAACAACACCGATGCCGTGGTTGATAAAAAGTCGGTACGTGAATATGCCGACCTGTTTGCCGTCTACAAGATGAAGGTGCGCGCTGCCCTGGATGCCAAGATGGATACAGCCTCTGCTTTCCAGAAGGAGTTTCGTCATTATCGCGACCTGCAAATCAGGCCTTTGCTTGTGCCTGAAGTTGTTGTCGAGCAGCAATGCGTAGACTACTACAACGGCATGTTGGAGGCTCTTGGAGGAAAAGACCTGATTCGTCCTGCCCACATTCTTGTGCTCTTGCCTCAGAATGCGGATGCCGCGGTTCAGGAGCAGAAGAGACTCCTGGCCGACAGTATCTACAATGTCTTGTTGCAAGGTGCTGCATTCGATGTGCTTGCACATAGGTTCAGTGACGATATGCAGACGGGCAAGAACGGTGGCGCACTGCCTTGGATAGGCCCCGGAAACACACTGAAGGAGTTTGAGGATGTAGCGTACGGTCTTCAGGTGGGCGAGATGAGCAAGCCTTTCCTTAGTCCTGTCGGCTATCATATAGTGAAGATGCTGGAACGCAAGCAATTGGAACCATTTGACAGTCTGCATCCCCAGATACACCGCTTCATGGAACGCCGCGGCGTGCATGAGCGTTTGGCTGCTGACGCTTTGGACTCGCTTGTCAAGAAATACGACGGAACATACACAACCGATCAGATCCTGGATATGGAAACAGAGCGTCTGTGTGCCGAGAATCAGGAACTGAGGTATCTCGTCAAGGAATATCATGATGGCCTGTTGCTCTACGAACTGTGTTCAACGCAAATATGGGAACCTGCCAAGGTGGATACCGTAGGTCTGGAGAACTATTTTAAGGCCAATAAGAAAGATTATGATTGGGACAAGCCTCACTTCAGCGGTATGGTCTTCTATTGTAAGGATAAGGCCGATGTCAAGGCAGTAAAGAAACTTCTTTCCAAGGAAAAGGACGAAAGCAAGTGGGTTTCCATCGTGCGCGAGAAGTTTAACAAGGACAGTGTTATGGTGCGCATGGACAAGCGTCTTTTTGCCGTTGGCGAGAACAATAATGTTGATGCCATGATTTTCAAGGTGAAGGGAACTGAGGTAAAGCCTCTGGATGGTTACCCCCATGCCGGATATGTTGGCAAGAAACTTAAGAAAGGACCTGCCAAGTGGACGGATGTCAGTGCCAAGGTTGTCCAGGATTACCAGAAGGCCCAGGAGGACAAGTTTGTCGCTGAGTTGCGCAAGAAGTATCCTGTCGTAATTTTGGAGGACAGACTCTCGTCGGTAAACAACCATTGATAAATGCAGCACATGAACAGAATTTTATGCTTGGCGCTTGTCGTCATGCAAGTAATAGCCTCCTATGCCCAGAATGATATCGTGGATGAGGTGGTATGGATTGTTGGCGACGAGGCCATATTGCGTTCGGATATAGAGCGTGTCCGCAATGAATATGGCAGCGACATCAAGGGTAACCCGTATTGTGTTATCCCCGAGCAGCTTGCCGTACAAAAACTGTTTCTGCACCAGGCGGAACTGGATAGTATAACCGTGGGCGATGCCGAGATCAACCAATATGTGGAGGACGATATCAACCGCAAGGTGATGATGGCTGGCAGCAAGGAAAAACTGGAGGAGTATATGCGCATGCCCATGAAGCAGATACGCGAGGCCTTGTTCGAACAGTATCGCAATGAACTGATTACACGCAGGGTTAGGCAGAACCTGACTAAGGATATTAAGGTTACTCCTGCTGAGGTGCGCCGACACTATAAGAATATGCCGGAGGACAGCTTGCCCTTCATTCCTACTCAGGTTGAGGTACAGATCCTTGTGCAGCATCCCAAGGTTTCCCGTGCGGAAATTGAACGTGTGAAGGATCAATTGAGAGGATGGGCAGACCGCGTGAACAGCGGTGTTACCAGTTTTTCTGCTTTGGCCAGAATGTTCAGCCAGGACGAAGGTTCTGCACGACAAGGCGGAGATCTGGGCTTTTTTGGCAAGGCCGACATGGATCCCGCTTTTGCCAACGTGGCTTTTTCCCTCACGACTCCCGACAAGGTCAGTAAGGTTGTGCAGAGTGAATTCGGCTTCCATATCATCCAGTTGATAGAGAAGCGTGGAGACAAAATCAGGGCACGCCATATTCTTCGCCGCCCCGAGGTGGAGCGAAAGGATGTGGATGCATGTCTGGCACGTTTGGATTCTATTGCAGCAGATATTAAGGCGGAAAAGTTTACGTTTGAAATAGGCGCTCAGGAAATCTCTGATGACAAGGATACCCGCAACAATCATGGCATAATGGTTAATACCAAGGAAGCTACACGCGAGCGCACTACCCGTTTTGAGATGGGCGAGTTGCCTGGCGAGGTGGCTCGCGTTGTCAATGGCATGGAAATAGGCGAAATCTCCAAACCATTTACAATGATAGATGCCCGTGGTCGTGAAGTGTGTGCTATTGTCAAGCTGAAGAACCGCATACCGGCACACCGTGCCTCGATAACCGAGGACTTCCAGATTCTTAAGGGTGCCGTGGAGAGTCAGAAAAGCGAGGCTTTCATCCAAAAATGGATTCGCGATAAGCAGAAGAGCACTTATGTGCGCATAAAACAGGGTTGGGGAGAGTGCGAATTCAGGTACCCCGGTTGGGTCAGGTAGATAGATCACCTTTTGGCATATATAGTATTTTGAGAATACGTTTCGTCATAATGGCACTTGTTGCCCTGATGTTCTCGGTATTGCCGGGAAGGGCAAAGGACGAGAGCAGGATATATCTTCTGCACTCAGATAGGCTGTTCCATGATACCCAGGTAGATGCTAAGGCACAGATTCTTGTTGGAAATGTACAGTTCCTGCATGACGAGGTCTTGATGTACTGCGACAGCGCACTTTTTTACGAGGCCTCCAACAGTTTGGATGCCTTTGGCAATGTGCGTATGGTTCAGGGTGATACCCTTAGTCTGACGGGAGATGTGCTGTATTACGATGGGTTGGAAAAATTGGCCCGTGTTCGTAATAATGTTGTATTGGTCCATGGACAGATGACGCTATATACAGATTCGCTCGACTACGATCGACTCTATAATGTGGGTTATTTCTTTGAGGGTGGCCATCTGGTTACCAAGGACAACGACCTCACCTCGGATTGGGGCGAATACCGGCCGGAGACCAAGGTTGCGGTGTTCAACTATAACGTACATATGGTCAGTCCTGCACCCCCTCAAAAGGCAAGGACCACATTGCTTACTGATACCTTATATTATAATACGGTAACTTCTGTGGCCAATGCAAGGGGGCCAAGTACCATAGACGATGGAGATAACCACATATATACGGAACTGGGTTATATGAATTCGATGAACAACGATATGACCCTGCTGAACCGTAGCGAGATGAGCAACACAGGCAAGAAACTGATTGGCGACAGCATCGTATGGAATAGTGTAGACTCCATTGGCGAGGCTTTCGGCAACGTGATATACATGGATTTGCTCAATAAAAATGCCATGACCGGCAATTATTGTTACTATGACGACAGGATAGGGTACACTATGGGTACAGACTCCGCATGCATCATGGATTTTGCTCAAGGTGTGGATACCATGTATATGCATGCCGACAGTATAAAGATGTACACCTTTAATATAAAGACGGATTCGGTGTATCGTGTTATGCATGCCTACAATCATGTCCGTATGTACCGTACTGACATGCAGGGTGTTTGCGACTCTTTGGTTTATATGACCAAGGATTCTATGTTGATAATGTACAAGGACCCGATAGTGTGGACCGGTGCGCAGCAGTTGCTGGGCGAAGAAATCCAGGCCTTTATGAACGACAGCACCGTGGACAGCATCTATGTGCTCAGGCAGACATTATCATGCGAGCGCATTGACGATAGGCATTTCAATCAGGTTGCTGGACATGAGATGCATTCTTACCTGAAGGGAGGAGAACTTCAGATGACGCATGTCATAGGCAATGTCATCGTAAATTATCATCCCTTTGATGATGATAGCTTGATGGTGGCTATGAACCATATAGAGAGCACGGAAATGAAGATGTTTATGGGCGAGGACCGTAAAATCAGGAAGATCTGGATGCCTGCTGCCACGGGTACTTTCTATCCTGTACCTCTGATTCCCGACAATCTCCGTTTCCTGGAGAATTTCCAGTGGTTTGACTATATCCGTCCTATAAGTCCGCAGGATATTTATGTCTGGCGTGGCAAAACCAAGGGAACGGAGTTGAAAAAGAGCGTACAGCGTACTGTGCCGCTTCAGAAGTTGGATAAAAAGAAAAGAACTAATGGGACTGTTCAAGACGCGAGAGCCGAGGCGCTTCCGTAGGGTGAGCATATACACCGACGAGCGAAAGGAAAAACTGGATAAACTTGTAAATGACTACAAGCGTGAGGCTGGAGAACTGCCCCCGGCACAGGAAGACTATACCCAGAACAGGTTCAAGGGCAAGTTTTCCGAGTTTACTCCACGTGCCCAGAGACATGCGGAGGGTACGGGATGGATTATTAAGTGGCCTGTGGCTCTTGTTGCCATTATTGCGCTGATATGGCTCATGCGTTGGTTGTTGAGTGAACAGGTCGGTTTTTGATAGGCAGGTATGGATATAATACACCTTTTACCGGATTCAGTAGCCAACCAAATAGCCGCAGGTGAGGTGATACAACGTCCGGCTTCCGTCATAAAGGAGTTGGTCGAGAATGCTGTTGATGCCGGTGCTGGAAACATAGAAGTCCACGTCCGCGATGCAGGAAGAACCGCTATTCAGGTCATTGACGATGGCAAGGGCATGAGTGAGACAGATGCCCGTCTGGCCTTTGAACGCCATGCTACAAGCAAGATAACACGGGCGGAAGACCTTTTTACTCTTCGTACCATGGGTTTCCGAGGCGAGGCTCTGCCATCTATTGTGGCAGTGGCGCAGGTTACTCTGCAGACCCGAACTCATGATGCCGAGTTGGGCACCAGATTGGAAATAGAGGGAGGTCGTGTGCTTAGCCAGGAACCCTGTGTGTGTGCCGTAGGTGCCAACTTTGAGGTTCGCAACTTGTTTTTCAATATTCCGGCGCGTCGTAAGTTCCTGAAGTCAAACCATACGGAACTCAACAATATCATGCAGGAGTTTGAGCGCATTGCCTTGGTAAACCCGTCCGTAGGGTTCAGTCTTTTCAGTGACGGTACGCAGAGCATACGCCTGATGTCCACCAACTTGCGACGCCGTATCATTGATATTTTCGGAAAAAAGGTAGGTGAGGATTTAGTGGCGGTAGATGTAGAAACCTCCTTGGTCAGGATAGAGGGTTTTGTAGGTCGTCCGGAAACGTCCCGAAAGAAAGGTGCTCACCAATACTTTTTTGTTAACGGTCGCTACATGCGTCATCCCTATTTCGCCAAGGCCGTGACCGAAGCATTCTCCGGACTCGTGCCTGAGGGAGAGCAAGTGCCTTATTTCCTGTATTTCAGTATAGATCCTGCCAATATAGATGTTAACATCAGCCCCACAAAGACCGAGGTCAAGTTTGAGAATGAACATGCGATATGGCAGATTATACTTGCAGGAATCCGCGAATCTTTGGCAAAATTCAGTGCCGTTCCTACCATAGACTTTGACTGTGCCTCCCCCACGGATATCCCGGTTATGGAGAAGTCCTCGGGGAATGTCGCTCCACCTGAAATAAATATTGACAAATCGTACAATCCGTTTCTTCGGAGCGGAAATTCTTCCGTATCGTACAATCCGACTTCTGGTCGTGCCAGATCTTCGTCCAAAGACTGGAATGTCTTTTATGAGCAGTTGGCCCAGGATGCATCTTCGCTATCAGTAGGTCAGGAAAGTATCTTCCCAGAGGAAAATTACGCTCCGTCTGATTCGGCAGGCTTGCATTTCCAGTATCGTGGGCAGTATATTGTCTCGGCTACAAAAACTGGGTTGATGATAGTAGACCAGCATCGTGCCCATGTACGCATCCTGTACGACAAGTATATGGCCATGATGGAACGCCGTGATAATGCCACACAGGGTTTGCTCTTTCCTGAGCTTCTGAGTCTGCCACCTTCTGATGCCCAGATCCTGGAAACTATTTCCGAAGACATACGTTGCCTTGGTTTTGATATTTCTTCTTTGGGTGGCGGCAGTTTTTCTATTAATGGTCTGCCTGCAGGCATAGATGGCCTTGTGCCGCAGACTCTGATTGGGAATATGGTAGATGCTGTCCGTGAAGGCGGTCAGGCAGACTTGTCGGCCTATAGGCACAGGATTGCTCTGTCTTTGGCCAGCGCTGCCGCGATAGTTGTTGGCCAGGTCCTTTCCATGGCGGAGATAGATGTGCTTTTAGCGGATCTCATGAAAAGTTCCAATCCCAACATTACACCTAACGGTAAGGCAATAATAGCCCTCCTTAAACCAGAAAGTATAGACGCAATGTTTGCGAAAGTGTAATAAAATATCAAAAAAACAGCCTTCTATTTGCTTTTTATGGCAATAAGTGTGCGTATATCAATAAATCTTCTTACCTTTGCAAGGTGAAAAATTGTACGCACGGCACTAATGCCGTTGCAATATAACGTCAAGAAATAACAAACATTAAGTAAATTTTGTAGATTATGAAGAAGATGATGCTTCTGCTGGCATTTGCCGGCATGTCTTTCGGGGTTTTTGCTCAGGAGACAACAACTAGCGAGATTCCCACCCAGAAGCACAAGGTGATTACCAATGGTTTTTGGGACAATTGGTTCATTGATTTAGGTGCAGACTTCATGAGCAACTATTCCAGCCAGGAGAAGGGTGTAGGTGCCAATCCTTTCCTTTGCGACCGTAGCAACTGGGGTTTTGATGTTGCTGTAGGTAAGTGGATTACTCCTTCTTTCGGTGTTCGTGGTAAGATTGATGCTGCTTGGGCCAAGCAAGTAAATGCTCCCGAGAATTCAGAGAATGTGGTAAATCCCTTGTATAACCAGCTTGCTATCAGCTTGCAGCCTATGCTGAATCTGAACAACCTGTTTGCTGGTTATAAGCCCCGTGTTTGGAATACCATCCTGTATGGAAGCGTTGGTTATCATCACAACTTTGACTATAAGGCTAATTCCGTTCTTGTTGGTGTGGGTTGGTTGAATACTTTCAATGTTACCGAGCGTTTCCATATCAACTTGGATATCTACGCTAACATGGGTGATGCCAACAGAGACGGTATAGCTCTGGCTAATGCTAAGGGTTTGGGCGGTCGTGACTGTCAGGCAGGTATTACCATTGGTTGCGGTTTCAACCTCGGTAAGGTGGGTTGGGATAACGCTCCTGACGTAGACGCTATCATGGCTATGAACAAGGCTCAGTTGGATGCTTTGAATGCATCTTTGGCTGACCAGCAGGCCGAGAACGCTCGTCTTCAGGATGTTATCAAGAACCACAAGTGTCCCGAGGCTGTTACTCAGGTTGCTCAGATTGTTGCCAGCAACGCTTCTGTATTCTTCAACATTAACAAGAGCAGAATCGCTTCCAAGAAGGATCTGGTTAATGTTAAGGAGTTGGCAGAGTGCGCCAAGGCTAACGGCAAGACTGTCGTTGTAACAGGTTATGCCGATTCCAAGACTGGTAGTGCTGCTTACAACCAGACTTTGTCTGAGAAGCGTGCTCAGGTTGTTGCCGACGAACTTGTTAAGATGGGCGTAAGTCGCGACAAGATTGAAGTTGTTGGTAAGGGTGGTGTCAAGGATCTTGAGCCTATCTCTTACAACCGTCGCGTAGTTGTATCTTTGAAGTAAGACGTATATACTTAGCTATAGAGGGGGAAGCGATGCATGTTGCTTCCCTCTTTGTTCTTAAGAAAAATGGATACAAACAAGAGAATTATCCTTACTGGTGACCGTCCTACCGGTCGTCTTCATATCGGCCATTACGTGGGCAGTTTGCGTCGTAGGGTAGAGTTGCAGAACGAAGGCAATTACGACAAGATGTATGTTTTCATTGCAGATGCCCAAGCTCTTACCGACAATATAGACAATCCAGAGAAGGTGCGCCAAAATGTCATCGAGGTAGCACTGGACTATCTGGCATGTGGTTTGGACCCTGAAAAGGTTACAATCTTCATCCAGAGCCAGATACCCGAACTGTGCGAATTGTCGTTCTACTTCATGGACCTGGTGTCCGTCTCACGCTTGCAACGTAATCCCACTGTAAAGACAGAGGTACAGATGCGTGGTTTTGCCGGTGAAAGTATCCCTGTGGGTTTCTTTACCTATCCTATAAGCCAGGCTGCCGACATCACATTGTTCAAGGCAACCACCGTTCCTGCCGGTCAGGATCAGGAACCCATGCTGGAGCAGAGCCGCGAGATAGTACGTCGCTTTAATAATATATATGGTGAAACGTTGGTGGAACCCAATATCATGCTTCCCGACAATGCAGCATGCCTCCGCCTTCCCGGTACGGATGGCAAGGCCAAGATGTCCAAGTCTTTGGGCAACTGCATCTACTTGAGCGATACCGCCAAGGAGTTGAAGAAGAAGGTGAACAGCATGTACACCGACCCCGAGCATATACACATCGAGCAGCCCGGCCATCTTGAAGGCAATACTGTCTTCACATATCTTGATGCTTTCTGCACCGATGAGGACTTCCAGAAGTATTTGCCCGAGTATCAGAATTTAGACGAACTGAAGGCGCACTACACCCGTGGCGGTTTGGGCGATGGAACCTGCAAGAAGTTCCTCTATAATGTATTGAACGATCGTCTTACCCCCATCCGCGAGCGTCGTCTGGAACTCCAGAAGGACATTCCTGCCATTTACGAGATGCTTCGCAAGGGTTGCGAGAAGGCTCGTCAGGCTGCCATAGAGACTATGGATGAGGTGCGCAAGGCTATGAAGATTACATACTTTGACGACGAGGAACTGATCAAGGAGCAGGCCAAGCGTTATGCCGCCGCCAAATAGGCCCAGCACATGTGTTGGATGTATGTTGTAAGGGTAGTTTGGGCTTCTGCATGCATTTTTTGTGCATAAAAGTGAGTTAATGTGAAAAATATTTCCTACCTTTGCGCAGTAAAACGGTTGTGTGCAGCCGAATTGTACATATAGAGTATAAGTAATTTTGGATAGTATGAAGAAAATTATGTTTCTGCTGGCCTTTGCCGGCATCTCTTTCGGTGCTTTTGCTCAGGAGACTGCAAATGCGGAAGTGCCTACATTGAAGGACAAGGTCGTTACCAATGGTTTTTGGGATAATTGGTTTATTGACTTTGGCGGAGATTTCATAAGCAGCTACTCCAGCCAGGAAGTAGGTGTTAGTGCCAACCCTTTCAGCTACGAGCGTGGTAACTTCGGTTTTGACGTTAGCGTAGGTAAGTGGATTGTTCCCACTTTCGGTGTTCGTGTGAAGTTTGATGCTGCTTGGGCAAGACAGGTAAATCGTGGTGAGAATGTCTATGTAGGTCCCGTTTCTACATGGGGCGAAACTCGCAATCCTCTTTTTAATCAGCTCAATGTAAGTTTCCAGCCCATGCTGAACCTGAACAACCTGTTCGCTGGTTACAAGCCCCGTGTCTGGAACTCTATCCTGTATGGTAGCGTAGGTTATCATCGTGACTTTGACCACAAGTCAAATTCTGTTCTTGTAGGTTTGGGTTGGTTGAATACATTTAATGTTACCAAACGCTTCCATATCAACTTGGATATCTATGCAGATATGGGCGAAACAGACCGAGATGGCAATACCGTAGTTACAGGACGTGGTTTCGGTGCCCGCGACTGTCAGGTTGGTGTTAGTGTAGGTTGCGGTTTCAACCTCGGCAAGGTGGGTTGGGATAACGCTCCCGACGTAGATGCTATCATGGCTATGAACAAGGCTCAACTGGATGCGCTGAACGCATCTTTGGCTGATCAGCAGGCCGAGAATGCACGTCTGATGGACGTTATCAAGAACCACAAGTGCCCCGAGCCTGTTGTTCAGGTAAACCAGATTGTTGCAAGCAAGGCGTCTGTATTCTTCAATATCGGCAAGAGCAGAATTGCTTCCAAGAAAGATCTTGTTAGCGTTAAGGATTTGGTGGACTCTGCTAAGGCAAATGACAAGACTATCGTGGTTACAGGTTATGCTGATGCCAAGACTGGTACTGCAGAGTACAACCAGACTCTGTCTGAGAAGCGTGCTAAGGCTGTTGCCGACGAACTCGTTAAGATGGGTGTAAGCCGCGATAAGATTGAGGTTGTTGCCAAGGGTGGTGTCAAGGATCTTGAGCCCATCTCTTACAACCGTCGCGTAGTAGTTTCTTTGAAGTAAGGAAAACATACATTAGTGATATCACGGGAGTGGATAGCAGTGCTGTCCACTCCCGTTGTCTTTGCTGCCGCATGTGTCTTATTCATTTCTCTCCAAGTCAGCGTCCTATTGCTTGTCGGGATTCTTTTCCTGTGCAAATCCGTCCAATCTGTGTCGTCTGTGGGCAAATTATGCATCTCGCTATAAAATAATCGGGCAAACGCTTGTCAGTTACGCAGAAAAGTCGTACCTTTGCATCGCAATTCTACGGAAGGCATGGGCGATTAGCGCAGCTGGTTCAGAGCATCTGCCTTACAAGCAGAGGGTCGGCGGTTCGAATCCGTCATCGCCCACAAAAGTGATGGAAAGAAACTGACGATGACTTTTAGAGTAATCTCAGTTTCTTTTCCGTTTATAAGGTACCTTCTTAAAGGGTAGGTTCTATAAATTAGCTTTGAGTTATATGATGTCTATTGCGCGGCAGATTTTTAATTTGAACGAACGAGCATAGTGGTCTATGAGAGTGAGTAAAAATGGAAAAGATGCAAGTAAGAGACATTAGAGAACCGAAGCAATTGGAATTCTACCGGATAAAAGGATAAACTAATTTATAGAAACTACCTATAGACAATGGAGTTAAGTCTTTTATCAGCAATCAGTCCTATTGATGGACGTTACCGTGGCAAGACCGAGCCCTTGGCCGGTTATTTTTCTGAGTACGCGCTCATTAAGTACCGTGTACGAGTAGAGATTGAGTATTTCATCGCTCTGTGCGAACTGCCTTTGCCTCAGTTGGAGGGATTCCCCGCATCAGCAGAGACCTTGCGCGACATTTACCGCAACTTCACTGAGGCTGATGCCCAGCGTGTGAAGGACATAGAGAGCGTTACCAACCACGACGTGAAGGCCGTGGAGTATTTCATCAAGGAACAGTTTGACAAGATTGGTGGCCTGGATGCCTATAAGGAGTTCATCCATTTCGGCCTTACCAGTCAGGATATCAACAATACCAGTGTGCCCCTCAGCATCAAGGAGGCTCTGGAGGAGGTTTACTATCCCCAGATAGAGCAGCTGATAGCGCAGCTGCGCACCTATGCCGAGGAGTGGAAGGACATTCCCATGCTTGCCAAGACCCACGGCCAGCCTGCATCTCCCACCCGTATGGGCAAGGAGGTGATGGTGTTTGTGTACCGTCTGGAGCGCCAGTTGGCAGCACTGAAGGCACAGCCCATGACCGCCAAGTTCGGTGGCGCCACCGGCAACTACAACGCCCACAATGTGGCATATCCCCAGTATGACTGGCGTGCATTCGGCAACCGTTTCGTCAGTGAGAAGCTGGGCCTGGAGCGTGAGGAATGGACCACACAGATTTCCAACTACGACTGCTTGGCAGGCGTGTTCGATGCCATGAAGCGCATCAACACCATCATCATCGATCTGGACCGCGACTTCTGGCAGTACGTTTCCATGGAGTACTTCCGTCAGAAGGTAAAGGCTGGCGAAGTTGGTTCCAGTGCTATGCCCCACAAGGTTAATCCCATCGACTTTGAGAACTCCGAGGGCAACCTTGGCGTGGCAAATGCCATCCTGTCTCACCTGGCACAGAAGTTGCCCATCAGCCGCCTGCAGCGCGACCTTACCGACTCTACCGTTCTGCGCAACGTAGGTGTGCCCATGGGTCACATGCTCATCAGCGTACAGAGCACCCTGAAGGGTCTGGGCAAACTCCTGCTCAACCAGGATGCCATCAACCGCGACCTGGACGGATGCTGGGCAGTATGTGCCGAGGCTATCCAGACCATTCTGCGCCGTGAGGCTTACCCCAACCCCTACGAGGCTCTGAAGGCTCTGACCCGCACAGGTGCAGGTATCAACGAGTCTACCATCAAGGACTTTATCGAAGGACTGGACGTCAGCGAGTCTGTGAAGGACGAGTTGCGCAAGATAACACCTCACACCTACACTGGTGTGTGATAAGGTCTTTAGGGTCCTTAAAGTCCTTATGACAATTTAGAGAATTATAGAAAGACACAGTTAAGTTTCAATTAAACTATGGCTACAGAAGACGAGAGCTGGCGCAAGCAGTTTGCCAGCGAGGGAAATGGTGGCGGTGATCGTCCCCATCGTCCTTCATTCAACCGCAATGGTGGCGGTTATCAGAGAGAGAGAAGAGAGTTTCGCTCCAACGACGGCTACAACCGTGAGGGTGGATACCGTCAGCGCGAGGGAGGTTATCAGAGGGATAACAGAAGCAGCCGCGAGGGTGGCTATCAGAACCGTTCCTACAGCCGCGAGGGTGGCTATCAGCAGCGCGAAGGCGGCTATCAGGGCCGTCCTGCCAACCGCGAGGGTGGTTATCAGCGCCGTGAAGGCGGTTACCAGCAGCGCCCCTACAACCGTGAGGGTGGCTATCAGCAGCGCGAGGGCGGCTATCAGTCACGCCCCTATAACCGCGAGGGTGGTTATGAGAACCGTCCCGGCGGTTACAAGAAGCGTACTCAGGGCTACAATCCTCATGCCAAGTACAGCATGAAGAAGCAGATAGAGTACAAGGAGAAACACTACGATCCAGACGAACCCGTACGTCTGAACCGCTATCTCGCCAATGCCGGTGTATGCAGCCGCCGCGAGGCAGATACTTTCATCCAGGCAGGTGTGGTAAGGGTGAACGGTGTTGTTGTTACCGAACTCGGCACCAAGGTGAAGCGTAGCGACGAGGTGATGTTCCACGACCAGACCATCAACATGGAGAAGAAGGTATATCTGCTCCTGAACAAGCCCAAGGACTATGTTACCACCAGCGATGATCCCCAGAACCGCAAGACCGTTATGGACCTGGTGAAGAATGCTTGCCGTGAGCGCATATATCCCGTAGGTCGTCTGGACCGCACCACTACCGGTGTGCTCCTGTTCACCAACGACGGTGATCTGGCTACCAAACTGACACACCCCCAGTATCTCAAGAAGAAGATTTACCACGTATATTGCGACAAGAACGTCACAGCAGCCGACCTTCGCCAGATTGCCGAGGGCATAATGCTGGAGGATGGAGAAATACATGCTGATGCCATTGACTATGCCGATCCCGTGGACAAGAAGCAGGTGGGCATAGAGATACACAGTGGTCGCAATCGTATCGTTCGCCGTATCTTCGAGCACCTGGGCTACAAGGTGGTGAAACTGGACCGTGTCTACTTTGCCGGTCTTACAAAGAAGAACGTGAAGCGTGGCGACTGGCGTTTCCTCACTCAGGACGAGGTGAACATGCTCAAGATGGGTGCGTTCGAGTAAAACGGGAATCGGGAATCGGAAAACTATCCACCCCCTCCGTCGCTACGCTCCATTCGGGTCCAGCGTCGCACTGGGCAGTGCTCCCCTCAGAGGGCACAGAATGACATCCCAGTCATTCTTCTAAAGACCCTCTTCGCCCCCTGTCTCAGGGGGACAAAACAACGGAAAACTGCTTACAAAGTAGGGACGCAGCGTGCAGCGTCCGCCCAATATCTCAACATAGTTCAATCAGTTAACCGATCATCCTGCGGACGCTGCACGCAGCGTCCCTACAGTATAACCGCCCACTGCGCTAGCCAACTGTCCCCCTGCAGGGGGACGAGCGAAGCGGAGGGGGTGGATAAGAACAAACGGAAAGGTGAATGCGAATACCTGTAATTCTGCTCCTTCACCACACCTTATATAATATAATATGAAACGTACAAAAGTTATTGACGCACTGGGTCGCACTGACTACGGCTCAGACATCATAGTAAAGGGCTGGGTACGCTCCAAGCGTGGCAGCAAGGGCATCTTCTTCATTGCCCTCAACGATGGTTCCACCATCAAGAACATACAGATAGTAGGCGACGATGCCAACTTCCCCGAGGAGACCATCAAGCTCATTACCACCGGTGCTTGCATCAGCGTGTTGGGTACTCTGGTGGAAAGCCCTGCTGCCGGTCAGGCTAGCGAGGTGCAGGCCAAGGAGATTGAGGTTCTGGGTCCTGCCGACAATACCTATCCCCTGCAGAAGAAGGGCGCTTCATGGGAATACCTCCGCACCGTGGCACACCTGCGCCCCCGCACCAATACCTTTGGTGCTATCCTGCGCATACGCCACAACATGGCAATGGCCATCCACACCTATTTCCACGAGCATGGTTACTTCTACTTCCATTCTCCCATCATCACCGCCAGCGATTGTGAGGGTGCGGGCCAGATGTTCCAGGTAACTACCAAGAACCTCTACGACCTGAAGAAGGACGAGAACGGAAGCATCATCTACGACGACGATTTCTTCGGCAAGCAGGCCTCATTGACCGTCAGCGGTCAGCTCGAGGGCGAACTGGGTGCAACAGCCCTGGGTGCCATCTACACCTTCGGCCCCACCTTCCGTGCCGAGAACTCCAACACTCCCCGCCACTTGGCAGAGTTCTGGATGATCGAACCCGAGGTTGCCTTTATGGATCTGGACGAACTCATGGACCTTGAGGAGGATTTCATCAAGTATTGCGTACGCTGGGCATTGGAGCACTGCCAGGACGACCTGCAGTTCCTGAACCAGATGGTGGACAAGGGCCTCATTGCCCGTCTGGAGGGTATCCTGAAGGAAACCTTCGTGCGTCTGCCCTATACCGAGGGTATCAAGATCCTGCAGCAGGCAGTTAAGGACGGCCGCAAGTTCGAGTTCCCCTGCAACTGGGGCGACGACCTTGCCAGCGAGCATGAGCGCTACCTCGTTGAGGAGTACTTCAAGAAGCCCGTCATCATGACCAACTATCCCAAGAAGATCAAGGCCTTCTACATGAAGATAGATGCCGAGAAGCCCGTTCTGGATGGTGTTGAGATGGAGGAGACCGTACAGGGAACCGACGTGCTCTTCCCCTCTATCGGCGAGATTATTGGCGGTAGTGTCCGCGAGGAAAGCTACGACAAGCTTATCGGTGAGATTCAGGCACGCAACATCCCCATGAAGGACATGACCTGGTATCTGGATACCCGTAAGTACGGTTCTTGCCCCCATGCAGGTTTCGGTCTTGGTTTCGAGCGTCTGATACTCTTCGTTACCGGCATGCAGAACATCCGCGACGTAATCCCCTTCCCCCGTACTCCCAGAAACGCAGAGTTCTAAGGAAAGGTCTTTTCTATCCTTCTCCTATAGGTCGAAGGAGGACATTAACATAAGTTCGGTGCCTGGATCTATGGTCCAGGCACCGAATCTTTTTTGTAGTATGACGATTTTGTCTTCAGGATTCCGTATTGCTTGCAAGCACGTCTTAAAAGCCTCTGGCCTTCCCCTGAAAATGCCCTCCCGAGGACCGACCCGAAAGAACCGGGAACTCTCGCCCTTGCCCTCGGGAGGACCGGTCCTTGCTCTCGGGAGGACTTGAATGGGGGCTTGCTGAGGGGAAAAATCAGGAATGTTGGACATTTTTCATTGTCTGCTATTGCTTTGTTGGTATTTTTCAGTACATTTGCGATGTAGTATATATGAATTTGCTACCGTTGTCTAATGTAATACATACCAATGATTATGGCAAAGTTGATTTCCAAGTTTTTCCCCCAAGTGTCATTCGCCAAGGAGCATTTCCTAAAGTGTCTTCTTGGAATTGTTGCTATTAGCGCCGTAGTGCTAATCAGCATCGTACCAACACTCTTGTCTGGAGCAGATCCCTATGTCGTGTATGTGGCGGACAAGAAACTGACGATAGAGTCGGAGGTGATGGATGATGTCAAGGTAAAGACCACAGTTCGCAAGGGCGATGAATTGAAGGTGCTGGGCTATATAGCTGGAAGCCACTACTTCCAACCGTCGTTGTGGGTTGAGACTGCATCCGGTGTAAGGGGTAAATTGCCAGTAGTGCAGCTTGGCGTGCCTATCATGGCATGGAACTCTAAGTCCGAGGCCATGGAGAGGGTAGAGGTCATAAAGATAGATGAGGAGGAGTGGAAATACTTCTGCCGATTTGCCGATGGCGAGGTGGAGGAGATGGACTTTGACGATATAGCTCCTGAGTTGCCCGAGCAGATGACAAGGAACCAGTTTGAACCAAACAGCCTGAAGGACTGCTACATGTCGTTGGATAAGTTCGAGAAGAAGTACATGGGCAATACCTTTGAGGAGAACGAGAGCAGGTTCAGGCCTGCAATGGCTGTGGCTACGTTCAAGGATTCCCTGCGTGCCGTGTATCCGCTGACGGTAATAAATATGAAGAACGGCAAGCGTTATACCCCTTCGGTGTCATACGACAAGTCGCTGCGTGCCGTATCCTATGCACTTGACTATAAGGACGACAGGTCCGCCTGGTTCCTGGCCAAATTGCCCCTGATGCAGACCATCATAGACAATCCAATAGGTGCTTATCTGATAGAGGGGACCTACACGGATATCTTTCCTGGTGCAGATGTGGAGGAGAATCACAAGCCCTGGTGGAAGCAACTGCACCTGTACGCTTTAATGATTGTGATCTGCGTGCTTGCATTGATGTGGCTTTTCCTGCCTCCGGCATTGCCCGTATTGCTGATAGGTGTCCTGCTGCATTTCCGCAAGGTGTTCTATCCCTTTGGCAACAAGACCATGATTCTGATAACCCTGTGTGTGTCATTGCTGTCCGCATACGTCTGGATGGCGCTCATGCTGGCGTGGGGCATGTTTTCAATCTGCCTGTTTGTTTATCTGCCATTGTTCTTCAGGACGTTCAGGCTGGTGGTAAGGCCATTGTGGGGCCATATCCCGCACATGCGTTGTCCGCAATGCCGAAGCCTGGAAACCTTCGAGCATGTACGTACCGAGGTGGAGAAGGAGTACGATATGTGGAATAAGGAACAGGAGTTCAGAAAGGTGCTTGGCGAGAGCAAAAGAACCTGGAAGAGCTGGACGGAACACACCACCACCTATTCAGACGGTTCAAAGAAGACATCCACGTCGGACCACAAGAATCATGAAGAGATTACCCGTACATTGTTGTATGACGACTATGATGTCCTCTACCATGTTACCGTTTACAAGAAAACCCACGAGTGCCAGTTCTGTGGTGAACTGGAATATACTTATGACAACAAATACAAGGAGATAGACCGCAGGTACAGGGGACAGCACACCACCACCAGTACGTCGGAAAGCGTTACGCCCGCTTAGTCCCTGAGTTTCAGACGCAGACCATCCTGGAGGAGTTCGCCATTTTCCGTCATAGTACGGATGACGTGTTCCCAGTCCCGGACCTGGTATTTGGCGAGGTTCAGTTCATAGCCATATTTAGGGCCATTGTGCAGTTGTGCCCTGATGTCTGCCAGTATGTTGTCATATACGTCTTCCGTTGTGGGTTCCGGACTGGCGGCATTGCAGTTGTCGCAGTTCCCGCAATCTTTGGCAATCTTTTCTCCGAAGTACTGTAGCAACAGTGCTGTACGGCAGTGCGAGGTATCGGTAATGTAGTCTATGACGGCATCTATGCGCTTCTTGAATCTGGCATGCCTCTCTTCGTAAACGTGCCGTGGTATGACGACGTGCTTCCCCTCCACACGGGGCCGTGTGAGTGTAAGGTATGGAATACGCTTGCGGGGTATGTAGCGTATGACATGGCATTGGCTCAGTGCCACAAGACGTTCATATATTTCCTTTACAGGAATTCCCGTGGCGACGGAAATTTCTTCCTCGTCTATGTAGACGAACTCCTGGAATATCCCAGTATGGCGTCGGAGCAGGTGATTGAAGAGTGTCTCTGTAACGCCATGCACTGAACTGTACAGCTGTGCACGCGTGGCAGTGATGTAGAGGCGCGATGTTGTTTCCTCCTCGTCGGTAAAACGTATGTAGCCGGCCAACTCCAGGAGAGACAGGATAGGGTGCACCTCGCTGAAACTGTGATGAAAATTTGTGCAGAACTCGTGAACCTTGAATTCCCGTGTCCTTTCGTATCCTCCTCCTTCGGCTATCTGCAGGAAATAGCAGATGTGGTCGTAGAGTTCCTGTATCTTTTCCTTCGGAGGGAAGGCACGCTGCAATAGTCTTTGCAGGTAGGTGATTTCCTTGCCCTTACAGAAAAGGACGGCATGGGCCTTGTGGCCATCGCGTCCTGCGCGTCCTGCCTCCTGATAGTATTGTTCCAGAGACTCCGGAGGGTCCAGATGCACCACCAGTCGCACGTCTGCCTTGTCAATGCCCATGCCAAAAGCATTTGTGGATACCATTATCCGCACTCTGCCTTCCTGCCAGTCCCGTTGGCGGTAGTCCTTTTCAAGGTCGGGCAGACCTGCATGGAAGAAACTTGCCTGGTAGCCTTTACGGCAAAGCATTTCCGAAATCTCCTCAGCCTTTTGACGTCTGTTGGTATATATTATGGCAGAGCCATGGTACAGGTTCAGCACATGGTCCAGGCCCGTTTCGTCGGTATTTGTGCGCAGTAAGGAGTAGTGAAGGTTGGGGCGGGAGAAACTCATGCGGAAGACATTCTTCTGTGAGAAGCCGAGCTTCTCCTGGATGTCATCAACCACCTCGGGGGTGGCTGTGGCGGTAAGGGCCAGGAAAGGTTTGCCAGGCAGTTCCTTGCGCAGTTCTCCCAAGGCAAGGTAACTGGGCCGGAAGTCATATCCCCATTGTGATATGCAGTGTGCTTCGTCCACGCACACGAAGGAAACCTTCATGTGCTTGAGTTTGGCAAGGAACAGTTCCGAGGCAAGGCGTTCCGGAGATAGGTAAAGGAACTTGTAGTCGCCAAGAATACAGTTCTCCAATGCAGCAATGATCTTGTCGTGCTTCATGCCCGAGTACACGGCGGTAGCCTTGATGCCAAGCTGGCGCAGGCGTCCCACCTGGTCTTTCATAAGCGCGATGAGAGGTGTGACAACTATACACGTCCCCTCCATGGCAAGGGCGGGTATCTGGAATGTGATGCTCTTGCCACCGCCTGTGGGCATCAGTCCCAGTGTGTCCTTGCCCGAAAAAATGCTGTCTATAATCTCGCGCTGTATGCCACGGAAACCCGTGTATCCCCAGTATTTGCGAAGCAGCCCTTCTGCCCAGTCTTGGGCGGAAGGGCCGTTTGTCTGTGATGTGTAGTGCATAATCATTGCTTATGCCTTGTCTTTAGTCCAGTTCAGAAGGTTCAATATCCTCTATCTGCAGTTGAACCTCGCCACGTTTGTGCGTGTTCTCCTCTATGGTATAGACGATATTGAAAGAGCGTTTTGTCTTGATATAGCGTGCTTGCGAACTCTGTCCGAAGGCAATGCCGTTCATGATGATGTCGCTTTTGTTGTCTACGAGTTCCAGTTTTATGTGCTCCTGATTGCGTCCCACCACCTTGCTTGTGCCGTAGTCATATACGTTGCGTGTACAGAAGTGGGGTTTGGCATTGTTAGGGCCATAGGGCTGGAACCGTTTCAGATCGTAGAAGAACTTGCGGTTTATGTCCTGGAAGTCCAGCATGGCATCTATCTCCAGCGTTGCCGCTGTCTGCTCCGGGAGGATGTTGTTGTCAACATACTCTTCGAAACGTCGCTTGAATTCCGCAACGTTCTCCGTTTTCAGTGTCAAGCCGGAAGCATAGGTGTGTCCGCCAAAGTTTTCCAGTATGTCTCGACAGCTCTCTATTGCCTTGTAGATGTCAAAGCCTGCGACCGAGCGTGCTGAACCTACGGCTACATCCCCGTCTCGTGTCAGTACCACAGCAGGGCGGAAGAATATTTCCGTAAGCCTGGATGCCACGATTCCGATGATGCCCTTGTGCCATTCCTCGTTGTAAATGACGATTGCCTTGTGGTCGGACTTGTGCACCAGCGAAGCAACAATCTGGTTGGCCTGTTCTGTCATTACCTTGTCCAGGTCCTTGCGCTGCTCGTTGTAGTGGTTTATCTGTGCCGCCTTGTATTTGGCCTGTTCTGCATCTTTGGCAATGAGCAGTTCTACGGAGGCGCTTCCGTTGCCAATTCTGCCGGAGGCATTCAGGCGCGGACCTATCTTGTATATCACGTCGGAGAGGGTTATTTCCTTTTCCTCCAGGCCGCATATCTCCATAATGGCCTTCAGTCCCACACAAGGACTTTGGTTCAGTTGCCTGAGTCCGTGGAAAGCCAATATGCGGTTTTCGCCCATAATGGGTACGATGTCCGATGCTATGCTCACGGCGCAGAGGTCGAGCAATGGAATGAGTTCCGAGAACGGTATGCCGTTGTTCTTTGCAAATGCCTGGATCAACTTGAATCCCACACCGCATCCCGACAGGTCTCCATATGGATAGGTTGCGTCTGCTCGCTTGGCGTTCAGGATTGCCACGGCAGGAGGGAGCTCGTCATCCGGAACATGATGGTCGCAGATGATGAAGTCAATGCCTCGTTCCTTGGCATACTCTACTTCCTTGATTGCCTTGATACCGCAATCCAGTACGATTATGAGTTTGACTCCGGTCTCCTCGGCATAGTCAATGCCTCGCAGGGAAACTCCGTAACCCTCATCATTACGGTCGGGTATGTAGTAGTCAATGTTGGAGTAGTATTGCAGGAGGAACTTGTACACAAGTGCCACAGCCGTTACTCCGTCCACGTCGTAGTCGCCGTAGATAAGTATTCTTTCCTTGCGTCCCAATGCGTCGTTCAGACGTTTCACGGCCACTGCCATGTCGCGGAAAAGGAAAGGATCCAGCAGGCTTGTGAGTTGGGGACGGAAGAAGGTCCTTGCCTCGTTTGCTGTTGTGATGCCTCTGTCTACCAGAAGTTTGCCAAGGGTTGGGTCAATGTCCAACTCCTTGGCAAGTGAATTCGCTATTTCCTGACTGTTACGCTCTGGCTCGTTGAATTGCCATATGTAGTTCATAGCGTAATGTCAGCAAGTTCTTAGATGCCCAGCTTCTTGCGGATGTCCTTGGGAATGGCGTTCTTGTTGATTACGATGTTCATGGTCTTGTAGGCAACGTAGGGCTTGCTTACATACCAGAAACCCTTGTAGGGACCGTACTCGCCCCAAGAGTTCTTCATCATGAAGTACTCCTTGCCGTTCTGGTCCTTGGCGATACCGTAGATCTGCATGCCATGGTCGTCGGTAGTGGTCCAGTTGTCGTAGCCTTCCTGACGCATATCCTGAGTGATAACCTTCTCGCCAGCAGCGTCGGCCTGTGCAATCTTGGCGCCTGCCTTCTCGCCGGTCCAGCGGCTCTGGTCGCTACCTACGCCTGCAGTTGCCTTGGTGTCGGGCACGGTGGCCACGCACTTGTTCTTACCGGTGCGGCGGCTGAAACCATCCTCGCTCACGTCTGCACCCCAAGCAAAGGTCCAGCCGTTCTTTACGCTTTCTTCCATAACACGCATAAACTCGTCCAAGGGAAGGTTGTAGCTGGTAGCCCAGCGCCAGTTGTCCTGAATCTCCAGAACGAACTGGGTGTAGAAGGGATGGTGTGTGTAGCTGGTCAGAGACACGTAGTCGTTGGGATTCAGCTTCAGGTAATCCTTCACGAAGCTCTGGGGAGTGTACTTCTTGCCCTTGTACTCAAACTCTGTGGGGCACTGGCCGAAGTAGTTGTCGATCATGCCCTGCACGTCCTTCTTCCAGATGGGGTTGATCTTCTTGGCGTTGCTTGTAGCGATAGCCTTGATGTATGCCTCCATGGGAGGGAAGAAGTTGGTGAAGTTGAACAGAGAGTCACCGTAGGGGGTGATGGGGTAGGGCATGATGCCCTCGGGGATGAAGCCATAGCGCTCCATGCAGAAGATGGCGTCGTAGAAAGAACCGCCCTGGCTGAAGCTTGCATCGCCGTGAGTGCGCACGTTGCGGTCAGCACGGTCGGTGTAGGTCTTGCTAACGAGGAAAGACTCGCACAGGTCGATGTCCTTCTTGCTGGGGTCCTTTTTCAGCACCTCGCTCTCCAGGAATGCAAGAGCAGAGTAACTCCAACAGGTACCAGAATTGTTCTGGTTCTTGATGCTGGTTACAGGGTTTTCGATTACAGTGGTGAATACCAGAGAATCAGCAGGGGCGTTCTGAGCCGATGCAGACAGTGTGCAGATTGCTGCCACTGCCATTGAAAGAAACTTGTTCATTGGTGTTGTATTTAATTGGTTTATGTTTGTTGCTTTTCCGAGATTTCCCGAGGCAGTCATAGGTAATCCTAGGTAAATCCTAGGCGATCCTATGGGGTATTGGGTTGCTTAGCCTTGGATGAACTCCTCCACGTCGTTGATGTGGTAGGGTATAAGCTTGTCGCCTATGAAGCGGCAACCGTCCTTGGTGATGAGGATGTCGTCCTCCAGGCGTATGCCGCCGAAGTCCTTGTAGGTTTCCAGCAGGTCATAGTTTATGAAGTCCTTGTGCAGCCCCTTTGCCCTCCAGTCGTCTATGAGGGCAGGTATGAAGTAGATGCCGGGCTCGTCGGTCATTACCCAGCCTTCCTGCAGTCGGCGTCCGCAACGTAGGCAGTTGGTTCCGAACTGCTCCAGATTGGGGCGTGTCTCCTCGTCGAAACCCACGTAGATTTGTCCCAGTCCTTCCATGTCGTGTACGTCCATGCCCATCATATGGCCAAGACCATGGGGCAGGAACATGGCATGCGCACCCTGACGTACAGCCTCTTCGGTATCTCCCTTCATCAGTCCCAGTTCCTTCAGACGGGTAGCCATCAGACGGCATACGTCCATGTGCACGTCCATCCACTTCACTCCGGGAGCTGCCACGGAGAGTGCCAGGTCGTGACATTCTTCCACGATGCTGTATATCTCGCGTTGACGCTGGGTAAATCTTCCGCCGATAGGAGTTGTACGTGTGTGGTCAGAACAATAGTTCTCATTGGTTTCGGCGCCACAGTCGCACAGGAGCAGTCGTCCCTCTTTCAGGGGTGCAGGACTGGGATAGCCGTGCATTATCTCGCCGTGCATGGTCACGATAGGAGAGAACGACACCATGCAGCCCTTGGCAGATGCTATGCCAGAGATACGTCCGCAGATTTCCTGCTCCGTGATTCCTGGCTTGGCCATCTTCATGGCTGTGGTGTGCATCTCGTAGCCAATGGCACATGCATGCTCAATTTCCAGGATTTCCTCTGCCGACTTCACGGCGCGCTGGTCGATAACGGCCATGATCAGTTTCAGGCTTGCCTTGGCACGCTGTTCGGAGGGGTGTATGCCTGTAAGGTCCATCAGCTGAATCATCAGGTCGTGGCGATAAGGGGGCAGGAAGTGCACTTCGCGTCCTTGCTTGTTGGCAGTGTCAATGAGTTCCTTCAGCTTTGCCATGGGTGCGGAGTTCGGCACTCCACACTGTGCAGCCATATCGGCCACGCTGTCCACGCTGCCGAACCAGACGATGTCCTCAATGTCAATATCGTCGCCAATGAGCCACTCCTTGCGCTCGTCGGCATCTATTACGCCCACCAGCCCTTCGCGGTGCTGTCCGAAATAGTATAGGAAAGAACTGTCCTGGCGGAAGCGATAGGCATTGGCCGGGTAGTTTACGGGAGACAGATTGTTTCCCGTCAGCACGATGATGCCCGACTTGATACGCTCGGCCAATACTTGGCGGCGTTGTATGTATGTTTCCTTGCTGAATAGCATGCTGTGTAGTTTTTTCGGTTTATTCCATGTGCAAATATAGCATTATTTTTTCATAATGCCCCAATATTTGCTGGCAAATGTGCGGAAGGTGCGTCATTTGCGTGACGTTCTACCATCCTGTCTGCTCCCAAGAGGTCAGTTTGTACCATTTAGTCTGCTGGAAGTCGGAGTTCCATCCCTTGTTGTCATACTTTTCGTCGGGTATGTTCATGGAGATGCCGCCGTAGTGGTCTGGGTCCTGCATGGAGCGGTGGAATGGACCGTAGTAATTGTTGGTATACTTGCTTGCCCATTCCTTTGCCTGCCTGGGGTAGAGTATTGCTTCGCGCCAAAAGAATTCCCATGCTGTGTAGTCTTCTGCGCTGAGCATGCGGTGCATTGCTGAGCGCAAATCGTATGGTACCGGAACCTTGTCTTGGTTGGGAGCGGTGCTTCCGTACCGTGGTGCGTATATCTGCACTCCTGCTATGGAGGGCATTTCTTCCTTGCTGAAAATTTGCGGTATGTGCTTGGCTGTCTCGGTGCAAAGGTCAGGGTATTTTACCGAATATACGGCAGAAAGCAGTACTCCATAGGTGTCTTGGTATCCGGAGGCGTATCCGTCTATGATTCCCTGTATGTCTGCCTTGCAGAGTGCCTCCATGATCAGATGGTATGGTGCTCCGTCGCCAGGTATCTCCGTAGGAGAAGCTATGATGTATGGCGTGTGCTCGTATAGTTCCGCTGCTACCTCAACGCTTTGCATGTAACAGGCATCAAAGAAAATGTATTCCATGCGTGGCAGGGCGGAAAGGATCTTGGCAAGTTCGTCTATTTCAACCCAAGAGCCGAAGTCGCCCATGCTGTTTTGCCCGTTGTCCAGGATGATGGATCTCTGTGGCGAACGTTTTGCCTTGACCCATCCGGAACCGTGGCTCCAGAGTACAAGTGAGTATCTTTCAGAGGGGAAGTTGCTGATGATGTCACCAAGGACTTCTTTCATTATGGAGGCATCGCCGCTATTTAACTCCTCACCGTATTCTCTCCAGATGGCCCAGCCATCTTTTGTAAGATGTAGTATGGTGGGCTTGGCGGTGGCGTCGTTGTATACTACCACCTGTGAGTTTTCAGGGATGTCCTGTGTGGCGTTTTTCATTTCATAAAGGTCGTCGAGTGAGTATGGCGAAAGCGAGTTTTCCGCTCCCATATACACAATCACGGTGTGGTCCTTTGGTCCCTCTTCGGGCTCGGGCAGGTCTTTGTCGCATGACAAAAGAGTCGTGGCGATAAGGACAAGACTTAGCGTGTGCAGGATATGATGCTGTATAGTTTTCATGTCGTATTTGGTTATAAATGCGTGCAAAGATAGCATAAATAATTGAGAATACGTGCATGGGCGATAGACAAAAAGACTTTCGGTCCCCTTTTCCTGGTTTTATTGTTGCAGTACGGCATTTTCCTAAAGGAAATTACCATGAACTTTCTGTTCTTTATGGGAGGTGCTTAAAATCTGCCATCGGGATATAATAAAATACGTGTGCCATACGTTATGAAAATGTATGCAATGGGCAGATAGGATAAAGCGAGTGAGGATGGCACTGATAATTGTGGCAGTGCTCCTCAGTGTGGTGTCGCTCGTGGTAAGTCACTATCTTGTGCGTGATCTTAAAAGGGAGGAGCGCGTAAAGATGGAGACGTGGGCAGAGGCGATGCGTTCGTTGGAGGAGGCAGACGATAACGCCGACCTCTCGTTGGTGTTGAAGGTCCTGAACAGCAATAATACCATTCCGGTAAAGGTTCTGGATAGCGATGGACGTTTGCAGATGATGCGCAATATAGAAGATAACGACCGTATGCCATCCCGTTCGATACGAATTTCACTTGCCGACGAAGAATGGCTTGACGTCTACTATGACGACTCTCTTCTGCTTCGCCGTCTTGCTTTGTGGCCATATGTGCAGCTGGGCATTGTGTCGGTGTTTGTCCTTGTTGCCATTTATGCCTTGCTCAGTAGCAAGAGGTCTGAACAAAACAAGGTGTGGGTGGGACTTTCCAAGGAAACGGCACATCAGTTGGGCACTCCCATCAGCAGTCTTATGGCATGGGTGGAGGTTCTGAGAGAGACTTATCCCGATGATGCCTTGATTCCAGAGATGGGACGCGATGTGCAGCGCCTTCAACTCATAGCCGAGAGGTTTTCCAAAATAGGTTCTCTGCCAGAGTTAAAGCCGGCCGATGTGTCGCAGGTGCTTGGGCATGTGGTGGACTATATTCGCTTGCGTGCAGGGAATCATGTGGAAATTTCGGCCGACTTGCCGCCGGGCAAAGTGACTGTGCCCCTTTGTGCCCCGCTTTTTGAATGGGTCGTGGAGAATCTATGCAAGAATGCGATAGATGCCATGGAAAGCCGTGGGAGCATCACTGTAAGCCTTGCGTGCGAGGTGGACGCTTGTGTCATAGAAGTGTCGGATACAGGGAAGGGCATACCGCAAAGCCGATGGAAAACAGTCTTTTTGCCGGGTTATACCACTAAGTCAAGAGGGTGGGGGCTGGGTCTTTCCTTGGCCAAGAGAATTGTGGAGGAGTATCATCGCGGACGCATCTTCGTGAAGAGCAGCAGTCCCGAATCCGGTACCGTTTTCCGTATAGAATTGCGTATGTAAACCTAAGATTTTGAACAATAATGTAAAAAAGACACCATAAACCTTGGCGGATTTCAGTAAAAAGTCGTATCTTTGCACCCCGATGGATAAAGTGTACGGCTATAAAGTAGACCTGAAGGGTATGACAGAGGATGCTGTGTCGCATCGCTGGGTGCTTTCGGACGACTTCTTCTCCGCCGTTCATGGGCCTGAGATAGAGAAAGGGCATGTTGACGTCGCACTGCGGGTGAAACGTACCTCCGAAGCCTTTGATTTGGAATTCCAGTTCGATGGCAAGGTGGAAGTGGTGTGCGACCGATGTCTGGAACCTATGGACTTGCCTGTCCATGGAGAATGTGGCCTTCGTGCAAGGTTGGGCGACGAGGATGAAGACGACGGCGAACTGATCACCGTGGCCGAGAATCCCGGTACGCTGGACCTCTCTTGGTATCTGTACGAGATGGTGGCACTGGAAATACCCATCCGCCATGTACATACTGAAGGGGAGTGCAATGCCGAGGTGATGAACCGACTCAACGGAGCCGATAAGGAAAAGCAGACAGATCCCCGATGGGCTGCATTGGAGCAATTGAAAACAAAAACTAACAAATAAAGATAAAAGAAAATGGCACATCCTAAAAGAAGACAGTCAAAGACTCGTACTCTCAAAAGAAGAACCCATGACAAGGCAGTAGCTCCTGCATTGGCAGTATGCTCAAACTGTGGCGAGTTCTACGTTTACCACACCGTATGCCCCGCTTGCGGTTACTATCGTGGCAAGCTCGCAATTGAGAAGGAGGCTTAATCACACATTAGCCTGCTAAAGGGTAAGAAAATATTGCCGTAGGAGTACCTGCACATCGTTGCGGATTCTCTACGGCTTTATTTTTTATAGCAGAACACCCGCATCATGACACCAACTCCCTCTCCTTGGCGAGGGATTATATTTATTTGCGTGCGCGCGAATACGCGAATAAATAATAAAGTAAGTTTAGGTAACATGGAAAATATAAATGCAGTAATCACTGGTGTAGGCGGATATGTACCCGACTATATCTTGGACAATGAGGAAATGTCCACCATCGTGGAAACCAGCGATGAGTGGATTATGGAGCGTATAGGCGTGAAGACACGCCACATCCTTAAACCCGAGCAGGGGTCTGGTACCAGTTACATGATGATTCGTGCCGTGAACCAGCTGTTGCGCAAGACAGGTGTGGAACCCCATACTGTAGAATTGGTCCTGTGTGCAACAACTACTCCTGATTACCATTTCCCTTCAACGGCGTCTATAGTGATTGAGGCCTGTGGCTTGAATAATGCATGGGGATACGATATGGAGGGAGCCTGTGCTGGTTTCCTCTATGGTCTGGAAGCGGCAGCATCCTATATCCGTAGCGGACGCTACAAGCGTGTTATCCTGTGCGGTGGCGACCACATGAGTTCCATGACCAACTACACCGACCGCAATTCATGCCCCATCTTCGGTGACGGAGCGGCATGCGTGATGCTGGAGGCAACAACCGAGGAACTTGGACTTATGGATGGCTACTATCGTACGAACGGAATCGGATTGGGCAACCTTCGTATGAAGGCAGGCGGTTCGGCCAAGATGCCTACTCACGAGAGTGTAGACAACCACGAGCACACTGTTTACCAGGAAGGTCGTGCCGTTTACAAGCATGCCGTGCTGAATATGTCCTCTGCAGTGAAGATTGTGGCAGGACGCAACGGACTCAGTGCTGACAACATCAACTGGCTCGTGCCTCATCAGGCAAATATCAATATAGAGGTATCAGTAGCACAGAAGACAGGTATACCCGAGGACCAGGTTATGGTGAACATCGACCACATGGCCAATACGTCTGGAGGAACATTGCCTCTCTGCCTTTGGGAATACGAACCCAAGCTGAAGAAGGGCGACAAGATTGTGTTCACTGCTTTCGGTGCAGGTTTCAGTTGGGGCGCTAGTTACCTTATCTGGGGATACGATGGCGCAGCCGAGGCAGCCAAGGAACCGGCCGAGTTCTATAAGGAAGGCGTTATTTCACGTGAAGAGTGGTATGCCAAGCGTGCAACTGCATCTTCTCATAAATAGGCATACGTAACAATGAGCGAACAGAGCATGACAACAAACAAGAACCACAAGGCTGGTTTCGTTAATATCGTGGGTAACCCAAACGTAGGAAAGTCCACACTGATGAACCTGCTTGTAGGAGAGCGTATCAGCATAGCCACATTCAAGGCACAGACAACGCGTCACCGCATCATGGGCATACTCAATACGCCGGAGATGCAGATATGTTTTTCTGACACTCCCGGTGTGCTGAAGCCCAACTACAAACTTCAGGAACAGATGCTCCAGTTCTCTGTCTCGGCCCTTCAGGATGCCGATGTGCTGCTTTATGTTACGGACATGGTGGAAACCCCGGACAAAAACAGCGACTTCATCGAGAAGGTGCAGCATATGCAGGTGCCTATAATAGTGGTTATAAACAAGATAGACCTCAGTAACCCTCAGGGCTTGCAGTCGAAGTACGACGAGTGGCACCAGATTCTGCCAAAGGCTGAGGTAATGCCCATATCAGCACTGCATAGATTTGGCGTTGACCAGTTGCTTGGCCGTATCAAGGAACTGCTGCCAGAGTCTCCCGCCTATTTCGAAAAGGACCAGTGGACAGACAAGCCTGCCCGTTTTTTCGTGAACGAGATAATACGCGAGAAAGTGCTGCTCTACTATGACAAGGAAATCCCCTACAGTGTGGAGGTGGTGGTGGAGTCCTTCAAGGAAACCGACCGCAACATACACATTAATGCCGTAATCTATGTAGAGCGCGACTCGCAAAAGGGTATCATCATTGGCCACAAGGGCGTGGCCTTAAAGAAGGTCAGTACCGAGGCACGCAAGTCCTTGGAGAAGTTCTTCGGAAAGAGTATCTATCTGGAAATCTTCGTCAAGGTGGACAAGGATTGGCGACAGAGTGCCAAGGCCATGAAGCAATATGGCTATGACCTTGGCGACTAACCTCCCCTAAGGACCCTAAAGACCTTAAGGACTCTAAAGACCTTAAAGCCCCCCTTAAGTGCTAACCCCCAAAAGCAAATAACATAACGATGTCAAATTTAGTAGCGATAGTAGGAAGACCCAATGTCGGCAAGAGCACACTCTTCAACCGACTCACTCAGACACGCCATGCCATTGTAAGTGACGAGGCAGGTACCACACGCGACCGCCAGTATGGCAAGTGCGAATGGGGCAAGAACGAGTTCTCCGTGGTAGACACCGGCGGATGGGTAGTTAACAGTGACGATATTTTTGAGGAGGAAATCCGCAAGCAGGTACAGTTGGCCACAGACGAGGCCGATGTGATCCTCTTCCTCGTGGATGGACATAATGGCATTACCGACCTTGATGAGGCGGTGGCCGGTATTCTCCGCCGTACCAAGAAGCCCGTAATACTTGTCTGCAACAAGGTGGATAACAACGAGGTGTATCTGGCTGCCGAGTTCTACGGCCTTGGCCTTGGCGACCCTCATTGCATCAGTGCGGCCACAGGTAGCGGTACAGGAGATCTGCTGGATCTCATTATCGGCCGTCTTCCCAAGAACAGCGAGGAGACTCCGGAAGAGAACATCCCTCGTTTTGCCGTTGTAGGACGTCCCAATGCAGGTAAATCCAGCCTGATCAATGCTTTCATCGGCGAGGACCGTCATATCGTTACCGACATTGCCGGCACCACGCGTGACAGCATCTATACACGCTATGACAAGTTTGGTTTCGACTTCTATCTCGTGGACACGGCAGGCATACGCAAGAAGAACAAGGTTAACGAGGACCTTGAGTTCTATAGCGTAATGCGTTCAATCCGTGCTATTGAGAACTCCGATGTCTGCATCCTAATGATAGATGCCACCCGTGGTATCGAGTCGCAGGACATGAATATCTTCCAGTTGATCCAGAAGAACAATAAGTCGCTTGTTGTTGTTGTGAACAAGTGGGATCTTGTGGAGGACAAGTCCACCATTGTCATGAAGACTTTCGAGGAGGCAATACGCGAGCGCATGGCACCATTCACAGACTTCCCCATCATCTTCTCCTCTGCACTGACCAAGCAGCGCATCTTCAAGGTGCTGGAGACCGCCAAGGAGGTATATGAGAACCGTCGCCGTCGTGTGAGCACTGGCAAGCTCAACGAAGAACTGTTGCCCCTCATCGAGGCATATCCCCCACCATCAATCAAGGGCAAGTACATAAAGATAAAGTACTGTTCGCAGATACCGGACACACACGTGCCCACATTCGTGTTCTATGCCAATCTGCCCCAGTATGTCAAGGAACCATACCGCCGTTTCCTGGAGAACAAGATCCGCGAGCGTTGGGACTTCAATGGCTGCCCCATCAACGTGTTCATTAGGCAGAAGTAAGACCCGAGCATTGATCCATGAAGAAGTTTGCCTACGTTTTCGTGTCCATAATGCTCGCCTTTTCCTGCTCTAAAGGCAAGGACCTCACTGACTTCTCCTCTTCCGGAGCTCAAGGGGCGGCAGAGTACTTTTACGGTCTCCTTGCCAAGGGACAGGCACAACTCTATGTGGATAACATGCATGGGGCTGCTGCCATGGATACCAGCAAATACAGTCAGTACGTGGACCTTATGGAGCAGTTCCTGCACGAGGAAAGGGAACTGCGTGGCGGTATTCTTTGCGCCAATGCAGGGAGCGACGTTATCTCCGACTCTGTGGCTACTGTCTTTATGGATGTTCAGTTTGGAGACAGTACACGTGAAGAAATAATCCTTCCGCTTGTCTACGCCAGTGGACGCTGGTGGATAAAATAAATACAATACCCCCCCCCCCAAGTGTTACCGGCACTTGGGGCTTTTTTTTTTGTATGCCTGCTTCCGGTTCTTGAACCGCATCGGCATGCAGTAGGCACGGGACGTCCCGTTTTCTCCCTTTTTATGGCAGATGTTCTTTATGGCACAGTCTGCACCAATCTTTCGCGGGAACTCCTTTTTGTACGAAATGTTTCAATGTTTGTGTGCCGATTGCTGATTTGGTTGTAAATTTACGTCTTTCTATCTGTACCTGCGAGGTATTGAGAGATGTTGTTACAAATCAGATAAAATAATCATAGAACTATGTTATCCTTAAAATCAAAAATCAGACCATCTGCCATTATCGGCAGAGCCGGAATACTCGGCAGTCCCGGTAAATCCCTTTTCCCGTACATGGAACATATAGCGGCACAATACCACAGGCAGGGAAGAGTCAGGACAAGCGAAACCTACCTGGCTACGCTCAGTAGTTTCAGGAAATTCAGAGACAATGAGGATGTTCTCCTGAAGAACATTGACTCCCAGCTGCTGGAAACCTATGAAACGTACCTTAGGCACAGGAATCTGGCCCCAAACACTATCTCCTTCTATATGAAACACCTAAGGGCCGTGTACAACAGGGCTGTGGACGACGGACTGATAATGGACAGGCACCCCTTCAAGCGGGTGAATACATCCATCGAGAAGACTCCCAAGCGTGCTATATCCCTGAATACCATACGTAAAATCAAGTCTATGGATTTGGAGGGAAGCCCATCCAAGCTGTTTGCACGCGATATGTTCCTTTTCAGTTTCTATACCCGTGGCATGTCGTTTGTGGACATTGCCTTCCTGCAGAAAAAGAATATCAAGGGCAATGTCCTGTACTATCGCAGGAAAAAGACAAATCAGCAGCTGGCCATGCATTGGGAACCTTGCATGCAAAGCATGCTGGACAAGTATCATGCCTCCCCCTCTTCTCCCTACCTGTTCTCCATTATTTCCGGTCCGTCTGCCCATCATAGACGGCAGTATCTGAGTGCCTTGTCGCGTGTAAACCGCAACTTGAAGATTATCGGAGAAGAACTTGGGCTGCACTATCCTCTTACCATGTATTGTGCCAGGCACTCCTGGGCAAGCATTGCCCGAGAAGAGGGCATCCCCCTTTCCGTAATAAGCGAGGGAATGGGGCATGATTCAGAGAAGACTACTCAGATCTATCTGCTGTCTCTCAAGACAGAGGTCATAGACAATGCCAACAAAAAGATTATAGAATTGCTCTGAATGCTTTTGCAGGGCACGTCCCAAGCCGAGTCGCCACCGGTTATTGCCCCCCCCGGTTATTGTGCGCCATGCTTCATAAACACTCTCCAAAAGGATTCAGACTTCAGAATTTATTTATATATTTGCAGGAGAGAAAGCGCAAAAGGCAGAAAACCGAAACTGCCTGTTACGGCTCCTCTTTAGATTGGACATATATAAAAACGAGTATAGATTATGATTCTTGAAGTTTGTTTGAGCACAAGGGCCGACAGGAACGAATCCTTCGACAATTTCTATCTCTCGCCCGAGGCAGTGAAGAAGGGAGTGCGTGTGGACTACATCCTGCCAAGCCAGTATCGTGAATACGTGGGCCGCATACATGTCAAGACCAGTGCCGATGGGCAGCAGGTAGAGGTGAGCAGCAAATACGGTTCTCGCAAATATCCAATAAACCAGAAGGATACGTGGGAGTCAGGGCCAATTGGATTGAGCTATGCCAGTTGTGAGATAAGTATCACTATGATTCCGTATATACAGGAATATTGGGATGTGCTGCTGACGACGCACGGTGGCGTTACATCAATGATAGCACGCGATGAGATGACCAAGGGAATGAATCTTGCAGGACTGCGTACCTCATTGGATGGCACCCCTATGCCAGGCATGGATTTGAAGGTGTGCTATATGACCGATGATACGCTGGGCTTGTATTGTGGCGTGAACTATTCGGACTTTTTCTGTGTGCGTTTGCATAAAGAGCCCGTCCAGAGGGATGGTGTAAGCCTGAGCCTGGAAACATTCTCAACAGTAATTACCGAATGGGACGACGTGGAGGAGAAGCCTGTGCGCTGTATTGTTGATACCAAGGACCTGGAGGACAGCCTGACAGATAAGGACGCAGCGTTGCGCGTAGCGGAATCTATTGCCGAACAGTATCCTGAAATGCTTGAACTGGTTGCGAAATACATGACATTTGCAGCCGACTTGGGTCAGGAGGATGCTGTCGCATGGCTCAGGGATTATCACGAGGAGGGCGACGCGCGATGCCACACTTACGATTAGGGGTAATCCCTAACCGCAACAACAATACCCCCAAATCCTAATGACCGGTTTGGGATAAAACAACAATGACACCGTGGTACGCTGAATGTGTTACCACGGTGTCATTGTTTATTCTCCCCGACACCTCACCCTTGCCCTCGGGACGCCTCGCCTTTGCCTTCGGGACGTCAAGGCCTTGTCCTCGGGACGTCTCACCCTTGCCCTCGGGAGGCCTGAATCAGGTCATATAGGATGTGTATTGTTACAAGCAGAATGCCATATAGGCAGGCAGGTATAAAATACCGTTCTCGTCCTTAAGGTTCTTGGGATGGATAATGTAACTCCCCCCTATGCGCTGGCTGTATTTCTCCCTGAATCTATTCAAGGACAGAGTGGAATACCGTTCGCTTGATTTGACTTCTATTGGGAAAATCTTATATTTAAGTTTGCTCCTGTTGGATATGATAAAGTCTATTTCTATGTCATTGCGATGTCTGTTCTCATCGTAATGAACATAAAAGTATAGTTTGTGTCCTGATGCCACCAGCATCTGGGCAATGGCATTTTCGTAGAACATACCTTCGTTTAATGAAAGTTTGCCGAATAGAAGTTCTCTATATAATTCCCCATCGGATATTTCATTCTCGTCAAAGGTGTGGCTTATTAGTAGTCCGGTATCTCCCATGTAGCATTTCACATATGTCCTGTCTTCGTTGAGGGACAAGCCTACGTTGGGGTCAGCGCAATTGAAACATTCGTTTGCAATCATAGAGTCCGACAACCAGAAGAATGTGTCGTGGTATTTAGGGAATGAGGCGCCGTTATCTATTTTGCTCATTATTATACGGCGTTCTGCCTTTGAGAGGAATGCGGGTATCTGGTCGTATATTGCCAATACGCTTGAACGGTATCCGGAGTCTATTCTCATTATGTCCTTGCGGTATAGGGTAAGGATATCGCGCTTCTCTATATCCGCTTTTGCAAAGTCCCTGTCATTTTCAATGAATGCCGACAAACTTTGTGGCATTCCGCCAACTATCATGTATTGTCGGAACAAGAGCATGGCTTTAGCATGTAATCCTTGCTCCAATGGTTTGCGGTCTACAAAACATTTGCGTATATATTCTACCAGTTGTTCTTCTCCCATAGCCCAGGCGAACTCTTCAAAGTCCATGGGGTACATATTGACAGGCCGTTCTTCGGACGGAATGGTAATTCCATTTATATTCTCTTTGATGGATATAAGGGAACCAGTTTCGATGTAGTCGTATCTGCCATCTGCAACAAGGTACTTTACTGCTTCTCGTGCTTTGGGAAACCTTTGGATTTCATCAAGGACAATAAGGGATTCTCTTTGATACAGTTTTATTCCGTATTCAGAAGCGAGAATCATGAAGAAGGTGTCAAGGTCGTTCAGGTGATTTGTAAAGGCAGACTTGACAACATCGCTGGCTTTGTTGAAGTCTATGACCAGATGACTTTTATATTCATTTTTGCCAAATTCCTTGGCGATAGTGGACTTGCCAATGCGTCTTGCTCCCTCAATAAGCAAGGCCTTGGATCCTGCTGTATTCGTCTTCCAGTCAAGTAACTTGTTATATATTTTGCGGCGGAACAGAATCATAATGCACAGAATTAAGGTGTTACGGGTGCAAAGATAGAACAAAAAAATATAATACGCAAGTAACGAAGTGTCATTTTACCCTGCAATGCGCAGGTATGGAAGTGCCTTTTTTACCTGTAATGCGCAGGTGTGGATGTTCAAATGCTTACATTATCCTGCCGTTTTTCTGTTCGCTCAGCAGGAAAGAGTACACATATCTTGGACTTTGATAAAAGAGATGTGTGGCTTCGTTTTGCAGACGTTGGTAAGTGTCGGAATTCATTTTTCTAACACTCCCAGCCACTTCTCTGCCAGGGCCGACTTGGTGCGGATGTGCTCTTCCACTGCCATGACGAAGGGATTGGACTCGAACTGGCCACGCACTTCTGCGAAGTCCAGGGTTTGTACCGTGCTGTCCTGTCCGTCGAAACCGAAACCCGTACGGGCGCTCAGCGAGAACTCCTTGCGTGCATCCTTCCATAGCATCTGGTCCAGTTCCACCACAGAGTCCTTCCATTTCCTGATTATATTGGACAGGAGGGCAGGGGTAATCTCCTTGTTCTCATCAATGCTGTAGAAGTCCAGCATTATGCGGTATGCCCATTGCCATTCCAGGTCGTAGTAGTTATGGTGCAGGGCGGCGAGTTCGGCATTGACCTCTTCCAGCGAGGCAATATTGCCGTTCTGTATCCTGTCCAGAATGGGGATGAGCAGTTTCTTTGGCGCTATCAGTCCGCACAGGTCCACCCAGTCGCCAGTACCCTCCTCGCCGGTGGGGCGGAAATGCTCCAGCTTGCCCTCCACCTTTTCCAAACGAGAGATGACGCTGTTGCCCAGGAACTTGTTTATTGCCATGGTGTACAGGCTGATGCCCTTTTCCATGGCACTACCGGTGATGCGTGCGCTCTGGTAGGCATAGGTGTCGGACGTGGCACCGGAAATCTCCTTCAACTGCTTCAAGGTCTGAAGACCTCGAAGCATCTTCTGTATGGTATAGGGTGAGAGCAGGTTGAAGTTGACGTTGTCCAGCCGTCCATCCTGATGCCTCTTGTCGCGCTTGGGCCACTTCTGTGCATCGCGTATGGTGCCCACGCTGCGCAGGGCAACGGCAGGGGCAAGGTATGTGACGCCATCTTTCTCTATCAGATAGCTGAAGGGCATGTCCGAGGTGTCGGGGTTGGTGGTATGGCGACCCATAACCAGTGAGAAGGCACCTATGCGTGCCGGCCACAGGATGTAGGAGTCGCTGGCTGTCTTGGCGCCACGCTCCATAGCCCCCTGGTGTATGGGACCCAGTTTGTACATGTGGTTGCTCTGGTTGCTGCCGCTGCCTGCATTCATGAACGAGAACATGCCGGCAATGAGCAGCGTGCTCTTGTGGTGCGTAACCGTGAACGGACCGGCAAAGATGGAACATGCCTCGCCGTTCTCCTCGTGGCAGTTGCAGAAGAACAGCGAGTCCGAGGCACTGTAGCCGTGCTTGAAGGTACATGCCTGTCCCACGAAGCACCGTGTCAGCGTGGTGCAGTCCTCTATGCTGCTGCCGTCCTGAACGATGAAGTCGTCGGCAATCACGCCATAGCCTATGTGTATGGGAGAGTCTGCCCTGGACATCAGCGAGCCGTTTTTCAATCGCCCGGCGCCTTCTATCTTGCAGCCCGGTCCCACGTAGACGTTCTTTATGTAGCCAGTGTCCACCACGGTGCAGTGTGCCGCAATGGTACCACGTGTGCTGCTCCTTTCCTTGGCGCGCTCCATAGCCATCTCCTTCATGCGCTGTATCAGCACAGGACGGTGGCGGTACATGGCGGTGATGTATGCCTCGTGAACCGTCAGACGGTCGTGTATGGCTACTTCTCGCCCCCCGGTTTCGCAAAGTACGGAAACCTCTGTGCCGCAACCAAAACTTGTCTCGCCGTCCACCAGGATGATGTCGCAGTTCTCAATGAAGCAATCCTCCTCAATGTCGTAGTTGGCAATGTAGTTCTTGATGTTCTCTATGCAGCAGTCATTGCCCACACTGACGTTGTGCAGTGTAGCATGGAAGATACCGCTATGCTTGCGCATGCCACCGGGCATAAGGAAGGACTTGTCGAACTTGCCCAGGCGGCATGTGCCAGAGAAACGTACTTCACGCACGTACTTCAGGTCCGCTTCGGGGTGGACGAGTATCGTGTTCCAGTCCTCGGCTGAGCAGTGCTGGGATTCCAACTGCGCTATCTGTTGGGGAGAGAGGGGGATGTGCATGAGATAATGAGTCTTTATGCTTTTGTAGTATCTATAGTATCTATGGTTTCTATGGTATCTATAGATTTAGCTGATTGTCTAATATAATGTCTTCTGTGGGCACCTTGTCCCAAGAGAGGAGGGAAATGAGTTCCTGGGGAGTGATGGGGGCTGGGGTGTCGGTCAGTCCGGCAAGGTGTGCCAGCAGACCTATGATTTCGTTGGCCTGGGTGCCTTTGTCTCGCAGATAGCCCAGGTCCATGCTCTTGTCTCGCTTGCAGAGGCGCTGGCCCTCGGCGTTGCAGAGTAGGGGGTGGTGGAAGAAGTTAACGGTGAGTGGTGAGGGGTTAACGTTGAACGAATCAGTTTCCCGTTTTAATCCTGCTTCGTGGTCTTGAATAAGTTCACGTGCGGCAATGTAGGGACGCTGCGTGCAGCGTCCGCTTTGTTGCTCGTTCTCGGACGCTGCACGCAACGTCCCTACCATGCTTATGCTCTCGCTTACTCGCAGTTCTCCGTTTTCCGTTCTCCGTTCTCCAAACAGGAGTTCTCTGAGGTGTATCTGTTGGGGGGAGGACAGGAGCAGGTCGCGGCCACGCACTATTTCTGTAACGCCCATCAGGGCATCGTCCACAACAACCGCCAGTTGGTATGCCCAGGCACCGTCTTTTCTCCTTATTATATAGTCACCACAATGCTCTGCCAGGTTGATGTCGTGCTGGCCATAGTGCCCGTCGGTAAAGGGGATGATGCAGTCGGGGACGATGAGGCGGGTGGTGGCGGGGGTAACGTTGAAAGGTGAGTGGTGAGCGGTTAATCTACCCCCTCCGCTTCGCTCGTCCCCCTGCAGGGGGACAGTCTGAGGGGTGAACGTTGAACGTTGAACGTTGAACGAGTTATCCTCCCCCGATGGGGTAGGGACGCTGCGTGCAGCGTCCGTGTATTTCGGCCGGCATGTCCCCTTGTACACCACTCTGCCGTCGGTTTCGTGCGGGGCTTGGGTGGCCATAATGTCGGCACGGGTGCAATGGCAGGGGTAGGTGAGTCCCATTTCCGTAAGTAGGTGCAGGTATTCCTCGTAGATGTGCCCACGCTGGCTTTGCCAAACGGGTTCGCCATCCCAGGGAAGGCCCAGCCACTGCAGGTCGTCCATCAGTTGGAGGGCATACTCCCTGCGGCTGCGCTGAGGGTCGAGGTCCTCGATGCGCAGAACCCACTCGCCCCCCTTGCTCTTGGCGGAAAGCCAGGAGAGGAGGGCACAGAATACATTGCCCAGGTGCATGCGCCCGGTAGGGGAGGGAGCAAATCTGCCTCGTGTCATGCCACAAAGGTAAGGCTTTTTTCTCAAATACTTGCAATATGCATATTTAGTAGTGCCAAACCAATGGCAATTCGGATTATAATGTGTACTTTTGGTGCACAAAATGATACATCAACATAAAACAAGCGAACACAAAGAATGAAAAAGAACCTTCTAACCATGCTGTCGGTGGCAATGATTGCCCTGCTGATGGCATCTTGTGGCGAAAAACGAAGCTACGAGACAGTGAAAGGAGATCCCATGCAGAGCCGTATCTACACGTTGGACAACGGTCTGAAGGTCTATCTGACCGTCAACAAGGAAACTCCGCGCATCCAGACCTACATCCCTGTTCGTGTGGGCGGCAAGAACGACCCTGCCGAGACAACGGGTCTGGCGCATTACTTCGAGCACCTTATGTTCAAGGGCACGGAGAGTTTCGGTACCCAGAACTATGCCGAGGAGAAACCGCTGCTGGACCAGATTGAGGCTCTCTTCGAGGTCTATCGCACCAAGACCGACGAGGCAGAGCGTGCTGCTATCTATCATCAGATAGACAGTATCTCGTACGAAGCCTCCAAGTTGTCTATTCCCAACGAGTACGACAAACTGATGGCTGCCATTGGTGCCTCTGGAACGAATGCCTATACCGGTTACGATGTGACGTGCTATGTGGAGGATATCCCCTCTAACCAGCTGGACAACTGGGCAAAGATACAGGCAGACCGTTTCAAGAACAACGTGATACGTGGTTTCCACACCGAACTGGAAACAGTGTACGAGGAGAAGAACATGAGTCTGACTAATGACAGCAGAAAGGTCATTGAGGCCATTCTTGGCTCACTGTATACCAAGCATCCCTATGGCACACAGACCGTACTGGGCAGCCAGGACCATCTGAAGAACCCCTCTATTACCAACATCAAGAACTTCTACAAGCAGTGGTATGTGCCCAACAACATGGCTATCTGTATGTCGGGCGATTTCGACTATGATGAGGCGATGGACGTTATAGAGAAGTATTTCGGTGACATGCAGCCCAACAAGGACCTGCAGATGCTGGACTTCGCAGCAGAGGAGGAGATAACAGCTCCCGTGGAGCGTGAGGTCCTGGGCCTGGAGTCGGAGAATGTTACCATAGCATGGCGCTTGCCAGGTGCTGCTTCCGACGAGGCTTTGATGCTGGAAGTGGCAGATGCCATCATGAACAATGGCAAGGCTGGTATCATTGACATCAACATCCTGCAGGAGCAGAAACTGCTCTCTGCCTACTCCTTCCCATACACAATGAGCGACTATACTTCCTATATCCTTCAGGGCGAACCTAAGGACGGACAGAGCCTGGAGGAGGTCAAGGCCATGCTGCTTGCCCAGATAGACTCTCTGCGCCAGGGCAATTGGGACGAGTCGCTGCTGGCGGCAGGTATAGCCAATTACAAACTGGATTTGCAGAAGAAGCTCGAGGACAACGAATCACGTGCCGACCTCTTCGTGCAGGCTTTCGTCATCAACCAGCCATGGGCAGATGTTGTGAAGCGCATGGAGAAGATGGAAAAGATTACCAAGGACGACGTCGTGGCATTTGCCAACGCCTATCTGAAGGACGATAACTATGCTGTGGTGTACAAGCGACAGGGCGAGGACCCCAATATAAAGAAGGTGAACAAACCCGCCATTACCCCCATCTTCATGAACCGCGACACTACCAGCGCATTCCTGCAGGAGATACAGGCTTCTGTGGTTGCTCCCATAGAGCCTGTGTTCGTGGACTTTGGTAAGGATATGAGTCAGGGAACTGTGGGCAAACTGCCTCTGCTCTACAAGAAGAACCAGACAAACGATCTCTTTACTCTGCAGTACATCTATGATTTCGGTACAGCCGAGATGAAGGAGATGGGTTTGGCAGCCTCTTACCTTGATTACCTTGGCACGTCCGACATGTCGGCAGCAGAGGTAAAGTTGGCATTCTATAACCTGGCATGTAACTATCGTATTAGTGCAAGCAAGGATAGAGTCGTTGTCAGTCTGAGCGGTCTGGCAGAGAACATGCCCAAGGCAATGGAACTGTTGGAGAAGATTCTTGCCGATGCACAGCCCAACAAGGAGGCTTACGACGGACTTGTGGACGATATAATGAAATCACGTCTCAATAGCAAGGCCGACCAGCAGGCTAACTTCAGACGCTTGCAGACCTATGCTTTCTATGGTCCCAACAATCCTTCAAACACAATCCTCAGCGAGGCAGAACTGAGAAGTATGGCTCCCGAGGCATTGTTGCAGTGCATCTCGCAGTTGTCTGCAATGGAGCATCGCGTACTTTACTACGGTCCATTGGCCATGGACGAGGTGTCTTCTACGGTTGCATCATGGCACAAGGTATCCGAGAACCTTAACCCCGTGCCCGAGAGTGATGTGTTCAAGTTGCAGACGGTGAATGAAAATGTGGTTTACATCGCTCCATACGACGCAAACCAGATATACATGATAACCTATGCTTCCAAGGGCGAGAAGTATGATGTGCAGAAGTCACCCGTGCTGAACATGTACAATGAATACTTCGGTGGCGGAATGAACAGTATCGTGTTCCAGGAGATGCGCGAGGCACGTGCTCTGGCCTACAGTGCATACGCTCTTGCCATGGAACCTGCACGTCTGGAGGACCCCTATGGTTATTTCTCTATGATTGCCACCCAGAACGACAAGATGATAGATGCACTCACTGCATTTGAGGATATCATCAACAACATGCCTCTGAGCGAGCAGGCATTTGCTATAGCCAAGGAGGCCATCATCAGCAGATTGCGTTCGGAGCGTGTCACCAAGGAAGAAGTGCTGACCTATTACCTCGACCAGGAGCAACTGGGACTCACCGAGGATACCCGTAAGCAGTTGTTCAAAGCAGTTCAAGCAATGACCTTGGACGATGTTAAGGCTTACCAGCAGGCAAATGTGAAGGACCGCAAGGCCGTTACTGCCATCCTTGGCCGCGAGAGCGACCTCGACATGAAGTCGCTGGAGAAGTGGGGCAAGATTGTACGCCTCACACAGGAGGACATCTTCGGTTATTGATAAGGAAAGTTATAGTCTCTATAGCCTCTCGCTGAGAGGAAACAAAAAGCCCCGCTGGCCTGTTATGGTCAGCGGGGCTTTGTTATCTATGTGCTGTTGGCATTACATCATGCCGCCCATGCCGGGAGCACCCATGGGCATTTCGGGCTTGTCTTCCTTGGCGTCGCAGATTACGCACTCGGTGGTGAGGAACATGCCTGCGATAGAAGCGGCGTTCTCCAGAGCAACACGGGTAACCTTGGCAGGGTCGATGATACCAGATGCCTTCATGTTCTCGTACTTGTCCTCGCGGGCATTGTAACCGTAGTCGCCTTCGCCGTTGCGAACCTCGTTCACTACAACACTGCCTTCCAGGCCTGCGTTCTCGACAATCTGGCGCAAGGGCTCCTCGATGGCACGACGTACGATGCGGATACCTGTCTGCTCGTCAGCATTTACACCGGTAAGGCTGTCCAGAGCCTTCTGTGCACGGATGTATGCCACACCACCGCCGGGGATGATACCCTCTTCGATAGCAGCACGTGTTGCGCACAGGGCGTCGTCCACACGGTCCTTCTTCTCCTTCATCTCAACTTCAGAGGGAGCACCCACGTAGAGCACTGCCACACCGCCAGCCAACTTGGCCAGACGCTCCTGCAGCTTCTCCTTGTCGTAGTCGCTGGTAGAGTTGGCAATCTCGTTCTTGATCTGTGACACACGCTCGGCAATCATCTGCTTGTCGCCATGACCGTTAACGATGGTAGTGTTGTCCTTGCTTACGGTTACCTTGTCGGCAGTACCAAGCATCTCGATGGTAGCCTGCTCCAGCTTCAAACCGGTCTCCTCGCTGATTACGAGACCGCCAGTCAGTGTAGCGATATCCTGAAGCATAGCCTTTCTGCGGTCGCCAAAGCCGGGAGCCTTAACGGCACAGATCTTCAACTGGCCGCGCAGACGGTTCACAACGAGGGTGGTCAGAGCCTCTGCCTCAACGTCCTCGGCAATAACCAAGAGGGGACGGCCGGTCTGTACGGCGGGTTCCAGAATGGGCAGGAAGTCCTTCAGGTTGCTGATCTTCTTGTCGTAGATGAGGATGTAGGGGTTCTCCATCTCGCACTCCATCTTTTCGGTGTTGGTAACGAAGTAGGGAGAGAGGTAACCACGGTCGAACTGCATACCCTCAACCACGCCGATTGTGGTGTCGCGGCTCTTGGCCTCCTCGATGGTAATAACGCCATCCTTGCTCACCTTCTGCATAGCATCAGCAAGGAGCTGACCAATCTCGGGGTCATTGTTGGCGCTGACGGTAGCAACCTGCTCAATCTTCTGATAGTCGTCGCCTACAACCTCTGCCATGTTCTTGATTTCTGCCACAACTGCAGAAACGGCCTTGTCAATACCGCGCTTCAGGTCCATGGGGTTGGCACCTGCAGCCACGTTCTTCAGACCCTCACGAACGATAGCCTGAGCCAATACGGTAGCGGTGGTTGTGCCATCGCCAGCATCGTCACCGGTCTTGGAAGCCACGCTCTTCACCAACTGTGCACCAGCATTCTGGAAAGGGTCTGCCAGCTCAATCTCCTTTGCCACGGTAACACCGTCTTTGGTGATGTGGGGAGCACCGAACTTCTTCTCGATGATAACGTTGCGGCCCTTGGGACCGAGAGTCACCTTAACTGCATTTGCCAGGCTGTCCACGCCCTGCTTCATCAGGTCGCGAGCCTCTATGTTGAATTTAATGTCTTTAGCCATTTTTGTGTTGTCTTCTAATTGGAGTTGATGTTAATTCGTTTACTGTATTAGCCCAGAATAGCCACCACGTCGCTCTGGCGCATGATGAGGTACTTCTTGCCCTCGTGTTCTATCTCGGTGCCGGCATACTTGCCATAGAGAACCTTGTCGCCCTCCTTCAGGATCATTTCCTCGTCCTTGGTGCCATTGCCCACGGCAACGATAGTGCCCTGCAGGGGCTTCTCCTTTGCTGTGTCGGGAATGATGATGCCACCGATGGTCTTTGTCTCTGCTGCAGCTGGTTCGATGAGAACGCGGTCTGCCAATGGTTTGATGTTCATAGTATTCTTGTGTATTTATTATGTTAATGTATTCTTTCCACTGCTTTACTTATCGCCAAGAGTGTGCCAAGGTGGAAAGAACGGACAAATTGTCAGTATTCCCGGCATTTGTATGCCCCACGTGTGACAATATTGCAAAATTATTCCTATCTTTGTTCGCACAGATTATATAATATATAAGGTAGAGACGCTATGCAGAAAGAGTTCCTTGTTATTGGCCGCGCCAACGCCACCACACGTCAGGGCAGTCCCTATGCCCTGTTGAAGGTGGCAGATGCCGAGCAGTCCTTTTCCGTTTCCGTATGGGACGTGGCTCCCGATATGGCTCCCTTCCCCGGGCAGTTGGTACAGTTCATGCAAGTGAAGGACTTCGGAGGCAAGAAATCATGTGCGCTTACGGATATGGTGTTAGGCTTGATGGCCGAAGAGAAGCATCCCCTCTATGGGTTGATACCGCGTCCTATAAGCCGTAAGGTGTGGGACGATACCATTGCCAACCTGTTGTCATACTGTACAGACGCAACTCTGGTGCCTATCATACAGGACTTTGCAGGGAAACTCTACAAACCTTATAGCGAATACCCTGCGGCAACCACCGTGCACCATGCCTATCAGGGTGGTCTGCTGAACCATACCCACCAGATGTTGCACATGCTGGAGGGGCTCTATCCTTGTTTGCCTTACCAGATAAAGGTGGAGCGCTGCATCCTGGCCATACTTTTCCACGACTATGGCAAGGTATATGAGTACAACCGTCAAGGCGATACCCAGTCCGACATGTATCTGCTGGGGCATATCTACATTGGCGCGCACAAGTTGCAGAACGTGCTTGAGCAGCACGGTGTGGAACCTGAGGAGGTGAAACGTATAGTGCATTGCGTCCTGGCTCACCACGGCCAGCGTGAATACGGCAGTCCTGTGCTTCCCTGCATTCAGGAGGCAGCCATAGTAACCTATCTGGACAATATCTCCGCCAAGGTGGACACCATGGAGGCCACTCCCGAGGGCGAATATGTGCCTTCATTGGGAACACACGTGCAAAAGGGCTGAGTAACGGCGTGTCACGAGCATGTCACGCAGAGGTCACACAAGTGTCACGTCCTGCCGTGAAGGGAAATGCTCGGGAATGCCTATATTTGCACAGAAAAAACGTTAGGAAATCATAGGAGGTCTTAGGAAGTTCTATGAAGTCCTAGAAAACCCTAGGAAACCCTATGACATCCTATGAAGTCCTAGGATATCCTAAAACTAAAGTAAAAACCTAAATAAAATAAATACAAAAGCAAATGAAAAGAATCCTAATCTTACTGAGTGTGATACTGGCCGCTGCTGGTGTCTATGCCCAGAACTTCCGCAAGGGTGCCCTTTATCAGGTAGACGGTATCCCCACGGAGTACAAGGGTCAGTTGTTCATCATGGATGAATTGTCAGGTTCGTGGCGATTCATTGATCCCTTCAAGCAGCGTGCCTTGCGCGTGGGCGACAAGGGCATGGAGTATGGCGAGGTAAACGGTAGCGATGAGTTGCAGAAATGGACTCTGAAGGAGATTGCTCCAGGCAAGTACAGTGCCGTGCCCACCAACCAGACTTCCTTCCAGGCATTGAAGAAGGGCGTTACCATCACCGAGGCCGATGTCTTTGGCAGCGATGACAACTGTACCTATCGTTTCCGTAGCGTCCAGGACCCTGCAATGGTTTTGGGCAATGGCGACGACGGAGGCAACAATGCACGTATCCGTGCCGAGAAAATGGATACCGTGAACCGTGGCCAGTACTGGAGCATCAAGACCCTCTCGCTGGGCCGTCACCTCATCGGTGGCGCTTTCTACGACAGCCACTTCGATGATGGCGGCAACAACCAGAGCATCACATGGCTGCTTCAGTGGACGGCAAACCCGGCCAACCCTGGCAATGCACTGATGAGCCTGGAGCCTGTGAAGGGACAGAAGGGTGTGTACCGCGTCGTTTCTGCCAACAAGAAGAAGATGTTCCGCATTGAAGGCAACCAGATGAAGATTGCCGACATCGATGAGGCCGACAAGGCTTCATGGTTCACCATCGAGCAGGTGGAGAAGCCCAAACTGTCTTCTCCTATCTGGGAAGATGAAACCGTCTTCGAGATAAACAAGCTCCCCGGTGTGGCAACCTATATGCCCTATGCCAACGAGGCAGAGATGAAGGCCGACAAGGATTATTATGCTACTCCCTGGACGGAGCCTAAGAGCACTCTCTACAAGACTCTGGACGGCAAATGGAACTTCTGGTTTACCGAAGTACCCGAGAAGGGTAAGGTGGCTGGAGATGTGGAAGTGATGGATGTGCCTGCCTTCGAGGCAGCCCAGTCTGCCGCTAACGGCAACGTCACACGCAAGCCCGATGCTATCCCCGTGCCCTCCTGCTGGGAGATGCAGGGCTACGACCGCCCCATCTATTGCAATGTGGAGTATCCTCACGGCAACACTCCTCCCTTCATCAAGGCTCGCCCCGGTTACAACGACGGTGGCAAGAACTATGCCATCAATCCCGTGGGTACATATCACCGTAGCTTCGACCTGCCCCAGGGTTGGGACAAGCAGCGCACCATCATACACTTCGGCGGTATCTACTCTTGCGCACAGGTTTGGCTCAACGGCAAGTACGTGGGTTATACCCAGGGTTCCAACAACGTGGCAGAGTTTGACCTGACCCACCTCCTCCGTGCAGGTAAGAACGACCTCGTGGTACAGGTTCACCGCTGGTGCGACGGTTCATACCTGGAGTGCCAGGACATGTTCCGCATGTCTGGTATCTTCCGTAGCGTATATATATATAATGTACCCAATAAGAGCATACGCAACCACGTGGTGCAGACCAATATCAGCGGCAATGACGGTATTGTGAATGTAAGTGTCAATGCCGACGTTCCCTCCGTTGCCAAGCTGTACACTCCCGAGGGTCAATTGGTGGCAGAGCAAGCATTCAAGGGCGGCAAGGCCAAGTTCCTGGTTCCCAATGCCAGCTTCTGGACAGCCGAGACTCCTGCTCTCTACACTCTGGACATCGTGCAGAAGGACCAGAGCGGCAAGGATGTGATGGCATTCTCCACCAAGGTGGGTATCCGCGAGGTGAAGATTGTAGGCTCTCTGCTTTATGTCAACGGCAAGCGTGTCATCCTGAAGGGTGTAAATCGCCACGACACTAACCCCGTAACTGGCCGTACAGTTTCTACCGACAACATGCTGGAGGACGTTCTGCTGATGAAGCGCAACAATATCAATACCATTCGTACCAGCCACTATCCCAACGATGCACGCATATATGCCATGTTTGACTACTATGGTTTGTACTGCTGCGATGAGGCCGACCTCGAGGACCATGCCAACCAGTCAATCTCCTACATGAAGTCCTGGATTCCTTCCTTCGTGGATCGTATTGACCGTATGGTGAGCCGCGACATCAACCATGCCAGCGTAATAATGTGGTCTCTGGGTAACGAAGCTGGTGCTGGTACAAACTTTAAGGATTGCTACGAGGCTGCCCGCAAGATGGATCCCACTCGTCCTGTGCACTACGAGGGAACACGTATCGACCGTGACTTCGGTGGTAGCGCCTACTCCGACTTCTACTCCAAGATGTACCCCTCTATGGACTGGATGGCAAAGAATACAAGCAATATGGACAAGCCCATGTTCCTCTGCGAATATGCTCATGCTATGGGTAATGCCATCGGTAACCTGCCCGAGTACATGCAGAGTATGGAGGAGAGCAACTCCACCATCGGTGGCTGTATCTGGGACTGGGTGGACCAGGCTATCTACGAGCCTCTGGAACTGAAGAAGGGCATTCGTCGTCTGCACACTGGCTATGACTATCCCGGTCCTCACCAGGGCAACTTCTGCTCTAATGGCGTAGTAACTGCCGAGCGTCGCCAGACCGCCAAGTTAGCAGAGGTGAAGTTTGCACACCAGTTCATCAAGTTCCAGTATGCCAAGGGTACTCTCACCCTGCGCAATGCCTACGACTTCCGTTCGCTCAAGGATATGAAGGTGGAGGCTAAGATCATGGTAGACGGCAAGGTGAAGAAGACTGTAACCGCCATGCTCGGCGATGTGAAGCCCGGTGAGACAACCACTATCGATATTCCCGTTTCCAAGTATGTCAAGAATACTGTTAAGAAGACCAAGACGGTTATTGTAAATGGAAAGACGGTATACAGCAGCAGTAAGTCATCAGGCCAGCACGTTGTACTCAATGTTGTTGTCATCGATACCAAGGCATCACTGTCTACTCCTGCCAACCACATCGTTGCACACTATGGTGTGGATATTGCGAAGGGTGCTGTCCTGCCTGTCCTTGCCAAGGGCGAGAAGACCGAGCATCCCCAGTTCGCCTTCCAGAACCACCGTTGGATTGAGAACGACCGCTTCGGCGACACCAATAGCAAGAACAAGGCAGATTGCGACATTACCTATGACTATCTGAAGGACGGTAGCATAGACATGATAGTGAAGGTTACTCCCAAGGATGGTAACCTGCGTCGTGTGGGTGTGGCTGCAGAGCTTGATACTGCTTTCTGCAATGTCAACTACTATGGTTATGGTCCCTACGAGAACTATCCCGACCGTATGGCTGGTGTGCTTGTGGGTAACTACAGCGGCAAGGCTCTTCCTTTCAATGCCGACGGCACTCTGCCCGAGGGTACTTTGATGGAACCCTACATGAAGCCACAGACCACTGGCGACCGTCTGGTTTACAACGTAACTCTTACCGATGCCAAGGGTCATGGCTGGAAGATAGAGTGCCCCGAGGGTATCTACTTCAGTGCCAACCGCTATACCGATGCAGATCTGATGAACGCCCAGCACACTTGGGACATCCAGGCACGTCCCTACATCTGGTTGCAGTTGGGTATGGACATCCGTGGTCTCGGCAATGCTTCCTGTGGTCCTGGTCCCATGCAGAAGTATGTCATCGATGGCAAGCAGACCTACGAGTTCCGCGTACGAATGAAGAAGATTTAAGCCCATCGTTATATTCTATAACAAAGGAGCGAGTCTGCCAAAAAGGCAGACTCGCTCCTTTATTGTGGGCTAGCTTAAAAAGTCTATTTGAAAAGTTACCGCGGTGCGATGTCCATGTTACCGCGGTGCGATGGTTATGTCACCTACGGTGATATTTAAGGTTACCGCGGTGCGTTAATAAGTACTACTTTATCCCCCTTGCCTTGAATATCATTTCCTTGGCATTATTGATTTGCTGGAACTTCTCTTCTGCTGCTTTCTTAACGTCTTCGCCAAGGGTTGCCACTTTGTCGGGGTGGTGTTTGAGCGCTAACTTGCGGTAGGCTTTCTTTACTTCTTCGTCAGAGGCAGAGGGGTCGATTTCAAGAACCTTGTAGGCCTGTTCCAATGTCTTGCCACCCAGATTCAGCATTGACTCCACCTCTTCGGCAGAGAGTCCCATGGCAATGGATACCTCTTTCAGGGCCTCAATCTCCGCCTGGCACACGTTGCCATCGCTCTGCGCTATCTTGGCAAGGAAACTGAGCAACTGAAGGCGTTGTTCATAAGTCATGTTCTGCTTTATCTGCACACCGCACTCGTAAATGGCATTTTTGAATGCCGCGGGATTCTTCGCATCCATCTGCTTGCGTTGCTCAAAAAGGTTTAGCAGAATCTGATTGCCCTCGCTTGCTGCCGCTTCTCCGAAGTTTACACGAAGGAATTGACGTACAAATTCCATCTCGCTGTGCATCACCTTGCCGTCGGCTTTGATGATGTACGAAGCCATTACCAGCAGTGAGAACAAGAAACTGTTTCTCTGTCCATAAGTGGGGTCAGTATGTGTGTACTGCCCGTTGTCTTTGTATTTGTCACCGCCTTCCAGCAGTTTGCCCAAGGCATAACCTGCCAAGGCACCTAAGGGGCCTGCCGCCATAAAGCCGACAATGCCACCAATCCATTTTCCAAATCCCATAATAATCTCAATTTAACGAATTCGGGCGCAAACTTACGAAAAATAATTGTCATTGGGGCATATTACGGAATGTTTCTCTTTTATTGTTCAATATAGGATGCTGTTTTGCCCTTCCTATATAGGTTAGCAAGGTTTTGTTTCAGGTGAGGAGGAGCTGGGGAAACTCCTCTTATGCTATTAGAATATAGTAAGTGCTGTTGCGGAAACGTAGGGCCGGAATGTTAATTAATCCTAAAATGCTATACTGTACAGAGAACCTGTACGCTGTATTTTTTTGTACTTTTGCGCAGATAGCCAATGAATAGTGGAAGGCGGAAGTATTATAGTTCACCCTATTAAATTGGCTTTAGTCCCTTTTGGGCATTGAACTATGGAATGCAGGTAAACATTCAACTAACCATTATAATAATATAAGTATGAAGAAAAGCATTTGGCTGGCATTGTTGCTAATGGCAATGATGCCAGCCTATCAGGTGCACGCTCAGGATAGCCTTGCCGTTACAGGGGGCAGAGTAATGAGTTTGCACGAAATCTATGAGTTGGCCGAGCATGAGAGCCGTGTTATACGAGTTGGAAACATCGGTGTAGAGGCCGCAACAGAAGGCGAAAAGGCTGCCCGTAGTGCTCGTTTGCCACAGGTGGACCTTAGTTTGTCGGGCAGTTACATAGGCAATGCCACGTTGATGAGCCGTGGATTCTCCACCTCTGGGACTACAGATGTTATCCTGGCTGGTCTTGGTCCACAGAAGGTGCCGAATGGCAAGCAGGAAACCCCTCACTGGGGAAATACTTTCACTGCCCGTGTTACTCAGGTGATATACTCCGGTGGAGCAATATCTTCGGGCATACGTATGGCAGCCTTGGGACGCGAGATGGCCATGCTGGACGTGGAGAAAGACCGTCAGCAGGTCCGTTTTCTCCTGACGGGTTTCTATTTGGACCTGTTCCGTCTGGGCAATCAAATGAAGGTGGTGGAGAAGAACATTGCTCTTACCCAGCAGGTCATAGGTAACATGAAGACCAGAATGGAACAGGGTACGGTATTGCAGAACGACCTCACCCGTTATGAGTTGCAGATGCAGAGTCTTCGCTTGACTTATACTCGTTTGCAGGATGCACGCTCCATTATAAACCATCAGTTGGTTACCACCTTGCATTTGCCAGAGGGCACTATGATTTTGCCTGACTCTGCTTTTTTAGTATCTACGGGACTGGCATTGAATGCGCACGAGGCTGAGGATGCTTGGCAAACCTTGGCTCAGAACAACAATCCAGAAATGCGTCGGGTTGCTATGTCCGTTTCCTTATCCGAAGAGAAGGTGAATGTGGCTAAAGCCGCATCCCGTCCCACGGTAGCGCTGGTGGTGGAAGATAATCTTGGAGGCCCATATGTGAACGACCTTATTCCTGTGGATGCCAATGTGAACTCGTGGTTTGTGGGATTGGGAATCAAGTACGAACTCAGCAGCATTTGGAAGAATCGTAATGCCATTCGCAAGGCAAAGAGGGAGCACAGCCAGTCTGGCGAGCGTTTGGCTCTGGTACGTGAACAAATGGATACCCGTGTGCAAGCGGAGTATGTAAATTTCCTAACTTCCTTTACCGATGTGAAGACCCAGCACAAGCAGGTGGAACTGGCAGAGCAGAACTACGATGTGGTGAATAACCGCTATGAGAACGAACTGGCATTGCTTACTGACATGCTGGATGCCTCCAACACGAGGCTGGCGGCAGAAATGGCTCTGGTGGATGCATATATATCACTTCTGTATAACTACTACAAACTGAAATACACTGTGGGAGGGCTTTGAGTTGAATGTTTAATGTTTAACGTTTAGCAAATTGATCATCTGTGTAAATCCATGTGTGATTTCTGTGCTTCGTCCACTGCCAATATAGCAATGAGACGAAACAACCCGTCTTCAATTCAATAAATTAACAACAAAAATACATACAATAATGGAAAAGAGTAATATCAGCCGAATAGTATATAACATATTTGTCGTCCTGCTTCTTGTTGCAGGTGCAATCTTCGTAGTTTGCCAGTTCGTTCACTTCGGAGATGTAGAGTTTACCGATAATGCCCGTGTGCGCCAGCACATTGTTCCACAGAACACCCGTGTACAAGGTTTCATCCGCGAAGTCCGCTTCCAGGAGTTCCAGCATGTAAGGAAGGGCGACACGCTTGTAGTCATCGAGGATACCGAGTTCCGTCTGCGCTTGGCTCAGGCCGAGGCAGACCTGGCTCGTGCCCAGGAAGGACTTAAAGCCACGGGTACAAGCATACAGGCCACACAGAGCAACATGTATGTTACCGAGGCCGGAATAGAGGAGGCTCGTGTAAATATGGAGAATGCCGAGCGCGAATACCGTCGCTTTGAGAAACTTCTGGCACAGAAGGCAGTAACCCAACAGCAGTACGACAACATGCGTACAGCATATCTATCTGCCAAGGCACGCTACCAGCAGGTACAGCGTTCGCATACTACCCAGTCTATGGTAAAGACAGAACAAGGGCATCATCTTTCTGCCGCGCAGGCAACATTGCGCTTGGCCGAGGCTGCTGTGGATCTGGCACGCCTGAACCTGTCCTATTGCTATATCATTGCCACCACCGACGGTGTGCTTGGCACCAAGGACATACAGGTGGGACAGTTGGTGAACCCTGGTCAGACCCTGGTGAATATAGTAGACAATACCGACATGTGGGTGGAGGCCAACTACAAGGAAAGCCAATTGCCAAACATTCAGGTTGGTGCCAAGGTGCAGATGAAGGCAGATGCTGTACCTGGTGTTGTGTACGAGGGCATCGTGGAGCGTCTCTCTGATGCTACCGGCAGTTCTTTCTCTCTCCTGCCCATAGATAATGCGACTGGCAACTTTGTTAAGGTGGAACAGCGCATAACCGTGCGTATCTCTCTGGAGGGTAATACTCCCGAGATGCTGGAACATCTGCGTGCAGGATATAATGTGGAATGTAAGGTGTTGTATTGATGGAGGCGCCAATGTCATTCTCCATGCCCATGTTCCGTAGTTGGGTGCCCAAAGGCATCCAGCCATGGATATATGTGCTTACGGTCTTTTGTGTGCAGTTTTCCAGCGGTATCTATCTGGGAGCCTTGGATTGTATCCGAGGAACCACCAACTTCATGATTGAGGACCTGCTCATGTTGCTTTATTGCGGTTTGGCAGGCATGGCCATATATTTTCCGTTGTTGTTCAGAATGAAGTTCCGCTTCACCAACCAACAGCTTCTCATAGGTGCCGCTATAACTATAGCAGTGTGCAATGTAGTCACTATGTATTGTACCAACATGGGCTTGCTTATGATAGTGTGCTTCATTTCGGGCATGGCCAAGCTGCAGGGCACCTTCGAGTGCATGAGTAACATCCAGTTATGGATAACCCCCAGGCGCGACTTTGCCGTCTTCTTTCCCGTGCTTCATATTGTCCTGCTTACGGCCATAGAGGGTAGCGGTTTTCTGGCGGCATGGTTCGGATACCACTTTACCTGGCAGATGATGCACGTCTTTACTGTGGGCACAATGTGTTTTATAGTTCTTACGCAACTGCTCCTGTGCCGCCCTTTCTGTCCAATGCCACAACGCATGCCACTGAAGGGATTGGACTTACCCAGCGGTCTGCTCATCAGTGTACTCATGCTTATGGTGTCCTACATAATGATATACGGCGACTACCTTATGTGGATGGACAATCTTGGGATTCGCATCATGGTGGGTATGTCGGTAATCCTTCTTGCTCTTATTCTGCATCGGCTACGCACTGTTGAGCAACCTCTTCTTTCTCTCCGCATCTTCACCTATCGCAATGTTCTTGCCATCATGGCTGTAGTGGCTTTGGCAGAACTTCTGTTGGGTGCCAAGCATTGTCTGGAAGAGATACTCTATGTGGAAGTGTTCCATTTGGAGGAGCATACCAAGGAGGAACAGTACCTGTGGGCACTGCCCGGTGTATATGTGGGTGTTGTTGCTTCCCTGCTATGGCTAAAGGTATTCAAATGGAAGATATGGAAACTCCTTGGCCTGGGTTTCGCCTGTATCCTGGGATATGCCATACTTATGTATGTAAATATTGACGTTCATACCAACCTGGAACAGTTCCGTCTTGCCATAGCCCTGCGTGGGTGCGCATACTGTATCCTGTCCAGCAGTCTCATGTGGGCTTTGCACGAATCCGTACACGAACTCTTTGAGTTCTTCATGGGTCTTTTCGTCTTCAATATCATCCATATGTATCTGGCAGGTGCGGTGGGTTATGGTTTCTACACAACGATATTCTCGCATTATCTCAGCGACAATATGGCACGTTATGGCTCGTATCTCACCCTCACAGGACTGGATATGACGTCGTTCAATTTTCCGGCCTTTATGGAGCATGACTTCCTTCCCTCTATGATGGCTGTTGCCATAAAGCAGTCCTTCGGTATCATCATCTGGATAGCGCTTTTTGCTACCATGGCATTTTTCCTGTTGGACATTCCTGCCGTGCGTACCAATGTCCGTCGTGTGCCTCTATGGGCAGTGGCTGGCATTGAGTATCTTGCGAAGCTCAGTGGTTTGAGAAGGCGTATATAAAAAACGCCCTCCCGAGGACCGAGGTGGGACAACCCGAGGACCGAGGCGAGAGTACCGGGAACTTTCGGGTCGGTCCTCGGGAGGACCAAAAAAGGATATGAAAAAGCCCCGAACCGCGTGGTTCGGGGCTTGATGTATATAAACGATATTTTATGCAGGAATTTACTTCACTACCAGGGCACGTTCTATCTGGTCGGAGAGGTTCTGGAAGTGTGCACGGCTCTTGGCATCGGCACCTGCATTCTTGATCTTGCTCTGTATGCTCTTCAGGGCAAGCAGAGTCATGGCGCGAGGCTCGGAAGCTACGGTACCGCTCAGAGTCTGGAAACGGTTGATGAGCAGAACGGTCAGAGTACTCTGCAGAGTCTGGCGGTAGTTGCTTACGCTCTTGCCGTTCTGTGCCTCGGCAAAGCAGATGCGAATGATGTCGGCAATGTACTTGTCGGCAGGGTAGAGGTCGTTTAGACCGTTCAGGCGAGTTACGAGCAGTGATGCAGCCTGGGTTGCTACGGGCTGGGTCAGAGTGCGTGTGTCGCGAGTCATGGTCTTGCAGTAGTCGAACTCGCGCATCCATGTGGGCTCGTTCAGCACGTTCTTCTCAAGCCACTGGAGAGACTCCTTCTGCTTCTTCAGGGGAGTGGGTTCAAAGGTTGTACCGCCCTGTGCACGAGTGTAGTATGTCTGGTATGTGCCACCTATGTAACCGGCAACGTGTCCGGCATAGCGCAGGAGCTGGCCACGCATCTGTCCGTACATGGTAGCGAGGTTCTCGTCGTGGATGTCATTTTCGTCAAAGGTCCACTTGGCCAACTGTGCCATTTCGCGCTTCAGGTTCATTACACCGTAGGTGCTTGACTTTACTGCATCATCGCCCAGGTCCTCGGTCTGGCGACGGGGGTCTACACCACGCAGGCCTTCGCCATCACCCCACCACAGACGGGGATTTTTCTGTGCCTTCTGTGTCATAGCCTCCAGAGCCTTGTGGTCCTCCATGGGAGTCTTGGCATCGAGCATGGGACGGTAACCCCATTCGATGACCCACATGTCGTAGTCGCCAATGCGTGGGAAGATACCCTTCTGTGTGATTCCATCCTCTGGCTGAGCAACATAGTTGAAGCGTGCATAGTCCATGATAGAGGGAGTGTGACCGTTTTTCTCCACCCATGCCTTGTTGCGCAGGCTGTCGGTGGGAACCATGGCAGAAGAACCGAAGTTATGGCGCAGACCCAGAGAGTGACCAACCTCGTGGCTTGATACGAAACGAATCAGTTCGCCCATCAGTTCCTCGCTGTAGTGCATTTTGCGTGCAGCCTCGTCAATGCTGCTGGCCTGTACCATGTACCAGTCGTGAACCAGAGACATTACATTGTGGTACCAGCAAACATGAGCCTCCATAATCTCGCCTGTACGGGGATCGGAGATGTGAGGACCATAGGCATTGGCAATGGGACTTGCCAGATAGCGGATCATAGAGAAACGGGCATCCTCCATGCTCATGGTGGTGTCGTTCTCGGGCCACTCCTCGCCACGGATAGCGTTCTTCCAGCCAGCCTTCTCAAAGGCAGCCTGCCAGTCGTTCACGCCCATGATGAGGTACTTGCGCCACTGCTTGGGAGTTGCAGGGTCGATGTAGTAGATGATGGGCTTCTTGGGCTCGATGAGTTCGCCACGGCGCATCTTCTCTGCATCCTCGGCATTCTTGGGCTCCAGACGGAAACGGGAAATCATAACCTGCTTGCCAACGCGCTGCTGCTCGTCGCTGAACTGGTTGAAACCATGTGTGAAGTAACCTACACGCTGGTCAAACAGACGGGGCATCATGGGTTCCTCGGGCAGGAGCACCAGGCTGATGTTCAGACCGAAGGTCACCTTGCCGGTGTAGGCAGAAGCGGGCAGAGACATGCTGCTGCTATTGTATGTCTTTACCAGACGGATCTCGGTGTTTGTGGGGAAGGTCTTGATATCTTCTACATAAGACAGGGAACCGTCGTGCATGCCCAGGGTGAATTCCTTCTTGTAGTAGGACATGATGCCCAGAGGATTATCGGAATTGAGGAAGGAAGTAACCTTGATGCGAGACATACCGTCCTTGTGCTTCTCCACCTTGAATGCACCGATGATAGGATGCTCGTTGCTCACGTTGATGGCCTTGGAGATGGCTTCTGTGCTGTCTGCCAGGTTGATAGTCATGCGAGAACGCAGCAATATGGTGCTGTCGGGGTTCATCTGGAAGAATACAACCTGTTCGTTGCACTCCTCGCCGCCGAACTTGCCGGAACTTGATGGGGTGGAGGTGTAGCGAGTTACGGCCAGAATGTCCTTGCCAAGCAGACTGTCGGGAACTTCCAGGAACCAGTCGGTGCCAACCTTCTCAACATTCAGCATACCCTTGCGTGAGATGCTGGGCTTAACCTCTTTCTTCTTGGGGGCAGGGGCTGGAGCAGCAGCTTCAGTCTTTGCCTTGCTCTTCTTT
>JAZLAC010000017.1:0-12474 GCA_045612965.1 Bacteroidaceae bacterium | reverse complement strand
ATTGCGAAGGAGTAGGTAATAGGATAGATGCTATAGAGACTATAAGAGCTATAAAGATTATAGTATCTATAGAAATTATAGTATCTATAGAAATTATAGCATCTATTCTCTCAAAAAAACTCTATCTTTGCATCTATCTAAATCACAAGATCCTATGCAACAAGTTCTAAAGAGGCAAGCGCCCTGGCGCAATACATACTTCTACCAGAAGAGTGAGGTGCTCTACCATCTGACTTATGTATTCTGCAAGCGTTTCCTTCCTGCTCATGGCGACCGCACGGTGGATCAGATGATACAGGCTGCTCGTAGTGGAAAGCAAAATATTGTTGAGGGCATAGAGGATGGCGTGGCTTCCACGGAAATGCAACTGAAACTCCTCAATGTGGCTAGAAGTTCTATACAAGAGTTGCGCGAGGATTATCGTGACTATCTCATCTCGCGCAGCCTAACTATTTGGACAGAGGGGCACAATCGCTACAGTAAGATGCAGGAGTTTTGCAAAATCCATAATCGCGTGGAGGACTATCAGCCACACTTTGATAAATGGAACAACGAGGAGATGGCCAACATAGCCCTCACCCTTTGCTATATGGTGGATACGATGCTCAACCGACATCTAATCTCATTGGAAAAGGAATTTGTCACCCAAGGCGGTATCAAAGAACGCATGCACGCCGCACGCACTGGTTACCGCCAACAAGAACAAAACGAACTACACGCCCTGCGCCAACAAGTGAAGCAGCAAGCCGAAGAAATTGAGCGCTTGCAGAGTATCATCAAGGCGCATGGGATAACCTTCTAAACAACTACACAAATGAAAAAGATTACAGGAATTAACATAGACATGTTTTTGAACAGGCTATTGTATTCGTTGTACAATCTGATATATTTCTTTGGATTACCTATATATGCGGCAGTTGAATTATTGATGCAACGCCCCTTGTATTGCTTGCCTTTCTGGAAGAAACGATTGAAAGAGAAATATGGAATTAACACATTCAAGGAATATAAGGATAGGACGAGAGGTATTTTGTATAAAAACATAAACCACCCTGCATCAGGATTTACCCTATACTATTTGGGAGCTCTTGCCTTGCTATTGTTAGCCTTACCTATTTATTTAGTGATAAATATTTGGATGATTTGCTATGGACCACATGCATCTGATATTGTGGGAAGGCACCTGATTATTGTTGTTGCATTAGGAATAGTTCCTTCGTGGATAATAAGTGATTTAGTATATTGGAAGGAGAATCGCTATTTGAAATATTTTGCAGCGTTTGAAAAAGAGGATAAAAAAACGAAGATTGCCTGGACCATTGGCACGACTATAGCTTTATGTCTACTGATTGTAGGCAATTTTATGCTAATGTGGTGCTATGAGTTAAACTACATACAATGATAAAGCTTCCCTAAACACTATACTATACTTATCGCCATAAGTATAATAGTCTTATAGGCATAAGTATAGTACTCTTACGGGTGTAAGTATAATAGTCTTATTTGTGTGGGTATGTGATGCATGCTATTCCAACCCAAGTTCCATGCGTTTTGCTCTCTCAAAATTGGAAAAAAATATGCCATTATCTCTCCTGGTGACATTGGATGCTTTTGAGATTCGGCGATTTTCTTCAACTTCCGTTCCGTGGATTCTTTGTGAAATTGATTCAAGTATTTCATGAATCATTGCTTTTTGATGTCAAAGATACGATTAAGTGAGAGAAAAACAAAACGAAGCGTGCTTTAATTTTGTTTTTCCGAACGTGAGTATCTTAGAAACCCAGTTTCAGAGATACGATTAAGCGAGCGAAAAACAAAATGAAGCGTGCTTTAATTTTGTTTTCCCGAGCATGAGTATCTTAGGAAAACAGTTTCATAGATACGATTAAGCAAGCGAAAAAGCATTTTTTCTTCTTTTACACTTGACATTTGATAGTTGTAAGCGTTATATAGATAGATGACACAAACAGAGTTTGAACATAAACTGATAGAAATGCGCCCTCAGATGATGAGGGTAGCCATGGATTTCTTCCACAACGAGGAGGATGCCATGGATGTAGTACAGGAGGTTTATGTGAGAATGCTGAAACGCAGTTGGCAACAGGGGGACAATGTCGAAGCCCTGAGCATAAGGGCAACAAAGAACCTGTGCGTGAGCGTATGGAGACGGCAACGATTGCGAGAGGCGGAACCTCTGGAAAGTGTTACCGAATCAACATGACATGATTCTGCAGACAGTCCCATGCTGAGCGAAGAACGGCAAACAGAGATAGAAAATGCCATCCAAAAACTGCCTCCGTCTGAGCAGAAACTAATAAGGATGAGACATCAGGAGGACATGACATTGGAAGAAATAGCACAAGAGACAGGAATGAGTCGCCGTTCGGCCAGCACCATCATCAGCTCGGCAAAGAAACATCTACTAAAACTGATTAAGACACATGATTGACAAGGAACTTATACTACAGGCAGCCGAAGACATTGATATCTTCGAGGCAGACCTCAGCCAGGAGTTTGACCGCATTGCCTATCCGCGCAAGTCGCTACGTCTATGGCCATGGGCAGTGGCAGCGTGTATAGTGGCCGTTGTGTGTATAACTCTGCCGATGATGCTAACCAAGGATTATGAAAATAAAAGCATTGTGGCTGAGGTAAGGACACAAACCACTAAAGACTCTGCCCATCAGACTTCTAGCTTTATTAACTCAAGGCCCATACCGGACATGCCTATTAGTCCTCGAATTGCCAAAGCAGAAGATGCAGATATTCTTCACCCCCCAAAGGCAACTCCTACCACGAAACCTCATACCAAGGTAGAACCTAAGATAAATCAAGAAAGTACGGAGGTAAACGAAATGGAACTGATGTGCGAACTACTTGACGAGGTTACACTCCAGACGGTTGCTGAGGAGAAATATGAGGAACATCTGTATTACACTCTGATGGAAGAAATTTGTACAAACGCATCAAACGAACCAAACTTACCAGAATTATCATTATGAAACACATTCTATTCACTATCATCCTTGCAACAATAGCCATAGGCAGTTTTGCACAGTCAAAGGGCGAAACAATGCCCCAATCAAACAAAATAGAGCACCTCATCAAAACATGGCCAGCGAATTGGATGATTGGCAAGGCCGGTGAGCAGGGGCGCGACCGCCTGGACTCTACCTATTATATGGATACCAGAATATATGAATACTCTTACGACAGCAAGAAGGAGCAACAGAGAGTAAAAGACGCCGTGGCACTCATACTCAGAGCCTATGACAAGGATATGCCGCATTATACCGGTGGTTTCTGCTCATCAAACCTGTTGCGTGTGGACAACCCCATCGAGAGTAAGAAACTGGAGATGTACTATGGAGAAAACATTGCCCCCTTTGTGGTTGGTGGCAAGGGACGCAACTATGCCGTTCTTCGTTTCAACAGCAAGCAGAACCCTTACTACAGACATGTCATAGGCATAGAGTGGTGGTTGGAAAGGGTGGACCGCAAACATCAAGTAGCCAAGTTCAGGACCTTCCGCATATTCGGCCCCTTTAGCAAGGAGCATTATGAGTATGCTCTGAAGCAAAGCAATATATCAAAGGCTGATGTGGAAACGGATGATTTGTACGGGGACTATATCAGAGAAGATGGCCCTTTCCTGAAAATAAGCAAAAACGGGAGAATAGAGGGAATAGTTATAGGAGAATCACCGGCAAAACACATGCTCTCGGAGGTACGAGTTCTTGGTAAACTTTTAGTCACATCAACGGATGAGACATCTAAGCGTGCCGCTGTAAAGTCAATTAACAGGCGCGTGACAACTCTGCTCACCACTGCTACAGATGAAGAGAAAACAGAACTGTACCGTATACTGAACGACATTCCCGGCTATTATGTACAGGTAACCCCTCCTAATGGCGTGGTACTTACAAGGTCCTTTGCCTGGTACATCAATGCACTACCCAAACTGGACGTCTTGTGTAATTCGTGGATACAGCCAGGAAGTCCCAACTGCATATATATAGACGGGAATAATGAGGAAAAACCTGCTAATTTCCTTTTGCAAGTATTCCTGAACAGCTTGGACGACATGGATATATTATTAGAAAATTAAGTGAATACCTAAACATTAGAAGATTATGAATAAGAAATCAGCAATTGCACTTGTTACGCTATTTACCCTTGCCATGCCAATGATGGCATCGGTGCAGAGACAGGAGATGGAGCATCACCACAGGAAGGAGATGAGATATGAGCGCAGACCCAGGGCTATGCATAATAAAGACTTCAAGATGATGTGCGAGGTAATAGACGATGCCTCTTTCCATGAAAAGAAGATTGGAGTCATCAAAGTGGCTTGCATCAGCAGTTACTTCAATAGCAAGCAGTGCGCCAAACTACTCTCGATGATTTCCTTTGATGACGCGAAGTTAAAGGCTTTGAAAGTACTTGCCCCACGCCTGATAATTGATACAGATGTTACCGAGGTCACAGATATAGTGAAACAATTCTCTTTCTCGTATAACAAGGACAAAGCATTAGAAATCCTGCAACAGTCCTCCTACATAAGACACCAGAGTTCAGGAAATAGTTGTAGCCATTAGCTTTCGGGGGGGTATGCCTCTATATATATTCTTCTTAGCATCAACGCCGACCCAAACAACCTTATCTTAACAGTCTAATGACCGATTTGGGTTAAACCTGTCTTCTTACTATGGGGACTAATCTATCATTAAGAAGAGATGTTAGGAAGATGCGTAAATAACATAAAAATAAAACCCGCTACATTATACTTATTATCAAAGATATTTCGTATCTTTGCGTATGATAACCCACGAGTTAGTATAATGATTATTCTTGATACATACAAAGCGGGTGGACATAAACTAAACGATGCCTTGCTATGGGAATACGACATGTCCACTTTCAATTGGCAGACTTCTAAAAAACTTGTAGTTCAGCGTGTTGTTGAACTGGGTGACATAGAAGACTTTTATGCAGCTTTTGACCTGTATGGGGGGATTGGAGGATTTAGAGAGATACTGAAATCTGTGCCCTATCTCAACGACTTAGATATGAACTTTGTGTGCAATATCTTCAATCTTAAAAAAGAGGAACTAAAATGCTACAAAAAGAAACTATCGAACCAAGAACACTGGAACTCTTAAGGGAACTTCAGCGAGAACCTCTACTAAAGAACTTCAATCTTGTTGGAGGAACTGCACTCGCTCTACGATTAGGACATCGGAAAAGCATTGACCTTGATCTTTTCACCAAAGAGGAATTTGACTTGGAGGAAGTGAAAGAAATGCTGATTGAGAAGTACAACCTAAAAGTTTCTTACGAAAGAAAGCAGACACTCAAGGGATTTATCAACAATGTAATGATAGATTGTATCCGTTTTGACTATCCACATTTATATGAACCTGATATTATAGAGGATATCCGTTTGGAAAGTATTCCAGACATTATAGCAATGAAACTTTCCGCAATAGCACAAAATGGAACAAGAATTAAAGACTTTATTGACATAGCCACATTGTCTGTCTGCTATTCGTTCAACGATATGTTGGATTTTTATACCAAGAAGTTTCCAAATGCTAATGTGATTATGCCTATAAAGGCCATAAACTATTTTGACGAAATAGACTTCAATGAGTCTGTCGTAATGCTAAACGGGACATTCAATTGGAAGAAGATTGAAAAGCGCCTTAAAGATATGGCAAACAATCCAAATAAAAAGTTCAATACAAGACCATAACGGAAGTCTTCGTAGGGATAATGAGGGTATGTCTTTTGTATGGCATACCCTCTCTTTTCATCTAATTCTAAAATTTCTCCATACTTTTGTAACAAGCGCCTTGAAGTTCTCGTTAGTATTTATAGAGACGAAAATTTACGAGAACTTAAGGTAGGTTCTATAAATTAGCTTTGAGTTGTTTGATGTCTATTACGCAGTAGATTTTAAATTTGAGCGAACAAACATAGTGGTCTATGTGAGTAAGTGAAAATGATAAAGATACAAGTAAGAGGCATGAAAGAGCCAAAATCACTAGAATCCTACCAGAATAAAGTATAAACTAATTTATAGAACATACCTTTAATTCATCAAACTAAACACAAACACGAATATGAGAAAGTTTATCACTACATTGGCACTGATTCTCGTTTGCCAAGGCGCATTCGCACAAAGCATCAATGCACTATTCAAGCAATTCAAGGAAAAAGCAGGTGCTGAATATATCAACATTCCATCCTTGCCCTTAAAATTCATGCGTACATTCATGAAAGAGGACAATGACAAAAGTCTTTATTTTCTCAAAGGCATTAAATCTGTCAAGGTACTGGACATGGAAGACTGCACTCCTGAAACGAAAGCAGACTTCGTACAAGGCATCAAACAATTAAATCTGAACGAATACGAGACCTTGGTTATGGCAAAGGAGGAGGGAGATAATGTAAAAATCCTCGCCAAAATGAATAACGAGACCGTCAAGGAATTCATCATCCTCACCACAGGGAAAGATGATTGCGCTCTTATCCTCCTAAAGGGGAAATTCAAGAAAGATGACCTTTACGCAATAATGTCCGATTGCTAATTAAAAGGTAAAACAACGCTGAACCGAGCGGAAAAATCAAACTAAACACACACGAATATGAATAAGTATATCCTATCACTGTTTATGCTGATGGCAACATGCCTTGCCTTTGCACAAGATGCATCCTTTCTGATTAAGCAGTACAGAAAAGTGGATGGTGCGAAATACGAAAACATGACCAAGGAAGTGAAGAAGAAGGCAAAGAAAGAAAAGTACATTGACCCCAAAATGTTTGATTTGACAGAACGGCTAATCAAGGTGGAATATGTACAGGTAAGCCTTAACGAACAGCAAAAAGAGGCTCTTACCGAGAATATCAAGAATGTGGACGGATACAAGCAACTATATGAGAAGAAGAGCAATGTGGACAATATGCTCAGCGAAAACTGGACATTGTTTCCCATACAACAATACTATGGCATAGAGCAGGACGGAAGAGTGAGCGATGCCATCATCAGGTTGGAAACTTTTCTGGAAAACAAGAGCACGAGCATGATAATCCATGTAGCAGGAGACTTTACTGTGGAGGAACTGTTGCAAATCCTATCAGTTAGCGAAACAAAGTCTATTGAGTTCAAATCAGCAGAATGATGAATGCAGAGGAGTTTAAACAACGCTTCATGCCATATCACAGGATGCTATACCGTGTGGCATTCGGTCTGACGGGAAACCAGCAGGATGCAGAGGACCTGCTACAGGACACCTTCATGCGGATGTGGCAAAAGCGGGAACTGCTGACCTCCGAACATGTCAACGAGGCATACCTGATAATAATGATGAGGAACCTCAATTTAGACAGATCGAGAGTGAAGACACTGGACACCTCCATACCGCTGGAAAGCGTCTGCATGGCTTCCGATCCAAACCGACCTGACGAGAAGGCTGAAAGGCAAAACGAGGCCTTCCTGATGAAGGAACTGATAGAGCATCTGCCCCAGAAAGAGAAGGACATAATAAGAATGTACCTGCTTGAGGAACTTTCCTACGAAGAAATGGAGGCATGCACGGGTATGAAACAGGGCAACCTGCGACAGATAGTGCTGAGGACGAGAAACAAACTGAAAGAACAATTCACTAAAATAGCAAAATCATGGAAGAACTGAAATACTTGAATCTGAAAAGAACAGGAGAAGCAGAAGTTCCGGAGGGATTGGAAGAAAGGCTTTCCATGAAGATAGACCTTTGGGCAGAGGAGGAGAAGAGGGTAAACTCTGCACTCGAGTCCAAGGCAGTTGTTCCAACAGTGAGTCTCCTTGCCAGGTTCCGTCCCTACAGAAACATTGCCGTGGGGGCATGCATCTCCCTAATAATAGGAATAGGTAGCGTCATTGGTTTACTCGGCAAAGGAAACAATGCACACAAGGACACCTTCGACAATCCCGAACTTGCACGCATAGAGGCAGAAAAGGCGCTATACCTGCTTGCATACAATATGGAGAAAGGTACAAAGCATCTGAAACAGGCCAAAGACATTGCGGCACATACAGAAACATCCCTGAACAACACATTAAAGCAATTAAAATAAAATGAAAAGATACATAAGACAAATAATAGCAATCCTTGTGCTGGCAATGGCAAGTCTAAATGCCAGGGCACAGGCAAACCCATTTGACAAGTTCGCCGATTCAAAGGACGTAACATACGTCTACATATCCGAAGCAATGCTAAAACTCATCGGTACGGAGGCTATACCAAGCATCAACGGAGTGGACATTGACGAGATAAGCGGCAAACTAAAAAGCATACAGATCATCACCTCAGAGAAAACAACAAAGGAATCACTAAAATCCGAGGCCATGAGTATAGTAAAGAAGGAGGCCTATGAAAAGTTGCTACAAATATCTGAGCCGGACAACAAGGTGGACATCTACTTCAAGGACGGAAAGAAGAACTCCATAATAGTAATGGTGAACAGCGAAAAGAACCAAACCGTGCTGATAGTATTCTCCGGCACATTCAGCACATCAAGCATCGCCAAAATCTTTCAAGAGACGAAATAAGAGGAATCAGAACATATAACCCGACAAGCCACTTTGGCATGAAACGGACAACACGTCAGCGCCAGCGTTAAACACGTTAACACAACTGACAGAATGTTGTCCGTTTTTCAATCTCCTTAACACTCAGTGCCTTGGCATAACAATTGCGGATATAATGGTGTAGGCCACAACACATAACGACAGGCCTGCAAAGAGAAAAACACACATTATATTATTAACCAAAAGGTAAAAGGAGATTAAGTTATGTTACCAATGATGATTAACAACCGCAATTGGATGCCAACAATGTTTGACGAGTTATTTGGCAAGAACTGGATGCACAGAGTGAACGACACCACACCAGCCATCAACGTGAAGGAGAATGCAAAGGGCTATACCATGGAAGTGGCCGCACCGGGCATAAGAAAGGAGTTCTGCCGTGTGCACGTGACCAACGACGGCAACCTGCAGATAGCCATCGAAAACAAGATGGAGCATAAACAGAATGAGAGAGAGGAGGGTCACAAGGAGCGTTACCTGCGCCGCGAGTTTTACTACAGCAACTACCAGCAGACTTTCCGTCTTCCCGAAAATGTGGATGCTGACAATATCTCTGCACAGGTATCAGACGGCATACTGAGCATAGCATTGCCCAAACGCAACAAAGAAGCAGAGGAGAAGGCACACCGCGCCATAGAGGTCAAATGACCTTATATACATAGCAAATAACAAGATGCATAATCCCACGAGGTTTGCACCTCGTGGGATTATCTTTATATATGTATAAATATGGTATAGGTATACAAAGACTACCCTACCACCACATCGCTATTGCTACCATACATACCACGGCAATGCCATAGAAGAATTTCAGGCCTGTGGTGAGGATAAAGGCAAGGAAAGAGTAAAAGGCTACCTTAAAAGCCTGGTGAGCGGGTGTCTTGGCAAACAGTTCGCCCAGCAATGCACCTACGAAGGGACCGGCTATCATTCCCACAGGTCCACAGAACATTCCCACGAGCAGACCTGCCGTAGCGCCTTGCATAGCCTGCTTGGAACCGCCACCTATTTTAGTCAGCCAGACGGGAGCAAGATAATCAACAATGGTTAGCACCAGCATCAATACTCCCATCACCCATAGACTTGTAGACGAGACACTACCCTTGTCATACAAATACAGCATCCACAATGCAACATAACTGACCGGAGGCCCCGGCAACATGGGCAATAAGGCACCTGCCAACCCCACCAGGGCACTGACAACTGCTAAAGTGAGCCAAACATATTCCATAACGTATAAGTATATAAATATTCCCGATGCAAAGATAGGGTTTTCAGTATTCATGGACAAGGAAACATGTGTTAAATATATGTTAAATATAGTACCTTGTATTGCATAGTACCAATATTATGCATACCTTTGCATCGAGAAAAGAAATTAACCGACGTTTACAACTAAATCAAAGAACGTATGAATGTAGAAAACACCAAGGCACAAATGCGCAAAGGCATGCTGGAATACTGCATCATGCTGCTGCTGAAGAACAGGTCGTGCTATGCCAACGACATCATATTGCAACTGAAGGATGCTGATATGATAGTGGTGGAAGGCACATTGTATCCTCTGCTGAACCGCTTGCTAAAGGACAAGATCCTGAAGTACGAATGGCAGGAGAGCACACAAGGACCGCCCAGGAAGTACTATTCCCTGACTATGGACGGCGAAGAGGCTCTAAGGCAGTTGAACCAGAGTTGGAACGAACTGGCCGGCACCGTAACAAAACTAAACGGGCAATAATACCTGAAGCAAGAAACAACATCCAAGAACCTGCAAAACTTACTACAATGAAAAAGAACATTACCATAAACCTGTTCGGCACCTTATATAATATAGACGAGGATGCATACCAGTTGCTGGACAACTATCTGCAGAGCATGAAGCGCTACTTCGGTAGCAAGGACGGCGGCGAGGATATAGCCGACGACATAGAGCACCGTGTGGCAGAACTCCTATGGGAGAAGAAGGAACAGGGCATAGATGCCATCAGCATAGAGATAATAAAGGAAATCATAGGCAAGATAGGCAATGCCGAGGAAATTGCCGGAGAGGAGGAAACGGAAAGCGGAGAACGAAAAACGGAAAACGATGGGCAGAGCGCAGAAAGCGGTAACCAATACACCGAAGAGGACAACTTCGACCCCAGCACTGCATCCCTGTGGGAGCGCATACGCCATCACTTCAAGAACCGCCGTCTGTTCCGCGACCCCGACAATCAGCTGCTGGGAGGTGTGTGCTCGGGTGTTGCCAACTACATTGGTTTTGGCGACCCCATCCTGTGGCGCTTGCTCATGCTGGCACTGTTCTTCTTGGAGGGTGTAGGTCTGCTAACCTACCTGATTCTGTGGCTCATCATACCATTGGCACGAACTCCAGAGGACAAGTTGCTGATGAAGGGCAAGAAACTGACTCCTAATAACATCAACGAGCAAATCATCCAGGATCATAGCACACAAAACACATGCAGTGGTTCCAGCAATCGCAACAATGGTTCGGGGTGTCTGAAGGTATTGTTTGCCCTGCTTATCCTTGGACCTCTGGGCGTTTTCATTTTGGTTGCCATAGTACTGCTAACCGGTTGGTTTGGCGTAATGGGTGGCATGGGCAGTGTAATCCTCTCAAATACAGAAGCACTGTTCTTGAATAACATCAATGAATCTACCGGTTTCCTGTTCACCTCTGGCATAGTGAGCATGCTTGTTATCCTGGCCGTATTGTTCTTCCTGTTGCTGAGATGGATTTTCGGTTCGGGCAAACCTATGGCAGGTTGGCTGAAGACCCTCATAGCATTGCTGATGCTGGGTTGCCTCATTTGGGGCGTGTTCTCCATATCCCGTTCTATAACAAGGTGCATTGAAATAGCACAAGGTATCGAAACAAAACACATTAGGCGCGAATACCACTATAGCGGAAACAAACCCATTTTCAAGCCCCAGCCACATCTGGACATACCGTATCTGGACGAAACAGGTTTCACTATCATCACCAACACCTGCAACCGTTGCACAGATGCAGGGCAATACCCCACTGGTGATATCAAAAGGCGCTATCTTGATGCACGCGACATTAACGACCTGATCTTCACAGCCCAGAAAACAGACACTGTGCCCCCTGGCACATACACCCTGTCGGCACTGGTTCGGGCAGAAGACGAAGGAGCCTATCTGTTTGCCAACGTGGGCTACACCGAAAACCGGAAATACATCCACGCATACGGAGACAAAGGCGGCAACCTTTGGAAATGGGCGTGCGGCAATGCCCCCCTTCTGGCACCGAAAGATGCCTACCCGCACTTTTCCACCGACAGCATACGCCAGCTTCTTTTCAAAGCCAACAACAGCAACGGCTTCGGATGGGCCGTGCTGAGCATAGAGAATATAAAGGTAAAGTCCGGCGAAGCCATCACCTACGGCATAACCACCGACCCTGCCATTACGGGTGAGAAGAGCGAATGCGAATGGGTTTCCGCCACCGACTTCGTGCTGACCAGAACAGACACAAAGCCACAGGAATAGTGCCCAGGGAGCATATCAACAAAACCATAGGCGCATTCTATCATTGTTTACGCATCATATAAAACAGGTGGGAACTGCAAAGTTCCCACCTGTTGTTTCCAAACCCCACCCATTGTCCTACAAATGAAATGGAATAACTTTAGTAGTTTGTTATACATTTTGTTACTGCTGTAATCGTTTTACCTCCCTTGCCAGTTACTTCACATTTGACATAATAACTTTCTATTCTTTATTCGTTCACACATTTTTTGTTTTGAATTCCGTTTCCATACAAGGTGTAACAAGACGCAGGGTAAAAGGAAAAGAAAACAGCAAATGCCCACGTCCTT
>JAZLAC010000016.1:0-20116 GCA_045612965.1 Bacteroidaceae bacterium | reverse complement strand
GCGGACGGGGCTCGAACCCGCGACCCCTAGCGTGACAGGCTAGTATTCTAACCAACTGAACTACCGCACCATTGTTGGTTGCTCCTTTCGGTTTGCGAGTGCAAAGGTATGATGTTTTTCCGAAACTACCAAATGTTTGGCAAAGAAAATTGAAACTTTTCTTCATTATCTTCAACTTCCCGTCTTTGTGCCCTTGTGCCGTAGATGTGGTTCTCTGTCCGTCATGGGGCCACTGATGACACAGATGCGGCTGATATTCACAGATTGCAGTGTACATCAATTATCTGTGTCAATCGGTATTATCCGTGTCATCTGTGGGCATATCTTCGTGCTTATATTTGCTGTCTCGGAAAATAGTATTACCTTTGTTTCCTGAATTCCGTCGCCACATGTGGTGGTGCTACCGAAAAAAGGTGTTATTGAGGTTACAAATCTATAAACAATAATTTTATGAGGCATTATTTACACAATTCCTTGCGGGCGCTGTTCTTGTCCCTGGCGGTGCTACTGTCCTTGCCCATGCTGGCAGTAGAGATCGAGATTGATGGGATAAGGTATGACCTTGTTGCTGAAACAAAGCAGGCTATTGTTATAAAGAAGAGCAGTGGCACGTATTCTGGTTCGATTGTTATCCCTGAGTCTGTGGAGCACGAGAGTACTACATATAGTGTGACGAGCATAGGGGAGTGGGCTTTCTCTGGTTTCTCTGGTTTGACCTCGGTTACTATCCCAAATAGTGTGACGAACATAGGGGATGGCGCTTTCTGTTATTGCTCAGGTTTGACCTCGATTACTATCCCCAATAGTGTGACGAGCATACGGGGTGGTGCTTTCAATAACTGCTCTGGTTTGACCTCGATTGTAGTTGAGGAAGGAAATGCCGTTTATGATTCTAGAAATAACTGTAATGCAATAATAGAAACAGCATCAAACACTTTACATTCAGGTTGCAAGACCACAATTATTCCCAATAGTGTGAAGAACTTAGGGGTGGGAGCTTTCTCTGGTTGCTCAGGTTTGACCTCGGTTACTATCCCCAATAGTGTGACGAGCATAGGGGATGATGCTTTCAGTTTTTGCGATGCTTTGACCTCGGTTACTATCCCCAATAGTGTGAAGAGCATAGGGGAGGAGGCTTTCGATTGGTGCTCTGGTTTGACCTCGGTTACTATCGGCAATAGTGTGACGAGCATAGGGAGTTATGCTTTCAGTTTTTGCGATGCTTTGACCTCGGTTACTATCCCCGAAAGTGTGACGAGCATAGGAAATAGAGCTTTCCAATATTGCTCTGGTTTGACCTCAATTGTAGTTGAGGAAGGAAATGCCGTTTATGATTCCAGAAATAACTGTAATGCAATAATAGAAACAGCATCAAACACTTTACATTCAGGTTGCAAAACCACAATTATTCCCGATAGTGTGAAGAACTTAGGGGAGGGAGCTTTCTATGGTTGCGACAGTTTGACCTCGATTACTATCCCCAATAGTGTTATGAGCATCGGTGATGATGCTTTCTATTATTGTGAAAGTTTGACCTCGGTTACTATCCCCGATAGTGTGACGAGCATAGGGAATGGTGCTTTCGACTATTGCTTTGATTTGGCCTCGGTTACTATAGGCAATAGCGTGAAGAGCATAGGGCGGAGTGCTTTCTCTTCGTGCATTCGTTTGACCTCGGTTACTATCCCAGATAGTGTGGAGAGTATAGGGGAGTATGCTTTCGATAGCTGCCATCGCTTGACTTCGGTTACTATCGGCAATAGTGTGGAGAGCATAGGAAAGTGGGCTTTCCGTGATTGTTCTAAATTGCGTGATGTCTATTGCTATGCCGAGAATGTACCTTCTACATATAGCGACGCATTCGATGGTTCATATCCAGAAAATGCCACTCTTCATGTTCCTGCAACTTCTATAGAAAGTTACCAGGTAACATCGCCTTGGAGCAGTTTCGGCAAGATTGTTGCCCTTACCCCAGATGAAACTGGCATTGACGAACTGAAAGGTAAAAACGGAAAAGTGAACCAAAGGTCGACGCCCGAAGGGGCTGAAGTCAAATCTGCCGTCTATGACCTTTCTGGTCGTCGTGTGCAGAAGGCACAGAAAGGTATCTTTATCCAGAATGGCAAGGTAGTGGTTAAGTGATTAACGACTAACGTTTAACGTTTAGCAATTTTAGTAATAACCCACAATCCGCAGGCACCCCAGTGATGGCAAGTGTCTGCGGATTGGTGATTTGTGTGGGAGGATGTTTTCGTCATCGTTTTCGTTCTGTTCTCCTTTTATCCACCCCCTCCCCCCCTGCAGGGTATGTCCGCACGTCGCAATGGGGATTGCGACCCTCATAGGGCACAGACTGCTTTAGCTTGATGAGCTTCAGCGAATAATGACATCGAAGTCATTCTTCTAACGGCCCTCTTCGCCCACCTGTCTTAGGGGGAGAAAGTGGGTGGTGGGCGTACAAAAAGAAAGGAGGTGCAGACCTGTGATGGTGCTGCACCTCCTTGATTTTAGGGGGGGGGTATAGGAAAGCCTAGGAAACCATAGGAAGCCATAGGAAGACCTAGGAGGACCTAGGATCCCCTATGAGGGCATAGGGGAGGCGATGTAAACGGAAAGCGGAAATCGGAAAACTATCACCGCTCCACGCTCCACGCTCCACGCTCACCGTTCACCGCTCTATCGTCTGGGCGCGGTCGGGGCCTACGCTGACGATGGTGATGGGGCGCTCGAGGGCCTTCTCCAAGTAGTCGATGTAGTCCTGGAAGGCTTTGGGGAACTCGGTGGGAGAGGTCATCTGGGTGAGGTCGGTCTGCCAGCCGGGAATCTCCTCGTAGACGGCCTGCCAGCCTTCGGTGTCGTAGGGCATCTGGGTGGTGCGGATGCCGTCCTTCTCGTAGGCAACGCAAGCCTTAATGGTCTCGAAGGTGTCCAGCACGTCGCTCTTCATCATGATGAGCTGGGTGACGCCGTTTACCATGATGGCATACTTGAGGCCCACGATGTCCACCCATCCGCAACGGCGGTTACGGCCTGTTACGGCACCGTACTCGTGACCGATGTCGCGAATCTTCTCGCCTGTCTCGTCGAACAGTTCCACGGGGAATGGACCAGAACCCACACGGGTGCTGTAGGCCTTGAATATACCGAAGATCTCGCCTATGCTGTTGGGAGCAACGCCCAGGCCGGTGCAAACACCGCCGGTGCAGGTGCTGCTGGAGGATACGAAGGGATAGGTGCCGTGGTCGATGTCCAGCATGGTGCCCTGTGCACCCTCGGCCAGTACGTTCTTGCCCTCGGCGAGAGCCTGGTTGATTTCAAACTCGGTGTCGCGCAGGGGGAACTGGCTCATGTAGCGTATGCCCTCCATCCACTTCTGCTCCTCCTCGGTGATGTCGTAGTCGGTGAAGTGCAGGTCGCTCAGTATCTGCTCGTGGCGAGCCTTCAGGGCCAGGTACTTCTGTTCGAAGTTCTCCTCGATGTCGCCCACGCGCAGGCCGATGCGGCTGGCCTTGTCGCTATATGTGGGACCGATGCCCTTGCCGGTGGTGCCAACCTTGTTCTTGCCCTTGGCGGCCTCGTAGGCACGGTCCAGCACACGGTGTGTGGGCAGGATGAGGTGGGCGCGGCGGCTGATGTGCAGACGACTCTTCAGATCGTAACCAGCCTGCTCCAGTTCCATGGCCTCTGCCATGAACAGGTCGGGAGCGATGACGCAGCCGTTGCCGATGATGTTCAGCTTGCCCTCGTCGAAGATGCCAGAGGGGATGCTGCGGAGGACGAACTTCTTGCCCTCAAAGATGATGGTGTGTCCGGCATTTGGACCGCCGGCAAAACGTGCCACAACGTCGTAGCGTGGGGTGAATACGTCTACAACCTTACCTTTGCCTTCGTCGCCGAAGACGATGCCCAGCAGGGCATCAACTTTTCCTTTTGCCATAGTAGTTATGATTATTATTGTTTAATTCTCTGTTGGTTGTTTTTAGGAGGACCTAGGAAAACCTAGGATATCCTAGGAGGGTTTTTCGTTTTGTTTGTCTGGTGAGTGGCAGTTGTGCCTACTCCCCTCCATAGAGGGCGAGCGAGGTCTTTAGAAGATGGACTGAATGTCCATCTGTGCCTCGGGAGGGGAGCACTCCCCAGTGCGACGCGCGGACTGGTTGGGGGTGGGGCCTTCCATTGCTTCCAGCGTCTGCATCACTGCCTTGCGCAGGTACAGGGGTGCATCGGCGCTGAGGACCGTGGCATGGTCGCGAAGTTCTGCTTCGGAGCGGGGCATGAGTTTGTTGCCCTGGCGGAGCAGACGGCAGATGGTGAGCCAGCCGCAGAGCGAGGCAAGTTTATGTGTGCCTGCTATCCAACGGAAGGCCATGTCGGTGGCCCAGGGCTGGGGGGAGATTAGTTCCATGGCCAGGAGCGACACCGCCTCGGGTGTGCGGGCCTCGTGAACCCAGATGTCTGCCACCTCGGGCAGGAACTCCTGTGGGGGAGTGAGCAGTATGCCCAGCAACTGGCTTTCGCGCACGTTCTCGCTCCATAGGCGTTGGCCAAGGGCACGTTCGCGGGGGAACTCGGCGGCGATGTTCCTGAGTCGGGGCAACTCTATGCCCCACACCACATGGTGAGGCATGCCACCGCGGCGCATCTGTGAGGAGGCAATGCCGTTCATGTTGGCACGCAACTCCTTTTTTATATTACGGATGGTTTCGTCCATCCAGTTAGTGTCAATTGTATTCTCTTCCATATCTGAGCATCTGCTGGTCGAAGGTCTCGTCGTAGGACACGCCAACATCCGTGACCTTGCCGTCAGTGTCTGTTACAAGTGTGTACAGGGGGTTGATGAACCCCTTGTAGGGAGCCAGGTCCAGAGCCTCGTAGCGCTGGAGCACCTCCTGGTGCAGGGTGCTGTCCACCTCCACACCGTACTTCTCCACCAGGTGCTTGGCGGCCAGGGTGTCGCCCTCGCTCTTGATGCGCTGAATCTCGGCCAGCAGTTGGCCTATGAACTGGCGCAGGGTGGGGTAGTCGTGGATGACCAGGCGTGTCTTGCCCTCGCTCTGGACAAGTTCCATGGCAGGAATAGTGCCAAAGACCTGTGCCCAATATGTGGACTGCTCCAGGCACCAGTGCGCTATGAGGGCACGGTTGCGCATGTGCGCCTCCTCTATGTGGCATCCGGGCTTGATGCGCACGAGTTGCGTCATCAGACCGTTGAGCATGTATGTGTAGTAGTTGCTATGCCATGCATCCGGGGTGGGAGTGAGTCCCAGGTGGTGCATCTTCTGGTCGGCAATGTAGTAGAGCGCGAAGAGGTCGGCACGTGTCTCCTCTATGGTGCTGCCATGCACGCCTAGGGCATCGGCATCCACACCGGGCAAGAGTTGTCCCGAACCGTGTCCCAGACACTCGTGCAGGTCGGTATGCAGGTCGTCCAGCTGGTGCGCATAGAGGTTGACCTGCTCCAGCACCTTGGTATCGGGGATGAACTCCTGTCGGAATCCATTGCCCATGGCCGCCTGGTCGTAGGCCTCGGTGAGGTTGCCTATGGTAACGCTCTTGCTTCCGTAGACGGAGCGCACCCAGTTGCTATTGGGCAGGTTGATGCCTATGGCCGAACTGGGATAGAGGTCGCCACCCAGGATGGCAGCCTGCACCACACGCGCGGTGACACCCTTGCACTCCTTCTTCTTGAAGCGAGGGTCAACGGGGCTGTTGTCCTCGAACCACTGGGCATTCTGACTGAGTATCTCCGTGCGGCGTGTAGCCTCGCGGTCCAGTATGTTCACATAACCCTCCCACGAAGCCTTCAGGCCCAGAGGGTCGCCATATACTTCGGTGAAGCCGTTGACGAAGTCCACCGTGCCCTCCACCTCGGAAATCCACTGGATTGTGTACTGGTCGAAGGTGTCCAGAGAACCTGTGCGGTAGAACTGGAGCAGAAGCGAGATAACCTCTCTCTGCCTGTCCGTCTCGGCAAACTCCATGGCCTTCTCTAGATGCGAGCAGATGCGCTCTATCTGTCGTCCGTAGAGCCCAGTGGAGGAATATATGTTCTCGTACAGGTTGCCCTCGGCATCCCTTTCCAGACGGCTGTTCATGCCGTACATGACGGGCTGGTCGGGCAGGGGAGCGGAAGCCTTCTGCAGGGCATAGAACTGCTCTGCCTCGTGCTGTGTGACACCCTCGCCATAGTAGTTGCATGCCGATGCAAGCAAGAGGTCGTCGCCACTCTGGCACACACGCTTGGGCATGACGGAGGGGTTGGTGATAACCTCGGCAAGGTGCTCGAACTCCTCGGCCCCAATCACGGGCGAGGGAATGGCACGGTATGCCTGGCCAAGCCACTCGGCAGAGAAGGCAGGCAGGAACTTGTCTGTGCTATAGTGGTGATGTATGCCGTTGGCAAACCACACCTGTCGCAGGTAGGTGAGGAAAGCCTCCCAGTCCTTGCCCTCGTGCACTATGGCGGAGTTCTGCAGGATGTCCTCCAGCAGACGGCGGATGGCCAGGTTGTGGCGGCAGTTCTGGTCCCACAGGATGTCGCGTCCGCACAGAGCGGCCTCTGCCAGGTGATAGACATACTGCTTCTGTCCCAGGCTCAGGTCCTGGAAGGCAGGCACGCGGTAGCGCAGCAGTTGTATGTCGGCAAAGCGCAACTGGGCGTATGGGAAGGTGTTATTCCTCATCTGCAGTCTCCTCTTTCTTGACCCTCTGGGGGATAGCATTCTGTGCACGGTACTCCAGCGGAGTCATGCCGTTCTTGCGGAAGAATGCCGAGTAGAAGCACTGGCGGTTGGCAAAGCCCGTGGCACGGGCAACGTCCTCCATCTTGAGGTCGGCAAAGTGCTTGTCGGTAATCATATACATGGCCTCCTTTATGCGGAACTCGTTGATGAGTTGCGAGAAGTTGTCCCTGTACCTGAGGTGCACCACAGCGCTGATGTATCTTGCGTTGTGTCCAATCTCCTCGGCCATCTTGGCTGCGGTGTATTCCGGGTCGCGGTATTTCTTTTCCACGACGAACTTCAGCAGAATCTTCTCGTAGATTTCCTCCACGCGTGCTGTGCTGAGGGCAGTGATGTAGTTTGCCTCCTTCTTCTTCTTTTCGGTAATGTTGTATTTAGCCATTATATAGATTTAAAGTCCTAATTCTATGTTTAGTCTCGCTATCTGCATGCTTACCTCGCGCAGAGCGTGTTCCTGTTGCTCTATCTGCGTCTCGGTTGCTATCTGTTTCTCGTTCAACTGGCTGTTGGTCAGTGTTCCGGTATCCACCTCCAGGGCTATGATTTCCGACTGTATGGACTTGACTTTATGCTGTTGCAGGAGCGTCTCCATGCGGTTCTCGCGTATGCGGTTGCGCTTCTCGTTCCAGTCTATGTTCTGCGTCAGCACTGCATTCAGTTCACCGTACTGCACGGGCGGATGGTTGGCGTTGTATGCCCTTATCCACAGGTCCACGAGGTTTCTTTGCGCGCTGGCCTTCTGGTCAAGTGCCTCGCCCGTCTGCCTGGCGTGGGCGTAGGCACCCTCCAGCTCCTTTTGCTGCAAGGCCAGGGTCTGCAGGTTTGCCATGCTACCGGCATGTTCGTGCTGCGCCCTGTAATAGGCGTTCAGCGACTTGTCCAGGGCCTCTCCAGTGCTCATTTCGGGAAGAAGCAGTTGCCTGCGTTCACGTATTTCGCTGTATTTGTCCTTCTGGCGTCGGAGTTCCTCGGCTATGTCCTCTATACAGGCCTGGCAATGCATGAGCATGCTGGAGAGCATCTCCTGCCTTGTGCGTGCCTCGGACAGGGTGTTGGCTGTCATGGCTATGTCCTTGTTGGTCTCATGCCAATCTGCTGCCATCTGCCTGATGTCCCTATACAGGTGTTCGGAATTCTGCTGCCATTGCTTGAACCACTCCTGTATGGTGATGTCCTTTTGCACAAGTTCGTAGTGGCGGTGGTATTTCTCCTGTGCAAGTTTGCGCGATTCCTCCAGCCTGTTGCTCTGGGCCGCCAGGATGCGGCAGAGCGAGGTGGCCTCGTTCATTCGCAGGGTTGTCTCAGTCTTTTTGTTCTCCAGTCCGGCAATCTTTCCCGACAGTGTGGTAATCTGCGTGGTGTGGTAGTTGAACTCGCCCAGTTCGGCCTCGGCGTTCTGGAGGTCTCTTTTCGCATTGTCCAGAAGTTGGCGTATGGTGGCCATGCGGGAATCGTTGTCTGTGCTCGCCGAACAGTCGTGGAACGTGGGGTCGAGTTGTGCAAACACCCTCCACTCCTTTACGTCCTCGCTCTGTCTCAGGCGCACGGCTTCCAGGTTGTGCTGCTCGGCAATCTGCCGTCCCAGGTTCTGTGTCAGTTTGTCGTGCAGTACGGTCAGTTGCCTTTCCTTTCCCTGCAATTCTCCCGACATGGTTTCAAAGTCGCTCCGGAAGTCGCTGATGAGCTTGTACTGATCCTGCATCGTGTCGCTATGGTAGGGATGGTGCGTGGCACCGCACACGGAGCATGCCGTGCCCTCCTTCAGGTCGGCCCTCAGGCTTATGAGGCTCTGGCTCTTGCTCATGTTCAGGGAGTACTCCTTGTCCGCCACCTGCCTTTTCAGGTTTGCTACCATGATGGTAAGTTCCTGCTCTGCCTTCAGATCGTGCTCTATCTCCAGGCGCAGGGCGTTAATCTGTTGCGTTTTTTTCTCGATGCTGGCATATCCGGTGCCTATTCGTTTCCACAGGCTCTGTGCTGCCGAGAGCATGAGCAGGCGGCTTTTCAGGTTCATCACACGCTCCTGCACCTCATAACTCTGCATGCCGCGGATGTTGGTGCGGTGTATCTCGGACTCGTCCTGCAGGGTCTGGATTTGCTGGTCTATGTCGTTGTGCTGTGCGATGATGCGTTCCAGTTCCTCGTTGGCCCTTTTCTGCTCATCGGCATTCCTGTTGTATTGCAGGTTCTTCTGGTTCAGGTTTTTGGACAATTCGTCCAGTCTGTACAGCATGGACAGAACCAGGTCAGCACGTTCCAGCATGCCTTCGTGAGACTCCATGGTGTGGCGTCGGGCAGTCAGGTGCTCCAGGACCTTCTCCTGTTCGCGGATCATGCTCTCCTGCGCCTCCATTTTTGCGTCGAGGCTGTTCTTGCGGTCTTTCTCCACGGAAAGCGCTGTCTCCAAGCGGCTGATGTTGCTTTCCAGTACGCTGCATGCACCGTCGTGCTGGCTGCACTCCTCTACTATGTGGCAGAGGTCCTGATGCTGGGATTCGGTGATTTTTATGTTGTCCCTGCTGGTTGTGAACCGTTTGCGCAGGTCCTCAATCTGGTTGCTAGTGTTGCGTATCTGCTGTTCTATGTCAATGCCGGCGCGCCTGTTCTCCTCGGCCTCGGTCTCCAGAATTTGCATCCTGAGGAAGGGTGCCATGATGCTTTCAAAGGTCTCGAAGCGTTCCATCTCGGTAGCCTCTTCGGAAAGCGAGGCAAACTCCTTGTTCAGGAGGAAAAGTTGTTTCGAATTTATGTCCAGTTCCGAATTCAACTGCTGGTGGCGATATAGTTTTTCCTGCAACGAGCGCAGACGCTTGATGCTTTCCTCCAAATTCTGCAGGCGGGTCTGTGCCAGGCGGAGGGTGTCTCTCATGCGTTGGCGCTGGATGCTTGTTATGTCTGTATTATCGGGGTTCATGTATGGGCTTTATTTTTCGCAAAGATATATAAAACTATGCAGAAAGCATGATTTGGCTCTGATAAATTCATGATAAAGTAGACATTTTGTAAATATTTATCCTATATGTGCGCTATTATACGAATAATCCTTTATCTTTGCACGAAATAAAATGCAACAAACGTTTTTGACTCGATATGAAACCAAGCATCCCCAAAGGAACACGTGATTTCGGCCCCATGGAAATGGCACGCCGCAACTATATCTTTGATACCATACGTTCAGTATATGCCCTCTACGGCTTCCAGCAGATAGAAACTCCCGCCATGGAAAACCTCTCCACCCTGATGGGCAAGTATGGCGAGGAGGGCGACAAGCTCCTGTTCAAGATACTCAATAGCGGCGACTTCCGCTCGCACGTTTCTGCCGAGGAATGGACAGAGAACACCCTGGGCCGCCTCACCTCCCAGTTGTCCGAGAAGGGCTTGCGCTACGACCTCACCGTGCCCTTCGCACGCTATGTGGTGCAGCACCGCGAGGAGTTGCAGATGCCTTTCCGCCGCTACCAGATTCAGCCCGTGTGGCGTGCCGACCGTCCCCAGAAGGGCCGCTATCGTGAGTTCTACCAGTGCGATGCCGACGTGGTGGGCAGCGACTCTCTGCTGAACGAGGTGGAACTGATGCAGATTGTAGACACCGTGTTCACTCGTTTTGGCATCCGTGTGTGCCTGAAGATAAACAACCGCAAGATACTCACCGGCATTGCCGATGTCATCGGGCAGGCCGACAAGATTGTGGACATCACCGTGGCCATTGACAAACTGGACAAGATTGGTCTGGACAAAGTCAACGAGGAACTCCTTGCCGCCGGCATACCTCAGGAGGGTGTGGACAAGCTGCAACCCATCATCAACCTGAGCGGCACCAACGAGGAGAAGCTACAGACTATGCGCGAGGTGCTGGCTCAGAGCGAGACAGGCCTGAAGGGCGTAGAGGAAGTGGAGTTCGTGCTCTCTGCCTTGAAGAACATCTGCTCGCTGAACAACCCCATCGAACTGGACCTCACCCTGGCACGTGGCCTGAACTACTACACGGGCTGCATCTTCGAGGTGAAGGCTCTGGATGTGCAGATAGGCAGCATCACGGGCGGTGGTCGCTATGACAACCTCACCGGCATCTTCGGAATGCCCGGTCTGAGCGGTGTGGGTATCAGTTTCGGAGCCGACCGCATCTACGACGTACTAAACCAGTTGGACCTCTATCCCGAGCAGGTGCGCACCGCCACACAGCTGCTCTTCGTCAACTTCGGTCAGGCCGAGGTGGAATACTCCCTTCCCATCATTGCCAAGGCACGTCAGGCAGGCATCCGCACCGAGATTTATCCCGATAGTGCCAAGATGAAGAAGCAGATGCAGTATGCCAACACCAAGCAGATTCCCTATGTTGCCATCGTTGGCGAAACGGAAATGGCAGAGGGCAAGGTGATGCTGAAGGATATGGTCAGCGGAGAGCAGAAGTCTGTTACACCAGAGGAACTTGTAGAGCAACTTTCCATGTAGCAAGAAACATTTTGCAAGACCAGCTATTTGGGCCTCTCGATGACCGAGTCCTGCTCTCCCGAGGGCAAGGCTTCGCTCTCCCGATGACTGGGCTTTGCCCTCCCGATGACCGAGCTTTGCCCTCTCGACCCCCCCAATGGTCTTGTTGACAGTTCTCATCTTACTTTAACTTTGGAGAGATAATGCATGTGGAACGTCCACACGCATGTCTCCAAAGATTATTTCAGCCATGTCATCCTTATGGCATCTTCGTGTCATCTTATACCTCATCCGCCTTGTCCTACCGTTGCATATAATACATCTTCGTGTCACCCCAAAAAACACAAAGGCGCTATTTTTTCTCTTTTTCTTGGAAGCAATTATTATTTTTGCTACATTTGTAGACAACTATTAACTAACCGTGCTTTTCCAGGCACAAGTACAAAACTTAAATTCTTTTTACTATGAAGAAATTGTTGGTTTTAATCCCTGTTGCCATCATGGCATTGTTCACTTCATGTGACAACACAGTCCTTACTGCTAGCTCTGCTAAAGATGCTATAAAGAAGGATGCTTTTTGGGACAACCCCATTGAGACAAAATCTTTCAAGGTAGGTTACTATGCAGTAGACGAGAGCGAGATTACCACACTACAGCAATTACAGACCGCCGGCATGATTACTCTTTCTGTAGACAAGGCTGTTGAGGCTCGCAAAAGATGGAGAAACGTAGAGTATATCACTCACTATTTTGCAAAAGTTGATTTGACAGAGAAGGGCCAAAAATATGTTTGCACCGAGGAACCGAAGCATGGTCGCAAGGATCTTCTCGAGGAACTGGAGGATAACGACAAGGAGGAAAAGTTACCAAAGTACATGACCCAGTACAACTCTGTTGCTATCAACACGCTTCTTCCCGATCCTTCTGTTGGCAACACAACAGAGAGCGATAGCGACGACAGCTATAGCAGTAGCTCTTCAAATTCATACTCTTCAAGATCTTATTCTTCATCTTCCAGTAGCACTCCAGCAGAACCTTCTGCTTACGAGAAGGCTTTGAAGAAGGTTAACTCAGAATTCGTTACCGTTATCGTTGGCGAATGGGAACTCGTAGCAGCAAAGGAGGTTTACTGCCCCGAGGAATATGTTAAGGTTGGCAAGGGCGAGTGCAAGATTATCATGGAATTCACCGAGAAGACTCCTTTCGGCTATGCTTTGGGTGTAGAGAAGGAAGGCTACAAAGTCGTAGACAAGGCAAAGTTCAAGAGATATGAAGACCTTGGTTGGGTATTGGCCGACTAACCGGTATTTCTCTATAATACATTATATATAATCGAGTAGGAGGAAAACGAATGGTTTTCCTCCTACTTGATTAATTAACCTTTAATCATTCCGTTTTCTCCTTCACTCTGCCGCACCAAGCAGTATTTCGCTCAGTGAGGGGTGAGCGTGGATGGAGCCGGCAAGGGTGTGCAGGGTGGCGCCCGACTTCATCAGTGTAGCGGCCTCGTGGATGAGGTCGGCGGCATGTTTGCCAAGGATGTGGCAACCGATTATCTTGCCATCGGCATCGGTGAGGAACTTTGCCAAACCCTCGTCGGCACCCATTGCCAGGGCCTTGCCGTTGGCTCGGTAGAAGGCCTTGTGGGTGGAGTAGGTGATGCCCTGTGCCTCGGCGGCTTCTTCGGAAAGTCCCACTGTGGCTACCTCGGGAGTGGTGAACACGGCGGCAGGGATGATGCCGAAGTCAATGCTATCCTCCTTGCCAAGGATATGGTTCAAGGCACGGTAGGACTGAAACGTGGCGGCGTGTGCCAGTTGGCAAAGGCCGTTGATGTCGCCCACGGCATAGATGTGGGACAGGGAGGTTTGCATGTTCTCGTTCACCGTGATGCCCTTGGGGGTGTAGGCAATACCTATGTCGTCCAGGTTGAGCGAGGATAGGTTAGCACCACGTCCCACGGCCATGAGCACGAGGTCGCAGACTTCCTGCTTCGTTGTCTCCTTCTCCACGTACTCCACTACCTTGCCTTCTGCCTCGGTGCGGATGGCACTGACGGCACAACCGGTCTTGAAGTTGATGCCCTGCTTCTTTAGCGAGGTGCGCAGACGCTTGGCAATGTCGCGGTCGAAGGCAGGGAGAATCTCCTTGCAATATTCCACTACGGTAACCTTGCTGCCTAAGGCGTTGAAGATGCTGGCAAACTCCAGTCCTATCACACCGCCACCTATGATACAGAGGCGCTGGGGCACTTGGGTGAGGTTTAGCATCTCGGTGGATGTTACCACTCCCTCGTCGTGGGCTCCTTCGATGGGCAGGAATTTGGTCACCGAACCCGTGGCAATGATGATGTTGGGGGCAGAGTATTGTGTGCCCTCCACCTCGATGGTATGCTGGTCAACAAACTTGGCCTTGCCCTGTACCAGGGTGATGCCCGGAGTCTTCATCAGTGTGGCAATGCCACTGGCCAACTGCTCCACGATGCCATCCTTGCGTGCTATGGCCTTGGAAAGGTCGAATTGTACCTCTCCTGCCTCTATTCCGAAGGCATTGGCTTCCTTGAATTCTTGCAACAGGGAGGCATTCTTGCAGAGGCATTTCGTGGGGATACACCCCTCGTTGAGGCAGGTGCCACCCAGTTTGCGTGCCTCAACCACCAATACCTGCAAACCAGCCTTGGCGGCTTTGACGCCGACCTCGTAACCTCCGGGGCCGGCGCCTATGATGATGAGTTGATGTGTCATAGCATCTTATAAGTAAACTTCGGTTCCTTCACCGCCTTCACGTCGTCCAGGCGACGGACGGGGGTGTGGTGCGGAGCTGTCTTGAGGAGTTCGCGTTGGTCGCGAGCCTCGATGGCTATCTTTTTCATCACATCGATGAAATCGTCCAGTGTCTTCTTGCTCTCTGTCTCGGTAGGCTCTATCATCATGGCCTCGTGGAAAAGCAGAGGGAAGTATATGGTGGGTGCATGATAGCCATAGTCGAGCAGGCGCTTTGCCACATCCAGTGTGGTGACATGCCCTGGGTCGTGATGGTCGCCACCGTATTCCTCGCGCAAACCGTCGAAGACAAACTCGTGCTTGCAAAGCACATCGATGGGCAGTTTGTAGTATTCCTTCAGATGCTCCTTGATGTAGTTGGCATTCAGCACAGAGAGTTTGCCAGCCATGGGAACGTACTCCTTGCCAAGAGATAACAGGTAGGCATAGGCACGGATGACAATGCCATAGTTGCCAAGGAAGGCAGAAACGCTACCCAGCGACTCGGGATTGTTTACCAAAGTGAAATAACCGTCCTCCTGACGCTTTACCTGTGGGTTGGGCAGGTACTCCTCCAGGCCCTTGCGTACACCAACAGGGCCGCTACCAGGACCTCCGCCGCCATGAGGTGTGGAGAAGGTCTTGTGCAGATTGATGTGCATCACATCGAAGCCCATGTCGCCAGGACGGCACACGCCGAGCATGGGGTTGAGGTTGGCTCCGTCGTAGTACATCAGACCTCCGCACTCGTGTACCAGTCGTGCTATCTCGGGAATCTTTGTCTCGAAGATACCCAGGGTGTTGGGGTTGGTCATCATCATGCCGGCAATGTCATCGCCAAGCAGAGGCTTCAGGTCCTCCACATCCACGGTGCCGTCGGCAGTACTCTTCACCTCCACAATCTGCAATCCGCACACGGCAGCCGAAGCAGGATTGGTGCCATGGGCAGAGTCGGGGACGATAATCTTGGTACGCTTCAGGTCGCCACGCTTTTCGTGGTAGGTGCGTATCACCATCAGGCCTGTCAACTCGCCATGAGCACCGGCAAAGGGATTCAGCGTGAACTCGTGAAGACCGACTATCTCGGAGAGTGATTTCTGTACATTATAATATAGTTCCAGTGCGCCCTGTGCGGTGTACTCCGGCTGATGGGGATGCAAGGTAGTGAAACCAGGCAGGGAAGCCATCTCCTCGTTAATCTTTGGGTTGTACTTCATGGTACAGCTGCCCAAGGGATAGAACCCGGTATCCACACCGAAGTTGTTGTTGGACATGTTAGTATAGTGGCGCACGGCGGTGAGTTCATCTACCTCTGGCAATATTGTCTCGCCCTCGCGGAGAAGGTTTGCAGGCAGGTCCTCCAATGTGTGACCGCTCCACTGGTTCTCAGGCAGAGAATAACCAATACATCCGGGAGTGGAAAGTTCGAATATGAGTTTTCCGTAATATGTGTTGTTCATAGTGCTTTCGGATACATTTATTGGTTAATACTATAGTCCTTGCTCTGCGCAGAAGGCAGCAATGCTTTCCACCAGAGCCTCCACCTCTTCAGGAGAGCGTTGCTCGGTAGCGGCAAAGATAATCTCGTCCTCCTTCGCTTCTGCCTTCACACCGGCAATGAAGCCGTCTATGTAGGCATTGTCCTGCATGGCGCTGATGTCCAGAGAGCATTTCAGCGTGAACTCGTTGAGGAAGGGTTTGCCCGGGTATGCCTCGGAGAAGCAGGGCAGGGCAAGCAGACGCTTGTGCAACTCGTGTGCGGCGCCATAGGACTGCTCGTTTACCTCGCGCAAGCCCTTCTTGCCCATCAGAGCAAGGTAGGAAGCGACATACAGGCACATGATGCCCTGAGCGGTGCAGATGTTGGAAGTGGCCTTCTCACGACGGATATGCTGTTCGCGTGCCTGCATGGTAAGCACGAAGCAACGCTTGCCGTCCATGTCGGTGGTAGCGCCTACCAGTCGTCCGGGCATCTTGCGCACCAAGGCATTAGTGGTGCAGAGATAACCTATATAGGGACCGCCATAGCACATGGGTATGCCCAGGCTCTGTGCCTCGCCACAAGCAATGTCGGCACCCCACTGGCCGGGAGACTTCAGTACCCCCAAGGCAGATGCCATGGTGTTGATGGCCAGCAGAGCCTTGTGCGCATGGCACATGTCGGCAAGGCCGGAGAAGTCCTCAATGATGCCGTAGTAGTTGGGTTGTGCCACCAGCACGCCAGCAACATCGTCGGCTTCGAGCAATGCCTGTATGGCGCACATGTCTGTAACGCCCTCCTTGGCAGGAACCTTGACGAGGTCCACGCCATGGAACTTGGCATACGTCTCCACCACTCGCATCACGGCAGGGTTGAATGTCTCGGATATGAGTACACGGTTGCGCTTCTTGGCGGCCGCCACGCACATCATCATTGCCTCGGCGGTGGCGGTGGAACCGTCGTACATGGAAGCGTTGGAGATGTCCATGCCAGTGAGGTCGGCCATCATGCTCTGGTACTCGAAGATATATTGCAATGTGCCCTGTGAAATCTCTGCCTGATAGGGAGTGTACGAAGTTGAGAACTCCGAGCGCGAAGCAATATATGGCACCACGCTGGGGGTATAGTGGTCGTAGACACCGGCACCGGCAAAGGAGATGAGCTGTTCGTTGGATTGTTCAAGAGAACCAATAACCCTTCTCACCTCAATTTCCGACATGGCAGAGGGCAGGGCAAGTTCCTTGTTGAACTTCAGTTCTTCGGGAACCTCGGAATATAGTTCCTCTAAAGAATTCACGCCAACAACCTTCAGCATCTCCTGAAGGTCATTGGCGGTATGGGGAAAGTATTTCATAGGCTTAACAGGCTAAAAACGAAATGGAAGACCCACCCCCAACCCAGTCCTCGCGTCGCAATGGGGATTGCTCCCCTCACAAGGTACAGAAGCACATTTGGTGCTTCTTCTGAAGACCTTGCTCGCCACAAGGGAGGGGAGTAGTTACATCAAGCAGATGAGATTTCAATACATTCTACTCCCCTCCATAGAGGGAGGGGCTGGGGGAGGGGCTTCTTCTTCTCCGTTTGTATTTACTTGCAACAGTTCTCGTAATCAGCAGCGCTGAGCAGGTTGTCCACCTCGGAGGGGTCGGAGAGTTTCACCTTCATGATCCATGTGCCGAAGGCATCCTGGTTGATGAGTTCGGGCTGGTCTTCAAGGTCTGCGTTGATTTCAACAACCACACCGCTTACGGGAGAGATGAGGTCGCTGGCAGCCTTCACGCTTTCCACGGCACCGAATTCCTCGCCTGCGGTAACTTCGTCGTCCACCTCGGGCATATCCACGTATACCACGTTGCCCAACTGCTCCTGAGCATAGTCGGTGATACCAACATAACCGTACTCGCCTTCAACTTTCACATACTCGTGGCTCTCGCTATAGTAGAGGCCTTCAATTGTCTTTGCCATAATTAGATTAGGTTAAAACCCTCCCCCTTACCCCTCCACAAGGGAGGGGAGTATAATGTATAGGGATTGGGCAGGTTAATAATTTGTTTGTTTTTCTTTTTTTTGCATAAAGTCCTTAAGGTCCTTAAGGTCCTTAGAGACTTTAGAGACTTTATAATGATATTACTTCTTATAATTCTTCTCGTAGAAGCGCTTCTTGCACACCACACCATCCTGCAACTTCTTGTGGATGCGGATTTGCACAGGGGTGTCGAGCTTGGCGTACTCAATGTCCACCATAGCCATGCACACGCTCTTACCTGTGGAGATGGAGTTGTAACCTGTGGTGACCGTACCCACCACCTTGTCCTCTACCACCACATCATATCCGTGGCGTGGAATGGCACGGCCAGCCAGTTCTATGCCCACAATCTTGCGTGTCAGTCCTTCTGCCTTCTGCTTGGCAAGAGCCTCCTTGCCGATGAAGTTCTCCTTGTCGAGTTTCACGAACATGCCAAGACCAGCCTCCAGAGGGGTGATGTCGTCGGTAAGTTCGTCGCCGTAAAGAGGCAAGCCAACCTCAAACCTCAATGTGTCGCGGCAACCGAGGGCACAGGGTTTCACGCCATGGGCAATGAGTTTGTCCCATGCGCCTTGTATGTAGGCATGGCTTCCGTACACCTCGAAACCATCCTCGCCCGTATAACCAGTGCGGCTCACGATGAGAGTCTCGCCCTCTGTGTCCACGGTCTTGAAGGTATAGAACGCCAGGTCTTCGCAAGCCAGCCCCAGGCACTCTGCCATCACCTTCTCCGAATCAGGTCCCTGCAAGGCAATCTGTCCGTAGATGTCGCTCTGGTTCACGGTAACCACATCGAAAGCCTTTGCCTGAGTCTCTATCCAGGCATAGTCCTTGTCGATGTTTGCGGCATTGATGACGAGGAAGAACTTGTCATCCGCCATCTTGTAGACAAGCAAATCGTCTACGGTGCCGCCATTCTTATGCAGCATCATGCCATAGTATATCTTGCCCACTGGAGCACCGGCAATGTCGTTGGTGAAGATGTATTGCACGAACTTCTCTGCCTCGGCACCGCTCACCAGCACCTCGCCCATGTGGCTCACGTCGAACACACCGCTTGCCTTGCGCACGGCATTGTGCTCGTCCACGATGTCAGTGTACTGAATGGGCATCTCAAAGCCCCCGAAAGGCACCATCTTGGCACCCAGTGCAATGTGCTTGTCGTAAAGACATGTTCTTTTATCAGTCATAGTAGTGTCTTGTATTTAAGGTTTTGTCTATTCAAATAGTTTGTCCAATAGCGAGCATAGTTCTGCTGTACCCAGTCCTCTGATGGCTCTGTTGGGAGTGTGCTCGGCGGCATGCTTTGCCAAGGCTTCTTTCGTGAAAGGGCAACCGGCAAAGGCATTGTTGAACACGGCATGTGCATCGCCCAGTTCAAAGTAGTCGCCGCTCAAGGCAACGGTCACCACCTTGTCCTCCTTGGTATCAAATCCTATTGCCAGCGTGCCGCATCCCTCTATCCTTGCCTGGCAATGGTGCGAGGGTTCTGCCTTCCTTGTCTTGCCCCAGAGGAACGCTGGCGCATAGTATCCGCTCTCTATCTCGCGTATGCGCTTCACATCCTCTTCCGTGAGCGAGATGCTGCCCTTGCAGAGGTGTTCCCTTATGCTCTGGCGCAATTCCGTGGTGTCAATGCCATGGGGCAGGGCATCCTTCAGCAGCGCTATGCGGCTCTCCACGCTCTTCACCCCCTTGGACATGAGTTTGGCACGTTCGGGGGTCAGTGCGCCACGCATCATGTGCGCATTCGTGTCGTAGAGCATGGTGCCGTGCACTATGTTGCGCTTTGCCATGTGGTAGAAGGCATTTCCACAAATCTTGCCTCCGCCTTTCATGCAGATGTCGTTGCGACCCGAAACCTCCACCTCGGCACCAAGCCTGTTGAGGCAATCCGCCATATTGCGGGCATACTCGTGGAAGAGTTCCTCCACGGCGCCTTCCCGTGTTACGAGGCTCGTCATTATATTGCCATGGTCGGCAAAGATGCTTCCGCCACCGCTCTTCCTGCGAATCACGTCTATTCCCTCCGCCTTGCAGAAGGCAAGGTCTATCTCCGCCTCGGCATCCTGGTTTCTGCCCATCACCACGGTGGGCGACAGCTGCCATGTGAACAGGTAACTGCCCTCGGGCATGTGCGAAGCAACGTACTCTTCCACGGCCAGATAGAACGCCGCCCTCTCGCCATCGCAATGCGGTGGCAATTCAACGAATGTGGCAGGGAAGATGTGATCAGCCATGGGGTGGGGTGTTGTCGGTGATTTCAGCTCTGGTTTTGGGTCTTGCTTTGGCACGTTTTAGTGCTTTTTGTGCATCAAATTTACAGAATCGTCTCCAATCGGGCAAATAATCGGTCTTTAATTTTGTTAAAAGGCAAAAAACGATAAGAAGAGCCTTAATTGTCATGCCTGCTTACACCATTCTCACTATCAGCCTGAATATAGTACTTTTTGGTCCTCCCGAGGACCGGCCTTTGACGTCCCGAGGACCGACCCTCGTCCTCGGGAGACCCTAAAATAGCATACCTGGTTTTTGTCTTTTCCTGATTTCAGTAGACGCTTTTTTGCTTCATTAGCTGAAAAGATTTACACCTTTTCTCTATCCATACTGTTGATGTTTACGGCATCCTTGATTCCATGCTGTGGTTGTTGATACTTTCGCTCAGATGGGACAG
>JAZLAC010000015.1:0-18211 GCA_045612965.1 Bacteroidaceae bacterium | reverse complement strand
CCTTCCTGGATATTTATGCTGAACGTGACCTTAAGTCAGGAAAATATACCGAATCCCAGATTCAGGAAATGGTTGACCATTTCATCATGAAACTGCGTATGATCAAATTTGCTCGTACCCCTGAATACAATGCCCTTTTCTCCGGCGATCCTCAGTGGGTTACTGAGTCCATCGGTGGTATGGGTATCGATGGTCGTCCTTTGGTTACTAAGATGTCCTATCGTTATTTGCATACCCTGAAGAACCTGGGTCCCTCTCCCGAACCCAACCTGACTATCCTGTGGTCAGAGCGTCTGCCAGAGCCTTGGAAACTGTACTGCGCAAAGGTAAGTATCGACACCAGCGCCCTGCAGTATGAGAACGACGACCTGATGCGTCCCGAACTGGGCGACGACTATGGTATCGCATGCTGCGTAAGCCCCATGAAGATCGGTAAGCAGATGCAGTTCTTCGGTGCACGTGCCAACCTGGCCAAGTGTATGCTCTATGCCATCAACGGTGGTCGCGACGAGGTTAGCGGTCACCAGATTGGTCCCCGCTTCAGCCCCATCACAGGCGACTACCTCACATACGAGGAGTTCTGGCCCCGCTTTGAGCAGATGATGCGCTGGTTGGCAAAGACCTACGTGAACGCTCTGAAGATTATCCACTACATGCACGACAAGTACGACTACGAGGCATTCGAGATGGCTCTGCATGATGGCGACGTTCAGCGCACACGTGCTACCGGTATCGCTGGTATCTCTATCGTAACCGACTCTATCGCCGCAATGAAGAACTGCAAGATCCGCATTATTCGCGACGAGACCGGCCTGGCTGTTGATTACCAGATTGAGGAGGGCGAGTACATCCCATTCGGCAACAACCACGACGAGACCGACCAGATTGCCGTTATGATCACTGAGAAGTTCATGGAGTACCTGCGTCAGCACCGTACATACCGCGATGCTATCCCCACCCAGAGCTTGCTGACCATTACCTCTAACGTGGTTTACGGACGCAACACAGGTTCTACACCCGACGGCCGTAAGGCTGGTGTCCCCTTCGCTCCCGGTGCCAACCCCATGAATGCTCGTGATATCAAGGGTGCTGTTGCAGCCCTGGCATCTGTTGCCAAGCTGCCTTTCCACCACTCTAAGGACGGTATCTCTTACACCTTCGCCATCACTCCCGCATCTTTGGGTAAGGACAGCGAGGCACAGAAGCAGAACCTCGTTAACCTGATGGACGGTTACTTCACTCCCGACGGTGGTCAGCACCTGAATGTTAACGTCTTTGACCGCGACCTTTTGGTAGACGCCATGGAGCATCCCGAGAAGTATCCTCAGCTCACCATCCGCGTATCTGGTTATGCCGTTAATTTCGTGAAGTTGACCCGCGAGCAGCAGCTCGACGTGCTGAGCCGTACTATCAACCAGAGTTTGTAAGCAATACATATATATAATGTATCAGAAAACACCCCTCTCCTCATCAGCAGGTGAGGGGTGTTTTGGTTAACGGTGAGCGGTTTGACATCGTAGCGCAGTCACATGCTTTGGCAACTGATTAATCCACCCTCTCCCCCTTCGGGTACTCTCCCTGTCTCAGGGAGAGAAAGTCAATGAGGAACACTATCATCCACTTTGTCCCATTAAGATAGGGGGACGGGGAACAAAGTTCCGGAGGGGGTATGAAGTAAAACCTACACAAGCCCGAAACGACTCTCTAAACACTAAACAACAAAATGAACATAGGCCGTATCCATTCCCTGGAATCGTTCGGCACCGTCGACGGTCCCGGTATCCGTTTCCTTGCCTTCATGCAGGGATGCCCCATGCGCTGTCTCTTCTGTCATAATCCAGACACCTGGGATTTGAAAGCCCCAGTAAAGTACGAATGGACAGCAGAACAGTTGCTGGAGGAAACGCTGCGCTACCGTAATTTCATCAAGACAGGTGGTGTTACATGTACCGGCGGCGAACCACTCGTGCAGGCTTCTTTTGTAGAGGAGTATTTCCGTCTATGCCAGCATCATGGCATTCACACGGCACTGGACACCAGCGGCATTATCTTCAACGATACCGTGCGCAGTCTTCTGGACGTTACCGACCTCGTGCTTCTGGACGTGAAGACGGTGGACGACGAGTTGCACAAACGCCTCACTGCCCATCACCGCACCCATCCCCACCAGATGATGGAATACCTGCAGAGCATAGGCAAGCCTGTATGGATTCGCCATGTGGTAACACCCGGCATCAACGACGACGACGAGCATCTTCTGGCCACAGCCCGCTATATTGCCCAGTACAGCGTCGTAGAGCGCGTGGATATCCTCCCCTATCACGTCATGGGCGAATACAAGTACGAACCTTTGGGCATTGAATATCCACTAAAGGGCACCCCTGCCCTGCCCATAGAAAAGAAGAAGCACGCCGTGGAACTTTTCCAAAGCGTGCTGAAGTGCAAGGTGGTATAGGTGTGGACTCTTAGATGTGTTATGTCCATAACAACAAGAGGTTGTGCAAATTGCACAACCTCTTGTTGTTGTTTGTTACTCGTCTATTATTCAGCCTTCAGAGTGAAGCGCTTCATATCAACAATAGTCAGATCCTTGTCAACGCTCTGCAGGTACTGGGCAACAGTCATATTCTTGTCCCAGATGTACTCCTGTGAAAGCAGACAAGACTCCTTCAGGAACTTGTTCAGACGGCCCTTGGCGATGTTCTGAATCATAGCCTCGTTCAGGTTAGCGGACTTCTCCTCAGTGGTCTGGGCAATAATCTCCTTGGCACGTGCAACGTCCTCGGCAGTGATCCAGCCCTTGGCCATATTGCTCTCCATGTGATCCTCGCTGTCAACATGCGCAGGATTGATGCCAGCCTTCTTCAGAGCAGCCTCTACTGCCTTCTGAACCTGCTCAGCCTTGGTCTTCTCGATTGCTACTGCAACCTCGTTGTCCTTAACCTCCTGGCTAACACCGCTCTCATCAATAGCAACGGGAGCAGCAGAGGCAATCTGCATAGCGATGTTCTTACCGCAGTCTGCATCTGTAACGGGCTTGTTGAATGCCAACATAGCGCAGAGACCATTGCGGTTCATGTGGTTGTAGGTAGCAACATTCTCGCTCTCGATAACGCAGTAGCCGTCCAGCTCCATCTTCTCGCCAGTGATACCGCTACGAGCGATAACAGCGTCCTGAATAGTAGCGTCGCCCATGGGCAGAGCCTTAACCTCGTCCAGAGTCTTGCACTTTGCTGCTACAGCGGCGTCCAAAATCTCGCGGGTCAAAGCCACGAAATCAGCATTGGTAGCAACGAAGTCGGTCTCGCACTTCAAGGCAATGATAGCAGCGAAGCCATTCTCTGCCTTTACCAGCACGCAACCCTCAGCAGCCTCGCGGTCGCTACGCTTTGCAGCTACAGCAGCACCCTTCTTGCGCAGGTATGCTACAGCACCGTCCATATCCTCGCTCTCAGCCAGGGCCTTCTTACAGTCAGCCAGACCAGCACCGGTCATCTCGCGGAGCTTCTTGATGTCACTCATTGTAACTTCCATAGTCGTATGTCTTTTTGTGTGTTAATGATTTGTACTAATTTTGAAGAAAAAGGGTTAGAGAATGCGTAAGCATGCGTCCTCTAACCCTTTATAGTTCAAAGCAGGACTCTGTGATTAAGCCTCAGCCTTTTCTTCCTTCTTTGCAGGAGCCTCGTCGGTCTTCTCAGCCTTGCGCTCCTCCAAACCCTCGTTGATAGCGCCACAAACTGCGTTCAGGATAGCCTCTACGCTGCTGCTTGCATCGTCGTTAGCGGGGATTACGAAGTCAATGTTATCGGGATTTGAGTTGGTATCAACGATACCGAACACGGGGATACCCAGACGATTAGCCTCTGCTACTGCGATGTGCTCCTTCATTACGTCTACAACGAACAATGCGCTGGGAAGACGAGTCAGGTCAGAGATTGAACCGAGGTTCTTCTCCAGCTTAGCGCGCTGGCGAGTAACCTGCAGCAACTCACGCTTTGACAGATTGCTGTAAGTGCCGTCTGCAATCAGCTTGTCGATAGTGCCCATCTTCTTCACAGCCTTGCGGATTGTGGGGAAGTTAGTGAGCATGCCACCGGGCCAACGCTCGATAACATAAGGCATGTTGATGGACTGAGCCTTCTCGGCTACAACGTCCTTGGCCTGCTTCTTAGTTGCAACAAACAGAACCTTCTTACCGCTCTTGGCGATGTTCTTCAGAGCCTCGGCAGCGTTATTAACCATGCCAACGGTCTTGTGAAGGTCGATGATGTGGATACCGTTCATCTCCTTGAAGATGTAGGGAGCCATTGCGGGATTCCACTTTCTCTTGAGGTGGCCGAAATGACAACCGGCCTCCAACAGGGTCTCAAATGATGTTCTTGACATTTGTTTTTTGTTTTTTGTGTTGTTTACTTTCTTTTGTTGTTCCCTTACTTGTTGGTTCGGGAACCAACCACCGGGTAGTCTCATTAGGGAGAATCCCGACAGTTTAGATGCTAAACTCGGCGTGCTTCCGGGTGCTGAACGTTGAACGTTTAAAGTTTAAAGTTTAAGGTTTAACGTTTAGCGGAGACGTGAATACAATATAATATATATATAATGTATTAACGCTTGCTGAACTGGAAGCGACGACGTGCCTTGGGACGACCGGGCTTCTTACGCTCTACCTCACGGCTGTCGCGAGTCATGAAGCCTTCTGCACGAAGTGCCTTCTTGTCCTCGGCATTGATCTTAACCAGTGCGCGGGCGATAGCCAGACGCAGAGCCTGGCTCTGGCCGGTGTAACCGCCACCCTGCAGGTTAACCTTGATATCATACTTCTCTGCAACGTCCAGCAGGTTCAGGGGCTGCTTAACAACGTACTGCAGAATGGGGCTGGGGAAGTACTCGGTCAAGTCACGCTTGTTAATAATAATCTTACCGCTACCTTCCTCAACGTATACGCGGGCTACGGCGCATTTGCGGCGGCCCAATGCATTTATTGCTGCCATCTTCTTGTTTACTTGTAGAGGTTAATGTCAATGTTCTTGGGGGTCTGAGCAGCATGCTTGTGCTCTGCACCCTCGTAAATGTACAGGTTAGTGATGATCTGACGAGCCAACTTGTTCTTGGGGAGCATACCCTTAACAGTGCGGCGAATCAACTTCTCGGCACCGTTGGGCTTAGCCAGGATGTCGGCAGGTGTTTCGCTGCGCTGACCGCCGGGATAACCAGTGTAGCGAAGGTACTCCTTCTCGGTCATCTTGTTACCGGTGATGACGATCTTGTCAGCATTAACGATAATCACGTTGTCGCCACAGTCCACGTTGGGAGTGAACTCGGGCTTGTACTTACCTCTCAGGATCTTTGCCACCTTGCTGGCCAGACGACCCAGGACCTGGTCTGTAGCGTCAACTACAACCCACTCCTTCTTTACGGTTGCCTTGTTGGCAGAGATGGTCTTGTAACTCAATGTGTCCATTGCTTTTGTTTTGTTGTTTGTTGCTAATTGATTACTTACTTTTTCGGCATGATTCACGGACCAGAACTGAGGCCAATCAGTCTCCTATCCACACACACCACGGGGGCCTACTAAGGCTCCGTTGATAATAATCGGCGTGCAAAGGTACTACTTTTCCCTTAATTGACAAGCACTTCGGCATACTTTTTATTAAAAATTGTCTATTTATTTGCCCATAAGGCGGAAATGGCGTATCTTTGTGTCATATAGATACTTTAACCGGTCTATTACAGATACACCTTATTTACATATATAGGAATTATGCTCTCTCCCTCATTGCTGAGTGCCGATTTCGGCAACCTCCAGAAAGACATGGAGTGGTTCAACCGCAGTGCTGCACAGTGGTTGCACCTGGACATCATGGATGGTGTCTTCGTTCCCAACATTTCCTTCGGCTTTCCCGTCCTCAAGTATGTGGCCAAGTTGACGCAAAAGCCTTTGGACGTACACCTGATGATCGTGGAACCACAGAAGTTCATCCCCGAGGTAAAGGCTTTGGGTGCATATCTGATGAATGTGCACTACGAAGCCTGCCCCCACCTGCACCGTGTGGTAGGCCAGATCCACGATGCCGGCATGAAGGCTGGTGTCACCCTGAATCCGGCTACGCCAATATGCGTACTGGAAGATATCATCTGTGACGTTGACCTGGTGTTGCTCATGAGCGTAAATCCTGGTTTCGGCGGACAGAAATTCATACCACACACATTTGAAAAGGTTCGCGCCCTGCGTGAAATGATTGACCGCAAAGGAAGCAAGGCTCTGATTCAGGTGGATGGCGGTGTTGGCCTGGACAATTGGAAACAACTTCGCGATGCAGGTGCCGATGTCCTCGTGGCCGGTTCGGCCGTGTACGGCGCTGAAGACCCGATGGAGGTTTGTAGAATAATGAGCGAATGAAAAAGGTATTCTTGCCGGCAATGGCCCTTACCTTGGCATGCGTGTGCACACCGTGCCGTGCCGAAGAGTATGCAGAAATTGTCAAACAGGGAATAAAGGCATTGGAACACGATTCTTTGGCTAAGGCCGAACCTTTGTTTCTTAAAGCCATCAACCTGAAACCCTCAGACACTTCCAGTGCTGTCCTTTTCCAATACCTTGGCGAGATAAGAACACGCCAGAAGCGTTACGAGGAGGCCCTGGACGCCTTTAACGCCGGTCTTCAAATAGCCCCCTCCTCCCAAAGTCTGCTGATAGACCGGGCTTCATTGCACATCCAACTTGGCAACTACGACCATGCTTTGACCGACCTGACCGACCTGTTAACACTGAACCCTGAACATGCCGAGGCCTTGTTCTTTCGTGCATACCTGTATGCAGAGCAACGCCTGAATGCAAAGGCGCGTACTGACTATGAGCGCCTGGTTATCCTACAACCCCGTAACCGCCAGGCCCGCTTGGGACTTGCCCTGCTTTGCGACAAGGACAAACGACCCCAAGAGGCCATGGAGCACATAGACATTCTTCTAAGGTACTGGCCTGACGACGCTTCCGTCTATGCCATCCGTGGCGGAATGCATCAAAGAAGAAGACAGTACGAACTGGCTCTGAAGGACATGAACCATGCCATTGCACTGGAACCGGACAATCCTGATTTCTATATATCACGCGCCCTTCTTTATAAGGATTTCCGAAAAAACTCGCTTGCTATCGCAGATTTCCGAAAAGCCGTAAGCTTGGGAGCCTCCGCCGAGGAATGCGCATACATGATGTCGGATGTGGTAGAGAAGAAGTGAATACGAAGGCAAGAACACAAAATACCCTTGGGGGAGACAACCTATGCTCCTACCAAGGGGATTATTTTATTTATTTGAAATACTAAGGACGGCTGACCTCAGGTTTTCCTTGCCTTTGCTGTAACTTACGACAGGATGTAAAACAACAGGCGCAGTTCCTCCTCGTTATAGACATCGCCCCAGTCTTGACGCAGAGCTTCCATGCTAATTTTACTGCCGGCAAAACTGTCTCGTATCTCTTCTATATCTTCCTTACCGATAACCTCATTGGTAAAGTATGTGATGTCCAGACGCTTGCTGTGACGTAGCAGAGACTCTAATTCGTCAAGCACCTCGTCCAAGTCCACATTCTCGTTCTCGGCAAAAACATCCAAGGCTATCTTGCGATCTACGGCCTGGATGAGTTTTATCTGCAGCTTACTACGCTCTGTTACGTGCTTCGATTCCTTATTTTGCCTGCCCATCAAAGCACCGCGCATTACAGCATCCAGTTCCGAACCTCCGACTCCTCCATAGCTTTCCTCCTCGCCTTCACCCTTCATCGTTATGGGGCGTGGTTTCTTGCAGAACTTCTTGCCTTCAGGGGTATATGTCAGTGTGTTCTGTTTCTGGTTCTTTATCTTCAGAAGACCGTCTTTTATGGATTGGTCTATTATGGCATTCCAGTCTTCCTCGTCAGTACTCTCGGCAATACCAAATGATTCCAGATTGTCCAGTCCTATCTGTTGCAATTCCTCGGTGCGGTTGCCAACAAGAATATTCTGCAACTGGTCTCGGGTCAGTCCCTGTCCTGCTTCCCGGATAACGGTGATAATTTTTATTATTTTCTCGTGTATATCCATGTTGAGTTTTTCTTTACCAATAAGGACATGCCCATGCATTATCTTAGCAAGAAGGTCGTGATTGCAAAAGCGCAAGCGATACCTTGCCTGCATTGAGCATAGTCAGGCGGTGCCTATACTTGAACAAGGCATGTCAATTAGCATAAGCCGTGCAAAGGTAATATATTTTCCGTATATAGCAAAAGTTATGTCTAAAATCGTGTGATTCTTGAATGAAAGACATGACACATGACATTCGCAGCAGGTAGAGACAAAGCCCCTGCCGCGTCGTTACTACCTCTTGCTCATTATAGAATTTGTTACCGTAACGGAACTTACAAGTTTGCCCGTAGAGGTGAAAATCTGCACGTTCCATACATGACTGGAGCGTCCCAAATGCACTGGAGTTGCCACACCACGTACGGTGTCACCATCATGTGCGCTGGAGACGTGATTGCCAGACACCTGCATGCCCACGGCCATATCGCCAGGCTTGCATGCTATCATGCTGCCAAGGCCGGCAAGGGTTTCTGCAAGAGCCAGGGATGCTCCGCCAGCAAGAATACCGAAGGGCTGGCGTGTGCGACCGTCAACAGGCATGGTGGCCTCCACGCGGTGAGGGCTGGCAAAAGTGTACTGCATACCCAATGCCCCCATCAAGGTGTTCTTGTTCTGTGCGTTGAGCACATCTACAGGAACCTCCTGATCGTCCTCCGGCTTGTCGTGTTCTTCCTCGAAGGCACGTTCTATGGCGATAGCGGCACCATCCTCGTCGTTGGAAAGAGTCGTGTAGTCAGCGCAACGCTTAACCTCCTCAGGAGCATTGCCCATGGCAATACCCATACCTGCCATCTGGAGCATATTGATGTCGGCTCGTCCGTCGCCGAAGGCAAGGACCTCCTTCATACTGATTCCAAGTTTCTGCACCAATGCGCTCATGGCATGGCTCTTGCCCACCTGATAGCCAACGACCTCCAGATAATAAGGATTGGAATGAATGGTATCCATGACACCGTTCAGGTGACGTTGCAGGTGCTCCTCCATGCCCAGCAGTACCTCTTCATCCTCGTTCACGAAGATGACCTCCGTAGGCCAGGCATCCTTGTTGTCGGCAAGTGATTCGGTAGCAGCCGAGATGCTATCCACATGGCGCAGGGACATATTATTCATCTGTGCCTCATCCACAATGCGGTGGTTCTCGGTATCGGTGGCCACCACTTCGTCTCCTTCATAGTAGGCCAAGGCACAGCCACATCGCTCGGCTTGCTTTTCCAGATATGGAATCATCTTGGGGTCAATGGTCCTTTCGAAGAGCACCTTTCCTGTACTGGCTTCCAAAACCTTTGCTCCGTTGTAACTGATAATGAAACCGTCGTTAAAGTCCAAGTCTATGGCCTTGGCAAAAGGCAGGACGCCATATGTAGGACGACCGGTGGCCAAGGCTATGCGTACACCATTCTGCTGAACTTTCTTCAGTATCTTTATGGTACGTTCGCTCATTTCACGATTACTGTTGAGCAACGTGCCGTCAACATCAAGGACAAGAAGTTTTATATCCATATTTGCTGTATTTTGTTATTTTCCTACGCAAATATATATAAAATAATGATAGGACACATTCCAGCCTCCTATATTTAATGATTTTTAAACCAACTCCGTCTGCCCCTCCGGCCAATTTACCAGATAGACACGGCCTGTAGCACGGGTTATGGCCGTATAGAGCCACCGTACATACTCTTCGGTGAGCATGCCCTCGGTAACGTAACCCTGATCTATATAGACATGCTCCCACTGCCCGCCTTGAGCTTTGTGGCATGTTATAGCATAAGCATACTTTATCTGCAGGGCACCGTAGTGACGATCATCCTTTACTGCCTTGTATAGGTCGCGTTTGTTATGCAACTCGGGATAATCCTCGCATACCCTCTGGAAGAGTTGCTGTTGTTGCTCGCGTGTCAGTGCAGGTGCTTCGCTATGTAATGTATCCAGCAGAACCACAGTGTCCAATTCGGCAAGCATGGATTCACCTCCCTCCCCCTCCGCCACAACGTCCGTGCGGTCAATGAGTCTAAGCGTAGCATCGGCAAAACGGAAGCCATAGAGTTCCCTCTCGTTATATATGCGATCTACCACAGCCATCTCGCCGTTGGCTATAAGATCCTTGCCATTCAAGTATTTATTCTTGGCAACCATCACCATATCTCCGCCTCCCAGTTCGCAATCGTAGTCCAGAATGCGGTTGCGTATCCCCATGTTATATATATTGGCACGCTTATTGCTGCGTGCAATCACGATGGTCTCCTCTTTACCGCAATGGTAGTAACTTTGTTCTATACATTCAATCAATTCGTTACCGGGAACGATATGCACATCGGGAAAAGATATGCGCATACGCGGCAGAACATCTCCATTGCAAAGGCATTGCCGCAAGCGGGTTGCGTTCCAAAGTATGCCGGACGTATCCAACTGTCGGACAACCTGGGTAAGCTCAGCTTCCATAACCTCAAGACCGTATCCGCCAAGTTCCATGGCATCAAGAGCAGGGGAAAGACTTTCTCCAACGGGAGGAAGCTGGGCGGTATCTCCTATAAGTATAAGACGGCAACCGTGGCAAGAATATACAAAATGCACAAGATCGTCCAACAGGCGTCCGTCGCCAAACAGACTGCCCGACAGGCCTTCATTGGCAATCATCGAGGCCTCGTCTACGATATATAAAGTATCCTCCTTCAGGTTGGGGGCAGCAGTAAACTTCTCCTCGCCAAAAGTTTTTTGCCTGTATATGTGCCTGTGGATAGTACCGGCAGGAGTTACGGCATATTCACACATCACCTTGGCAGCTCTTCCGGTTGGCGCTAACAGGACAACCCGTTGCCTAAGCATCTTCATTGTGCGGACCAGAGCCCCCACCAGCGACGTCTTTCCTGTACCGGCATAACCTTTCAGCAAAAAGATACTGTCATCAGACCTGCTCAGAAGGAAACGGCACCACAAATCCATCACATATTCCTGCTCTGCCGTAGGAACATGCTCGAAGTTTTCCCTTATCAATGCCCTTAAATCCTCGCTTATCATAAAACTTTGAGAAAAAAAGGATAGAAAATGCCGTTAGTTGGATTCTTTTTATTAACTTTGCGATGCGAATGTACAAAAATATAATGAAATAGCAGACATGAAAAAGGTAATTAATGCAGTTTTGGCTGTATGTGTGGTGCTCCTCGCCATTATTTGCTGGCGTAGCATTCAGGACGACATCAACTTTGATGCAGATGTCGCATATCGTGAAGCACAGGTAAAGGCTCGTCTCCTCCAGATTAAGGATGCGGAAGAGGCATACAAACAGCAGAACCCCGAGGGTGCATATTGTGCTGACTGGAACGTACTGACAGAGTTCGTAAAGAACGGTCAGTTGCCTATTGTTATCAAGGAGGGTGTCTTGAGTGACGAGCAGATGGAAAAGGGTCTGACCGAATCCAAGGCAGCAGAGATTATCAACAGCGGCGACGCCAAGGCTATTGCTGAGTACAAGCTGGAGGGATTCCGTCGTGATACCATCTGGGTGTCTTTGAAGGACAGTCTTTACAAGGGTATGGACCTCAACATAGACTCTATGCGCTACATACCCTTCTCAGAGGGTGATACTTTTGAAATTATCGCATGTCCCAACACCACCAAGAGCGGCGCCATCATTCAGGTAATGGAGTGTAATGCTTCTATTGCCAGTTACCTGAAGGGCATGGGCAAACTGGGTGACAGAATGATTAAAAACAAGACCATCGAGGCTGACGAGATGGGCAGATATGCCGGTTTGAAGATTGGTGAGGCCGGTGACGGTTGGAACAACAATGCCGGTAACTGGGAGTAAATCATTATTGAACTATAGTCTATCCATCCGTCTTTGTACGGATGGATTTTCTTTTCTTGTGCACAGCCTCGGCTCTGGCCAGCTGCTGCTGCAGGAAAGTGTGCATTGCACACAAGAGGAGAACTTGGCCGAGGCTTTGGAGCGCGGCCTTGAGTTACCTCGTGTACGCGGACGTCAATACGAGAGAGTAATTCTTTATTCCACCTCGCCCAGCACCCGTGTGCCTTTGGATGAATTCCGCAGGGAAGATATGCTGGCCGTCTATCGCCTTACGTTTGCAGGAGTGGCAGCACGTCCAGAAGACATGCGCTTCCAGGTCCTTCCCGGTTTGGATGTTGTGGAAATTTTCACCATCCCCACGACCGTAGCGGAATCCCTACGACGCTATTATCCAAGTGCCATGGTGCAAGGTCTCTATGGTACAATGCTATGCCAGGTGGCAGAAATGCAGCAGGGTAGCACTCTGCCTGTGAGTTACCATGCTATAGTTTTGGATGGTGGAATAATGATTGCCGTACTTAGGCACGGATGTCTGCATTATGCCAATGTATTCCATGCTCCGAGCAATGCCGACAGACTCTATTTCGTGCTTTATGTATGGAAAACCCTATATTTGGATGCATGGCATGATTCATGCACATTGTACGGGGCCGATGATGATCTTTACAACGATGTCTGCCAGTATCTGGCCAATGTGGAAACGCGTGAACTGACTCTTTAGTCCATCAGATACGCATATAAATTATTCTCCATATCGAAAACATATAATCATGCGAGTTATCACTGGAAAATACAAAGGACGACATTTCGAGATTCCCCGCACATTCAAGGCACGCCCCACTACGGACTTTGCAAAGGAGAACCTTTTCAACGTACTCAATTCCTATATTGACTGGGAAGAGGAACCTGTTGCCCTGGACCTTTTTGCTGGAACAGGCAGCATCACCCTGGAATTGCTTTCACGCGGTTGTTCCCGTGTCATCAGTATAGAAAAAGATCCGTTGCATTTCCGCTTCATCAAGGAGTTCATAGACAAATTACAGGATCTCTCGGCCATACCCATCAAGGGCGACGTATTCAAATATCTGAGCCAATGCAGGGAGCAATTTGACTTTATCTTTGCTGACCCGCCATATGTACTGAAGGAAATCCCCGAACTTCCCGACATGATACTTGAACGCAATCTCCTGCGTGAGGGGGGATTGCTTGTATTAGAACACGGCAAGGACCATGATTTCAGCAATCACCCGCGTTTCGTAGAACATCGCCATTATGGAAGTGTTAATTTCTCTTTCTTCCAGTAGTTAGCCTTCTCGGTATCCGAAACACCTCATAATAGTTCGGATAGGTTTTAGCCGGCACATACTTGACACATAGCTTATCTGTTCCTGCAAGTAATAAACATATGAATATTCTACATGCATATACCCGAACAAGTCTGATGTTGCGCATCCTCGCAGGTATTGTGATAGGAACCTTGCTTGCCTTCTTCTTACCAGGCTATAACGGCATCGAGGTATTGGGCGACCTATTTGTAGGTGCACTCAAAGGCATCGCACCCGTGTTGGTAAGCGTGTTGGTAGTTTCCGCCATTGCCAAGGCAAGCGGCGGACTGGGCAGCAGGTTCAACACCGTCATTACACTATACATGTGTACCACCCTGCTGGCCGCCGTACTGGCGGTATTTGCCAGCCGGTTATTTCCCGTAAGCATAGTGCTGGATGACATAACCAGTGCAGAAGGCTCTGCACCGGGAGCCTTGAGCGAAGTGTTCCGCAACATAATGAGAGGCATTATGAGCAATCCCCTGTCTGCCATCGCCAATGCCAACTACCTCAGCATTCTCTTTTGGGCGGTAATCCTGGGACTTGCATTGAAGACGGTGGCCAGCGAACACACCATAGCATCGCTGGGCGAGTGGGCCGATGCCGTATCCAAGGTCGTGGGATGGATAATCCAGTGCGCACCATTTGGCATTTTGGGATTGGTATATTCGTCTGTATCCACCAGTGGTCTTGAAATATTCACTACATACGGCCAACTACTGCTACTGCTTGTGGGGTGCATGCTCACGGTTTCTCTCGTCATCAACCCCATCATCGTGGGTGTATTGCTAAAGCGGAATCCCTATCCACTTGTATGGCGTTGTCTAAAAGAAAGCGGAGTCAGCGCCTTCTTTACACGTTCGTCGGCAGCCAACATTCCCGTGAACCTGGAACTGTGCAAGCGCATTGGACTAGACAAGGATTTCTATTCGGTGAGCATCCCACTGGGCAGCATTATCAATATGGATGGTGCGGCTATCACCATAAACGTCATGACACTTGCCACCTGCCACACCTTAGGCATAGACATTCCATTAGGCAGTGCCCTGCTGCTAAGCATTATCGCCACGTTGGGAGCTTGTGGAGCCTCAGGGGTTGCCGGTGGTTCATTGCTTCTTATCCCAATGGCATGCTCGCTCTTCGGCATCAGCAACGACATTGCCATGCAGACCGTAGCCATAGGTTTCATCATTGGCGTGGTGCAAGATTCTGTGGAAACAGCCCTCAACTCCAGTGGCGACGTACTATTCACCATCACCGCTGAATGGCGCGAACGAATGAAGCAGAAAAGAAACTAATACACCTAATATATAATAACGCGCGAGGCGACACCCCGAATAGGAATGTCGCCTCGCTCATTTTTAGTAATTTCTTACAGTATCGTGCAACCAGCACAAGGCTTGAGTTGCTTGAAGAAGTCATTGCCCTTATCATCCACCAGAATGAAGGCGGGGAAGTCTTCTGCCTCTATTTTCCAAATAGCCTCCATACCGAGTTCGGGGTACTCCACGCACTCAATGGACTTAATATTGTTCTGTGCCAGGATAGCAGCAGGACCACCAATTGAACCAAGATAGAAACCGCCATGATCCTTGCAGGCACGGGTAACGTCCTCGCTACGGTTGCCCTTGGCAAGCATAATCATAGAACCGCCGTTGTCCTGGAACTCGTAAACATAAGGATCCATACGTCCTGCTGTAGTGGGACCCATGGAACCACATGCCATACCGGCAGGAGTCTTGGCAGGACCTGCATAGTAGACAGGATGATCCTTCATGTACTGGGGCATACCCTCACCAGCATCCAAACGGGCCTTGAGTTTGGCATGCGCAATGTCACGACCCACGATGATGGTACCATTCAGGCTAAGACGTGTACCGATAGGATAGTTGGTCAGTATCTTGCACACGTCGGCCATGGGCTGGTTCAAGTCAATCTTAACCACGTCGCCCTCACCGGCATTACGCAGCTCCTCGGGGATGAGTTCGTATGGTTTGTCATCCATCTTCTCAATCCATATACCCTGTTCATTGATCTTACACTTGATATTGCGGTCGGCAGAGCAACTTACGCCCAAACCGATGGGACAACTGGCACCATGACGAGGCAGACGAACCACACGAACGTCATGTGCCATATACTTGCCGCCGAACTGTGCGCCAAGACCAATCTTGTAGCACTCCTGCAGGAGCTGCTTTTCCAATTCAACATCGCGGAAGGCACGGCCTGTCTCATCGCCTGTAGTAGGCAAAGAGTCGTAGAAATGAGTAGAAGCCAACTTAACGGTAAGCAGATTCTTCTCCGCACTGGTACCGCCGATAACAATGGCAATGTGGTAAGGAGGACAAGCCGCAGTACCCAAACTCTTCATTTTCTCCACAAGGAAGGGAATAAGTGTACCGGGATTCTGGATACGTGCCTTGGTTTCCTGATAGAGATATGTCTTGTTGGCAGAACCACCACCCTTGGTAACGCAGAGGAAGTGATACTCCATGCCCTCGGTAGCCTCAATGTCAATCTGAGCAGGGAGGTTGCACTTGGTATTCACCTCGTTGTACATGTCCAAAGGAGCATTCTGACTGTAACGCAGATTACACTCGGTGTAGGTTTTGTAAACACCCAGAGAGAGGGCCTCTTCATCGCAGAAACCGGTCCAAACCTGCTGACCCTTCTCGCCATGGATAATAGCGGTACCGGTGTCCTGACATAGAGGTAGGAGGCCCTTGCAAGAAACCTCGGCATTACGCAGGAAAGTAAGGGCTACATACTTGTCGTTCTCGCTAGCCTCGGGATCGCGCAGAATCTTTGCTACCTGTTCGTTGTGGGAACGACGGAGCATGAAACTGACATCGCGGAAAGCCTGGTTGGACATGCGGGTCAATGCCTCGGGAGTAACCTTCAGAATCTTGTGACCCTCAAACTCGCTGACGGAGACACCCTCCTTGGTCAGCAGATAATACTCGGTCTCGTCCTTGCCCAACTGGAACATAGGAGCGTACTTAAACTCTGGTACTTGTGCCATAGTTGATATTATTATTTAGGTTTATATATATTTTCTTTTAAATGAATGCCTTTATTCGGGGATATCTTCCTTCAATACAAAACGTCTATAATAGGTCCATCCTAAGGTGGTAAGTGGTAGCGCTATTACAAAACCGATTACACCAAGTAATGAACCCCATACGGAGAGCGATAATAATATTATAGCTGGTTTAAGCCCCATCGACTTACCCATAATCTTGGGTACAAGGAAAAGGTCTTGAATTGCCTGGACAACGCAAAAGACAATTATCGCCATCACTACTATAAGCCAAAAACTCTGGCCCGTATCATTTGATTTCAGTAGGGCTAGGAAAACCGTAGGAATAAAGCCTATACCCTGAGCATACGGAACCATGTTGAGCAAACCGATAAACATACCCAATCCAATTGCCAATGGGAGGTCGATGATGACAAAACCGATGCTAAAGAGTACACCTACGAGAAAGGCAACGGTAGCCTGTCCGCGGAAATAGGCATTCATCTCTCTCTTGATATCCGTAGCCAGGCAAAGGGCAGACTTGCGATGCTTCTTTGGTATAATATGAACCCAATTCTGATTGACATTCTCGTAATCAAGCAAGATGAATATCAGGTATAGGAACATCATCATCAAGCCAACTATTCCCCATACTACGCTGAAGGTTCCGGATACCAGATTCCACGATTGGTGTAGAGTAACCTGTACGGCATCCATAACTTCCTCGTTCTGAAGCAAACGAATAATCGAGTTGCTATCAAAGTCCTTGACCAATATAGCTATCTGCTCTGGTATCTCGGTGCCAGCCAAGTAAGTAGTTGCATATTGCAGCAGGTCATCGGAGAGATACCCTATCTGACGAAGCGCAGGAGGTAGGGTGAGCACAAACAGAGCTGTGATAATGCCAAGTAATGCTATCACAGTAATAAAAATGCTCACTAACCGATAACGCAAATGGCATTTCTGCTCCAGAAACACCACCAATGGGTATAAAAGATATGCCAAAAGCCATGCTATGAAGAATGGCAACAGGACTCCGCTAAGTGCATTGAGGAGATAATAAACTCCCACCGCACCAAGCGCAATGAGTAGGCCGCGAACAAAGCGGTCAAACGTAATGGTGCCACCTTCCATAAATGTTCTTTCAGGCTTAGGGGACTCTATGTCATTCTTTGCTTTTGCCATATCAGTAATTCTTATTCCTCGTAATGGTCAAATAGGAAATCGTTGTAGGGGTACTTTTGCACGTGAAGTTCGCGTACCTTGTTATATAGCACTTGACGCAATGTGTCGTAGCCTGTTTTCTCCAATGCAGAAATGAAGAGGCATTCTCCAGACAAACGAGTCATCCAGGTGTGAATCAAATCATCCAGGGAAACGTTCTCTTTTGTTGCAGGAGTGAGGTCGTCGGCATCCTTTTCTATCCAGCTATATGCATCTACCTTGTTAAATATAATCATGGAAGGTTTTTCCGCACATCCTAGGTCTGCCAAGGTCTTTTCCACAACTTTAATCTGGTCTTCAAACTCGGGATGTGAAATATCAACCACGTGCAATAGCATATCTGCTTCGCGAACCTCATCAAGTGTGCTCTTGAAAGAGTCAACCAAATCATGAGGCAATTTTCGGATGAATCCAACCGTATCTGACAGGAGGAAAGGAAGATTGTCCACAATTACCTTGCGCACGGTGGTATCAAGAGTGGCAAATAATTTGTTCTCAGCAAATACTTCACTCTTGGAGAGCAGATTCATCAGTGTTGACTTGCCCACATTTGTGTATCCAACCAAGGCCACACGTATCATTCTGCCACGATTGGTTCGTTGGGTGGTCTTTTGCTTGCCTATCTCTGCCAAACGCTGTTTGAGCAATGACATACGATTGAGGATGATACGGCGGTCCATTTCCAACTGAGTCTCACCAGGTCCACGCAAACCTACGG
>JAZLAC010000014.1:0-30687 GCA_045612965.1 Bacteroidaceae bacterium | reverse complement strand
GCTGAGAACAACGAAGGCGCAGAGTAATTAGCTACTTTCCTGATCTTTTAATCTTACAAGTACAGGAATATAATATGAACTTGGGTTGGCATATAAAGCCGGCCCAAGTTTTTTTACGCCCTCATGAAGGGTGTGCTTTTGCATCCCCGGAGAACGCACTTTTGTTGTCCTGGAGGACGCGTCCTTGTTCTCATTGAGGACACGCCCTTGTTGTCCTGGAGACCAAAGCCTTGTTGTCGGGGAACTTATTTTGACCTTTTAGATACTATGATAAAAGGAGCGAGGCAGATAAATGCATGTGCGTTCTATCTGCCTCGCTCTTGTATTGTCTTTGTTGTTGTATATGTCGCTTTATGCGTCGATGTTTGCAAAGGTTGCGTTCTGTTCGATGAACTCGCGACGTGGTGCTACATCCTCGCCCATGAGCATGGAGAATACGTAGTCGGCCTGTGCAGCATCGTCAATGGTTACCTGCTTCAGTAGACGACGTTCAGGATCCATGGTGGTTTCCCAAAGTTGGTCGGGGTTCATCTCGCCAAGACCTTTGTAACGCTGTGTGTGGATGGCATCTTCGCGGCCGTTACCATAGGTCTGGATGAAGCGTAGTCGGCTGGCCTCGTCGTAGCAGTACTCCTCGTGCTTGCCGATGGTGCAACGATAGAGTGGAGGTGTGGCGATGTAGAGATGACCGTTACGGATGAGTTCGGGCATATAGCGGTAGAACAATGTCATCAGAAGGGTGTCGATGTGTGAGCCATCGACGTCGGCATCGGTCATAATGATGGTCTTGTAATAGCGCAATTTGTCGTAGTTGGCCTCCTTGCTGTCTTCACCCAAACCGAAGCGTACGCCCAGTGCCTGTATGATGTTGTTTACTTCCTCGTGCTCGAAAGCCTTGTGCCACATTACACGTTCCACATTGAAGATCTTGCCTCGGATGGGCAGGATGGCTTGGAAATGGCGGTTACGTCCCTGCTTGGCACTACCACCTGCAGAGTCACCCTCGACAATGAAGAGCTCGCAGTTTGCTGCATCTCTATCAGAGCAGTCGGCCAGTTTGCCAGGCAGTCCGCCTCCGGCCATGGGAGACTTGCGCTGCACGTTTTCGCGCGCCTTGCGGGCTGCAACGCGTGCTGTAGCGGCCAGTATCACCTTGTCTACGATGATCTTTGCCTCGTGGGGATGTTCCTCCAGATAGTTGCTGAGAGCTTCGCCTACGGCCTGTTGTACTGCACCTGCAACTTCACTGTTGCCCAGCTTTGTCTTGGTCTGGCCCTCAAACTGAGGTTCTGATACCTTCACGCTGATAACTGCGGTAAGACCCTCGCGGAAGTCCTCTCCTGAGATTTCTACGTGGTTCTTGGCCAGTTTTTCCAGTTCCTTCACGCACTGCTTCTCGGCATAGCCTTTCAGTGTACGTGTCAGAGCGGTGCGGAAACCCTGTAGGTGTGTACCGCCTTCTATGGTGTTGATGTTGTTTACGTAAGAATGCAGGTTCTCTGAATAGCCGGTATTGTACATGATGGCTATCTCGATGGGTACACCCTGCTTTTCGGTGTTCAGGTAGATGACGTCGTTGATGAGGCGTGTGCGTGTGCTGTCGATGTAGCGCACGAAGTCGCGCAAACCGCCCTCGCTGTAGAACACTTCCTTGCGTATGCCTTCAATGCCTGATGCCTCGTTCACTTCCAGGCGCATGTCAATGAGGGTGATGTGTATGCCGGCATTCAGATATGCCAGTTCGCGCATACGGTTGGCCAAGATGTCGTATTCGTAGACCGTGGTGGTGAAGATCTCGGAGTCGGGCCAGAACTGCTGGCGTGTGCCTCGCAATTCGGTTTCGCCCACAACGGCTACGGGAGCGTCGGGCTTGCCCTGGTGATACTGCTGCTGGTAGATCTTGCCGTCGCGGAACACCTGTGAGAGCATTTTGGAGGACAGGGCGTTCACACAGCTTACGCCTACACCGTGCAGACCGCCGGAAACCTTGTAGGAACCCTTGTCGAACTTACCGCCGGCATGCAGTACGGTCATTACCACTTCCAGGGCGCTCTTTCCCTCCTTCTCGTGCATGTCCACGGGGATACCGCGGCCGTTGTCCTGCACGGTGATGCTATTGTCTTCGTTGATTGTGACTTCAATGTGTGTGCAATATCCAGCCAGGGCCTCGTCGATGGAGTTGTCCACGGTTTCGTACACGAGGTGGTGCAGACCCTTCTTGCTGATGTCGCCGATGTACATGGCAGGGCGCTTGCGCACGGCTTCCAAACCCTCCAATACCTGAATGTTGGAGGCACTGTAATTGGAATTGTTTGTCGTTGTCTCGTTCATTGTGTCTTATTGTATAGTATTTGTTACAAAGATACGGAAAAATAACGAAACTTTGTTTCGTAAGTCGCTTTTTTTATGCATTTTTTTCGTATAACCCTTAATGCTGTGCCGACGTTGCGCGTTTGGGTGGCGGAGAAGGCCTTTCTGATCACGGAAGGGTGCCCTTTGCGAGAGGGGGGGTGGCGTTCCTTGCCAGGGAAAGGGCGCAGGGCATGGGGGCGTTGCTGCAGGGTGTGCGGAAACGTATATATACAGAAAACGGCCTCCTGGTAGGGAAGCCGTTGTATTTCTCTGTCTTTACAAAGGGAATCTTGAATTAACCCAACTTTGCAATGTGCTTGGCCAACTTGCTCTTCAAGTTAGCAGCCTTGTTCTTGTGGATGATGTTAATCTTAGCCAACTTGTCCAAAGCCTTCTGAACGCTGGGGTACAATTCTACTGCTGCCTCCTTGTCTGTGGTAGCGCGCAGCTTGCGAACAGCATTACGCATGGTCTTAGCGTAATATCTGTTGTGGAGTCTTCTCTTCTGCTCCTGACGGATTCTCTTTAAAGATGACTTGTGGTTTGCCATGTCTTGTGTTTGTCTAAATCTTTTAACTTATGTAGTCCCTAGGAGAGTCGAACTCCTCTTTAGAGAATGAAAATCTCTCGTCCTAACCGATAGACGAAGGGACCTTACCTTCGGCCTTGAAGCCTGTGCTTAAACGGCGTTATTCCGTTTTTGCGGTGCAAAGGTACGTCGTTTCTTTGAATTGGCAAAACATTTTCGAGAAAAAATGCATGAAGGACAGCGTTTTTTATGTTTTTATGTCCTATTTCCACCGATTTAGGTAATTTCGCTTGAATTTATCCGTTAACGTGCATGCAGACAACCAGAGCCATAGTGTTGAGGACAATCCGGTATAGCGACAGCCGTATCGTGGTGTCCATGTTTACCGAACATTACGGCATGATATCTGCCCTGGTGCGTGTGGCGCACGGTGGTAAAAAGGGTGGGAGGAGTGCCTTGTGGCAATTGCTGAACATGGTGGAGGTGAATGTGGATTACAGGTCTTCTGCAGATTTACAGAAGGTGGGCGAGGTTCTTATCTCCAGTCCCTGGAAGGATTTGCCCTATCATCCGTTCAAGGCTTCCATATCCATGTTTCTGGCGGACTTCCTGTACCATAGCCTGCGAGGCGAGGGCGAGAACCGTGCCTTGTTCTCCTTTCTGGAGAATTCCCTTGTCTGGCTGGACGAGTCGGAGAGGGGAATTGCCGACTTTCATCTGCTGCTGATGTTGAGAATGACCCGTTTCCTGGGAATATGGCCGGGGACAGAGGGATGCGGGCCGGGTATGCTATATGACTTGAAGGGTGCGTGCTATGTGTCGCAGATTCCGTCGCATGGACAATATGTGCAGGCTGGCGAGGCGTCATTGCTGCCTTTGCTGCTGAGGGCGGATTATTCCACCATGCATTTGCTGAAGATGTCCAGAGACGAACGCCGGCACATGCTGGATGTACTCTTGAGGTACTACCAATTGCATGTGCCGGGGTTCGGGGACTTGCAGAGTCTGGATGTCCTGCGGGAACTGTTCTCCTGACCTGCCTTATCCTGCGTTCTCGTTCTTCAGACGGTTCAACTCGTCCTTTGAGCGGCGGCAGGTGGGTGTGGCATCAACGCGTGAGATGATGTCGTCGTTGTCCATGTTCTCTGCCGTATAGATGAAGACATTGTTGTGGCGGTGCTTGGCGCTCTTCTTGCCGTCCTGATAGTATATGTTGATCAGTTCGTCGCGGTTTTCCTTGCGCTCCTTGTCTTCAGCGCTAAGTTTTTCCTTTCTCTCTTCCAGATGCGTGCTCATGCCGTTGATGCTCTGCAAGCCAAAGCCTGTGGCAAGCAGGGTAATCTTCACCTTGTTGCCAAGGGTTGAGTCGGTGGCAAGGCCCCACTTGGTCTCCACATCGTGACGGAATTTGCCCATGAACTCGTGAATCTCGTTCATTTCCTCCATCATGAGCGAACTGTGCTCGTCGTCAGAACAGAAGTTGATGTTGAGCAGCACTTTCTTGGAGTTGAAGATATCGTTGTGGTTGAGCAGGGGAGAGGTCAGTGCCTCGGTCAGTGCCTTGGTAACACGGTTCTCGCCTTCTCCGTAGCCTGTGCTCATGATAGCCACGCCACCATCCTTCAGTACGGTGGTAACGTCCTCGAAGTCCAGGTTCATGATACCGTGCATTGTGATGATCTCGGCAATGCTCTTGGCAGCTACGGTCAGGGTGTCGTCGGCCTTGGCAAAGGCATTGATGACGGTAAGTTCGGGATATATCTCGCGCAGACGCTCGTTGTTGATAACCAATAGGGCATCGACGTGCTTTGAAATCTCCTCAACGCCGTCCAGGGCCTGGTTGATTTTCTTTATTCCCTCGAACTTGAAGGGGATGGTTACGATACCCACGGTGAGTATGCCCGCTTCCTTAGCGCACTTGGCAATGATAGGAGCCGCACCGGTACCGGTACCGCCACCCATGCCGGCGGTGATGAAGACCATGCGGGTTCCGTCGTTGAGCATCTCCCTGATGGCGTCCATGCTCTCCTCGGCAGCCTGGCGTGCTTTCTCGGGACGGTTGCCGGCACCGAGACCGTCATTGCCGAGCTGCAGATGATTGGGCACGGCGGCATCGTCCAGGGCTTTCTTGTCGGTATTGCAGACAACGTAGGAAACATCATGTATGCCTTCGCGGTACATGTGGTTTACGGCATTGCCGCCTCCGCCACCGACGCCGATGACCTTGATGATACAGTTGTTTGTCTTTGGCAGGTCTGTCAAGGGGAGACCCATATCGAAAATCATATCTTCTTCCATAGTATATATATTGTTTGTGTGGTGTTATTAGTTTCTTTCGTCTTCGTCGTCGGTAAGGGCATCTTTCAGTATCTGCCAGAATGATTTCTTCTTTTTCGCAATCTCTTCCTCGTTGGCGCTTTCCTGTTCCGCTGTTACCGTAACTTCCTCTTCCTGTTCAACAGGAGTTGTAATTTGCTGTGTGGCAGTTGCTCCGCTATTTGTGGCGGGAACATCTTCATTGCTGCTTGCTGTGGCTGGAGCAAGGATGATGCAATTCTGGTCGCCGTGAGTGAGCATGGACAGGATGCTGTTGGCACGTCCATTGTCGGGGATGAACACGCCTGCGGTGGTGCAGATGTCGGCGGGCAGTCCCTTGACAATGCGGATTTGCTTGCTGCTGTTGGTGATGTTGATAAAGGCATCGGCAAGGAAGCGCATCTGTGCCCCGCCACCGGTAAACACTATTCCTGAGGTGAGCTTGTCGCTATCGTCCTCGATCTGTGCCCAGATGTTGCGCAGAATCTCCTCGTATCTTGCTTCGGCTATTTCACAGAGACGGCTCTCGCTGATTTCCCTGTCGTGGGAAATCTTTATGATGTTGTTCTGGGCGGTGTCGTGGTCTTCCAGCCATGCACGTCCGTATTTGAGTTTGAGGCTTTCTGCCTCCTCGGCTTCGGTGGTAAGGCAGTTGGCAATGTCCATGGTAACGTTGGTTCCTCCCAAGGGAATGACTACCAGTTTGCGCAGGATGTTCTTGGTGTAGATGCTGACGGTAGTGGTGTCGGCACCGATGTCTACCAGGGCGCATCCAGAACGTTTTTCGGCAGCACTGAGGATGGTGTCGCCCAGGGTGAGTGGAGTGATGAGCAGTTCCGCAACTTCAAAGCCGGCTCCGTTGACACATTTCTCGATATTCTCGGCCAGGGAGTTGCGGGCAATGACATTGAGGAAGTTGGCCTCCATCTGCTCGACCTGCATGCCCACGATGTCGGCCTCGGTTCTGTTGCCGACCTTGTATTCCTGGGGGATGACTTCCAGTATCTGCGAATCGGTGTAGACAACACCGCGGTTGGTGTCCATCAGCTGGTCTACCATTGCATTGGTGATCTGGGTCTTCTCGGCGAATGTCCTCTGTATGTGGTTTTGGACGGAGTGCAGGGATTGGCCGCTCAGTCCCACGTAGATGCGTGAGATGGTCTGGCCAAGTTGCAATCCAACCTGCCCCAAAACACGGGCAATGGCCTGTGTGGTCTTGTCAATGTTGTCGATGATGCCCTTGCGTATGCAGTTAGATGCATTTTCCTCTGCAAAGGCGAGAACCTGCATTGTGCCGTCGGGCATGCGCTGTCCTGCAATAGCACGGATGGATGTTGTTGCCAGTTCCAATGCTACGATGATGTCCTTTTCTGCTACCATAGTTATGTTGTGTCTTTATTTTATGTTCTTCTTTTTACAGACGACCTGATCGGCATAGTTCAGGTCGATGATGCTGTATTTGTTCCAGCCGGCCTTGTCCAGCCCTTCCTTATAGAAGATGGTTAGCCTGTTGAGCTTGTCCTCGATATCCCTGGGTTCTCCAATTACGATAACGTGGTCTCCAGTGAGGGGGATGAGTTCTATGTGCTTGTCGTTCTTGACATGGATTTGCTGGATTTCGGTATTCCATGGCGTGTGTGTGTTGACATAGGATGCTATTTGCACGAGATGTTCACTGGCATATTCCTTAGTGATGTTTCCCGTTGCCAGGCACAGGTCCAGGTGGAACAGGTCGGTGGGCATGTCGTTGCCGTCCATGTCCATGTAGTAGTTTTCACCGTTATCGGGCATGACGTGTAGCACAGGCTTGCGGGGGAATACCCGGATGCACATGATGTTTTCCGGTGTGTAATAGCATATTGCGGAGTCGATATAGGGACTCGCCTGTATGTACTGTTCTATGTACTTTATGTCTATCTGTCTGATGGGGGTGTCCTTGACGGGTTTTTCTGTCTCGGCTATAAGCCCTTCGACAAACCGTGCGTCTACAAAGTTTGTACTGGTGGAATCCTTGATGATGATTTCCGTTCCGGCGCATATCCTTTTGTCCTCATCACGCGAGAGTCTGGCAATACCGAAGACGAGGTATGCCAATACTCCGACAAGCAGGATTATCTTGATGGCTATCTTCATGAGGTTATGCGTTTAGGACGTCTGTTATTTCTGCGGCATAGTTTTCTATATCTCCTGCACCCAAGGTTACAAGGACATCAAAATCCTTGGCCTTGACACACTCCATTATGTCTTCCTTGCGTATCATCCGTTTTGTGATTCCGGGACGCAGGTTGTCGTATATGAGCTGTGAGGTTACGCCGGGTATTGGTTCTTCGCGTGCGGGGTATATGTCCAGAAGAACAATATCGTCCAGGAGCGAGAGTGCATCGGCAAATTCGCGGTAGAAGTCGTGTGTCCTGCTGTACAGGTGTGGCTGGAAGATGGCCTTGATGCGGCGGCCTTCGTACAGCTGCATGATGCTGAGGATACTTTGCCTGATTTCCTCGGGATGGTGGGCATAGTCAGAAATATAGACCATGTCGTCTCTGCGTACGTGGAAATCGAAACGGCGGTCCACGCCTCCGAAACTGAGCATTGCCTTGCGGATTTCGTCGGCGTTGGCGCCTGCTATCTGTGCGAGGGCCATGGCTCCGATGCCATTGTCTATGTTTATGGCTACGGGGACACCCAGTTCTATGCCAGGGATATTCTCTATGGGCGACACCAGGTCGAAGGTGATGCGGCCATTGCCGATATGTATGTTCTCGGCATGGAAGTCCCCTTCCTCCCTGCCATAATTGTATGTGGTAACTCCGGCTTGGGTGTCGGGTACCATTTTCAACCCGGTGTGCAGGATGAGTACACCTCCGGGTTGGATGAGGCTCGTGTATTTTGAGAAGGACTCAAGATACGCCTCCTCTGTTCCGTAGATGTCCAGATGGTCGGCATCTGTTGATGTTATTACCGTGGCCCATGGGGTCAGCCAATGGAAGGAACGGTCGAATTCGTCGGCTTCGATAACCACGTATGGGCTGTTCTTGGAGAGCAGGTAGTTGGTCCCGTAGTTCTTGGTAATGCCGCCAAGGAAGGCGTTGCAGCCAATGTGGCTTTGGTGCAGGATATGCGCGGCCATGCTGGATGTTGTAGTCTTGCCATGCGTGCCGGCAGCGCACAAACCCTTCAGCGAACGGGTTAGTGTGCCGAGAACCTGTGCACGTTTCTGCATATCAAAGCCTGCTTCCTTGAAGAAGTTCAACTCAGTGTGCGTAGATGGGACTGCCGGGGTGTAGATTACAAGGCACTCTTCCTTTTTTCTGCATTCGGCCGGGATTAGGTCCACGTTGTCTTCATAGTGTATGACAGCGCCTTCCCTTTCCAGGGTTTCTGTCAGTGCCGACGGAGTCCTGTCGTATCCGCCTACAAAGATACCTGAATTCAGGAAAAAGCGGGCAATGGCGCTCATGCCAATGCCACCGATACCTATGAAATATACTGCTTGCATATGGTTCTTTTAGTTTTTGATGAGTTGAAGTACTTCTTCCGCTATCTTGATGTCCGAATCGCGGAAAGCCATGGCAAGGGCATTTTGACCCAGTGTCTTCAGCAGGCTTGCTTCCTTGACCGTGTTGATGGCCATGGGAATCAGTTTTCCCTTTGCTTCGGCATCCCTGACAATCAGTGCTGCATTCTTGTTGACCAGTGCCATGGCATTGTGTGTCTGGTGGTCTTCCGATACATTGGGGCTTGGCACAAGGATGCTTGCCTTGCCCAGCAGGCACAGTTCGCTGATACTGCTGGCTCCGGCACGGCTGATGACCAGGTCGGCAGCCTTGTAGGCCATGTCCATTGAACGTATGAAATCGGTAACATGGAGGTTTTCCGGTTTGCCGTGCTTCTCCAGTTCCTGTGCGATATGCTCTTTGTAGAAGCTGCCCGTTTGCCAGATGAACTGTATGTCGGTGTTCCTAATCAGCTGCAGGGATGCCAGCATGCTCTCGTTCAGTGTGCGTGCTCCAAGGCTTCCGCCGATAAGCAGGATGGTGGGCTTGTCGGCCTTGAATCCGAACTCGGCCGCTGCAGTTTCCCTGTCCAGTGAAGGGTTGGCAAGGTTTTGGCGTACGGGGTTGCCTGTGAGCAATATCCTTTCGGCAGGGAAGAAGCGCTCCATTCCTTCGTATGCGACACATATCTTGTCTGCTTTCTTGGCTAAGGTCTTATTGGTCAAGCCGGCAAAACTGTTCTGCTCCTGTATCAGGCATGGAATGCCCAGGTCATAGGCAGCATTCAGTGTGGCGGCGCTGGCATAGCCTCCTACACCAACGGCTACGTCGGGCTTGAAATCCTTTATTATCTTCTTGACCTTCCATGTGCTTTTGATGAAGTCTATGAGGATGCCTATGTTGCGGGGACTCCAAAGAGGGCGTATCAGTCCCTTGACGGGAAGTCCCACAATCCTGTAACCGGCCTGTGGCACACGTTGCATCTCCATTCGGTCCTTGGCTCCGACAAACAGTATCTCCGCTTCGGGACGCAGGTTCTTCAGTGCATTGGCAATGCTTACGGCAGGAAAGATATGTCCACCCGTTCCTCCTCCGCTGATGATGATTCTTGGATTGTTCTTCATGCTTCAGTAGTCTTTTTTTCGGGTTCTTTTATTTCTTCGGCGTTGGCCTCCTCAACTTTTCGTGCAGAGCGGCTTACGCTGAGCATGATGCCTATGTAGGCGCAGTTTACGAATGTGCTGGTACCGCCTCGGCTGATCAGGGGCAACGGCTGTCCAGTAACAGGGAACACGCCTACGGCAACGGCCATGTTTATCAGGGCGTGTGTTACAAGCATAAGCGCCAGTCCCATTATCAGATATGCTGGGAACAGGGATTTGCATCTTTGGGCGATGCGTAAGGCCCTGTACAATAACAACAGGTACAGGAACATGACCAGACCGCCGGAGAAGATTCCGCCTTCTTCAATTATGATTGCGTAGATGAAGTCGGAATAGGCCTGAGGCAGGAAGTCGCGCTCTATGGAGTTGCCGGGACCACGTCCGGTGATACCGCAGGTGGCTATGGCAATTTGCGCATGGGTCACCTGGATGTCCTGGGTGATGTCATAGTCTTTGGGGTCAAGAGGTGGCACGTATCCGCCTTTGAGGCGTCCTACCCAAGTGGGCACACGGTGGAAGACGCTTTCCTTGTCTGCCCTCCAATTGTCCAGGGTGCTTTCGGGTATGTTGGTGAGAGTCAGGTAACCGCCGACGCCAACGACCAATACTGCTCCTGCCAGGAATAGCAGTATCTTGGATGAGACTTGTGCGTAAAAGGCAATGAGGTACATTACCACTGATATAATGATGGCTGTGCTCAGGTTCTCGGTAACAATCAGCAGGACTGTGCACAATATGTTTATCGCGGCCATCTTGAAACCGAATGAGTTAACGCCCTTCTTGTCCCTGAAGACACTGAAGATGAATACGGTTGTTATTACCAGCCCCAATTTGGCTATTTCGCTGGGCTGGAATGAAAAACTGCCGATGCCTACCCAACGGGAAGCACCATTTATCTGCCCGGCAAACTGGGCACATATAAGCAGGAGATAGGATAGCAGCGAGATGCCCAATCCTATGATCTTGTATAATTTGCAGGGCAGTATGTGCAACACCCAGGTAAATCCTATGCCCATAAGCAGGAATGCACCATGCCTCATGACAGGTACCCAGTATTTGCCCGTACCGTATGTCATGTTGCTGGAGGCGCTATATACGGTGATTATGGATATGAAGCACAGGGTAAGGAGAATCATCCAAATGACCATGTCTCCTTGCATCAGCCCGTTTTCCTTAAAGTTCTTTTTGCTCCAACTGTTCATGGGTAGGTGTCTGTTTGTGTGGTGTTTCAGATTTGTCTACAGGTTCTTTACTATGCTCTTGAACTGCTCTCCCCGGTCTTCCATGTTCTTGAAAAGGTCAAAACTTGCGCAACAGGGACTGAGCAGGACGGTGTCCCCGGGGGTGGCAACCTTTATGCAAGCGTCCATGCATTCCTTCATGCTGTGGGTGTCGAACGTGGGTATGCCCATGGTGTCGAAGAAATTGTGCAGTTTCGTGTTGTCGGCTCCGAGGAATACAAGGGCCTTGCACTTCTGCTTCACCAGGTTCCTGATGGCCTCGTAGTCGTTGCCCTTGTCCTTGCCTCCAATAATCAGGATGGTGGGTGTGGTCATGCTCTCGAGGGCATACCAGCAGGCATCTACATTTGTGGCCTTCGAGTCGTTGATGTAGTGCACACCGCCAACGGTGGCGACTTTCTCCAGACGATGCTCCACGCCTTCGAAATCGGCCAGGCTTTCCCTCAGTTTCTGGTCGCTTACTCCAGCCAGGCGTGTTGCTATGCCGGCAGCCAGAGAGTTGTACATGTTGTGCTTGCCGTGCAGGGACAGTGATTCCTGCTCCATGTTGAATGGCATGGGCGTTTCCAGTGTATACTGACCTTGCTCAATATAGCCTATCATGCCGTTTTTTTTAAGGATAGAGAAGGGACATTGCTGGGCCTTTATGCCATGCTTGGCCAGTTCTTCCTTTATTATGGGGTCGTCGGCCCAGTAGATGAAGGCATCCTGGCTCTCCTGGTTGCGTATGATCCTCATCTTGGACTCGGCGTACTTCTGCATGTCATTGTCGTAGCGGTCCAGATGGTCAGGTGTGATGTTGAGCAGTACGGCGATGTTGGCATGGAAGTCGTACATGTTGTCCAACTGGAAGCTGCTCAGTTCTATGACGTAATAGTCGTAGGTGCATCCTTCTGCTATCTGCAGAGCCAGCGAGCGTCCGATGTTGCCTGCCAGGCCAACATTGTAGTTTGCGTTCTTTAGAATATGGTATATCAGGCTTGTGGTAGTTGTCTTTCCGTTGCTGCCGGTAATGCATATCATCTTTGCATTGGTATAACGTGCTGCAAATTCAATCTCGTTGATGATGTGTATGCCTTGCTGTGTGGCCTGTGCCACAATGGGTGCGTTGTCAGGAATACCGGGGCTTTTGATAATCTCTTCCGCATCCAGGATCCTGTCGGCCGTATGCTGGCCCTCTTCCCATTCTATGCCATGGATGTCCAGCATCTGCTTGTAGCGGTCTTTTATCTTGCCCATGTCGCTGACAAAGACATCGTATCCCTTCTTCAGGGCTAGTACGGCTGCCCCGACACCGCTTTCCGCGGCACCAAGTATTGCTATCTTGCTCATCTTCTTACCTTATTTTGAGTGTTACGATGGCCAGCGCTGCCATCAGTATGGTTACAATCCAGAATCTTGTTGTTATTTTGCTCTCCAACCAGCAGCCCTTTGGCCAGTTAAGAAAGATTTTCAGTTCCGGACTCAACTGTCCGGGCTTTATTCTGAAGGCGTCGTGTATTGGCGCTCTTTTGAACACTCTCCATTTCTGCCCTCGTCTGTTGCCTATTTTGGCAACGTTGGTCTGCAGGAGCACGCTGACGCTCTCTATCAAGAATACGAAGCAAATTATCGGGAGCAGCAGTTCCTTGTGAATTATGATTGCGGTAACGGCTATGATTCCGCCGATTGCCAGACTGCCAGTGTCGCCCATGAAGACTTGTGCTGGATATGCGTTGTACCAGAGGAAGCCTATCAGCGCACCCACAAAGGCGAGGAGGAAGATTACAAGTTCCTCGGACCCTGGAATGAACATGATGTTCAGATATCCCGCCAGTGCAATGTGACTGGACACATAGGCAAGTATGGCCAGTGCAATGCCCATGATGGCAGAGTTTCCGGCACACATACCGTCCATTCCATCGTTCATGTTGGAACCGTTACTTACCGCCATTACCACGAAAGTAACCATTATCACGAAGAAAATCCAGCCTGCCGCTGTTCTGTATTTGCCCAGGAAGGAGAATAGTTCGCTGTAACTGAGATTGTTGTTCTTGACAAACGGTATGGTGGTGATGGTGCTCTTTACTGGTTCACTTTTATGTATCACCGTTTCTGTATTTTCCTGTCGTGAAATGGTGATGTTTTCACGGATTACGGCATCGGGACTGAGCCACAGCGTCAGTCCTACGATCAGTCCAAGGATAGCCTGTCCGGCGAGTTTGTATATAGGTTTCAGTCCGTCCTTGTTTATCTTCAGTTTGATGTAGTCGTCCAGGAATCCGATAAGTCCCAGCCATACGGTAGTACCAAGCATAAGAAGCATGTATATGTTGCGCAGACGTCCGAGAAGCAGGCAAGGTACTATTATTGAGAGGATTATTATTAGGCCTCCCATGGTGGGGACACCCTTTTTCTCCACTCCGTATGGGTCTATGGATTCGTCCCTCTGGGCTTCGCTGATATTGCGGTTCCTCATCCATTTGATGAAATACTGTCCGAACCACATGGATATGAGGAGGCTCAGCACCAGCGTGAGGAGACCTCTGAAGGAGATGTATTGCCACATTCCCGCTCCGCTAATCCCGAATTGCTCCAAGTATCTGAAAAGATAGTATAGCATGTTTTGTCGCTTCTTCCTGTTATTATATAATTACCTCTCAGTTTTCTATGCCAAGGGCTTCCTTCACCACTTCGTGGTCGTCAAAATGGTACTTCACCCCCTTTATTATCTGGTAGTCCTCATGTCCCTTGCCTGCAACAAGGATTACGTCTCCCTTCTGTGCCATCATGCAGGCAGTGCGGATTGCTTCGCGTCTGTCCACGATGCTGATGGTCTTCTTCAGGTCTTCGGCGCTCAGTCCGGCCAGCATGTCATTTATTATGTCCTGAGGTTCCTCGTTGCGTGGGTTGTCGCTGGTTATGATTACGCGGTCGCTCTGCCTTGCTGCTTCCTGAGCCATCAGTGGACGCTTGCCCTTGTCTCTGTTTCCTCCTGCTCCACACACGGTCCAGCACTGTCCTTTTCCGTCCAGCACCTCGTTTATGGTGCCCAGCACATTGTTCAGGGCATCGGGGGTGTGCGCATAGTCTATTACGGCAGTAACACCATTGGCCGAACGGAAGGTTTCAAACCTGCCGTTTACTGGGCGCATGGCACTCAGTTGTATGAGGGCGTCCTGGGCATCTATGTCCATCATGCGCAGGGTGGCATATATTGCCAGGATGTTCTGCACGTTGAACTTGCCTACGAACTGTACGAAAACTTCCGTGCCGTTTACGTCAAGGTTCATGCCTTCGAAACTGGCCTCCAGCACTTTGGCACGGAAATCGGCACCTCCTCTTATGGAGTATGTCTTCACGGTTGCCTTGGTGTTCTGTGTCATGACAAGGCCGTTCCTGTCGTCGGCATTGGTAATGGCAAAGGCTCCCTTTGGCAGCATGTCGAAGAATCCTTTTTTGGCATCCCGGTAATTCTCGAACGTCTTGTGATAGTCCAGGTGGTCGCGTGTCAGGTTGGTAAAGACGCCTCCGGCAAAGGTCAGTCCTGCTATTCTTTTCTGGTCTACGGCGTGGCTGCTCACCTCCATAAAGGCGTACTTGCAACCCTTGTCGGCCATTTGGCCTAACAGACGGTTCAGTGTAATAGGGTCGGGTGTGGTGCATTCCGTGGGCACGGCTTCTCCGTCTATGTAGTTGCATACGGTGCTGCATAGGCCGGCTTTCATGCCCATTCTGCGGATGATGTTGTAGAGAGTCGTGGCTATAGTGGTCTTTCCGTTGGTTCCGGTTACGCCCACGAGTTTCATCCTTTTGGTCGGGTTGCCGTAGAAGGTTGTTGCCAGGGGACCCACTATGTCGCCGGTGTTCGGGTATATGGCATACGTAACTCCGGGCGCTGCTTCCATCGGTTCCTTCTCGCAGATGATACATGTAGCCCCCAATTCTATAGCCTTGCCTATGTAGTCGTGTCCGTCGGCCTGTGTTCCACGTATGGCAACAAAGGCGGTGCCTGTCGTACATTTCCTGGAGTCAAGTTCTATGCCGGTAATCTCAACCTCGGCATTACCGTAGATCTTTGTAGGCTTGTAATTGGATGTTAGTTCCTGTAGTGTCATACACCTTATTTATATATATAATACGTTTGCTTTTGTGGCAGATGTCTGGTTATTCCAGTCTGAGCCTTATGCTCTGTCCTTTCGTTATCTGTGTTCCCGGTTCGATGCTTTGTGTTTTTACTGCACCGGTTCCATGCAGGCTGACGCGAAGACCTCTTTTCTTCAGGACGTATACCGCATCCTTTGCTCCCATACCCCTCACATCGGGTACCTGTGCGAGGTTTCCGCCGTCTTTTGTCCTGGAATCCTTGGCAACCGGAGTAAATACCGACAGACTGTCGGATAGTTCTTCGGCATCCCGGTTAGAACCCTTGGTCATGATGTATTGCGATATCTGGCTGAATACCGGACCGCATTGACCGCCTCCGGAGGCTGGAAGTCCGTCTTTCACGATACATACAATGCAGCTGTACTTGGGCGCCTCGGAGGGGAAGTAACCGCAGAAACTTACCATGTATCTTGGTATTCCGCTGTGATATCCGCCTCGGCCTTTTGCCACTTGGGCAGTTCCTGTCTTTCCGCTCACAGAAAAGAGCCTGTCTCCGTTGCCGGCTTTTTTCCCCAGACCTATTTTGACCACGTTGTTCAGGCAGAACTGTATGTCGGCCAGTGTGGAGGGTTTGCATATCTGTTCTATGAGGACTTCCGTGGGGAATTCCCTGGTGATCTGCCCGTTCTCCATTTCTGCTTTCACGAACCTTGGCTTCACCATCTTTCCTCCGTTTGCGATAGCATTGTAGAATGTCAGGGTGCTTATTACCGGTTGTTGGGTAACATAGCCTATGCTCATCCATGGCAAGTCTGACTTGCTCCAGTATCTGACCTTGCTGTTTGGTTGAGGTATGTTTGGCTCGCCCTTGCCAGTAAAGGGAAGGTTCAGTGGTATTCCCACTCCCATTTTGCGCAGACCGTCCACAAAGGCCTGGGGGGTGCTGGAATAGGCTTCGTCTATTATTCGGCTTACGCCTATGTTGCTGCTCTGTTCCAGTATCTGCGAGAACGTGAGGATGCCGTATCCGCCTCTGTGCCAGTTGTGGTCTTTCATCCTCCGGCCGTGCATGGGGTATATGCCTCCGGCACAGTCCACTGTGGTTTTCAGCGTGGCCTTGCCGTCTTCCAGTGCAAGCATCATGCTTGCCGTCTTGAAGGTAGAACCGGGTTCCATCAGGTCGCTCACAGCGCTGTTTTTCATCTCATAGTAATTGCCGTCCTGTCCACGGTGCATGTTCACGATGGCCTTTACGTCTCCCGTAGCGACTTCCATTACTATGGCCATGCCCAAGATGCCTTTTACCGATGGTTCCTTGAGTTTGGCAACCAGGGTTTTCTCGGCCATGTCCTGTATGTCCACGTCTATTGTGGTAATGAGGTCGTGTCCGTCCTTTGGTTCTATGTCTATGACCTGTACACGCTTGTCGCGTATTTTCATGCTGTGGCTTATGCCGTCCTTGCCACGCAGTATGCTGTCGTAACTCAACTCCAGGCCGTTCTTTGCCTTGTTCGAGTCGGTGCGCAGGCTGCCCAGTGTCCTGGATGCCAAAGAACCGTAGGGGTGCTTGCGTTGCATAATAGATTTGGCGTAGAAGCCTCCCTTGTATGCCGTTTCTCTGAAGAGAGGCAGTTCCTTGCACTCCTTATATTGTATGTATGTGGCATTTCGGGGGAATATTCTCCAGGCATGGCTCTTGCGCTTCTTTCCTGCCAGGAGTCTGTTGCGAAACCATTTCACGTTTTCCTTGTAACTTCTGGTTTCGTTCGGGAATATCCTTGCCAGACCTTCGGAAATGCTGTCCAGTGTGGCGTCAAAGACGGAGTCTCTCCATATTTGTGCCTTGCGGCGTGCTTTCTCGTCCTTGTCTATTACCACGTAGTCCATGTATATGTGGTATTCTGGCACGGAACCTGCCATCAGCCTCCCTTGGCAGTCGTAGATGTTGCCTCGGGTGGCAGGGATGGTGATGTTTTCCTTCACGAATTTCTTTCCTACGGTAGTCCAGTATTCCCTTTTCGTCAGCATGGTGTACAAGGCCGTGCTGACAATGGCTATGCCGAAGAGGCATATCGCAAGAAAGATTATGCGGAAGCGTATTATGCTGTTGTTCTTGTCCGGTTTCATTACGTGGTGGTGCTATTCTATTGTCGTGTTGGCAGAGAATGCCGCTTCTGTGCTTATTTTCAGTGTGCTGTCTCCAAAATTGGTCAGCGCTGCCTCTACCTGGCTTTGTCTTGATTTCAGTGTCAGTTCGCTGCTGCGTGTCAGGCATTTGAATTTCCAGTCCTGGCACTCCTTTCTGAGTTGCTCTTCCAGGATAATCTCTTGCTGTGCCTGGTATCGGCATGTAATGTATATGATGATTCCCGTTACGGCGAGCAGGATAACTCCAATCTGTTTCTTGAACCACTGCCCGTCGATGCTCATTTGCTTGATGGCGCTTTTCCATTGTTTCAGAGCCATCTCGTCTTCCTTGCTGTGGTGCAGGAGCGCAAATAGTTTGGGTTTCTTCCCCGTTTCGTCCTTTGTCTTGCTCTTCTCCCTCATGACTTTTCTGCTATCCTTAGTTTTGCCGATCTGCTTCGCGGGTTGCTGTTCAGTTCTTCTGCTGTTGCGGTTATTACTCCCTTGTTTATGGGTTTCAGCACGGTGTCAGCCTTGCCGAATATCATTTCCTGTACGTTTGTGGTGTCCTTGGCCTTGTTGTTTCCTTTTATGTGGTTCTTGACAATCCTGTCTTCCAGGCTATGGTATGTCATTATCACTAATCTGCCCTTTGGCGCAAGTATGTCTGTGGCATTGTCAAGCATCTGCTTCAGAACCTTCATTTCACCGTTCACCTCTATTCTGAGTGCTTGGAATACCCTTGCCAGATCCTTCTTCTCCCTGTCGTAACCCAACAGCGGACCTATTGTCTCTGCCAGTTGTCCGGTTGTCTGGATATCGCCCTTTGAACGCGCCTTTACTATGGCCGAGGCTATGCGCCTGCTTTGTTTCAGTTCTCCGTACAGGTACAGGATGTCTGCCAATTGCTCCTCGCTGTATTCTGCAATGATTTCCTTTGCCGAGAGTTTGCCTTTCTGGTTCATCCTCATGTCCAGGGGAGCATCGTATCTGAACGAGAACCCTCGGCTTGCCTCGTCCAGATGATGGCTGCTTACGCCCAGGTCGGCCAGTATGCCGTCTACTTTTTCTACGCCGTAGTACTGCATCCAGTTCTTTATGAACCTGAAGTTGCTTCGCACGAAGGTGAACCTCTCGTCCGTCATGGCTGCAGCCATGGCATCCATGTCCTGGTCAAAACCGTAGAGGTGTCCGTTGGGAGACAGGCGTTTTACTATTTCCTTGCTATGTCCTCCTCCTCCGTAGGTAAGGTCCAGATATATGCCGTCCGGTTTGATGTTCAGCCCGTCCAGGCACTCATTCAGCATTACGGGTATATGGTAGCAATCGGGATTTGTCATTTGTTGTCGTTCATCAGGCCCTCTATGGTGTCTGCCAGAGAGTCGCTGTCTATGATGTTGTCTGCCTTCTGGCGATTCCATATCTCTATAGCATTGTCCATGCCTATGAACCTTACTTCGCCCTGTATGTCTGCGGCTTCCAGATATCGGCGTGGAATCAGTATGCGCCCATTGCCGTCTATGGCAATTTTCTCCGCTCCGGCCACAAAGCCTCGCAATGCAGCCCTGCCCTTGCTGTCAAAGGGATTTGTGCGTTCGGTGATGGCGTCCACCATCTCGTTCCATACGCTTTCCGGGTATAGCACCAGGCATTGCTGGAAAATGTCTTTTCTCAGTATCAGGGCATCCAGGTTGGCCTGTTGTAGCAGTTTGCGGAAGACGGCTGGCACGAAAACTCGTCCCTTCTCGTCAGTCTTTGCGTCTATGTTGCCGGTAAATCTCATGTGCGCCTACCTTGTTTATATAGAATTCTGCTACAAAGATAAGAAATTCCCCACAATTCCCCACCGATTTCCCTGAAGTTTTTTAGGGTCTACGCTACATTTTTCAAATGACTACATTTCCTGTGTTTCGCGTTGTGGACATAATATTCCGATGAAACGGCGATTTCCTTGGTTTATAGCCGTTTTATGCCTCTTGCTTTGTCTCTTCGTTTTTTGGTGGGGCATGATGCCTATTTCTTGCGGCTGTCGTGCAGTTTTGTTCGTTTCTCTTTGTGTTGTGCCGCAATTGTACTATATTTGCTCGTGCAAATGATTATATATGAATATATGAAAAGTAAACGTTTCTTGCTGTCCTTTACCCTGGTGTTTCTTCTGCTTCTGTCATTTATGCCAATGAGTGTCTGGGGCGAGGATAAAGAAGGGCGCATGGTGGTACGCCTGGAGACAAGTGCCGGGGATGTGTTCATTGCCTTGTCCAACCTTACTCCCTTGCATAGGGATAATTTTGTGAAACTTGTCAACGAGGGCTTTTATGACGGTTTGCTTTTCCATCGGGTTATAGAGGGTTTCATGATTCAGGCGGGAGACCCAGGCAGCAGGAATGCTCCTAAGGACTCGGTTTTAGGCGAGGGAGGTCCGGGTTACACCTTGCCGGCAGAGATCGTTTTCCCCGAACTGACGCACATGCGTGGCGCAGTGGCTGCAGCTCGTGAACCTGACGAGGTAAATCCGGAGTTCCGTAGCAGTGGTTCGCAGTTCTATATTGTCTGGGGGCAGAAGATGAGGCCTGCCGGCATGAAAAAGGCCATGTCGTATCTTGAGGAGCGTGGAGTGGAGCTGGATCGCTTTCTGATAAACGATTACCAAATGTACGGTGGCACTCCTCATCTGGATGGAACCTACACTGTCTTTGGTGAAGTGGTGGCAGGTATGGATGTGGTGAAGGCAATCCAAGCAGTCCCGACAGATTCTCTGGACCGTCCATTGCAGGATGTGACAATTGTGAAAGCCACGGTTTTGCATGGCGTGCAGGCCAAAAGTAATTGTCGTTAGGGCGTGATTTTTGTTTTGGGTTTCCTTTTCGTGCGGTTCGCTTATTCCGATGGAATCGCTCTTTTTTCTTGAAAAAACGGCAAGGGTATCTAAAATTACCATTATGTGCATGTGCGTATGCGAATATTTGCGTAATTTTGCACCGGATTAGTGTATCATAAATATATTTATATGAAACTGAAAAACATTATTGGTCTCGTCTTCTTTTCCATGTTCTTGGGAGCATGTGTTTCCGACGAACCGTTGGCCATTGAGTGTGATATAGAGACGATAGAGGTGGTGGTGCCCAATGCCAAGGATGTATTCCAAGCCGTTCCGGGCGGTACGTTTACCGACAGGGGATGGAAGTTGGACCAGGGCGACAAGCTGGAGGAAAACGAGATTACATTTGTTGTCAACAAGGATGCCAAGGTAGGTAAGTACGCAACTTATATAACAGCATTCAAGGGAGCAACGGTATATTTGGTAGACCCTACTAATCCCGAACTCATGACTCAGTTCCAAATAGTAACGGAACGCGAGAAAAAAAAGTTGCAGAACGATGAAGTGGTCGAGAAGGATGTTTTGAAGCATTTTTTAGAGATAGACTACTCGTATTCGGAGCAAAAGCCCATTGAACTCCACGTTCATAGCGAGAGTTTCACTACAGTGGACAAGAAGTGGGAGAAGATCTATAAAGTTAGGTTCCTGCACGCTCAGGAAGCGAATGTTGGGCAGGGACGCTTCACGATGCTTTACGGTTTCAACGGCAACTACGACTTGGATAAGTCTCGTTCTTACTACGAATGGACCGAGACCGACCCGTTATTGTTGCCTCTGTTCCAGACAGGCGATGCTGTATGGCGCAATGGCAACCCAGGCTTCAAACTGTCCAGCAGTTCTTCACCTGCGGATGACTATCCCACAGCTGCCAGCAAGGGAACAGGTCCCGACGGTACTGATTGCGTAAGATTGCAGACAAAGAGCACAGGTTCCTTTGGCGCTATGGTGGGTATGGCAAATGCTTCCGGCAGCCTGTTCAATGGCGTGTTTGATGTTACCAATGCTTTGAAGGATGCTTTGCAAGCTACTAAGTTCGGTGTGCCATTCCGTTATCTGCCTGTAAAACTGGATGTTGACCTGCGTGCAGAGAATATGGGACTTGTGGATGGGCAATTTACAGACGAACCCGATGTGTATTGCGTTCTGTACGACAATTGCGGTGGTACATTCATGCTTAATGGCGCCGATATTCTTTCCAGTGACAAGATAGTGGCCATAGCTCGTCTGGACCATTACTACGACGATAATGATCCCAGAAAGGACAAGACAACCACATCGCCCAAGCATGGTGTAACGGAGGAGTGGAAGCACTTCACCCTTGAACTTGACTACGACCCCTTCAATCGTAATAAGGAAAAGAAGGATACTCTCGTAGATGTTGAGTACGAACGCTTTATCGACAAGGAGAAACTTGCTAATTACGGTTATAGCCTGGCCATTGGTGCATCCTCCAGTTGGCAGGGGGGCAGTTTCAAGGCTCACATTGGTTCCACACTGTACGTGGATAATATCAAACTGACGTGCTTCAATCCGTTCACTGTAGAGGAGGAAGAAGAACCCGAGCAGACAGAATTTGACGGAACAGCGGTGATGCATTTCAACTACGAACCTACGTTGGTGGAGCGTGTATATAATAGCAAACCAGTTAAGTACCATGATTGGACAGAGACTGACAAGAACCTGACTCTATCCCTGTTCTCCCAGTATGCTACTTGGGGTTCTTCCAATGAGAACCTTATGGTCTACAAGAATGGTGCCCAGTTGCATGAGTATCCCGTACAGCCTGTACGTGAGAATGGAGCGATAGCACTGACTACTATTGCGAATGGACCTCGAGGTACAATGATAGGACATCATCGTACTCCAGGTATGATATACACGGGTATTCTGAACTTGAATGATGAAACAGCAGAGAAGTTTGTGGGCAACCCCTATTGTGAGATGAAACTTGGCGTGCCTTTCGCATGGAAACCAGTGGAGATAGAGGCTTCCGTGAAGTACAAGGCCGGAGCCCAATATCGTGATGCCAGCAACAGGATTGTAGACCAGCAGGATCATCCAGAGATCTTCTGTGTGGTGTACCGCAATACTGATGCCGAGGGCAAGCCCTTTACCTTGTCAGTGGAGCAGCTGTATGATGCCTTGAATAGCACAGAAGAGTCCGTATTGCAGGGATTGCAGGTGGTCGGCCGTACTATGATGCCACATCCTTTTGCTTTGAGTGCAACGGACTTTACCGCCGTTACCTTGCCGCTATATTATCTGCAGGAGGTGACGGAGGCCGATTTCGCCTCTGGAGAATACAATGTTGCCATAGGTGCGATGAGCAGTTACAGGGCAATGCTCAAGGAGGGTGCAGAAAACTCTGTCCTGACGGTGGATAAGATTATACTCAGGACAACAAAGTAGTGAATAGTCAATGGATAATACATTTAAGCACTATCAGTATATGAAAAAGATTATATCTATATTGTGCCTCGTCGTGTTCAGCAGTACTGCACTTTGGGGACAAAAAAACGTTGGATACAAGAATACGACTTCGTCAGAGAAATGGGATCCAACATCGCCCTCTGGCTGGGGCTTTATAGCCAGAGGCGGTTATAGCATAGGTGCTTGTGCACCGTTGCCAATACCAGCAGAGATTAGGGGAATCCAGGGTTTTGCACCTCGTGGCGGTGTTCACACCGGTATAGAGGGCTATAAGATGCTGGGCCGTCGCTGGGGTGTGGTTCTTGGCCTGTATGCCACCTGGCAGGGTTTTTCTACCAAGGCAAACGTGATGAACTACTACATGGAAATCAGTCAGGACGGAAACAAGATGAAGGGCTGGTTTACTGGCTGCAACGAGACAAGGGAAGAAACTTTTGGCTTGTCTATCCCCGTAATGGCAACATTCCGGTTGGGAGCCCGCTGGAATGTAAGTCTGGGTCCATACTTCAGTTTCTGGTTGAGCAAAAGTTTTGAGGGTAGTGTCTATGCTGCCGACCCCGGCGCATTCGGTGACGAACAAGACGGCTATGTTGGTTACCTGCGTGTAAATGACGACAAGAATCCAGGCCCGATTGGTGGCAAGGTCGGATTTGAACCTCTTTCAACTGGCGAAAAGATAGAGGCAACCTATGACTTCTCAGAGGACATGCGTACCTTCACCTGCGGTGTGGAGGTGGTCTTTGACTGGAAGGCAGCGAAACACCTAAATGTTTTTGGCAAGCTGAACTGGGGCTTGATGGGTGCTTTCCCTGGAGATTTCGAACCTGTGCAGTTCCCCATGTACCCCATTTACGGAACTTTTGGCTTGGCATATAGGTATTGATGAACATAAATAATAGATAAAGAACGTGCATCGTAACAGACAGAGTATGAAACATATCTACATTGCAGTAGCAGCATTGCTGTTTCCCTTGTTGGCGGTAGCCCAGTATCAGGTTCAAAACTCAAATTTCGAGGACTGGGAGGAGGTTAGTGCCAACGGCAAGACAGGCAAAGAGCCTATCGGATGGAATTCCTATCTGAGTGCTACAGGTTCACATGTCCAGCTGGTAAATAATTCCTATGCCCTTTTGGAGCAGAGCACCGAGGTGCGTCCTGGAAGTACCGGGCAGTACAGTGCTAAGATAAAGGCAAGGAATATGCTTGCAAAGAACCTCTATGGTAATCTTACTACAGGAGGTGTTGTTGCCAACGGCATGAACCCGGCAGATGCCAAGCAGTATTATAACTATACAGATCCTGCCAACGGACAGGCCATGTCGTTCAGCGGTCGTCCCGACTCGCTGAAGGTATGGGTTAAACTAAATGCCGGGGAGGGTAAGGACGGCTTGGTTTCTGCCATTCTTCATACCTATGGAACATATAAGACTCCAATAGATATGGCTGATGTGTTTGTGCCTACTGCTCGCCCGGTAGCGCAAGCCGTACAGACGGTTGTGGCAAATGGCGAGTGGACTTGCTACTCAATTCCTTTCGGCTATACTCCCGGTGTCAGCGGCCAGCCTTCGTATGCGCTTGTTTCCCTGCAAACGAGCAACGTTCCCGGTCAGGGCGACAATGCTGCAGAAATGCTGGTGGACGATATGGAATTTGTCTATAGCAGCACATTGGCCTCCATCCGTTATGCAGGCAAGAACATATTGGGACAGACCGAGGTGATGGAGGAGTTCGACGAGTCTTTCCTCAATATTACCGCCAGTGGTGCCAGTGCAACGGTGGAAACTTCCTACGACGAGGTCACCTTTGTGCTTACCGTTACCGTCAAGGGTGGTGACATCGCAGTAAATCCAGAAAACTATCATGTCTACACCTACCAGTTCCAGAAACCCGAGGAAGAAGAACCCGAACCTCAACCCGAATCAGAGTTCCAATTCCCTGCCGCAGGCACGGAGATTGAGTATGACGATGAACTGCAGGTTACAGTAAATGCTACGGTCAACGAACCTCAGGAGTACACCGTAAACCTGACTCATCATGGTAATGGCGTCATCAGTTTTGACCTGAACAACTTCGTCCTTGAAAGTTATGGTGACAATATCCCCATCGGTAACATACATTTGGATGACATACAGCTTGTCTATAATAAGGACAAGAAGTACAGTGAGTTCTCTGTAACACAGAATATCTATATTGCCGCAGGAGACGACCCCAGTTATGATGTTTGGATGGGACCTATGCTCAACAGCATGTATGGCGCAATACCCGTTACCATGACCGGTTATGTGGACAGCCAGCACCTGTATGTTAATATAGGCATCAACATGATGTCCACCAGTCTTGGGCAGATGATAGCCGTGAGATTCGGCAATGAATTCGAGGGTACTGATGTACCTTCGGGAGACGGAACTACTTCCGGTCCTACCTACGAGCCTCTGCCTAAGAGCGGTACCAAGGTATATACCGACAACCTTGTGGTACAGGTCAACGAGACGGTAACTCCTCCTCTTCCCGCCGACATTACGGTTACATTCCACAAGAAGAGCATTGACTTTGCCCTGTACAATTTTATCCTGAATCTGGATGGCGACAAGATGCATGTCGGCAACATCGTAATCGAGAACCTCATGGTCAAGCATCAGGGCGACGGTATTTATACCTACAGTTTCCATGACATGCTTACCATTGGAGCCGGTGATCCAACCATCAGTTCCGACTGGATGGGTCCCATATTGGGCGCACTGAACCTGGGTATGGACGGCAAGATTTCTGTCAATCAGGTATATGTGACCATAGATATTCCTCTGGAGGCTCTTGGCCAGACAATACATGTAACGTTTGGCAAGGACGAGTTTGATACAGCAATCCGCCAGGTGCAGTCAAGCGAAGGCACAGAGCAGTGTACTGGAGCATTCGACCTGTCAGGCCGTCCCGTGACCAAGGTTCTCCGTGGACAGGTATATATAGAGAAAGGTAAGAAAATCATTAAGCAGTAAAAGCAAGAAGTATGATAAAGAAGTTAATCCTAATGTTGTTTCTGGGCGTGGCTATAGGAGCCAATGCCCAGTATCAGTTGGCAAATTCCGACTTTGAGCAGTGGGAAAGCCTTGTTTCAGGTGAGGAACCCGTAAGGTGGAGTTCGTTTGTGGATGGCACAGGTTCCATGAAGAGCATGGCAGGCAAGGTACAGATAGCAAAGATATCCGATGACCTCCGCCCTGGAACAAGCGGTCGCTACTCGGTAAAGATCAATGCACGTTCGGTTGTGGGCGTGATAGCCCAGGGCAACCTGACTACGGGTTGCGTGAACATGGGTTCGATGACTGCTACGGATGCCAGTGGCAACTATAACTACATCAACGAGCAGCGTACCGACCAGGCCATGCGTTTCAGCGGACATCCCGATGCTGTGCGTGTTTGGGTTAAGTTTGGTGGCAGCAAGCAGGGCAAGCTGTCTGTGATGCTGACCACAAAGGGATACTTTCAGGATCCCGAGTACAGCAACAGGAATACCGCTTCCTTGGTTACCCAGGCAACCAAGGCCGATATCCCCAGCAACGGCACTTGGACCAAGTACGAGGTTCCCTTTACCGCCAATGCTGCGTCCCTGGAACCATATTATGCTTTCGTGAACCTATCCACAAGCAACACCCCCGGTTCAGGTTCTGCTTCGGACTATATGTTCGTGGACGACATGGAAATGCTTTACTATAGCGAGGCTACTGCCATTGTCTATGACGGTCAGCGCTATGATATGAATGCTCAGGTCAACAAGCCCTTTGACGCATCCAAACTGACCGGTGTGGAGATGACTGGCCGTGCCTCAACCTGGGAGTCGGAGTTTGACTACAACGCTTATGCGCTCCACATTACCGTGAAGGGCGAAAACATCAGCGAGGCTCCTGACAACAAGCACACCTATTCCATCAAGTTCAAGAAGCCTAATGCCCAGATAGCTACTGCCACACAGGACGGTGTGGACCTGCTTACAAATGGCGAGAGCGTAATTTATGATGAGGCAAAGTGCCAGTTGACCTTTACCAGCGATGTAAAGTCTCACACCGTTAGTTTTGACCTGGCAACATGTCAGTTAATTGTGAAGATGATTGATAGTTTCGGTGATGAAATCGTGCAGATTATCCAGTTCCACAAGCCTCAGCCAGCCATCGCTTCTGCCAAGTGGTACGGTATGGATATAGAAGATCCCAATACTTTCTCTACCACAGATGTTTATCAGGAAGACAAATTGGTTCTTGTGCCTAATGCCGACGCTACCTTGGAAACCTCTTTCAACGAGAGTACGCTTGTTCTGACAGTGTTGGCAAAGGCTCCTGCAGGATATGAACTGTTCAACAAGACCTACCGCTTCCAGTTTGGATTGGGACAATTGCCAAATCCTGCCGATGAAGAGATAGAACCTGTAGAATTTACTCCTGGAGTTGCATATTATATAAGGAATAAGTCAAACCAACTTTTCCTGAATGCTGACTGTGCTCTGAGTCATGAAGGAACGGTTTGGACATGTGGCTCCGACAAGGTGTTAACCAGTTCCGATGGCAGGAGACTGGTGCTGGCAATCTCTGCCAATACCGGTAATGGTGTATGGGGCGGTGGAGACACTCCCACTTATGTAGGCGTATATACCAGTACTTCAGAATCTACTACGGTTGATGTTCGTGGCGATGCGTCTGGTTATACTCTATCAAGAAACCTTTCCTGGACATACGGTTTCGCTAATATGAATAGCGGAGAATACACCATCTATGTTGGTGCTGATAATAATAAGGTAATATGGAATACTGTTGGCGGTAGCGAGAACACTTCATCAGACACTTTCAAGTGGCAGTTCATTCCGCTCTCGGCAGTAGAGAACCGTCAGATACGCATAGAACTGTACGAGGAGTTGACACGTTGCCAGCAGATGGGCATGGATATAATCACATACCGTCAGGAGGAAGAGAAGAATAAGGACAATAGCGCTACCCTTACAGAACTTCTGTATCGTGTGCGTGCCGACCAGTTCCGTTTCGTAGAGTCGGAGTACACCGAGAACAAGACTTCTCACCTTGGCTCTACAGACCTAAGCAATAATAATGTGTGGAACACCAATATGTCTGCCAACACCCAGGGCGGGCAGCACTGGAAGGATGCTTCCACCGTTTACTACGAGCAGAGCCTGGGCCTGTGGGATTCTTCTTCTCCATGGAATTCGTATGCTATACAGGAGGTGGAACTTCCTGCCGGCTACTATATGGTAAAGGCTACTGCCCGCAGCAGCGAGCACGCAACCTCTTACCTGCAGGTGGGCGACGAGAAGGTTTCCTTCCCTGCCAAGGGCGATGTGGGCCGCGGTGTGGACACCCAGGGCAACGTGAACTACAGTGCCAACGGCACCTATGTGAACAACAACAATGGCCGTGGCTGGGAGTATCGTTATCTCTCCTTCGTGGTTAAGAACCCTGGCGACAAGGTGAAGATAAGCATCGGTGGCAGCTGCAAGGGCATGTTGCATCAGTGGATTTCTATCAGCGACATAGAACTGCTGGCCAAACCCACTCCCACGCTGAGCATGCTGAACTTCATCTACGACGGCACTTCATACTCCCCCTCTGAGGACGGAACCATAATGCTGTCCGATGTGTATTACAAGGAGGAGATTGTTCCTGAAATACAGACGGCCGGCTATGGCGAGTATGAGATGGTATTCGATTCCACCGAGTGGGCACTGAACATTACTCTGAAGCAGGAGCAGAAGGGGCTGAACTACGGTTTTGCCGACAAATTATATAAGGTGTACTTCTGCAAGCCCGATCCTCAGCTCGTTTCACTCACCTTCGATGGCGTGGACATCCTGACTGCTACCGAGGTGGATGAGTACTACAACCCAGCTAAGCTCCAGTACGTGGGCAATAGCGATGCAGAGAAGATTCAGGTTAACTTTGACCGCTCTACTTCTGTACTCACCATAACATGCGAGGGCAGTGGCTTCAGCAACGTATATACCATCCGCTTCAAGGATGCCTCTACAGTATCCACCACATACACCGAGGAAATCGTGGTTAGGATAGAGAACATAGGTGCTGGCGTGGAAGAGTGCGACCCTGTGGTAGGCACTGTCTATCTTACCGAGAAGGAAGACGGTACGTATTCCTTCGAGTTGCCCAACTTCCAGCTCTTTACCAACGGCATGACCATGGACATTGGAACCATTGTGCTTCCAGAAATCAAGATGGAAGAGAAGCAAGGCTCTAATTTCTTTGCGGCCAACGAGACCATCACCATTGCTCCTGGCGACAAGGAGGGTATAGATACCGACTTGTGGTATGGTCCATGGTTGGGAGAGATTCCTGTAAACCTGAAGACGGGTGTGGTATATGCCGGACGCATGTACTGTGTGATAGAGATAGACATGACAGCGCAGCTTGGCCAGATTATCCATGTTACCATGGGCAACCCTGATGCTACCGCTATAGAAAGAGTGGCAGCAGAGGCAGAAAAGTCCAATGCGCCTATCTATGACTTGAGTGGCCGTCGCCAGCAAAACTCAGCCAAGGGCATATTGATTGTCAATGGCAAGAAGGTGATAGTCAAGTAAAACAGGAATTAAGTTATATCAAAAATATGGTGAAACCGCCGGGTTATTCCTTGGCGGTTCCGCTTTTTTTGTTTACTTTTGCCCGCTGTGAGCATGGAATCTGTCATAGTAACAATTGTTTTTGCCTGTTGTGCGACAGCGCATTTCGTGGGCATGTGTGTAATGGCCATGTTGGCAAGGCATCATGTCCAGTACCTCAGTCTGGCGTGGATTATGGCCATATTCTCTGCTATCCTGTCCGTAGTGGCAGTGTATGGCGAAGCCGTGGCTGTAGGTCGTCCGGGCATCCTGAATCCCTACATGATGCTTATGCTCGTGGTTGGGGCATATCTGCAAAGTATCTATGCGTTGGGTATTGCCATGCCAGGTTTCCTGCAATGGTCGCGCATGTGGAAGTATGCTTCCCCCATATTTCTTCTTGCCATAGTTTATGTCCTTGCCATGCAGTTCTCAGACGGCCTTACCATGGTGTACTCTGTGGGCGAACTGTTCCGCAATATCTTTTCGCTGGAGGTTATATTGCGGCTCCTTGCCCTGCTGATGGGAGGCTACTATGTGCTGAATATTGTGCTTTTGCCGCTTCGCATGGCAGGAGGGACGGTGTTTCCCATGTCCCTTGTAGCCTATGTCACAGCACTGGTGCTTTCGTTGGTCTTTTATCTCTACACCTCGCTTCACTATACCCCTGTGCTGCTATGTATATATCTGGTGCTGTTCACCATTGTAAACTTCTTCTGGATATGCTACTCCATAGACACTCTGGTGCTGAAGGTACCGCATCCGGATGTCGTGCTGGAACCGGTGGAAGCGGACAATGAGGCAGAGGCCGTGGCCGAACAGCCCGTGGAAGTGCGCCCTCGTGCCGACTTCAACGAAATGAACCTCCAGCGTTATCTGCGCGTGCAGAAGTGGATGCAAAACAACAAGGAAGTATGGACCGACAATGGCTTCACACGCGACAGATTGTGCGAGGAAACCGGAATAAACCGCCAGCTCATGCTCCAATGCCTGCGAAGCCAGGGGCATAACAATATACATGAGTTCATCGCAACCTATCGTGTTAGCGAACTCAGACGCCTGATACTTTCCGGTAAGGTTACTTCTGTCTCGGATTGTTATATGGTGGGGTTTGTTGCACCCAAGACGGCACGTTCCTGCTTTGAGCGTATAGAGGGAGAAAATCTTGACTCGTTCATAGTCAGCAGGAGCAAGAGCAAATCCATGAATGCGGATAAAGGCGTTTAGGATGCCTTTTTTGGCAACGAAAGCCACTTTCCCAGACAAAGAGTTTTTGCTCTCACAGGCCCCCTTTTTAGTCCTCGGGACGTCAAGCCTGGTCTGTCTTATACTGATATAGGTAGACACATTTGATAACAATTAATAAAATGTGTAATCAGTATGAGAAAGAAATGCGAACGTTACAGTGAAGAAGAACGCTTATTAATTCTTCGTGACTATTATTCCTCAGGAATGTCCAAA
>JAZLAC010000013.1:0-12696 GCA_045612965.1 Bacteroidaceae bacterium | reverse complement strand
TATCCTCAGCCACCGCCATCAGGACAATCATAGCAGCATAGAGAAAAGTTCGTCGGAACTGAAGAACATTCTCATCAAGTACTATCCTGCAAAGAGCAATGTGCAGTTGCTCAACGAGGTGCTGATGGATATCTACATGATGGAGGAGGATATGCTCAGTCATTGCCGACTGGAAGACCAGCTCTTTGCCGAATGTGTGCACCGTCTGGAGGATGAGGTTCGTATGCGAGGCACCCAGGAGCCCGAGGCTGTTCCCGCTTCCCGTGTAGATGCTACAGACACTCTTTCCGACCGCGAGAAGGAGGTCATCGTGGAGGTGGTGAAGGGACTGTCCAACAAGGAAATAGCCGAGAATATGTTTATTTCCGTGAATACTGTCATGACCCACCGCCGCAATATCTCCAAGAAACTGAACATACACTCTCCAGCAGGCTTGACCATATATGCCATAGTAAACGGTCTGGTCAAGTTGGACGAGATAAAGCTGTAGGACAAACAAAACCGCGGTCCCATCTGTCAATCAAAGCAGATGGGACCGCAGTTCTGTTTATGTTAAATTGGATAATCTTTATTTCTTTGCCAGAACCTTCTCCATGAAGTAGGGAAGCTGCACACGCCACCAGCACCAATCGTGGTCTACATCAAAGCCCCAGTAGTCCATGTTGGCAGGGATGCCACGCTGGCAAAGCACGGTGTCCAATGCACGTGTGCTTTCCAGAAGTTCGTCCTCCCACTTGCCCTGGCCTACGCAGATGTAGATTTTGCGCTTCTTGTAGAGGTCCATCCAGGGATGGTCGGCAGGCATCTCGCGCAGGAAGTCGATGGGCGAGTTCATAAAGGTAAGGTCGTCGCTATACATGGGGAAACCGTAACTGGCGGAATAAAGACCGCTCAGTGCAATTACGGAGTCGAAGATGTCCGGACGGCGGAAGAAGAAGTTGCCGGCATGGAACGCGCCCATAGAGCAACCCGTTACGATGAATGTCTCGGTCTTGCGCTTGCGCACCTCTGGAATCAGTTCCTCAGTAACGTAGTGGTACCAGCGCTCGTGCTGTTCTATGCGCCAGCGGTTGTCGGCAGAGCGGTTGCTCCATGTCTCGCCGTCTATACCGTCCACACAGATGGCACGTATATCGCCCTTTTCAATCCAGGGGGCCAGCACGTCTATCATGCCGAAGTTCTCGAAATCAAAGAAACGGCCGTCCTGTGAAGGGAAAATAAGGACGGGACGTCCCTTCTTGCCATAGGTCTTGTACTCCATCTCGCGCTGGAGATGATTGCTGAAATGCTTATTGTATTGTCCTTCCATTATTATAATTATAAGTATCGTAACATATGGCATAGGCAGGCCCATGCTCTGCAAGAACCTGCCTATACCCTATTCTTGAGTTACTTTCTGTTGCACACATCGTACAGGAACTCGTCGCGCTCCCATTCAGTGCGGAAACGGGCTATATAGGCATAGTCGCCCATGGCAGGAGCCAAGGCCTTGTCTATATTGGGAGTCATCTTCATGGCATACGCATACTTGTCCAGGATCTGGGCATCGTTGAGATGGTATTCCACACCTGAGCGGCGACCGGCATAGACACAGAAGTAATCGTCGTTGTTGTCTGCCTGTCTTCTGCTATCAAATGCCACCATGTCTGCCCATATCTGATACACGTCCACGTTGTGGGCATAGTTTATCATATCGGGGGTGTAGCCTCCGCCGGGACGCATGTTCACCTCCAGAGCCACGAAGTCGCCCTCGTTGCCCAGGCCACGGTGAGCACGGCCCAACTGGAAGAATTCCAGATGCACGAAGCGGCTCTTCACTCCGAAGGCCTTTATGGTCTGGCGTCCCCAGAAGCGCAGGTTCTCGTTGATGTGCTGCTGAACGTAATAGGTACTGTCGAGATTGTAGTTTACTATGTCAGAGATAGAAGGCGGGCACACGCACATGCTCTCGAAAAGAGGATCGCCCTTTGAGTTGATGATAGCATCGTAGGTACAGATGTTGCCCGTTACGAACTCCTCGATGACGTATTCATGGATATGGGGTGTATTGTTCAGGAAGTCGCGCAAACCCCATTCGCTCTCTATCTTGTGCGTGCCGCCGGAACCTACACCTATATCGGGTTTCGCAAAGAGAGGATAGCCTGCCTCGTAGGCAAACTTCAGGATGTTGTCCAGTCCTTCGGTAGCCTTTATCTGTCGCGCCGTACGGATACCTCCGGCAGCATAATACTTCTTCATCTCAGATTTCTCCTTGATGGAGTATATCTTGTCCGTCTTGATACCGGAGTTAACGTTAAAGTCGGTTCTCAATCTGGCATCCTGCTCCAGCCAATATTCGTTGTTGCTCTCTATCCAGTCAATGCGTCCGTACTTTGCCGCAAAATGCGCCACGGCACGATACATCTGGTCGTAGTCCTCCATATTATTGACACGGTAATACTCGGTAAGCGTGTCTTTCAGCCGTTGGTCAAGATTGTCGTAAGGAGAATCGCCGATACCAAAAACAGTTACGCCATTCTTCTTCAGTGCTGCACAGAAGTTCCAGTAGTTCTCCGGAAAATTGGGTGAAATGAAAATGAAGTTCATAATAGGTATGTTATTTGGTGTTTGTTATGATAGCAGAAGTTGGTTCCAGCTCTCGCCACCGGCAGGAGACAGCCATCCCGAAGTCCACAAAGTGCCGTCGGGACAAGGCGGTTCTGTTGTCGGGGCAACAGAGGAGTGTTGTCGGGACAACAAAGTTCTGTTGTCGGAACAACAAAACTTTGACACCGCGAACATATTTCTGCGTTTTCTTGTCTCAGCACTGCAAAAATAAGGTTTTTATTTGACAAATCCAAATAAATGCAATATCTTTGCCACATATATGTTCACTCTGTTTCTCACAAGCAGCCCATGCGGGCACGATGGAGCCATATTCGAGAAGAATGGTTTCCGCGAGGAACTCCTCCGTCAGCTGAAGGGGGAGATACGGGGGCTTTACATAACATCATCGCCAGATGATTTCTATGGAAGCGAGTGCGCATCCGATGGCATCCGCACCGCCGTAGAGGCTTGTGGAGTGAATATTTCCCGATGGACTTTGCTGGACAGGAGAAACATTGCCGAGGTCCATGCCCTTGTCCGCGAATCGGACCTGATCATACTTGGCGGCGGACATGTGCCCACCCAGCACCGGTTTTTCCAGGAAATGCGTTTGCGCGAGGCTTTGCTTTCCTACGAGGGAGTGCTGGTAACCATCAGCGCCGGCAGCATGAATTGCGCCGACGAGGTGTATTCCATACCCGAATTGCCCGGCGAGATACGCGACCCGAACTACAAGCGCTTCTTTCAGGGTATGGGATTGACCAGCATACAGATACTGCCCCATTACTATGAATGGAAGGACTTCGTCCTGGATGGAATGAAAGTCTATAACGAGGTTGCCGCCAAGGACAGCATTGGCAAGCGCTTCTACATCTTCCCCGATGGCACATACCTCTACAGCATGTTCGGCTACGAGGAAATACGTGGCGAGGCCTTCCTAATGGAAAATGGCGTGTTCCGCAAGATATGCGAAGACGGCCAGAAGGTACTGCTGCCTATCATCTGACCCCACCCTGCCTACACACACTGCATCTCTGCTCAATTGGAATCTCATTCCACGAAGATTCCCGGCTTGTCATGGCCATACCCATAATATACACTCCATGAAAAGGAGAGGAGTTCTCCTGAAAACAAGTTCCACTCATCGGGAAGGAACAAATCGGAAATACACGAAGTGGGGAACAAAAAAAAGCCCACGATGACGTGGGCCTTATAATGTATCGCAACAATAAGTTTGCTTAGAACTGTGCACGTATGCTTTCCGCAATCTCGTTAAACTCCTCAGGAGAGAGGGCAAGATGAGGATTGGTAAAGCGCATGTCAGCCTCACTCTGCATAGGCACAAGATGAATGTGCGCATGAGGCACCTCAAGACCCAGGACACACTGTCCCACCTTGACACAAGGAATAGCCTTGCGGATAGCAATCGCCACCTTCTTGGCAAAGATCTGCAGGCCCGCGATTTCCTCGTCGCTGAGATCAAAGATATAATCCTCCTCGCGCTTAGGGATTACCAGGGTATGTCCCTTCTGCAAAGGATTGATATCGAGAAAGGCAAAATAGTTCTCATCCTCAGCAATCTTATAGCAAGGAATCTCGCCAGCAACTATACGTGAAAATATACTCATAATCAAATGTCGTAGCTGATGCTGGTAACCTCCAGTTCAATCTCGCCCTGAGGCACACGGATATTTGCCCTTTCGCCCACCTTCTTGCCCAGGAGACCCTGTGCAATGGGAGTTTCCACACTGATCTTGCCGGCACGGTGGTCAGCCTCAGTGGCACTGACTATGGTGTACTTCATCTCCATGCCGTTCTTAGCATTCTTCAGACCTACGGTAGCCATGATCTGCACGCTAGAGGTATCCATATGGCGTGTGTCTATAATCTTGGCGTCCAGTATGGTTTGCTTTAGCAATGCAATCTGTGTCTCCAGCTTGCTCTGCCATTCCTTGGCTGCATCGTATTCTGCATTCTCGCTGAGGTCACCCTTGTCGCGTGCCTCGGCAATTGCTGCACTGGCGGCGGGACGATCCACACTCTCCATGTGCTGAAGTTTTGCCACGAGTTCATCGTAGCCCTTTTGTGACATGTATGCCATGTTTTATTACTCTGTTTGTTTTGGTTGTTGTTACTTATATTCATCCCCCTGGTAACGGATGCTTTTTGAAAGTCGCAAAATAAAAGAATCCCGACCGAACGGTCAGAACCCTTCATCTGCATCCACACTCTATCGGGATTGCGATGCAAAGGTATAACATTAAACCGAATAAACAATACATAATGAGGTAATTTCTCCTTTTTTGAGCCTTTTTAAGAATATTGTCCTATATATATAATAAGGTATTGGAACTTTTCCGTATCTTTGCGTGGAAATAGACGTTTTATACAAACAATACGAGACAAAGAAGATGAATGTAATTACAAAGACTGTCTCTCTGCCCGATGGACGCACCATCAGCATTGAGACCGGAAAGTTGGCCAAACAAGCCGATGGTGCCGTGATGTTGCGCATGAACAACACCGTGCTCCTGGCCACTGTTTGCGGTGCCAAGGACGCAGTTCCCGGCACAGATTTTATGCCTCTGCAGGTAGAGTATCGCGAAAAGTACAGCGCAGCCGGCCGTTTCCCCGGTGGCTTCACAAAGCGCGAGGGTAAGGCAAACGACGACGAGATTCTGACATGCCGTCTGGTTGACCGCGCCTTGCGTCCCCTTTTCCCCAGCGACTACCACGCCGAGGTTTATGTGAATGTTATCCTTTACTCTGCTGATGGCGTGGACATGCCCGATGCTCTTGCCGGCTTTGCCGCCAGTGCCGCATTGTGCTGTAGCGACATCCCCTTCGAGGGTCCCATCAGCGAGGTTCGCGTTGCCCGTATCAACGGTGAATATGTCATCAACCCCACCTTTGCACAGTTGGAGAAGGCCGACATGGACCTGATGGTTGGTGCCACAGAGGAGAATATCATGATGGTAGAGGGCGAGATGAAGGAAGTTAGCGAGCAGGATCTGCTCGGCGCCCTGAAGGCTGCCCACGAAGCCATCAAGCCCATGTGCCAGCTGCAGAAGGAACTGGCCAAGGCACTTGGTACCGACGTTAAGCGCGAGTACTGCCATGAGGTTAACGACGAGGAGTTGCGCGAGCAGGTAAAGACCACCTGCTACCAGCCCGCTTACGACGTTACCAAGCAGGCCCTCGAGAAGCACGCACGTGCCGAGGCTTTCGAGAAGATCCGCGAGGACTTCAAACTGGAGTACGCCGCTGCACACCCCGAGCTGACCGACGACGAACTGGCCGAGAAGAATGCACTGGTTGACCGCTACTATCACGACGTGGAAAAGGACGCTATGCGTCGTTGCATCCTGGACGAGGGTATCCGTCTGGACGGCCGCAAGACCACAGACATACGTCCCATCTGGTGCGAGGTTAGCCCCCTGCCCATGCCTCATGGAAGCGCTATCTTCACACGTGGCGAGACTCAGTCCCTGAGCACCACAACCCTGGGCACCAAACTCGACGAGAAGATGGTGGACAACGTTTTGGACAAGAGCTACATGCGTTTCCTCCTTCACTACAACTTCCCTCCCTTCTCTACAGGTGAGGCCAAGGCACAGCGCGGCATCGGCCGTCGCGAGATTGGTCACGGCCACCTTGCATGGCGTGGACTGAAGGGACAGATTCCTGCCGATTATCCCTACACCGTGCGCGTAGTGAGCGACATTCTGGAGAGCAACGGTTCAAGCTCTATGGCCACCGTATGTGCCGGCTGCCTGTCCCTGATGGATGCAGGTGTACCCATCAAGGCTCCTGTCAGCGGTATTGCAATGGGCCTCATCAAGAACCCCGGCGAGGACAAGTATGCCGTATTGAGCGACATCCTTGGCGACGAGGACCACTTGGGTGATATGGACTTCAAGACCACCGGTACTCCCAACGGTCTTACCGCCACACAGATGGACATCAAGTGCGACGGTCTCTCTTACGAGATTCTGGAGCAGGCTCTGATGCAGGCAAAGGCAGGCCGTGAGCACATCCTCGGCGAGATGATGAAGACCATGTCCGAGCCTCGTGCTGAGCTGAAGCCCCACGTTCCCCGCATTGAGCAGCTCATCATTCCCAAGGAATTCATTGGAGCTGTCATTGGCCCCGGCGGCAAGATTATCCAGGGCATGCAGGAGGATACCGGTGCTACCATCACCATCGACGAGGAAGACGGCGTAGGCAAGGTACAGGTATCCGGTTCAAGCAAGGCTGTCATTGATGCTGCCATGAGCAAGATCAAGGCTATCGTTGCCGTTCCCGAGATTGGCGAGGTCTACGAAGGCACTGTACGTTCAGTAATGCCCTACGGCTGTTTCGTGGAATTCATGCCTGGCAAGGACGGCTTGCTGCACATCAGCGAGATTGACTGGAAGCGTCTGGAGACCGTAGAGGAAGCTGGCATCAAGGAGGGCGACAAGCTGCAGGTTAAGCTCCTGGAGATTGACCCCAAGACTGGCAAATACAAACTCTCTCGCCGTGTTCTCATTGAGAAGCCCGAGGGTTATGTAGAGCGTGAGCGTCGTCCCCGTCCCGAGCGCCCCGAGCGTCCCATGCGTGGCGACCGCCCCCAGCGTGGCGAAAGAGGTGAGCGTCGTCCCCGTCCCAACTTCAGCAACAACGAGGGCAACGAGAATGCCGAGTAAATTCTGTGCTGACTTATCCTTCCTACAATAAGGAAGAAAGATAAAGATAAGGGGCGTGCATCAGTGATGCACGCCCCTATTTATGTTAACAATAAAATGCCAGACTACGCTATGCCAAGCTCAAGCCCTCCTCACCTATTACTATGAGCCTGCGCTTGTACAAGTCGCCTACGGCTTTCTTGAATACTTTCTTGCTAACGCCGAATAGGGATGATATTTCCTCGGCAGGACTCTTGTCGCCCAAAGGGCAACGACCGTTATGCTCTTGGATATAAGCGAGCAGGATGTCGCTAAAGTCCGCCACTCCATCCTGTCCCTGGCGCGATAGCGTTACGTCTATCTTGCCGTCCTCGCGCACCTTGTTTATATACGCACGCGTGCGGTCGCCCGTACGAAGTTCACGAAATACCTGGGAATCATAGAGGAGTCCTCCCCATTGGTTGTCCACTATAACCTTGAAACCGAGGTCGGTCTTCTGCCATACCAGGATGTCCACCTCGTCGCCACGGCGATAGTACGGCCTGCCGGAGAGAAGATAGCGCTCCACCTTGGCGCTGGCCATGATACGGCTGCTTTCTTCATCCAAGTGAATGTGCACGATGTAGCTCTGCCCCTTCTGCATCTTCATCTTCTGTTCGCGGAAGGGCACAAAGAGATCCTTGAGAAGACCCCAATTGAGGAAGGCGCCGAAGTTATTGACCCATGCCACCTCAAGAAAGGCGAAGTCCCCCACCTGTGCCAGAGGCTTGCGCATGGTAGCAATGAGGCGTTCCTCCTGGTCCAGATAAAGGAAGACATCCAGTTCTTCTCCCACGACCACCTGTCCCTGCACCTCGTTCTGAGGCAGGAGTATCTCGCCATGTATATTGCCCCCGTCAAGATAGTATCCGAAGGGCACCTGCTTTACCACCCTGAGGGTGTTTATCTGTCCTAATTTTATGTTCATATTTTATCGGACCCCTCCCCTTGCCCTCCCCTGTATGGGAGGGAGTTTATACTACTGGGGAATAGAGGGATTATTTTTGATGTTAATAATAAATTAGGTTAGTTCTATTGTTGGTTGTAACTACTCCCTCCCATACAGGGGAGGGTTGGGGAGGGGTCCGCTGGACTTGCTACTATTCCACTATCACACCGTCCTTCATTCTGATGGTGCGGTCTGTTATAGAAGCCAAAGCCTCATCGTGGGTAACAATGACGAAGGTCTGCCCGTACTTATCCCTTAGGTCAAAGAACAGGCGGTGCAGTTCCTCCTTGTTCTTGGTGTCCAGGCTGCCTGAAGGTTCATCGGCAAGAACAAGTTCAGGGTTGTTCATAAGGGCACGTGCCACAGCCACACGCTGTTTCTCGCCTCCGGAGAGTTCGCTGGGCTTATGCTCTGCACGCTCGCCAAGCCCCATAAAGTCCAGCAGTTCCATAGCACGCTTTTTTGCCTCCTTTTGGGAGGTTCCGGCTATGAAGGCAGGCATCATAACATTTTCCAATGCCGTGAACTCAGGCAACAACTGGTGGAACTGGAAGACAAAGCCAATGTGCTGGTTGCGGAAACGCGCCATGCGGTCGGAACTGAAACCGGTAACATCCTCGCCGGTAATTTTCACTTTGCCGGAATCTGGTCGGTCCAGCGTGCCGATGATTTGTAACAAAGTGGTCTTGCCGGCACCACTGGAACCTACGATACTCACCACCTCGCCTTTACCGATCTCCAGATTTATGCCCTTGAGAACCTGCAGGTTGCCGAAACACTTATGTATGTCTTCTATCTTAATCATGACCACTGGTCGGGATATAGCAGCATTACGCTGGTGTGACTGAAATATCTGTGTATCATCAAGGGAAGGCCGGCAAAGGCACCCTTGTAGGAAATGAACCCGGGACGGGCGCTGATAAACACCACCATGTCGTCCGAACCTGCCCTCTGCGAGAGGGACATAATCTTTGTCCACAGGGCCATCTCTATGTACTCGGCACGCAAGGCGACGTGGTATCGCCACATGTAGCTCCTTATATTAGCCATCGTATCGGGGTGAGCATGGAACTCCAGACGGCAATCCAGTTGCTCGCCCATACGGCAAACATGCTCAAGCCACTTGTAGAAACCCGCCTCATACTCGGCTTTCTGGGGCACGGCAACGATAACTCTGTGCAAAGTTCCTGGGGGGACTATCAGGCGGACGGCCATCACCTGCCTATTGGTTCCCTCCAGGACATGGTCTATAATAGGACCAAGGCTGGATTTGGGCATACCCGTGGTGCGGTCGGTAAGGCATACCATCACCTCACCGCAATCATACTCACGTATGGTGTGCAGGATACCTCCCGCCACATTGGTGCTGAGGCGCGAGAGGGTCTTCATATCCACTTGTGCCGCAGAGGCCACAGAGGTGGCATCCTCCAGCATGCGCTGGGCATCACGGTAACCCTCGGCCTCGCCGTCGTAGTCATTGAACGTTACCGTAAGACCCATAAGACTATCGGGAATACGTGTATTACGAATTACCAAGGCCAACTGTGTTAGCAGACCCACGCTGTCTGGTTGGCTATATGTAACCAGGCATTTACCATGCCACGCACCTTGGTTTTCTTCCGTGTCCATATCCATCAAGGCCAGGCGGCGTGCGCCCTCGTTGGTGGCAAAACTGCTTATGATGCACGAGAACAGGATGAGCATGACCGTGCCGTTCAGCACCGAAACATCCATAAGGTTCACCTTGGGGTCGGTACCTATCATCACTATGGCCAGGGCACCTGCAGCATGAGCATTGGTCAGGCCGAACATCAACAGGGAGCCACCCTTCAGTTCCTTGGACACGAAACTCATGACATACGAGGCAAGCCACTTGGAAAGTGTCCCCACCAATACCATCACCAACACTATCCAAATCGTATTCAGATCGCCGAACAAGACCTTAAGGTCTATCAGCATGCCCACTCCAATGAGGAAATATGGAATAAACAATGCGTTGCCCACAAACTGGATGTAGGACATCAGGGGCGATGTGCGGGGAATGAGCCTGTTGATGGACAAACCGGCAAGGAAAGCGCCAAGCAATCCCTCCAACCCGGCCAACTCGGCCAGAGCGGCACTGAGGAATACCAAAGACAACACGAAGATGAACTGCATGATGGTATCATCGTACCTGCGTAGAAACCATCGTCCAATCTTTGGGTAAACGTATATTATGAACCCACCGTACACCACACATTTGAAAGCAAACAGCACCCAGAACATCCAGGTCGTCTCCTGGAGAGTTCCTACAGCAATGGCCAACACCAGCAAGGCTACGAACAGGGCAACGGCCGTGGCCACTACGGACACAATGACAACAGGATGACGGGTCATACCGTAACGCCCCACGATAGGATAGCTGATCAACGTATGCGATGCCAGGATACAACTCAGCAATACCGACGTTGTAGCACCGAATCCCAAAAGATAATATGCGGCAAGGAAACCCGTGGCAAAGGGAATGGCATACGTGACGAGGCCGAAAATCAAGCCCTTGCGCCCATACTGGTGCACACTGCCCATATTCATCTCCAGGGCGGCAATGAACATGATAAAATATATGCCTACCTGACCGAATATTTCAAAGCTCCTGTCCCTTTCTATGATATTGAAACCATGCTGGCCTATCATCACACCAGCCAATATCAAACCTATGACGTGCGGTGTGCGCAACCTGCGCAGAAGGATAGGAGAAAAGAGAATGATCATCAGCACGACAAAGAAAACCCATGTCGGATCTGTTACCAGGGCCAACGGCATTTGCATTATTGTCAATAACTGGTGCATCTCTTGTGTAATTTCACGCAAAGGTAAGGTTTTTTGCGGTATTTATAGGCAAGAAGATACCTTATTTATAATATTTTCCGTAATTTTGCACCGATTTTGTAAAACCGACATTCAACTAATAGACAAAACATAACTATGAGAGTAGCCATTGTAGGTGCCAGCGGCGCCGTAGGTCAGGAATTCCTGCGCGTTCTGGATGAGCGCAACTTCCCCATTGACGAACTTCTGCTTTTTGGCAGCCAGCGTAGCGCTGGAACAAAATACACCTTCCGTGGAAAGGAAATAGAAGTCAAGCTGCTTCAGCACAACGACGACTTCAAGGGCGTGGACATCGCCTTCACAAGCGCCGGAGGCGGCACCAGCAAAGACTTTGCCGAAACAATCACCAAGCATGGTGCCGTGATGATCGACAACTCCAGTGCCTTCCGCATGGACGAGAACGTACCCCTGGTAGTTCCCGAGTGCAACGCCAAGGACGCATTGGAACGCCCCCGTGGCATCATCGCCAACCCCAACTGTACCACCATCATGATGGTAGTAGCACTGCAGGCTTTGGAGAACATCAGCCACATCCGCCGCATACACGTTGCCAGTTATCAGGCAGCCAGCGGTGCAGGTGCAGCAGCCATGGCAGAACTCTTTGAGCAGTACCGCCAGGTATTGGCTGGAGAGAAGCCAACGGTGGAAAAGTTTGCATACCAGTTGGCATTCAACGTAATACCCCAGATCGACGTATTCACCGACAACGGATACACCAAGGAGGAGATGAAGATGTTCCACGAGACGAAGAAAATCATGCATACCGACGCCGACTGCTCGGCAATGTGCGTGCGTGTCCCCTCGCTGCGTTGCCACTCAGAGGCCATCTGGGCTGAAACCGAGCGCCCCGTAAGTGTAGAGGAATTCAAGGAAGCAGTAAGAAACGGCAATGGCCTCCGTCTTCAGGACGAGCCCGAGAAGAAGGATTACCCCATGCCCCTGTTCCTGGAAGGCTGCGACGACGTTTACGTCGGTCGTATCCGCAAGGACATCAGCAACCCCAACGGTCTCACTTTCTGGCTCGTAAGCGACCAGATCAAGAAGGGCGCCGCCCTCAATGCCGTACAGATAGCCGAATGGCTCATCCAGAACGACCCCAAGTTCAAGAAATAAACGGAAAGGGGAAGGGGAAAGGAGAAAGGAGAAAGGAAAAAGGAGAAATCTGCGATTAAGTGAATTTTGCGATTAAGCGAGAGCAGAGTCAAACTTGTTTGGTTATGTTGAGCGACAAGGAGGAAGACTAATGTCAATAGAGAACAACTTAAACAAAGTTAAGGTTGTGAAATAAAGGCCGTGAGTGTTTATTGGCTCACGCACCACAAACCAAATACACAAAATACCGTCGTGTGGCTCAAAACCATGCGACGGTATTATTTTTACGCTTTCTTCTCCTTAGTAATGATTAAAGAATAACTTGGGACGATTTGTATACCTCCCCCTTTGGTCGTTTTATCCCAACTTATTTTTTTTATCGTTACTTATTTTGTAGTTCTCTCATTTATTTGTACCTTTGTTCCGCATTTGGTTCCCTTAGGTATGAAAATGCCGACGGGCTAAGATGGGAATGCAGTGAAAGTCTGCAACATT